>DATJVI010000013.1:0-4331 GCA_035501875.1 Burkholderiales bacterium
GCGCGAGGTGATCGAGCACGCCGGTGTGTTCGAGTGGTTCCCGGATGCGCTCGGCGTAGGACCGCAGTTCGCGCCGCGCCTCGGGGAAGAGGACGTGGCGCGCCTGCGAGAGGCGCGCCGGCAGCTCGGCAAGGATCTCGACTATGCCGGCCGGACGCTGCCCTCGCTCGCCGATCTCCCGGACATCACGGAGCTGCTGCAACTGCATCGGGAGCTGTCGCGCTTCGCGCAGGCGGCAGCGGAGGAACGCTCCGGCGAGGTGCCCCAGCTCGCCGACGCGAGCCCCGCCGGCCTCGCCGCGCTGCACGACCTCAACGCGCAGATCGAACACGTGAAATCGCTGCGGGCGCAGATTGCACGCGGCGCGTACTCGTGGTCTGGGGTGCTGCGCCGGCGGCTGCGAAGCGGGGTCGTCACCGAGCCGATGCGGCTGCTCGACGCGCTCGGCCGCGAGCTGGACCAGGCGATGGAGGAGCGCAATGGATTTCTCGCTCGACCCGTGTCCGTGCCGCCGGAGGCCGAAAAGGATCCCGACTTCCTCCACGCGATAGACAACCTGGCCGACGGCAAGCGTGCGTTCGGGCTGGCAAGACGGTTCGGCAAAGCGCTGGCGAAGAGCCGCCTGGAGCAGGTGCTGGTGAACGGCCAGGCGCCGGCCACGCCTGCCGACTGGGAGCATGTCCAGGCGTATCTCGGCCTGCTGCAGATCTGGCAGGAGCTGGTGGCGCGCTGGAACGCGCTCGCGCCCGATCTGGGCCTGAATCTGGTGGGCCCCGAAGAGCTGAGGCAGGGCTTGGCGCCCGGCGCTCCTCGGGCCGGCATGGCCGCGGCCACGCAGCTCGCGCTATACCGCAACGTTCGTCTACTGGTGGAGGCGGAAAGCCGGCTGGTCGATCAGGCGGCCAAGCTCTTCCCGCAGTGGGCGCCCGCGTGGCGGGTAGACGAAGATGCCGCAGCTCTGGATGCCCTACAGAGGATCGCGGCGCACCACCTGGGGGCTGCACGCTTGGGAGAGGTATGGAGCGTTCGCGAGCGGATCAAGCAGACGCTCGAGGGTACGAGCGGACCGGTGGCGGAGGAGATCCGACGCTTCCTGGTGCGCGAGCTCGGCGATCCCGGCGTGGACGAGTCCGCGCTGCTGGCATCCTGGTCGAGCTTGACCGGGGAGCTGTCGCGAGTCCACGCGTTAGCGGGGCTGCTCGCCAGTGTGAGGCAGGCAACGGCGCGCGTCGCCGAATCGGGAGCGCCCAAGTATGCCGACCTGCTGCGGCGGCCGCTCGCCGGCGGCGAAGACGGCCTGCTGCCGGAGAACTGGCGCCAGGTGTGGCGCTTGCGGCGCCTGGCGACGCACCTGGAGTCGATCGACTCGCAGGAGGAGTTCAAGAAGCTCGCCCGCTTGCGCAGCGATCTGGAGCAGGAGCTCACGCGCGCGGTGCATGACATCGTCGTCAAGCGGAGCTGGCTCAAGCTGGCGCAAAGCACCACGCCAAAGGTGCGCGGCGCGCTGCAGGCGTACCTCAACGCGATCCAACGCATCGGCAAGGGAACGGGCAAGCGTGCGGTGCGCTACCGGCAGGATGCGCGCAACGCCGCCGCCGAGGCGATCCCCGCCATCCCCTGCTGGATCATGCCGCACTACCGCGTCTGTGAATCGCTCCCGGCCGAGCTCGGCTGCTTCGACCTGGTGGTGATCGACGAAGCCTCCCAGTCGGACCTGTCGGCGCTGCCGGCGCTGCTGCGCGCGCGCAAGCTGCTCATCGTCGGCGACGACAAGCAGGTCGCCCCCGAGGGGATCGGGCTGGACGAGCAGAAGATCAAGGCGCTGATGCAGCGGTTCCTCGGCGATCAGGTGCCCGTGTATCGGGCGCAGATGTCCCCCGAGCGCTCGATCTACGACCTCGCCAAGGTGGTGTTCGCGGAGAGCGGCGTGATGCTGAGGGAGCACTTCCGCTGCGCACTGCCGATCGTCGAGTACTCCAAGCGCGAGTTCTATGGCGGAGAGCTGCGGCCGCTGCGCCTGCCCAGAGCCTCCGAGCGGCTGGACCCCCCTCTCGTCGACGTGTTCATCGAGGACGGCCAGCGCAGCAACGATCTGAATCCCGCCGAGGTGGACTTCATCGTGAGCGAGGTCCGCCGCTTGGTCGCCGACCCGCGCCTGCACCGCCGCTCCATCGGCGTGGTCTCCTTGCTGGGCGACGACCAGGCGCTCGCCGTGTGGGATCGGCTCAACGACGAGTTCGGGCCCGAGCTGCTGCAGCGGCATCAGATCGCCTGCGGCGATGCGCGCGCTTTTCAGGGCCGCGAGCGCGACATCATGTTCCTGTCCCTGGTCTCGGCGCCCAACGACGTCGGTGCGCCGCTGTCACGGGACATCTTCGCGCAGCGGTTCAACGTCGCCGCTTCGCGCGCGCGCGACCGCATGTACCTCGTGCGGTCCGTGGACCTCGAGCAGCTGTCGCCGGCCGACCGGTTGCGCCGCAGCCTGATCGCGCACTTTGCGCTCCCGTTTCCCTCCGAAGACCCGCGCATGCTGGAAGCTCGCGATCGATGCGAGTCCTTCTTCGAGCGCGCCCTCTTCGACTGGCTCACGCAACAGGGGTATCGCGTCACGCCGCAGGTCCAGGTCGGGAGCTACCGCATCGATCTGGTCGTCGAAGGCGCGGCCGACTCCCGCCTCGCGGTCGAATGCGACGGCGACAAACACCAAGGGCCGGAGCAGTGGGCCGAGGATGTGCGTCGCCAGAGAGTGTTGGAGCGCGCCGGCTGGGTGTTCTGGCGCTGTTTCGCCTCGACCCTCGTGCGGCGCCGAGAATCCGTACTCAAGGACCTGTCCTCGGCGCTGTCGGCCCAGGGCATCGGGCCGCTTGGCACGCAAGCGCAGGCCCGGCTCCTGCGTGCGCACACCCAGCAGCGCAGGATGCGCGAGCTGGCCGTGGTGTAAGCCGCCGAAATCTCTTCCGACAGAACGGACTCGACGAGTCGACGCGCTCGGACATCGGAAGAGCCGGCTGCGATCGCGGCGCCCGACAATGCGGCGAGCGCGTGCGCATGCAGATGGCGCGGGCCGAGCGTCCCGATCCGCTCGCGCAGCACCGCGTCAGCGTTTCGACCGGTGTGGCGCAGTACCGGGCCGTCGAGCTAGTCGATGAGACCGTGCGCGCAGCGGACGAAGCCTTGTATCGCGCCAAGATGACGGGACGCAACCGGGTCGAAGTCGAATCGGCGCCTGGCGGTTGACGGCGCGCCGCGCCCGATCTATACAGTACATCGCAGGCTGCGAGTCCGACTCATTTCACAGGAGGAGACATCACTATGCTTTGCTGGAGACACTGCTTCTCGTCGCTCGTTAAGTTCTCCGCATTGGGTGCGCAATCCGGCGGTCCTGCCGAGAACTTCGCTCGCAAGGACATCACCTTCAAGAGCGCAGGCCTGAACCTGGTGGGCTGGCTGTACGTGCCCAACGGGCTCAAGGTGGGAGAGAAGCGCCCGGCCATCGTCATGGCGCATGGCTGGAGCGCGGTCAAGGAGATGTACCTCGATGCATTCGCCGCCAAGTTCGCCAACGGCGGCTTCGTGGTGACGGTGTTCGACTACCGGACCTTCGGCGACAGCGAAGGTGAGCCACGCAGCCATATCGACCCGGCGATGCAGCTCGAGGACTACAAGAATGCGATCACCTGGACGCTCACGCAGCCGATGGTCGACCCCGAGCGCGTAGGCATCTGGGGCTCGTCCTACAGCGGCGCGCACGTGATCCAGCTCTCGGCGTTCGACCGGCGCGTGAAGTGCGCGGTCGCCCAGGTGCCGCTGGTCAACGCCATGGAGAACTTCCGCCGTCTGATCCGCGCCGACAACTTTCCGGCCATCCGCGCCTGGCTCGCGGCCGACCGCATGGAGCACTACACCACGGGCAAGGTGAACTACGCGCCGGTGGTGGCGCCGCAGGGCCAGCCCTGTGCGCTACCGACGCAGGATTCGTACGACTGGTTCATGCAGACCGGCGAGATGCGCGCGCCGAAGTGGAAAAACCAGCAGACCGTGCGGTCGTTCGAACTCGCCTTCGAGTACAACCCGGGCGCCAACATTCATCTCATCTCGCCCACACCGTTCATGATGGTCGTGGCGCAGAACGATGTGCTCACACCCACCGACCTCGCGATCGAGGCATTCGGCCGAGCGCGCGATCCCAAGCAGCTCGTCATCCTCCCCGGCGGACATTTCGACGCCTACGTCGCCGGGTTCGAAGCCGCATCCACGCCGGCTCTGGGCTGGTTCACCCAGCACCTGATGGGCTGAACGTCGTCGCGGCGCCGCCCGGGTTGGGCGACCGG
>DATJVI010000014.1:0-2187 GCA_035501875.1 Burkholderiales bacterium
CGGAAGTGCTCCGCCACCGTCTCGCGCGTGTCCTCCACCGTCGTCGGACGGAAGATCGCATCAAATATCACCCGCACGGGATTGGAGAATCCCGTTGCCGTGTAAGTCATTTCCGGCAGCAGCCGCCGCAGCCCTCCGTCCCAGCGTTCGGCGCGTGCGACCCGCCGCGAGCGCGTCAGCCATAGCCGGACTACGAGCCAGGTGAGCAGCAGCAGCACGATGAGTGCGATCGCCATGTAGGAGCTCGACATCGCGAACACCACGGGATTGCTCTCGCCGCCTCGATGCAGCACCACGACTCCCCGCCCCGGCAGTACGGCCTGCCCGACCTGCGCGCCGAGGTCGTGGAACTCCGCTGCGAACGCCGACGGCAGCCCGCGGTGCCCGGTTGCGGAAGCAAAGAACGGCGGCACCAGCGCCTCGGAAGCACTCGAGGTGCTCACCTGCACCGAGACCGGATCGAGCAGCGCGATGACATAGGTGGGGAGGACGCCGAAGCCCAGGCACAGCAGCGCCAGCAACCCCATGGCAGCGAGCGCCGGCCGGCCGGCTTCACTCACGTTGCGCTCGGGAGGAAGCCGGCGCATCCCGAGGAAGGTCAGGGCGAACACCTTCACGAAGCAGGTCACTGCCAGCGCAGCCGTTAGCGCAAGCGCCGCCCCGCAGAGCGCGAAGACGATCTTGGCACCCGTGGAGGAGAGCTCCGCCGCTCGCAGCAAGGACTGAAGCGTCAGCCATTCGCTGACGAACCCGTTCAACGGCGGCAGGCCGGCGATCGCCAGTGTGCCCACCAGGAAGGCCGCGGCGAGTAGCGGCATCACCTTGACGAGGCCCCCGAGGCGGTCCATGTCGCGCGTGCCAGTTCTGGCCTCCACCGACCCGACGCCGACGAACAGCAGCGTCTTGTAGAGCGAGTGGTTTGTCAGGTGGTAGAGCGCAGCGACGAAGGCAATCGACCCGAGGACCGGATGCCCCGCCGCGATGAAGACCATCCCGGCGCCCGTGCCAGCGACGATGATGCCGACGTTCTCGATGGAGCTGTGCGCCAGCATCACCTTCAGATCGTTGTCCGTTGTTGCATAGAGAATGCCGATGAGCGCCGAGGCCGTTCCGATTCCCAGCGCGACGAGCCCGATCGTGACATCGCTCGCCGGCAGCAGATCGGCGTTCACCCTCAGGATTCCGTAGAGGCCGAGATTGAGCGTGGCACCCGCAAGTACGGGAGCGAACGCGCGCGGCGCGGCAGCATAGGCACCTTGCAGCCAGGAATTCACCGGTACCAGGCCCGCCTTGACGCCGAAGCCGAAGAAGGTCAGTAGAAACACCGCCCAGCGCTCGCCCGGACTGAGGGATGCGGCGGCGGATTTCAGCGCGCCGAATTCGACCGAGGGCGCATTCATGGCGAGCAGCAGGAACCCGAGTGCAGCCGCGAGCGTTCCGGCTTCACCCATTGCGAGCAGCAGGTATGCCGATCCCACCTGCGCGTCATGCTCGCCCCGACCGCTCGCGATCAGCAGGTAGCACAGAATCGACATGACCTCCCAGGCCAGGAGGAAGAGCAGCGCGTCGCCGGCTATCAGGATCAGGACGATGGACGCCGCGAGCGCGAGCGACATGATCGTGAAAGCCCGCTCACGGCCTGGCATCGACCCGCCGCGCAGTTCTCCGGCCGCGTAGATGGCGCTCGGGAGCAGCACCAGGCCCGTCACCAGCACGAGTACCGCCGACAACGGGTCGAGCCGCAACGTCAGCGTGGCGAGTCCCCGCAACGGCCACAGCGCTCGGCTGAAGGTGTCCCCGCAGAGGAGCGTCACGGCGCCGGCCGCCGCGGCCGCAATCGCCGCAATACCGCCTGCGCACGCGAGCAGCGCTCCCTGGCGTTTCGAGTGAGTCACGAGGGATAGCGCGATGCCAGTGCCGCAGGCGGCAAAGCACGACACGATGAGCGTCAGACTTACCATGGCGGGGCTAGGTCAAGGGGGCGCTGACACCAGCGAGGCCGGGGATTTGCGTCCCACCGCGACGAGCAGGCCATGAAGGATCGCGAGCGGTGGGGGAGGATTGCCCGGAACCTCGACATCGATGGGCAGCAGGTCCGTCGCGCCCTGAGCGCAAACGAAGCTGTCGGCGAACACTCCGCCGGAGAGCGCACAGGCGCCGACGGCGAGGACTCGCTTCGGGGTCGGC
>DATJVI010000015.1:0-2762 GCA_035501875.1 Burkholderiales bacterium
GTGCGCTCAGGGCCGGATGCAGATCCTCACCATCGTCGGGACGCGGGTCCGCACGAACGAGCGTCGTGGTTTGCCCGGGAATCGCCTCCTGGGGCTCAGCGAGCGTCCGCATGCTCCGCATGTTTGACATAATGAAGTCGATCAGACCCGATTCAGATCATACGAGTGGGCCTCGGGGCGGCCCGTGAAGCCTCTCCCGATTCTGGCGGGTTCCCGGGAAGGTTTTATTTCGCCGCCGTCGGTGGGATCGGCTTGGCGGGACTCGGTGTGGGTGGGGGGGCGGCCCCCGTATCGGCCATGCCGTTCCCGGCTATGAGGGGCATGGAATAGACCGGAGCCAGGCTCTGGCCGCCAGCCTCGATCGAGAGCGCCGCGGCCAGGGTGAAGATGCCATCGCGCTTGGCCCGCACTTTCAAGGCATGGTGAATCGGGGTACCGAAGGTGATCTTGTCCGTCGTGGAGATATCCCCTCCGCTCACCACTTCCACGCCATCGTCCGCCTGGATCGTCCCCGTGATCCGGTCGATGGTATCGGCCTGCGGCACCATGACGAGGTCTACATCCACCGTCTCGCCCACGACGGGGCGGGCGGCGAGCTCGAACTTGACCTGTAGTAGCCCCGCCCCGCTCTTGGTGGTGGCCACCGCGGCGACCAGATTGGGAGAGAGGCTGTCGGCCGGGGTTGCAGCCCTCGCCGGAGCGGCCGCCTTGGGCTTAGGCGCGGTCTGGCTCTTGGAGCCGCAGCCGGCCACGCTAAGCGCAAGCGCCAGGCCGAACACGAAACCGGGGCCTAAACGCGGGGTTCTGGCATCCATGGGCTGCGCACGTTACCTCAGGAACGGGCCCGCGCGCACGTACGGATTCGCCACTTCTCAATTCCTGCCCTGAAAGAGCGGCGGATCATCGATCGCCTCGATCTGCTCGAGCAGGTCCTGCAGGTACCCCTCCCAGTAGCGCGGCTCGCCGATCCAGGGAAAGGCGCGCGGAAAGGCCGGATCGCTCCAGCGGTGCGCCACCCAGGCGGCGTGGTGCAGCATCCGCAGCGAGCGCAACGGCTCGATCAGCGCGAGCTCGCGCAGGTCAAAATCCGCGAACTGGCTGTAGCCCTCGAAGATCTCACCCCACTGCCGCTGCTGCTCGGCGGGCGAGCCCGACAGCATCATCCACAGGTCCTGCACCCGCGGCCCCATGGCGCAGTCGTCGAGATCGACGAAGGCCGGCCCGTGCTCGTTCCAGAGGAGATTGCCGAGATGGCAATCGCCGTGCAGGCGGATCTCGGTGATGCTGCCGACGGCGGCGAAGGCGGCGACCACGCGCTCGAGGAGCGCCCCACTCACCGAGGAGTAGCGCTCGGTGAGTGCGGCCGGCAGCAGCTCGCTCGCGAGCACCTGTGAGCGCGCCTGCCAGCCTAAGCGCTCGATGCCGATGTGCGGGCGCACTTCGAAGGGCCGCCGCGCGCCCACCTGATGGAGCCGCGCGAGGCTGCGCCCGAGGAGCTGCCGGGCCTCCGGGGCATCGAGCTCGGGCGCGCGGCCACGCAGCCATGGGAAGACGGCGAAACGGAACCCCTGGTAGTAGATGAGCGTCGTGCCGTCGAACGTGAGCGGCGCTGCGACCGGGAGCTCGGCGGCAGCGAGCTCGGCGGTGAATTCGTGCTCCTCGGCGATCTGCGCATCGCTCCAGCGCGCGGGACGATAGAACTTGAGCGCGAGCGGTCCCTGGGCGCCGTGGAGCTGGTAGACGCGATTCTCGTAACTGTTGAGGGCGAAGAGCCGCCCATCGGGATCCAAGCCCGCCGCGGCGGCCGCATCCAGCACCACCTCGGGCGTGAGGCCGTTGAAGGGCTGCTGAGGTGACACCCGATTTAGTGCCAGTCCGAGGCTGGTTGATACGAGCTTGTGAGCTTGGTCCCGATTCAGGTCCGATCACTGCTGGAAAAAAACGCAGCGCAGTCGTCCCCATCGTTGCCCCATCCAAGTACTCCGCCGGGCTCCTGTTGCCCAAGGCGCTGTGCGGACGGTGATGGTTGTAATCCGTCCGCCACGCTTCGATCTTGCTCCTCGCAACTTCGATCGACAAGAACTGATTGGCGTTGAGACATTCGTCTCGCAGCTTGCCGTTGAAGGACACCCGATGAAGCCGCTTCCCACAGGCTTTCCGGGCCGGATGAGCACACCGGCCCGGAACAAGACCTATCGGGACGAAGTCCTTCTCGCGCCGCGTAACCCTGCGCTGTCGATTCAGCGCGACGGCGAGCCGCTATATCGCAATATCGATTGTTGATATCGCTGGGACCGAAAAATGCTTTCAAAACCGAGCTGGTGCATTGTTGATACGTGCGCATCGACGGCGTAAGCAATCAGCGAGCGATACCGAGCGAAATGATCCAGGTTCAACGCCAGGAATTTCTCCATGATTATTTCGTTGAACGGATTGAACAGAAATACGATGCTGTTCCCATTGGGGATCTTCCAACTCGTGGCGTCGGCTACTAAAAAGTTCACGTTCTTGTACGACGTTTTAGCGAGATTTCGTTTGGCAATGTCAATGAGAGGCTCGGAAAAATCAATGCCGTAGATGTTTTGGAATTCGAAATATTTCTTGGCAAATATGCACGGCTGACCCTTTCCACAACCGACATCCACGAAGTTGGCGAATTTGATGTCGGTACTCAAAGCCTGCTGCAGAAGGAGTTTCAGATGAAAGTTCGAATAAGGCTTGTAGTTGTTGGAATTTGCCAAGGATTCTGCCGATTCGGCAAC
>DATJVI010000016.1:0-209255 GCA_035501875.1 Burkholderiales bacterium
CAGCGCCTACCTTCACCGTCGGGTCTCGGTCATTCACACGTAGGCTCGTCCCGCTCACGACGACGAGCGTCGCGCTTCCCGCCACCACGCTGGACGGGCTGAAGGCGGTGATCTTCGGCAGCACCTTGAAGATCGCCTTGCCTGTTCCCGTCCCGATCGCGTTGGTGATGCTCACCGACCCGGTCAGCGCGTCAGGCGGGACGATCACCTTGAGCGAAGTGGCCGTACCCGGTGCTAGCGGCGCCGCCGGCCCAGCGCCGGCGAAGGTCATCTGCGTTGTGCCTGTCATATTTGTGCCCTTGACCGTCACCGTCGCCCCGACCGGCGCCGCCGCGGGCACGAATGCCGTCGCTACGGGCGGCTGAATCACCGTCAAGTTCGTCGCGCTCACGGTGGTCCCGTCCACCGTTGTCACGCTGATCTTGCCCGTCACCGGACCCAGCGGCACACGGAACTGCAGCTCCGTAATCGTGCTCGACACGACCGACGCTGGCGGAATCGGGAACGCGCCGACCTTTACCATCGGCTCTCCTGTCGCCGCGCGCAGGTTCGTCCCAGTCACAACGACGACGCTGTCGCTCTGCGCCACAACGCTCGACGGAGTAGAGCCCGTGATCTTCGGTTGCACCTTGAACACCATCCCGCTCACCCCGACGCCGACAGGCGTCGTCAGGCTCAGCTTGCCGGTCAGCGCACCTGCCGGAACGACCACCTTCAGCGAAGTCGCGGTCACGGGCGGCAGCGGCGCTGCCGATACCGCGCCGCCGAAGGTCACCAAACTGGTGTCGGTCAGACTCTTGCCCGAGATCACGATGGTCGCGCCCACCGGTGCCGCCGCCGGCGCCACGGAGGTGACGCGTGCCACCGAGCGCACCGTTTCCGTCCAGGTTCCCGACTTGCTCAAGCCATGGCCGTCGCTTACCGTGACTTTGAGCGCGCAGTTCTGCGAGGCGCCCGTGGCATTGGCCGGCGCCGTCCACGTCGTCGTTACGAGTGTGGCATTGCTAAAGCTGCCGGGTAAGAGTCCCCCGGCGCAGGTCGACGTCCACGCGTAGGTGAGCGCGTGACCGAAGGTGTCCCCCGCAGTGACACTCAGGCTCACCACTCCACCCGGGTTCGCGGGATTCGCCGCCCCGCTAGGTCCGGTAGTGATCGACAGCACATGCAGCGCGTCAAGCGCCGAGTCCGCACGGATGAAGCCGAACCCGGTGTTGCTGTCGAAGCCGGGCGGGCCCATGTTCTGCGCGGTGTTCTCCAGCGTGTTTCGAACCTGGGCCGGCGTCAGCGGCTGCGCCAGAGGGGCTTGCAGCAGCAGTGCAGCTACGCCGGCCGCGTGCGGCGCGGCCGCGGAAGTGCCGAAGAAGTTGAGGAAGCCGGTTTGGTCGGTGTCCGCGGAGCCGAAGAACGTCGTGTCCACCCCATCGGGGGCCACGATCTCAGGCTTGAATTGCCGCGGGTCGGGCGTCCCGAGGAGGTTTCCATCGATGTCGAACAGCACTGGCGTGGTTCCGCCCGAGGAGAACGACTCGAGCACGGTCGGGGTCCGATAGTTGGCCGCGCCGACCGCCACGGCACCCTGCGCATTTGCGTGCCCATAGATCGTGCCGCTACTGGTCGCTGGAGACAGCGACGGCCGACCTCCATAGGAATACAAGACGTACTTGAACCGTCCCGGATTGGTCCCGGCGCGGTTGACGATGAGCAGGTAGCCGACACACTGGGACGGGGCCGGTGCGTTGCATTGTGCGGCCAGTGACTCTACGGGGTCCTTGGACACCGTATTGTCTGTGGTGCCCCATGTCGCAAGGTCGTAGCCGCTGACGGGGTCCCGAACGAGAAGGTAGACGTCCAGGTCGTTCTGCGTACCGGGCGGTCCGCTCACCGAGTAGAAAGGCGAGTCCCACTGCAACATCAAGATGAACGCACTGCCCGCAGGCACAGAGACGGTCTGCAGGAAGCTCCCCAGCGTATTGCCGGGGCTGAATCTGTGGGCAATGCCGCCGCGGAAGATGCCTGCCTGCGGAGCAATGTACACGCCCGGTACGAACGCATGATCGTAGGCGTTGCGGGCATTGTTGCCCGCGGCCGAGAAGTACGCGACGCCGGAGCCGACAACCTCGTCCACTGCCTGCGCTATGACGCCGTCCTGGAACATCGGCTCGGCGAGGTAGATGAGGTCATCGACGATGACTTTCGCGCCGGCATTGCGAAGCGCCCGGATGTTGTTTGCGAACCCCGCCTGACCGCCCTCTCCGGTGGCAAACGCCAAGCTCGCGCCAGGGGCGACATCGTGCACGATCTGCAGCATCGCCCGGCCCTCGTCGGTGCCCCATGGACACGCTGGATCTTCCTTCAGGACCGCTACAACCGGCAGGTCGCCGCTCGCTACATCGGCAGGCGCGCCGCCAAGGCAATTGAAGCTGTCGGATATCACGCCAACCGTGACCCCGGTGCCGTCGAATCCGAACGTTTGGCGCGCTTGGTCGGCGCGCATGACGTGATCGCCCTGGCTGGTCACTTTGCCCACGTTGTGGATGCGATAGGCGGGGCGCGCGAACTGTAGTGACGCCAAGTTTTCGAGTTTCGGGATCGCAGCGACGGGAATGCGCGCGGAGACGAGCCCGGCGGCGATGGCGGTATCGCGGGCTCCGAGCGCTGTGAGCTCGGCTTCCAGTGCACTCGGATCGTCGGCGGCGATGGCATCGATGGCCACCCAACCGCCGGCGTCGGTCAGCGGCAATTCGACGAACGTCCCCGAAACGCCGGCGCGCGCCGGCGCGGCGCGCTGGCCGCCCAAGATCGAAAGGTCTCGGCTAATCCGGGTCGCCGGCGTGAATCCCTGGTCGGCGGCTACCTCCATGGCGCTCGCCAGCAGAACGCCCACCACCACCCAGATTCCGGGGGTGCGAATCATGGCTGCTTCCTCCCTTTTCCGCGTCGTTCGGGCATGGGCCCGAGCGATCAGCTACTGCGGCACCATTGAGCTCCTTGGCCGGCGCCGACGTGGGGCGCCGTTATCGCTGCGCGCGCAAACTTGAGACTGGGCAGTACCGCCAAGCTGGGAATCGCGGCGATGGGAAGCTGGCGAGACACGATGCGTCCGGCCGTCTCTGCGTTGCGCATGCCCAGCGCTATGAGATCGACCTTCACATCGCCGACATCGCCGGACGCGACGACGTCTTCCAGCACGCGGTCCTCGACGACTCGTATCCTCGGATTCGGCAGGACCAGCGGCCGGCCAGTCTGTTTGCTCGTGGTACAGGCTTGGTAGACCGCACATAACTCAGGCCCGACCTTGCGCAAGGAATCCTCGCCTGAC
Organism: Burkholderiales bacterium; assembly: GCA_035501875.1. GTDB lineage: Bacteria > Pseudomonadota > Gammaproteobacteria > Burkholderiales > SHXO01 > SHXO01. Next base: position 3,320 of record DATJVI010000016.1, read on the forward strand.
GATGCTGTACATATAGCCAAACAGGCTATCGTCGGCATGAGAAGCATGGCGCCGCGGACCAGCAGTCTGCGGCACGTGGCCACACCTTCGCCAGGCTCAGACGAGGATAGTGAGCGCTCGTGGCACGGCTTGTCTCCGGGCGCACGCCGAGCGCGGGTGCATTTCGGCCAACGATCCTCGACGGCCTGGGTTGCGCTCAACAGCCATGCCTGCACTCTCGGCGGAGCGTAACCTTCGTTGACAAATCTACAACGAAGATCCGACCGCAGATCGATGGCCGCGCTGATGACTCCGAATGGATTTACCGCCGAACAAACCAAAACCTCGAACCGCTTCTTCATCAAATCTGTTAATCCGGTCTGTCCGTGTATGCCAGGCAGATGGACATTTAACGGTACAAACTCGAGGCGAACGTGCGAAGTCGAGACTACCTCGCTTGCACAGGATGAGCAAGCACGGCGACGCTATTCACCCACGCTGACGAAATCGCGAGGGAAGGATATGCGAGTGCGCGCAAGTCGATGTGTTGCAGATCGAGAGGCGAAGTGCGCCGTGCGGCGGACCACGAGCGCTGAGATGCGCGTGGTGGATTGCACTGAGCGATGCCGGAATGAAGCTGCGCATCGGATTCCATGAGCCCGTTATTCAACCCAGACCCAGTTCGTGGACGCAGCACGGATCTGCGCTACGAAGACCGTCCGCCCAGCCCGAACCTCGCCCGGAAGCGAGCAACCCGGCCTGCGCGCGCGCTGCCCCGAAGGCGACTCTTCAACAAGCAGCATCCCACCTCTGCTGAACTTGTGCGGCTGTTGTAGATGGTGCTTCAGCGGGGCGGGATGACCTCGGTTGCCGACCAGGTGCGTTGTGAGACCAGCGGGCCGTACCCGCATGGCATACGACATAGGCGAGGCCGCGGTGTCATTGTTGGCCCTCCCGTGGGTGGAGTCTTCACGAGATCGGATGCCGTGAGGCGTGAGACGTGCGCCGCGCGGATCCGACCTGCCTGTCCCGGTCTCCACGAGACTTTGCTGAGTCGCGCCGGACAGGATCGGGCGTGACAGCCGCGTCGGTTCGCGTCAGGTAACGGGAACGCCGTAGCGGCGCGCCCGACCTCCGGCAAGATTTGCCCGCGAGCCGGCGCTTTTTGTCTCGGTGCAACGGAGCGCGGGCTCGCCCCGTCGCTCACCGGGAGACCAGCGACCTGTATCTCCTGAGCGCGCCGCCGCAACGTGTGTGGTCCAGGCGACACCGCGCGACCGAAGATCGGATCTCGTTTGGAGCTCCTGGCTCTCGGCACTCCCTGTGTCGCCGGCCGATCGCCGAAACGGCGCGAGCTTGACCCCCGAATGCGTCGGCCTCGCGCCGCGCGCGGCACGGATGTTGCTCTCAGTCGGCGCGGAGACCTCTTCCGAAAAGGCAAACCAGCCGCAAGGCTGGGACGCAAAGTTGCAGGTCCGCCTTCAGCGGCGGACGGCCGAGCTACCGAAGAAGAGAGAAGGCTGCGCGCGCTCGTCGGCGCGTCGGCCGATCTTGTGGCCCGTGTTCCTTTTCGGTGCGACACGTCTGAAAAGGAGCTTCAATGGGTCGGCTGTTACGCGTAGTTCCGCTTTGTACCGCGCTGGTGCTAGGTGCCTGCACCAGCATGGGCCACCAAGATCAAACCAACCGCGCGCAGCACGATTTCGGACCGCCCGAGACCTTGTCCGTTTGCCTGTACGTGGACAACGGCATCAGCGACGACGAAGCGCGCGCCCTGGTGACGGAGGCGTGGCAGGACGAAGCGCCGCTCTACGGTCTGGACGTGAAGATCGCACAGATCAAGCGCTGGCCGCGGCCGGCGCCCCGGATGGAAGGCATCATGGCGGCGTTGCGCAAAGAGCCGTTGGAGGCGCCTTGCGACCGGGTCCTGGCCCTGATCGGACGCGACTTCGGCGACTTCATGTGGAGTCTGGTCGCACCGGAATACTTAGGGGCGGTAAATACGGACACGCTGACGCACGGCTATGCCGTAGCCCGTCGCATAAGTTTCAATCAGCTCATCAGCCCGCCGGTGGATGTCACGCGCCATGAGATCTACCACATGCTTGGCTGCGGCAAGCACAACGACATGAAAGGCTGTTACGACCAGATCGCGATGTTGAAGACATGGAAGCGCGAGCACGACAGCGACTTCTTCCCGGCTTGGGACTTTCAGAGCGGGCGGCTGTTGGACTCGCGCGATGCAGTCAACGAGCGCATCCATGGATCGGACATGCGCCGCGCGGCTCGGAAGGACGAGAAGAAAGTCGCGGCATCGCCGGCAGGCGACCGGTGAGGTGTTGGCCGGCCATATCCTCGAAGCGTTCGACCGCTCGGCGGATTGCCGCTGAGCGGTAGGCAGGTCGCATGGCCCTCGCATTCAGCGGGCCTCCGGCGCGATCCGGCAGCGTCGCTCTCCCGCAGTTCGCGCCGAGGACCCCTTGGTGTGCTGGAGTGAGAGCGAGCAGCCACGGTCCCGCCGCCACGAACGTCTGTCTCGGTTCGCGTCGACCGTTTCGCTTCCAACCGTCGCGCTCGTAGGTCAAACGGCGCATGCGATAGTTGCCGATGTATCGGCACTACGCAGCCGCCGATGGCAGCACGTTCTCATCTGCCTCGATCGGCGCTGGACCCTCTCCTGCCCGGGCCGTCAGCGATCGCTCGCTAGAGGCGACTCCGGCGATCCATATCAAACGAAAGGTGTATGGACAAAACGGTGTAGAGGCGTAAACTGAAGTCTAGCTTCGAGCGGGTTGGGAGGGTAGCTTCAGCGGGGCAGACGAAGCCTACGCGGGTTACAGGAACCGATTCCGGAGCAACCGCGGTTCTCCTTCTCGTTCGGCAGGGCTCGGAAACGCCGAGGGGCTGCGCGTGAGCATGATGCACTCGCGCGCGGTGCCGAACAAGTGCGATCCGGGCGGGAGACCAATTTAACAAAGTATAAAGGAACCGGACGATGATCCAGGTCCTGCTAGCTTTCCTCGGCTCGGTTGCGCTGACCATTCTGTTGCGTCAGCCCGCACACAGGGCCGGCCTCGTCGATCGGCCCTCGGGCCGCAAGATGCACCACGCGGTGGTGCCGGTGATTGGCGGGATCGCCATGATGTTCGCGTTCATGGCCTTCGCCGCGATCTTCGGTCAGAACTATCGCGGACTCGCTCCCCTGCTCCTGGGTACATTGCTCCTCACGATCACTGGGGCACTCGACGATCGTCACGACCTATCCGCCCGCACCAAGCTCATCGCGCAGATCGTAGCGGTGGTATTCATGACATCGTGGGCCGACCAGGTCATTTACAGCCTCGGCGACATCGGCGGCACGGGACCGGTGAAGCTCGGAGCCTGGGCGCTGCCGTTCACCGCGTTCACCATGGTCGGTGTGGTGAACGCCATGAATATGATCGACGGCATGGACGGCCTCGCGGGCAGCGTGGCCGTCACGGCCATGATCTGGCTCGCTGGCGCGGCGGCACTTTGCGCGGCGTCACCGCAGATGGATCTGCTGTTCCTCTTGATGGGCGCGGTCGGCGGATTCCTGCTGTTCAACTTGCGCTACCCGGTGAAGGGGCGCGCACAGGTGTTCATGGGCGACGCAGGCAGCATGGCGCTTGGTCTGGTACTGGGGTGGTTTGCCGTGGATCTGACTCAGCATGGCGGGACGGCGGGAAAGCTGTACCCGATTTCCGCGGTGTGGATCCTCGGCGTGCCGATCTTGGACACCACTTATCTGATGGTTCGCCGCATGCTGCGCGGGCAGAGCCCCTTCGCGCCGGACCGGCGCCACATCCATCACACGCTAGTGATCATGGGCCTCAGCGAAGGATGGGCGCTGTTCGTCATCTTAGCGCTGTCGTGCATGCTCGGAGCGATCGGTTTGTTCGGATGGCGAAGCGGCGTGCCGGAGTCCGTGCTCAGCTACGGCTTCGTCGCGACGTTCGCCGCTTATTGCATCATCATGCAGTACTGGCGCCGAATGTTTGCCCTGGCTAGAAAGCTCCGCAGGAGCGTCCACCACAACCGTGTGAGTGCACAGCAGAAGTGGTAAGACCGCTATGGCTCGGGTGGATCGTTCTGGCGCCGCCAATCCTGCTGACTTCGGTCGCATGGGGCGCGCAGGCGGCGCCACCTTGCAAGGTGATGGACCCGGAACTGGCCGATAGCTACGAAGGGCCCTGCGTGAAGGGGCTTGCGCAGGGCAAAGGTATGGCGCGCGGCAAAGCGGTGTATGAGGGTGAGTTCGACCGCGGAATGAAGGATGGGGACGGCGTGAAGAGTTGGCCTTGGGGCGACCGCTACGAAGGCGAGTTCAAGGACGACTTCAAGGAAGGACATGGGGTCTACACCTGGGGCCAGGGAACTCCATGGGCGGGCGAGCAGTATGACGGGCAGTTCGTTCACGATATGCGCCAGGGATGGGGTGTATACACTTGGCCCAACGGCGATAAGTACGAAGGCCCGTGGGAGAAGAACCAGCGGTTGGGGTTGTCCCCGATGGAACGTTCCCGCATCCAGTCCGGACACTCACAGGAGCAAGCCTTCCACGCGGGAGTAAAGGTATGCTCCTTGATGCGGCCGGGTCAGCCGTTGCCGGAGCTCGTACGGGGAGAGGTCGATAGCCTCGACGGACAGGTATTGAGAGTGAGGCTCACACAGGTGCCGCCGCAAGTCGCAGCATTCCTGCCTCGGGACGCTAAACCCGGTGCGGTGATAGCCGATGATGCGGTGAACTGGGCTCCATGTAACTGAGGCTCGCGTGGCAGGTCGCGGGGCGACTGGTTTTGTTGTATGTTTCGGGTGGAGGCTTCTGAGAGGGATCGAGACAGACGGGCGAAGAGCACAAGTTGGATCGGCGTTGCGTAGTTCCTTTATCGGAGACAATCATGAAGAAAATGCTTGCGGTACTTTCAGCCACGTTGTTACTGGGCGCGCCCATCCTGGCGCTGTCGGCGGACGAACCGGCCGGTGGCGCGTCGCAGGGGTCAGCGCCTCCCCCCAACACAGAGGTCGTAGGCGCCGTAGGGTTCTTCACGCTGGTCGGTCTCGGACTGGCCGCTGCAATCAGCGCCGGCACCGGCGCGAATCCGACGACGACAACGACGCACCACTGAGCGCAGGTGGGATAGTCGCTGGGTAACACTCCGCGGCGCGACCGCCGCGGAGCGATGTGTGGCGGCCTTCCGGCGGCAGGGCGGTAGGAGAGCGAAGATCGGGAGGGTCGCAACTGCGGCACGCTTGTGCCGCAGCGTATACGTCCCGCAGAGGCTGGTGGCCCGCCTCATGGGTCGGGGCACAAGCCTCGGCGGTGATGCTGGGTCGACTTCCGCTCGTCGCGATCTTCACGTCGCGGCGGGGCTTGATCCCAGCCAAACACTTGGTGGCATCCTGGACGGCAGCTGCCTCGGGCTCGAAGTTTCACGCCAGCACAGCGCCGCCACGACCGTATTGGGGATGATGCGCCGGCGGTTCGAAGCGGCCCAGGCGGCCATCGTCTCCCCAAGCCGTAGACAGCGTGATTCGAGGGAGGATACGAAGCGTGCCCGGCGCAGCGGTCGGCACTGCGGTCTTGCGAAGGGCTGCGGTGGATCTTGCACAAGGGGGGCGCGGGTAGCGCAGCCGCACGAGCGAGGCGAGCAGCGAAGACTCCCGGCTGACCGTTGTCGCTCGCCGCGCTTAACGGCGCTGAGGGCTCTACTGCCCATGTCATCCTCCTCCATCACCGACCTCCCGCACCGGGCCCACTAGCTTCGGCAAGCAGCCGAGAGAGTGCTTTGCGCCTCGGCTAGCGTCCGCACACAGCGACCTGGCAGAGCCAGTTACGCAACGAGAGCCCTGTGGCGTTCAAGCGACTCTCTCTGGCGATCATCGCGGCCGGCCTTGCATGGCTGACGGCCGGCCCTGCCCGCGGCGAGCCCGACCTCCAAGGGCAGACCGGTCTCATCAACATGCCGGACGGTCGCGTCGAACCGGACGGCACGTGGCGGTTGGGCTACTCCTACTCCCAGCCGTACGCGGAAGCCTGGTCCAGCTTGACGTTCCTGAAGTTCCTGGAGCTCAACGTGGGCTATACACGCCTCATGGACGTGCCGGCGTTCACGGGCACCGAGTTCCAGTCCACCTACGGCAGCTACAAAGACAAGGAGCTCGGGTTGAAGCTGCACGTGCTGGAGGAAAGCAAATACATCCCGTCGGTGTCCGTCGGTGGCTACGACCTCTACGGTACCACGATCTTCAAATCGGGGTTCCTCGCCGCGAGCAAACGCGTCTCCTCGTTCGATTTCACGCTCGGCTACGGGATCAACCGCATCGACGGGTTCTACGGCGGTGTACGGTACAAGCCGGAATTCCTGCCCGGGCTCGGGGTGGTCGCCGAGTACGACGCCACCAAGTGGTCTCAAGACTATGGCGCCAACCTCAGCGGCGTAAATCAGCGCACGAAGGGCTTTGTCGGAGGCCTCGAGTACCGCTGGAAATGGCTGGGCGCCCAGGTGAGCTACAACCACGACACGGTGGCCTTCAACGGATACGTGTCGGTCCCGCTGCAGGACAGGGAATTCGTTCCCAAGGTCGACGAGCCCGAGGTCTACACGACGATCGCGCCGCGTCCCACACTGGCGCAGTGGCAGGAAGACCGCAAATATGGCGAGCGGATGGTGAGCGAGCTGCTCAAGGAGGACTTCAAGGTCATCCGCGTGCGCCTGGAAGGCACCACGGTGAAGGCTGAGCTCACCAACACGAGAATCTCGCTCGTGAGCCGGGCAGTCGGGCGAGCGGCAAGGGTGATCCTGCTCACGAGCCCGCTGGAAACGACCGAGATCGAGATCGTCTACATGATCGCCGACGTGCCGTTCGCCGTGTATACCTTCACCGACGTGGCACGGCTCCAGCGCTATTTCAATGGCATGATGAGCCGGAAGGAGATCGAGCCCTATATCACGGTGCGCTTTGCGGCGCCCTCCGATGAATTCCCCTCAGACGCCAGGTCGGTCATGCTGGAAAGCTTCGACCAACCCTATCACGTAGAGCTATTCAGCAACACCCAAGGCGATCTCATCACCTTCTACACCGAAGGCGCCGGGTTGGAGAGATTCAAGGTGAGCCCGGCGCTGGCGTTCTACGTCAACGACCCGAGCGGTGCGCTGCGCTACGATCTTTACCTGCAGGCCGTGTATCAGAGGGAGCTGGCAAGACAGCTCTTCTTCGTGGGCGCGCTCACGGCGACCTTGGCGCAGGACGTGAGCGACGTCAACAACCCGAACAACAGCACTCTGCCGCACGTCCGCACGGACATTAACTTCTATCTGGCGGACCAAGGCATCGTCAACCTGAACCGCCTGCTGCTCAACAAATACTTCCTGCTTGCGCCGCGGACCTATGCGCGTGCCTCTGTCGGTTTCTACGAGATGATGTACGCAGGCGGCGGAGGCCAGGTGCTGTACTTTCCGGAGTCGGGGCGCTGGGCAGCAGACCTTGCAGTGGACGCACTCAAGCAGCGCGCGTTCAATGGCTGGTTCCAGTTCCAGAGCTACCAGACGGTCACTGCCATCGGCTCGTTTCACTATCGTATCCCCGACCTCGGAGGCTACCTCGAAGGTCTGACCGCGACCGTGCGCGCAGGAGCGTTCCTGGCCAAGGATACCGGTGCGAGGTTCGAGCTGAAGCGCCGCTTCAATTCCGGCGTCGAGGTCGGCTTCTGGTATACGCGCACCAACGGCCATGACGTGACTCCCCCCGGCTCCCCCGGCAGCCCCTACTACGACAAAGGCGTGTACGTGATGATCCCGCTCAACGCGATGCTGACCAAGGACACCCAGGTCAATGGCGCGGTCGCGATCGCGCCCTGGACGCGAGACGTCGGGCAGATGGTCATCTCGCCGGGCGACCTTTACGGGATCGTCGAGAACCCGCTCATCGACGTGACAACGGACAAAGGCCTCTACCGGCTCAACGAGTAGAAGGCCGACGGAGCCCGGGAGCGAACCGGTGGAAGTTCGCGTGGTCGGTAACTGCATGTAGCCGCAGGTGCCGCCGCCGTAGGGGCGAGCGAACCCGGCGCGCGATGCCGGTTAGATCGTCGGGTTGCGCGGTGCAGCACGCGAAGACGAGTGTAACGCGGGCGCGTTCCTGTATACCATTACGCAGTTCGCGCCACCCGACCCGCCGGCGCGGTTGGGCTGGCCAAGAAGACCAACGACGAGAGACCGACCCCTGCGATGATCGCCACCGCAGCTCACGCGGACACTTTCCCCAGGCTGTTGCTCGAGCACGCACGCGCGCGCCCGGACGAGACCTCCATACGCGAAAAGGACTTGGGGATCTGGCAGTCCTGGACATGGGCGCAAGCGTCCGCGGAGGTCCGCGCCCTTGCGCTGGGCTTGAACGCGCTGGGCTTCGCGCGAGGTGAGAATCTCGCCATCGTTGGGGACAATCGCCCGCACCTGTACTGGGCGATGACGGCTGCGCAGGCGCTCGGTGGCGTACCGGTCCCGCTGTACCAGGACTCGATCTCCGAGGAGATGGCGTTCATCCTCGACAATGCCGACGTGCGCTTTGCGGTCGTGGAGGACCAGGAGCAGGTGGACAAGCTGCTGGAAATCAAGGAGCGCCTGCCTAAGCTCCAGCAGATCATCTACGAGGACCCGCGCGGGATGCGCCATTACATCCAGCCGTTCCTGCACCGCTACGCGGACGTGCAGGCGCTGGGGCGCAAGCTGGATGCCGACGATCCCGGGTTGTACGAACGCCAAGTTAAGCAAGGCAGCGCAGGAGACATCGCCATCATCCTTTACACCTCGGGCACGACGGCCAAGCCCAAGGGCGTGTGTCACACGCACGCCGCGCTGATCACCGCGGCGCGCGGCGGCTGCGAGTTCGATGGCCTGGGTCCCGGCGATGAGGTGCTCTCCTACCTGCCGATGGCCTGGGTCGGCGACAACCTCTTCTCCTATGCGCAAGCGCTGGCGGGCGGATTCACGATCAACTGCCCGGAATCGTCCGAGACGGTGATGACGGACATGCGCGAAATCGGTCCGACGTACTTCTTCGCGCCGCCGCGGATCTTCGAGAGCCTGCTGACGCAGGTGATGATCCGCATGGAGGACGCCTCGCGGTTGAAGCGTGCGCTGTTCCAATATCTCCTGGCGTTGGCCACGCGCTGCGGCGCCGAGATCCTCGATCGAAACCCGGAGGTGCGGCTGCGGGACCGTTTCCTGTACGCGCTCGGCGATCTGATCGTGTACGGACCTCTTCGCAACGTACTGGGCATGAGCCGCGTTCGCATCGCCTACACCGCCGGCGCACCGATCGGTCCGGACCAGTTCCGCTTCTACCGTTCGATCGGCGTGAACCTGAAACAACTCTACGGCTCGACGGAGACCTGCGCGTATGTGTGCCTGCAGCCGGACGGCCACGTGAAGCTCGACTCGGTCGGTCCTCCGGCGCCAGGTGTCGAGGTCAAGATCGCGGACAACGGCGAGGTGCTGGTCAAGAGCCCGGCCATGCTCGCGGAGTACTACAAGCGCCCCGATGCCACCGCCGAAGTGTTCGACGAAAAGGGCTACTTCCGGACCGGGGACGCCGGATTCTTCGACCACGAAGGCCATCTCAAGATCATCGACCGCGCAAGAGATGTGGGCGTGCTGGCGAGCGGCGCGGTGTTCGCTCCGAACTACATCGAGAACAAGCTCAAGTTCTTTCCCCATATCAAGGAAGCGGTGGTCTTCGGTCAGGGGCGCCAGTCGGTTTGCGCGTTCATCAATATCGATCTGGGCGCTGTGGCCGACTGGGCCGAGCGGCGGGGTCTCGCCTACACCAGCTACACCGATCTTGCTGGGAAGCCGCAGGTGTACGACCTGATCCAGGAATGCGTGGAGAAGGTCAATACGCAGCTGGCGGCCGACCCGATGGTCGCCCGCTCGCAGATCCACCGCTTCCTCATCCTGCACAAAGAGCTCGACCCGGACGACGACGAGCTCACGCGAACCCGAAAAGTGCGGCGCGGCTTCATCGGCGAGAAGTACGCGGCGCTGGTCGACGCCCTGTACTCCGGCCGAAGCTTTGAACATGTCGATACGGTGGTCCGATTCGAGGACGGCCGCACCGGCACGATCAGCGCCGATGTGAATATACGCGAGGCGAAAATGGTTCCAGTCACGGTGGACCCAGAGAGGAAAGTGGCGTGAGGGGAAAAAGGTGAAGAAGTGAAAGAGGTGAAGCAGGTGTAGGGCAGCTACCTCTCCCCCGGCGCCGGGGGAGAGGGCAAGGGGGAGGGGGATCACCTCATTCACTCACTCATGCACTCCTTCACTCACTCAGCGACTTCTCGCGCCTCGCCACCGCCTGAGACACAAACAATGTCTGCGACCCGCACCATCGGAGAAACGCTGCTGAGCGTCGACAACATCTCGCTATCCTTCGGCGGGGTTCGGGCACTGACGGATGTAAGCTTTGACGTGCGCCAAGGCGAGATCCGCGCCATCATCGGACCAAACGGCGCGGGCAAATCTTCCTTGTTGAACGTCATCAATGGTGTGTACCACCCGCAGACGGGCACGGTGCGGTTTCGCGGAGAAGTGCGCGACCGCATGGACCCGCACCACGCGGCCGCGCAGGGAATCGCGCGGACGTTCCAAAACATCGCGTTGTTCCGGGGCATGTCGGTGCTGGACAACATCATGACCGGGCGCAACCTGAAGATGAAATCCACCCTGCTGGAGCAGGCGATCTATCTCGGCCGCAACCGCAGAGAAGAGCTGGAGCACCGCGCCAAGGTGGAGGAGATCATCGACTTCCTGCAGATCGAACACATCCGCAAGACGCCCGTAGGCCGGCTGCCCTACGGATTGCAGAAGCGCGTCGAATTGGCGCGGGCGCTCGCCGCCGAGCCGCTGCTGCTGCTTCTGGACGAGCCGATGGCGGGCATGAACGTAGAGGAGAAGCAGGACATGTGCCGCTTCATCCTCGACGTGAACGACGAGCTCGGCACCACGGTCGTGCTGATCGAGCACGACATGGGCGTGGTCATGGACATCTCGGACCGCATCGTCGTGCTCGACTACGGGCGCAAGATCGCCGACGGCACCCCCGCTGAAGTGCGCGCGAACCAGGCGGTGATCGACGCGTATCTCGGCGTCGCGCATTGAGCATCCCATGTGAGGTAGGTCGATGTCGTTTTTCTTCGAAGTGCTGATCGGCGGCCTGTTGGCGGGAGTGATGTACTCGCTGGTCGCGCTCGGGTTCGTGTTGATCTACAAGGCCTCCGGCGTGTTCAACTTCGCGCAGGGCGCGATGGTGTTCTTCGCCGCGCTCACCGTGGTCGGGTTGATGGACAAGGGCGTGCCCTTCTGGCCCGCGGTGGGCCTCTCGACCGCGGTGATGGTGGCGCTCGGCGTGCTGATCGAGCGCTTCGTGTTGCGGCCGTTGGTGAACCAGCCGCAGATCTCGTTGTTCATGGCGACCATCGGGCTCACGTTCCTGCTCGAGGGCATCGCGCAGGCGATGTGGGGGGCGAACGTACGCGGGCTCGACATCGGCATCGAGGATATGCCGATCGAATGGCTGTTGGACCATTTGCGGATCAACGTCAGCAAGTTCGACGTGGCCGCCGCCGTCATATGCGCCGTGCTGGTGACGGTGCTCGCCGTGTTCTTCAGCAAGACCCGGATCGGGCGCGCACTGCGCGCGGTCGCGGACGATCACCAGGCGGCGCTGGCCGTCGGCATCCCGCTCAAGCAGATCTGGGCGATCGTGTGGGCCGTGGCCGGCTTCGTCGCGCTCGTTGCCGGTCTGCTGTGGGGAGCCCGCAATGGGGTGCAGTACGCGCTGACGTTCGTCGCCCTCAAGGCCCTGCCGGTTCTCATCCTCGGTGGCTTCGAGTCGATCGCGGGCGCGATCGTAGGCGGTCTCATCATCGGCGGGTCCGAGAAGCTGGCGGAGGTCTTCCTCGGCCCCTACGTGCGCGGCGGGATCGAGGGCTGGTTTGCGTACGTCATCGCATTGCTCTTCCTGCTGGTGCGCCCCGAAGGCCTGTTCGGCGAGAAGATCATCGAGAGGGTGTGAGTGAGAATCTGAAGGCGTGAAGAGTGAAGGGTGAAGAGTGAAGGGTGAACATCGCCGCACGCATTCGTCCGTCCAATGAGAGAAGATAGACGCGCGTCTTCCCTCTCCCCCGGCAGGGGGAGAGGGTAAGGGTGAGGGGGCATCACTCTTCACCCTTCACTCTTCACCTCTTTGCATCGACCAGATCTCACAGACAACGCATGCTGTACAGAGAAGCCGGCCAATTCAAAACCTCCTACCAGGCGGATCAGCAACTGTTTCCGATCCGCCAGGATCGCATCGGCGTCCTCGCGGTCTTGATCGTTGCGTTCGCGGTGATCCCGCTCATCGGCACCGAATACTGGTTCCAGGCGATCCTGATTCCGTTCCTCGTCCTTTCGCTCGCTGCGCTGGGCCTCAACATCCTCACCGGCTATGCCGGGCAGCTGTCTCTGGGCACGGCAGCGTTCATGGCGGTCGGCGCGTTCGGTGCCTACAATCTCGTGCTGCGGATTCCCTGGATGCCGATCCTGCTCGGTTTCGTGCTCGCCGGGTTGTGCGCTGCGCTGGTGGGCATGTTGTTCGGCTTGCCTAGCCTGCGCATCAAGGGGTTTTACCTCGCTGTGACCACACTCGCGGCACAGTTCTTCGTGGTGTGGGCGCTCACCCATTTCGGCTGGTTCAGCAATTATTCGAGCTCGGGGGTGATCTCGGCACCACCGATCCAGATTGCCGGCTACCGTTTCGACACGCCGCGCAGCCTGTACCTGCTGGTGCTCGCCATCGTCGTGCTCCTCGCACTGGTTGCGAAGAACCTGGTGCGCAGCGAGTCCGGCCGCGCCTGGATGGCGGTGCGCGACATGGATGTAGCCGCGGCGGTGATCGGCATCCCGGTGACCAAGACGAAGCTCACCGCATTCGCGGTCAGCTCGTTCTACTGTGGCGTCGCGGGTGCGCTGTACGCATTCGTCTACCTCGGGACGGTCGAGCCCGACGCTTTCAACCTGGACCTGTCGTTCCGGATCCTGTTCATGATCGTCATCGGCGGCCTAGGCTCGATCTTGGGTTCGTTTCTGGGTGCCGCTTTCATCACCCTATTCCCGATCTTCCTCAGCCGCTATGGCGAGTCGTTATCGAGCGCGATGGGCGTCGAGCTGCCCTCGGGCATGATTTCGAACGTCGTGCTGATCGTTTTCGGAGCCCTCATCGTCTTCTTCCTCGCGGTCGAGCCGCTCGGGTTCGCGCGGCTGTGGCAGACGGTCAAGGAGAAGCTGCGGCTGTGGCCTTTCCCCCATTAGCGATCGCTTTGTACTGGCCGGTGAGATCGCGTATATTGGTTTGGCCTATTGCCCTCCAAAAAGAAGGGGCCAAGCAGGGAGCTTGCAACCACTGAGGAGACAGTTAGATGAAACCTCGTATCGCAACAAGCATCCGCGCGAGAGCGGCAGCGCTGCTGAGCGCAGCCGGGTTGACGATCGGCCTCGGGGCTGCGCTGGCGGACGCACCACAGCAGTTCGTGCCGGCGAATGGCTACTGGGTGGGGCCCTACGCGGCAGGCGGGTCGGGCGTGTTCGGCGGGCTGATCGACTACATGCAGATGCTGAACAATCGCGACGGCGGCATCAATGGCGTGAAGCTCACGTGGGAGAAGTGCGAAACGGAGTACAACAACGCGCGCGGCGTGGAATGCTATGAGCGCTCGAAGAACAAGGGGCCCACCGGCGCCACGATGATCCATCCGCTGTCGACCGGGATCACCTATGCGCTGATCGACAAAGGAACCGCGGACCACATTCCGATCGTGTCCATCGGCTACGGCCGTGCCGACGCGGCTGAGGGTGCGGTGTTCCCCTATGTCTTCCCGCTCATTACCTCGTACTGGGACCAGGCGGCGACCATGGTCGCCTACATCGCCTCGAAAGAGGGTGGCTTCGACAAGCTGAAGGGCAAGAAGGTCGTGCTCCTGTATCACGAATCGGCCTACGGCAAGGAGCCGATCCCGGTGCTCACCGACCTTTCCAAGAAGTATGGCTACGAGTTCACGACGATTCCAGTCCCGCACCCGGGCAACGAGCAGCAGTCGCAGTGGCTGCAGGTCCGCCAGATCCAGCCCGACTGGGTGATCCTGTGGGGCTGGGGCGTGATGAACCCAACGGCGCTCAAAGCGGCCGCGAAAGTCGGCTATCCGCGCGACAAGATGATCGGCGTGTGGTGGTCGGGCGCCGAGGAGGACACCGTACCGGCCGGCAGCGCCGCCAAGGGCTTCATCGCCGCTGGCTTCAACGTCGCAGGCACGAACTATCCGGTCATCCAGGACATCGAGAAGTACGTGTACGACAAGGGCGAAGGCGAGATGGCCTCCGACAAGTCGCGGATCGGCTCGGTGTACTACAACCGCGGGGTGGTGCTCGGCATTATCACTGCGGAAGCGATCCGAGTGGCCCAGCAGAAGTTCGGCAAGGGCAAGTCGGTGACCGGCGAGCAGATCCAATGGGCGCTCGAGCATCTGAACCTGGACAACAAGCGTCTGAAAGAGCTGGGCGCAGTCGGATTCATGCCTCCGACCAAGACCAGCTGCCGGGACCACGAGGGCTCGGGCCTAGTGAGATTCCAACAGTGGGATGGAGCCAAGTGGACGATCATCACCGACTGGATGGAGCCGGCCGATGCGGACCGCAGACTGGTGCGCGACAAGGTCGAGGAGTCCGCGACGAGCTACGCGAAGGAAAAGGGCATCACCCCGCGTAGTTGCTCATAGGAAGCAAATACGACCCGACGGCGCGCGTCCCGCATACGCCGTCGGGTCGCGTATCGGGCGGCAGCACGCGTCCGCCACGCGACTCTCGGCGCATCTGGAAGGAGGGCTGAAGCATGGCCGCCGTCCCGCAACCGCAGGCTTCCACACAGCCATTCCTGTCGGTCAGCAACATCGAGGTCATCTACGACCATGTCATCCTGGTCCTGAAAGGAGTCTCGCTTCAGGTCCGGAAGGGACAGGTCGTCGCGCTGTTGGGTGCGAACGGCGCGGGCAAGACCACGACGCTGAAGGCGATCTCGAACCTGCTGCGCGCCGAGCGCGGCGAGGTGACCAAGGGCGCGATCGAGTTCATGGGCAACCGGGTGGACCGGCTGACGCCGAGCGCGCTGGTTCGTCTCGGTGTGTGCCAGGTCATGGAGGGCCGCCATGTGTTCGAGCACCTCACGGTGGAGGAGAACCTGCTCGCCGGCGCGTTCACGCGCAGCATACGGCGAGCAGAGCTCAAGCGGGATCTCGAGCTGGTCTATACCTACTTCCCGCGCCTGAGGCAGCGTCGGGACAGCCTGGCGGGCTACACCTCCGGCGGCGAGCAGCAGATGACCGCGCTCGGGCGGGCGCTGATGGCGAGGCCTACCATGGTCCTGCTCGACGAGCCGTCCATGGGGCTCGCTCCGCAGATCGTCGATGAGATCTTCAGGATCGTGAAGAATCTCAACCAGAAGGAAGGCGTGAGCTTCCTGCTCGCCGAGCAGAACACGCATATCGCGCTCGGATACGCCGACTACGGCTACATCCTCGAGAGCGGACGCGTGGTGATGGACGGGGCCGCCTCCGAGCTGGCGCGCAACGAGGACGTGAAGGAGTTCTACCTCGGCCTGTCGGCTTCTGGCCGAACGAGTTACCGCGACGTAAAGCACTACCGGCGCCGCAAGCGCTGGCTGGCGTGAAGGGTCGAGAGTGAAGGATGAAGGAAACGCCGATCTCTCAGCCGAGCGACGCGCCATGTCCAAATACTTCGACGATCTGGAAATCAGACCGCCCCAGGCGCGGGAGCGCGCGCTGATCCACGCGCTGCAGGCGCAGATCGAGAACGCCAAGAGACATGCGCCCTATTTCACGGACCTGCTGAGTCACGTTCAGTCGCACGAGATCGCGGATCGAGCTGCCCTGGCCAAGCTGCCCGTCACACGCAAGTCGCAGCTCACGGAACTGCAAAGAGCGCGGCCTCCATTTGGCGGCTTGACCGCGGCGCCCATCAAGCAATTGGCGCGCGTGTTTTCCTCGCCCGGACCAATCTACGAGCCGCAGGCGGACAAGCCCGATTTCTGGGGCTTCGCGCGCGCGCTCTACGCCGCCGGCTTCCGGGAAGGAGAGCTCGTTCACAACACGTTTTCGTACCACTTCACGCCGGGTGGCTTCATGATGGATCTCGGCGCGCAGGCGATCGGCTGCCCGGTATTCCCCGCCGGCGCGGGGCAAACCGAGCTGCAAGTCGCCGCGATCGCCGACCTCCGGCCCGTGTGCTATGCGGGCACGCCATCCTTCCTCAGGATCATCCTCGAAAAGGCCCACGAGCTGGGCAGAGACGTAAGCAGCATCCAGAAGGCCGCGGTGAGCGGCGAGGCGTTTTTGCCGAGCGTGCGCGAGATGCTGGCCGAGCGCGGAATTCAGGGCTACCAATGCTATGCCACGGCCGACCTGGGGCTGATCGCGTATGAGACCGAGGCGCGCGAAGGGCTGGTGGTGGACGAGGGGGTGATCGTCGAGATCGTGCGCCCAGGCAGCGGCGATCCGGTCCCCGACGGCGAGGTCGGGGAGGTGGTGGTCACCACGCTGACGCCTCAGTACCCGCTGATCCGGTTCGCCACCGGCGATCTGTCCGCGGTGCTGCCGGGCGCCAGCCCGTGCGGGCGCACCAACATGCGGATCAAGGGTTGGATGGGTCGCGCGGACCAGACCACCAAGGTGAAGGGGATGTTCGTGCACCCGTCACAGGTGAACGAGGTCATCAAGCGCCATCCCGAGATCCTGCGCGGGCGGCTCTCCGTGACGCACGATGCCGCCAAGAACGATGTCATGGCGCTGCAGGTCGAAATCGACGGCACGCCAGCGGAAGGTCTCGCCGCACGCATCGCAGCCACGCTGCGCGAGGTGTGCAAGCTGCGCGGCGACGTCTCCTTCAAGCTGCCGGGCGCGCTACCCAACGATGGAAAGGTGATCGAGGATCTCAGGAAGTACGAGTGACGGCTGAACCAGGTGAAGAGTGAAGGGTGAAGAGTGATCCCCTTTACCCCGGCCCTCTCCCCCGGTAACGGGGGAGAGGGAGAGCTTGCTGCTCTTCGCTGATGGTTTTGACCCTTCACCCTTCACTCTTCACTCTTCACCCCAATCGGAGCAACGCGAGGTGAGCAACTCGATCAGCCGCTACCCCGTCCCCGCGCTCGAAGACCTCCCGCAGGACATCCGCGATCGGATGCTGCAGGTGCAGGACAAGGCCGGGTTCATCCCGAATGTGTTTCTGGCCCTGGCACACCGCCCGGATGAGTTCCGCGCGTTCTTCGCCTACCACGACGCGTTGATGCTGCGCGATTCCGGGTTGACCAAAGCGGAGCGCGAGATGATCGTCGTGGCCACCTCCGGCGTGAATCACTGCCAGTACTGCGTGATCGCCCACGGAGCCATCCTGCGCATCTATGCGAAGCATCCGCACCTCGCCGACCAGGTCGCCATCGATCATCGCAAGGCCGATCTCACACCGCGCCAGAAAGCGATGCTGGACTTTGCGGTGAAACTCGCTCGCGCACCCGAGGCGGTGACGGACCAGGACTACCAGAGCTTGCGCAGCCACGGCTTCGCCGAAGAGGAGATCTGGGACATCGGCGCGATCACGGCCTTGTTCGCCCTGTCCAACCGGATGGCACATCTCACCTCGATGCGCCCCAACGACGAGTTCTACCTGCTGGGCCGGGTTCCTCCGCCAGCGAGATAACGGGCGACACCCTCCGGTCACACAAGCGCCCGCCGGGAGAGGCGCCAAATTCGCTGGTATACTTTTTCCGGCAAACCGGCAAGCGATGGCGCTCGCATCACAAGTGCATAGCGCTGCATGGGCTTCAACCTTACCAGGGGCTGAACATGGACATGTCTCCGACTCCGGATGTCGATCCACAAGAGACCCAGGAGTGGCTCGACGCATTCGACAGCGTGCTCGAGTACGAAGGCGCGCAGCGGGCACACTACCTCCTCGAGCGCCTCGTCGACAAAGCGCGGCGCTCCGGGGCGTATCTGCCGTACAGCGCCACCACCGCCTACATCAACACCATCCCGCCCGGACAGGAGGAGCGCTCGCCGGGGGACCACGAGCTGGAGCACCGCTTGCGTTGCTATGTGCGTTGGAACGCGATGGCGATGGTCGTGCGGGCGAACAAGACGTCATCCGAGCTGGGCGGACACATCGCGAGCTTTGCATCCGCCGCGACGCTCTACGACGTGGGCTTCAACCACTTCTTCCACGCCCCGTCGGAGCACCACGGCGGCGATCTGGTGTTCTTCCAAGGTCACTCGGCGCCAGGCATCTACGCGCGCGCGTTCCTGGAGGGACGGATCACCGAGCAGCAGCTCGACAACTTCCGCCAGGAGGTCGACGGGCGCGGACTGTCGTCCTACCCCCACCCCTGGTTGATGCCGGATTTCTGGCAGTTCCCGACGGTATCGATGGGGCTGGGCCCCATCATGGCCATCTACCAGGCGCGCTTCATGAAGTATCTGCAGGACCGCGGCATTCTCGACACCGACGCGCGCAAGGTCTGGGCGTTCATGGGCGATGGCGAGATGGACGAGCCCGAATCGCTGGGCGCGATCTCGCTGGCGGCGCGCGAGAAGCTCGACAATCTGGTCTTCGTGGTGAACTGCAATCTGCAGCGCCTCGATGGACCGGTACGGGGCAACGGCAAGATCATCCAGGAGCTGGAGGCCGACTTTCGGGGCTGTGGCTGGAATGTCATCAAGGTGATCTGGGGCTCGTATTGGGACAGCCTGCTCGCACGCGACAAGAACGGGCTGCTCAAGAAGCTGATGGAGGAGTGCGTCGACGGCGAGTATCAGGTGTTCAAGTCCAAGGACGGCGCCTATGTGCGCAAACACTTCTTCGGCAAGTATCCCGAACTGCTGGAGATGGTCGCCAACATGTCGGACGACGATATCTGGCGGCTGAACCGGGGCGGACATGATCCGCACAAGATCTTCGCTGCTTACGCCGCCGCGACGAAGCACAAGGGCGAACCCACCGTCATACTGGCCAAGACGATCAAGGGCTACGGCATGGGCGAGGCCGGTGAGGGCCAGATGATCACCCATCAGCAGAAGAAGATGGGCACCACGTCGATCAAGGCCTTCCGCGACCGCTTCAACATTCCCATCCCGGACCAGCGCCTCGAGGAAGTGCCCTTCTACAAGCCGCCCGCGGACAGCGCCGAGATGCGCTACCTCAAGGAGCGCGTGCAGGCGATGGGCGGCTCGCTCCCCGTCCGGCGCCGCAGAGCGCAACCGCTCGAGGTGCCCGAGCTCGCCGCCTTCGAAGCGCTGCTCAAGAGCAGCGAAGAGCGCGAGATGTCCACCACCATGGCCTTCGTGCGTATCCTCAATACCATCATCCGCGACAAGAAGATCGGCAAGTACGTGGTGCCGATCGTGCCCGACGAGTCGCGCACCTTCGGCATGGAAGGCATGTTCCGCCAGCTCGGCATCTACTCGTCGGTGGGCCAGCTCTACCGCCCGGAGGATGCCGACCAGCTCATGTACTACAAGGAGGACAAGCACGGGCAGATCCTGCAGGAGGGCATCAACGAAGCGGGAGCGATGTGCTCGTGGATCGCAGCGGCGACCTCCTACAGCACGCACGGGATCCAGATGATCCCCGTTTACATCTTCTACTCGATGTTCGGCTTCCAGCGGGTAGGCGATCTGTGCTGGGCGGCCGGTGACAGCCGCGCGCGCGGATTCCTGCTCGGCGGCACGGCGGGACGGACCACGCTCAACGGCGAGGGCCTGCAGCACGAAGACGGCCACAGCCATCTGTTGGCGTCCACCGTCCCGAACTGCATATCCTACGACCCGACCTTCGCCTATGAGGTGGCGGTCATCATCCAAGACGGCCTGAATCGGATGTACGCCAAGCAGGAGGATGTGTTCTACTACATCACGGTGATGAACGAGAATTACGCTCATCCCGCGATGCCGGCCGGTGCCGAGTCCGCGATCCTGAAAGGGATGTATCTGTTGTCAGAAGCGGCGGCCGACAAGAAGCAGCCACGTGTCCAGCTGCTCGGCAGCGGCACCATTCTGCGCGAGGTGATCGCGGCCGCTAAGCTGCTCAAGGACGACTTTGGCGTGGTCGCCGACATCTGGAGCTGTCCGAGCTTCACGCAGCTGCGGCGCGACGGGATGCAGGTGCAGCGCTGGAACCTCCTCCACCCTGAGCAGCCGCCACGCCGGTCTCACGTCGAGGAGTGCCTCGACGGGCGCAGCGGTCCAGCGATCGCCGCGACGGACTACGTGCAAGCCTTCGCCGACCAGATCCGGCCGTTCGTGAAGCGCACCTACCGAGTGCTCGGGACCGACGGCTTCGGGCGCAGCGATTACCGCAAGCAGCTGCGCAGGTTCTTCGAAGTGGATCGCCACTACGTCGCCGTGGCGGCGCTCAAGGCATTGGCCGATGACGGGGTGCTTGCGGCCTCCAAGGCGAGTGAAGCGCTCAAGAAGTACAACATCGATCCGGATAAGCCGTACCCGCCCTCCGTATAACGGCGGGACGACCGGACAAGCGAACGGAGAGGAGATTGGGAGCAATCAGAGAAGTCGTCGTCCCCGACATCGGTGACTTCAAGGACGTGCCGATCATCGAGCTGTTGGTCCGGCCCGGCGACGCGATCAAGCCGGACGACTCGCTCGTCACCCTGGAGAGCGATAAGGCGACGATGGAGGTGCCTGCGCCTTTCGGCGGGGTGGTGAAGGAGATGAAGGTCAAGGTCGGCGATAAGGTATCGCAGGGCTCGCTGATCCTCAGCTTGGAAGTATCGGATGCCGCAGGTGCAGCGGTGGCTGCGCCCGCCGTTGCGGCTGTGACTTCTGCGCCGCCGCCAGCCGCCGCGACGGCTCCGGCGCCTGTTGTGGCGGCCCCAAAGCCTGTAGCGGTTGCTGCCGAGATCGTCGCGCCAGTCCTTGCGCCGGTAGACGAGACCGGCTTCGCCCAGGCCCACGCGAGCCCTGGCGTGCGGCGCTTCGCGCGTGAGTTGGGCGTGGACCTCGCGAAGGTGAAGGGGTCGGGCCCAAAGAGCCGCATCCTCAAGGACGACATCCAAAACTTCGTGAAGACTGCGCTGGCCCGGCCCGCCGCGGCGCCGGCGGCCGGTGCAGGGCTCAGCGTGCTGCCGATGCCGGTGGTGGATTTCGCCAAGTTCGGGGCCATCGAGTCGAAGCCGCTGGCGCGGATCAAGAAAATCTCGGGCGCCAACCTACACCGCAACTGGGTCACCATCCCGCACATCACGCAGAACGACGAGGTCGACATCACCGAGCTGGAGGCGTTCCGCAAGCAGATGTCCGAGGAGGTCCAAAAGCAGGGCATACGGGTGACCCTGCTCGCGTTTCTCATGAAGGCTTGCGTCGCGGCCCTCCAGCGCTACCCGCAATTCAACGCCTCGCTGTCGCCCGATGCAGAGAGCCTGATCCTGAAGCAGTATTATCACCTCGGGGTCGCGGTCGACACGCCCAACGGACTGGTGGTGCCGGTCATCCGCGACTGCGATAAGAAGGGTGTGCTGCAGCTCGCCAAGGAGCTCGGTGACATCAGCGGCAAGGCGCGCGACGGCAAGCTGTTGCCTACCGACATGCAGGGAGGCAGCTTCTCGATCTCCAGCCTGGGTGGAATTGGCGGATCGACGTTCACCCCCATCATCAACGCGCCGGAGGTCGCGATCCTGGGTGCATCGCGCTCGGTGATGAAGCCGGTGTGGAAGGACGGACAATTCGTGCCCCGGCTGATGCTGCCGTTGTCTCTGTCCTACGACCACCGTGTGATCGACGGCGCAGAGGGCGCGCGCTTCATCACGTATCTGAACGCCGCGCTGAGCGACATCCGGCGCCTGATTCTGTGAGAATTGTGAGGCAAGCCCTGCAGCGGTCCGAGCCGAGCTTCCGTACACATTGCTCGGCCGGCCCCGCAGGCGCGGCTCATGCTTGCGAAGCTGTTCGTGCACTACGTCACCGGCTCGGCCCTTCGCGGCACGCCACCGACCCCTCCTGAGCGCTCTTGTCTTCCGCGCCCGACCTGACCGGCATTCTCGGCGGCACGTTCGACCCGATCCACTACGCGCATCTGCGCCTGGCCGAGGAGCTGTGCGACGCGCTCGAGCTCGCACAGGTTCGCATCATTCCTGCGAGCGTACCTCCGCACCGTGCGGCACCGCGGGTGACTGCCGAGGACCGGCTGGAAATGACACGGCTCGCGGTGCAGGGCAACTCGCGCTTTGTGCTCGACGACCGGGAATGCCGCCGGCAGGGTCCAAGCTATACCGTGGACACGCTGCACGAGCTGCGCGCCGAGCTGGGCCTCGAATCCCGGCTGTGTCTGCTGATGGGCGTGGATGCCTTCCTCGGACTGACTACCTGGTCCCGGTGGCCGGACCTGTTCGATCTGGCGCACGTCGTGATCGCGCATCGCCCCGGATTCTCGTTGGACGTGGATGCGCTGCCGCAGGCGCTGGCCAAGCAAGTGAGCACCCGGCGGGCGCGACGGGTGGGCGAACTGCGGCTGAAGCCTGCGGGCCTGGTCTGGCGTCAACCGATCACGCCGCTGGAGATTTCGGCCACGGCCATCCGCGCCGCGATCCGCGACGGGCGCAGCCCGCGTTATTTGCTCCCGGACTCCGTTCTCGATTATATTCATCGCAACCAACTGTATAAGGACGTGGATGCAGGCTGAGAGAATCAAGCAGGTCGCCGAGGAAGCGCTGGAAGAAATCAAGGCGCGCGACATCGTCGTGCTGGACACAGGCAAGCTCACGTCGCTCTTCGATTTTATGCTCGTCGCAACGGGCGATTCGGTGCGCCAGACGAAAGCGCTGGCCCGCAACGTTATGGAGAAGGTCAAGGCGGCCGGCGGCCAGGTCCTCGGGATCGAGGGAGAGCAGACGGGCGAGTGGGTATTGGTGGATTTGGGTAGCGTGATCGTGCACATCATGCTGCCGTCGGCTCGGGACTACTACAATCTCGAGCAGTTGTGGGGTGGTACGCTGGCGCGGCGGACCTCGGCGGCGCGACGAGGCGCCGATCTGCGAACGGACGCGGGCGTAACCCCGCCCTGACCCGCGCCCGCGCGGCAGCGCACCGTCGCAACGCGGCATGAAGCTGCTGGTGTGTGCCGTTGGGCATCGCATGCCGGCATGGGTTGCGGCCGGATTCGACGATTACGCACGGCGCATGCCGCGAGAATCGCCCATCGAGTTGATCGAGATCCGACCGCAGGCCCGACCGTCGAAGCCGCTCAACCCGGCGGAAGTGGAGCGGCTGTTGGACGCGGAAGCCCAGCGCATTCGGGCCGCGCTGCCGACCGGGTGCCGGATCGTGGCGCTGGACGAGCACGGAAAGTCGTACGCTACCGGCGAGTTCGCTCGCTTGATCCAGGGCTGGATGCGTGACGGCGGCGACACTGCGTTCGTCATCGGTGGCGCGGACGGGCTGCAATCCAAGCTCAAGCGTGATGCCTCGCTCGAGCTATCGCTTTCCCCGATGACGTTGCCGCATCAACTGGTGCGCGTGTTGCTTTCCGAGCAGCTGTATCGAGCGATCTCGCTCCTCCACCGGCACCCATACCACCGAGAGTAATGGCGCAGCCGCCGACTCACCATGTCTACCTCGCTTCGCGCAGCTCGAGGCGGCGCGAGCTGCTCAAGCAGATCGGCGTGAGCTTCGAGGTCTTGCTGCTGCGCGAGGGCCCGGGTCGCAGCGCCGACGTGGACGAGAGCCCGCTGCCGGGAGAGGCACCGCGCGACTACGTGACGCGCATCGCGAGGCTCAAGGCGCAGGCGGGCTGGCAGCGGCTGTTTCTGCGCCGGCTGATCCGGTTCCCGGTCCTCTCGGCCGACACGGCCGTGGCGGTAGATGAGCAGATCCTAGGCAAGCCCTCCGGGCGCGAGCAGGCGGTGAGCTTCCTGCAGACGCTCTCGGGGCGCACGCATCTGGTCCACAGCGCAGTGGCGGTGTGCTTCGACTCCCGCCTCGAGCTGGCGGTGTCCACCACGGAAGTGCGCTTCCGGGAGCTGCGCGAAGCCGAGATCCGGCAATACGTCGGCAGCGGAGAGCCGATGGACAAGGCCGGCGGCTACGCCATCCAGGGCCGCGCGGCGGCCTTCATCGCCTCGATCTCCGGCAGCTACTCCGGCGTGATGGGACTGCCGTTGTTCGAGACAAGCGAGCTGCTGGCGAAGTTCGGATACAGCGAGCCCTGAGTCAGACCAGGCGCCCGTGCAAGAGGAGATCCTGATCAACGTCACACCGCAGGAGACCCGAGTTGCGGTCATCCAGCAGGGTGTGGCTCAGGAGCTACACGTCGAGCGCGCCACCGGCCGCGGGCTGGTGGGCAACATCTACCTGGGCGTGGTGAGCCGCGTTCTGCCCGGGATGCAGTCCGCCTTCATTCATATCGGCCTGGATCGGGCCGCGTTTCTGCATGTCGCGGACATCTGGGAGCAGCGCCAGGACGGGGAGCCGCAGAAGCCGATCGAGCGGCTGCTGCACGAGGGCTCCCGGCTGCTGGTGCAGGTCATCAAGGACCCGATCGGCACCAAGGGCGCGAGGCTCTCGACGCAGATCAGCATCGCGGGCCGGCTGCTGGTCTATCTCCCGCAGGAATGCCGCATCGGCATCTCGCAACGCATCGAGGACGAGGCGGAACGCGCTCAGTTGCGCGAGCGGCTGCAGCATCTGTTGCCGCCGGACCAGACGGGTGGGTTCATCGTGCGCACCATGGCGGAAACCGCCTCGGACCGCGAGCTGCTCTCGGACATCGAGTTCCTGCGCAAGATCTGGGGCGACATCCAGGAACGCGCACAGACGGTTAGCGCGCCGGCGCCGCTGTACCACGACCTCAATCTCGCATTGCGGGTGTTGCGCGATATCGCCAACGAGGAAACCGAGCGCATCCTCGTGGACTCGCACGAGAGTTACCGTGCGCTGCAGGCGTTCGCTCAGGACTACACGGCGAGCTTCCTGGAGCGGGTGCAGCTGTACACGGGCGAGCGGCCGCTGTTCGATCTGTATGCCATCGAAGACGAGATCGAGAGGGCGCTGGCGCGCCGGGTACCGCTCAAGTCGGGCGGCTACCTCATCATCGATCAGACCGAGGCCCTCACCACCATCGACGTGAACACCGGCGGGTTCGTCGGAGGGCGCAGCTTCGACGACACCATCTACAAGACGAATCTGGAGGCCGCGCACGCGATCGCGCGGCAGCTCCGGCTGCGCAACCTCGGGGGCATCATCGTCGTCGACTTCATCGACATGGAGAACGACGTGCATCGCGATGCGGTGCTGACCGAGCTCAGGAGAGCATTGGCTCTGGACCGCACCCGCATCACGGTCAACGGCTTCACCTCGCTCGGGCTGGTGGAGATGACCCGCAAGCGCACTCGGGAGAGCCTGGCGCATACCTTGTGCGAGCCCTGCCCCATGTGTCAGGGACGCGGTGAGGTGAAGACCGCGCAGACCGTATGCTATGAGATTCTGCGCGAGATCCTCCGCGAGGCACACCAGTTCAATGCGCGCGAGTTCCGTATCCTCGCTTCGCAGAAGGTGATCGACCTGTTTCTGGACGAGGAGTCGCAGTCGCTCGCGATGCTGGGCGACTTCATCGGCAGGCCGATTTCGCTCCAGGTCGAGACGATCTACAGCCAGGAGCAGTACGACATCATCCTGATCTGACCCGGCGAGGCGATGCCGGCCAAGGCGTGGGATCGGGGCTTGTGCGGGCGGCCCTGCCCCGAGACGGCGCAGGATCAGGCGGCCATGGCGCGGGCGGTTTGCTGGAGCTCGGCGGTACCGAGGACCTTGTACTTGATGCGCAGCAGGTCTTCCACCTGCTGGCCGAGCGCCATCTTCTGCATCTCGAGCTGGTGCAGCCGTTCGTGCAGGCTGGACAGATCGCCGGACAGCCGTTTGAGGTTCTCCACACGGCGCTCAAGCAGCGTCTGGTGTTCCTTGAGCTGACTGGAGATCGGGGTCAGGGCATTCCTCAGCCACACGTCGAGATCGGTGCGCACGGCCTGGAACACCCGCCGCGCCTCGCTGACCAGGCCACCGTAAAAGCGCCGCACCAGGAAGTGCTTCTCGGTCATCACGTTCACCGGATCGCGGCAAAAGCGCTCGGTGTTCGCCTTCAGCCCCTTCATTGCAAGGATGTGCTTCTCGAGGTTGAGCAGCGGCGGGGTGAGGTTGGCGAAGCCGTACTTCTCCTGGAATTCGCGGTACACCATATCCACGAAGGAGCGCGTCTCGGAGGCGAAGCTCAGGATCTTGTCGGCTTGCCGCGTGAAGGAATCGAACAGGGAATTCATGCTGCGCCACAGACCGGCCGTCGTCCAACTGCCGTCGATGTCCTTCGCGCTCTTGGCGAAGATCTCGTCGATGTGCTCCTCGTCCAGATTGGCCATCAGCGCGTGGCCCTGCTTCAGCACGACACCGTAGGATCGCTTGAAGGTTTCCATGTGCTGCAGGTAGACGGCACGGTCTTTCTCCAGGCGCGTCAGCATGGTCTTCGCGAGCTCACGGTTCTTGCCCGAGAGCTTCGACAACTCCTGCAGCTCGGCCTGGGTCGCGGTCAGCTGGGCCATCACGCTGTGCAGCGAGCTTTCCACCATGGAGCCCATCTCCTTCACCACGGCGGTGCGCAGGATGTCCTGCTTGGCGGGTACGATCTCGTTGGCGATCAGATCCTCCAGCTCGCGGATATTGCTGCGCTTGAGCAGCGCGTCATCCATCTTGATCCGCCCGAGCAGTGCTTTCTGTGCCGAGAGCGCGATGACGTGGTCGCCCGGTAGCTCGAGCAACTTGCAGGTGTCATCGACCTGCCGCGCGATGGACTGCTCGATCTGGTCCGCGGTCTTCAAGTCGTCCCAGAGCAGGTCGATCTTGTTCAGCACGGCGATGCGCCGCGTCTGATACGTCTGCACATAGCGCTGCCAGATCTCGAGGTCCGATTTGGTCACGCCGGTGTCCATGGCCAACAGGAACAGCACGGCGTGTGCGCTCGGGATCATCTTGAGCGTGAGCTCGGGCTCCGTACCGAGCGCGTTCAGGCCGGGCGTGTCGAGGATGACCAGGCCGCTCTTGAGCAGCGGATGCGGGTAGTTGATGAGCGCGTGGCGCCAGGCCGGGATCTCGACCTTGCTGCCCCGAGTGATCACGGTCGTGGTGACGAAATCGTTCTGATCGAGCAATCCCAGCGCCGAAGCCTCCTCGACGCGCACGGTCTTGGTCTCCGCCAGACTGGCCATCGCCTTCGCCATCTCCTCCTGCGACGTCAGATTGAGCTTGATCTTGACCCATTCGACGGGATGTTGCTTCAGCGACGCAATGCTGTCCTCGCGCTTGCGTGTCTCGATGGGCAGCAGCCGGATGTAGGGCTCGTCGGACGCGTCGTGGAAGATCTCGGTCGGGCACATCGTGGTGCGTCCCACATCCGAGGGCAGCAGGCGCTGCTTGAAGTCCGCGAAGAACATCGCGTTGATCAGCTCGGTCTTCCCGCGCGAATACTCGGCGAGGAATGCGAGCACCATCCGATCGTTGCTCAGGCCCTCGAGCAGGTCGTAGATCCGCAGGCTGCGCTGGATGTCGACGTGGCCATGCTGATCGAGCCAAGCCTGGTACGCCTCGATCCCGCCGCGGATCTCTTCTCGCCATCGGTGGTAGTTGGCGATCTGGCTTTCCAGGCGATTGCTCATAACCGATCCCAGTCCTGTATCGCATTGAGCGCCGCGGCGCCCGGCGCGAGAATCTCGACGGTCTTGGTGCGTCCGCGTGCCCCGCGGACAATGATCACTCGGCGCGCCGGCACGTCCAGCTTTTCTCCCAGGAATTCAACGAGAACCGTGTTCGCCCGCTGCTCCACGGCAGGCGCGGCCACGCGCACCTTGAGACACTCACCGTGCTTGCCCGCGACCTCCGTCCTGCGGGCACCCGGTTGAACGTGAAGCATTATGCAAAGAACGTTCCTGTCGGCGTCGAACCGGTACCAGGACGACATCCGGGTGAGGCCTCAGCTCAGCGACTGCACGGCTTCGGCTTCGATCCAGGCCACGGCGAACAGCAGCAGTTGGCAGGCAACCAGCAGGAACAAGGGGGACAGATCGACATTTCCGACCGGCGGGATGCGGCGCTGGAATACCCGGAGAAACGGGCGGGTGAGACTGTTGAGCAGCGGGCCGGCAGGGCTCGTGGGGTTCACCCAGCTCAGCAGGGCTTGAATGATCACGGCGACAATGAGTGTCCAAAGGCTCATCTTCGTGAGCTGAACCAAGGCAAGAAACCCGATCACCATCGCGCTGGCGCCTACCGCGGGACCCAACCCCGGCCCCAGCACCCAGTACGTGAGCACGAGCAGGATCACCTCGACGAGCCAGGACAATACGAGCGTCGCCATGTCCAGACCCCGGAGGCGGGGCACGACGCGACGAGCCGGCAACACGATCCAGTTGGTGAGCGCGATCAGGAACACCGAAACGGGGTTGTGAGTCGGTGCTCTCAGCCACTGCAGATGGAAGCGCAGCAACAGGGCGAGTGCGAACAGCCCGAAGAACGTTTCCAGCAGAAATTGCAGCGCGTCGCGCAAGATCCGACTCCGCTAGCGCGCCGCCCCCAACTCTTCACCGAGCTCTCGGGAGCGTTGGGCGGCCTGCTTGATCGCTTCTACGACCAGTTCTTTGACACGCGCATCGTCCATGCAGGCAAGGGCGCGTTCCGTAGTTCCGCCTTTGGAGGTGACGCGAGCGCGCAGCAGCGCGGGCTCGTCGGAGCTGCCATGTGCGAGCCGTGCCGCACCCAGAAAGGTGTCGAGGCTGAGCTGCCGCGCCTGCACCGCCGACAGCCCCAACTCACGTGCCGCCTGGTCGAGCGCTTCGATGAAGTAGAACACATAAGCCGGGCCACTGCCGGATACCGCGGTCACCGCATCCATCAGCTCCTCGGGCTCGACCCAGATGGTCGAACCCACGGCACCGAGGATGCTCTCGGCGGTGTAGCGGTGGGCCACCGTGACAGACGGCATCCCATACAGGGCGGCGACGCCCGCCAGTACGAGCGCGGGGGTGTTGGGCATCGCGCGGATGACGAGTGGATAACTGCCGAGCCAACCCGCCAGGTCAGCGGTGCGGATCCCGGCAGCGATGCTCAGCACCAACTGAGATACGAGCAGGGGGCGCAGCGCCAGGGCAACGCCCCGGAGCTGTTGAGGCTTCACCGCTAGGAGAACCACATCCGCGTTCGCGACCCCGGTGCCCGGATGTTCCGTGACAGCCACGCCTAGCGTACGTGACAGCCGGTCGCGTGCGGCCGAATCCACCTCGACCACGCTGATCTCATGACGCGCATAGCCCTTCTGGAGCAGGCCGCCGATCAGCGCGGTCGCCATATTGCCACCGCCGATAAATGCGATGTTTGTCACCTCAACCTCACTCGGCCGGGACCTCAGCGCGCCGCTGCTCAGAGACGGCGCAAGCGCAGTGAGCGTAGGCGCATCGCCGGACCTGACCCGCGCTACCCTTTCTCCGCTAGCACCTTGACATTCTCCAGCCCGGCCCGGTAAGCGTCATTGATCATCTGCAGCACTTCCTCGTCGCTCTTGCCGCTGCCTTCCTTGTTCTTGAACTTGCCCTGCCAGGTGAGCTTGGTCTTCCCGGTCTTGCTCTTCTGCACCGCCAAAGTCGCCACGTAATCGGTGACCGGAAACGGGGAATCGCCCACGATCCGGTATCGCAGATAGTGCTTCTCGTCGTTCCAGTACAGCAGCTGCTCATCGAAGCTCTCGCCGGTTCGCAGCGTGAGCGTGCGGATCGCGCCGCGCTTGTTGTTCTTGCCCGACTTGATCACGTCGCTCTGGAACGCAGGATGCCACTTGTGCAATCCGTTGAAGTCCTTGACCAGCGCCCATACCGCCTTGGGCGGGGCGTCGATCTCGATCGACTGCTGGGCCAAGAGTTCCTTCGCCGCATGTGCCGTCACGGAGAACAGCAACCAGCAACCCACGATCAGCGCCGTCTTCGCGGTAAGCCCTCTTGTCATCGCTCGCTCTCCTTTGCACGCGCTCCGCAATCCCGGCAGCGCACCCCAGCGAACGCGGAGTATAGCGCGCCAAGCGCCAACCGGAGCCCATGGCGCAGCGCATAACTGCCTTCATCGAGGCATCTCCCGCTCGGCAGCGGGCTACTCACGTTCTCCGAAGATGGCTCGGCCTACCCGCACCATCGTGGCGCCCTCCGCGATCGCCGCCTCGAAGTCGTCCGACATGCCCATCGAGAGCGTGTCGAGGTGAAGCCCCTGCGCGATCAGCTCATCCAGCAGCTCACGCAGGCGCCGGAACTGGCGCCGCTGCGCTTGGACGTCCGTTGTCGGCTCCGGGATCGCCATCAACCCGCGCAGACGCAGCCCCGGGAGAACGCATACCTGTTGGGCCAGCGACAATGCCGCGGCCGGCTCCACGCCGCTCTTGCTGGCTTCGCCGCTGATGTTCACTTGAATGCAGATCTGGAGAGCGGGCGCAACGCGAGCACGCTGGTCCGACAGCCGCTGCGCCACCTTGAGGCGGTCCACGCTCTGCACCCAGTCGAAATGCTCTGCAAGGAGCCGCGTCTTGTTGCTCTGGATCGGACCGATGAAATGCCATTGGGGAATGGGTGTTCGACTCGGCACAGCGGCCGACCCGTCGGTCGTCGCGACGGCGTCACGCAGCTCTGGGTTTGCGCCGGAGATTGCGGAGCGCTGGAGCAGATCGCGCACCGCGGCGATCTTGTCCACGGCCTCCTGCGCATGGTTCTCGCCGAACGCGTCTTGGCCCAGATGCAGCGCCTCGACCACGGCGGACGCAGGAAAAGTCTTGGATACGGCGATCAGTTGAATGCTCGCGGGGTCTCGACCCGCGGCCCGCGCGGCGCGCTCGATCCGGCTGCGGACGGTTAGCAGCCCCTGCTCTATCGTGGAGGGCAATTGTTCGGCTCAGTGCCCGGAACGAGCTTCCACTACGATCTCAGCGAACGCTGGAGGCACGGTGCGTGCTGGGGAGGCCGATCGGTCGAGCTTGTGCGCACATGCCTCGCAGATGCGACTGGGAACCGTCGGCGGATGGGCATAAGACTTGCCTATCCTGAATGCCCGCCATCCCGGCGAAACCGACGCCCGTAACACCCCGGAATTATATATGGACATCTCCGAACTGCTGGCCTTCGTCGTCAAGAACAAAGCATCGGACCTGCATCTCTCCGCGGGCCTGCCGCCGATGATCCGCGTCAACGGCGATGTGCGCCGAATCAACCTGCCGCCCATGGAGCACAAGGACGTGCACGCCATGGTGTACGACATCATGAACGATTCGCAGCGCAAGCACTACGAAGAGAACCTCGAGTGCGACTTCTCGTTCGCGATCCCGAATCTCGCGCGCTTCCGGGTCAATGCCTTCGTGCAGAACCGTGGTGCCGGCGCAGTGATGCGGACCATTCCCTCGAAGGTGCTCACGCTGGAGGACCTCAAGGCTCCCGCCACGTTCAAGGAGATCTCCGAGCAGCCGCGCGGGATCGTGCTGGTGACCGGACCGACCGGCTCGGGGAAATCCACCACGCTCGCCGCGATGATCAATCATATCAACGAGAACGAGCACGGCCATATCCTCACCGTCGAGGACCCGATCGAGTTCGTGCACGAAAGCAAGAAGTGCCTGATCAACCAGCGCGAGGTCGGCCCGCATACGCTGAGCTTCGCCAACGCCTTGCGGTCCGCCCTGCGCGAGGACCCGGACATCATCCTGGTGGGTGAGATGCGCGACCTGGAGACGATCCGGTTGGCGCTCACGGCGGCCGAGACCGGTCACTTGGTGTTCGGAACGCTGCACACCAGCTCCGCGGCCAAGACCATCGACCGTATCATCGACGTCTTTCCAGCAGCGGAAAAAGAGATGGTGCGCGCGATGCTCTCGGAATCGCTGCGCGCGGTCATTTCGCAGACGCTGCTCAAGAACAAAGACGGTACGGGGCGCGTGGCGGCGCACGAGATCATGATCGGTACCCCCGCGATCCGCAACCTGATCCGCGAGAACAAGATCGCGCAGATGTATTCGGCAATCCAGACCGGGCAGGCCCTGGGCATGCAGACGCTGGACCAGAACCTCCAGGACCTGGTCCGCCGCAACGCAGTGGCGGCGTCTGAGGCGCGCGTCAAGGCCATGAACAAGGACCTGTTTCCGGGCGCCTGACACGGGCTCTCGCACGGCCGGCGAAGCGTATAGGAACGAGGGTAGATGGAACGAGACCAGGCGATCAAGTTCATCCATGAGCTGCTCCGCGTGATGCTCAGCAAGCGGGCCTCCGACCTGTTCATCACGGCCGGCTTTCCGCCCGCCTTCAAGGTGGACGGCAAGATGACCCCGGTGTCGAATCAGAGCCTCACGCCTACGCACACGATGGAGCTCGCGCGCGCCATCATGAACGACAAGCAGGCGCAGGAGTTCGAGGCCACCAAGGAGTGCAACTTCGCCATCAGCCCGCCCGGCATCGGCCGCTTCCGCGTCAACGCGTTCGTGCAGCAGGCACGCGTCGGCCTCGTGCTGCGTACCATCACCACGACGATCCCGCGCTTCGAGGACCTGGGCCTGCCCGATGTGCTCAAAGACGTGGCGATGACCAAGCGCGGCCTGGTCATCGTGGTGGGCGCCACCGGCTCGGGCAAGTCGACCTCGCTGGCCGCCATGCTCGGCTACCGCAACGAGAACAGCCAGGGACATATCATCACGATCGAGGACCCGATCGAGTTCGTGCACGATCACAAGAACTGTCTGATCACGCAACGCGAGGTCGGTGTCGACACCGAGAGCTGGCACACCGCGCTGAAGAACACCTTGCGCCAGGCGCCGGACGTGATTCTGATCGGAGAGATTCGCGACCGCGACACGATGGACTACGCCATCGCGTTCGCCGAGACCGGCCACCTGTGCCTCGCCACCTTGCATGCGAACAGCTCCAACCAAGCCTTGGACCGGATCATCAACTTCTTCCCGGAGGAGCGGCGCGCGCAGCTCCTGATGGATCTGTCGCTCAACCTCAAGGGCATGGTGTCGCAGCGCCTGATTCCGCGGCGCGACGGGCCCGGCCGCGTGGCGGCGATCGAGATCATGCTCAACACCCCGCTCATCTCGGACCTCATCTTCAAGGGAGAGGTGCACGAGCTGAAGGAGATCATGAAGAAGTCGCGCGAGCTGGGCATGCAGGTCTTCGACCAGGCCTTGTTCGACCTATACGAGGCGGGGCTGATCAGCTACGAGGACGCGATGCGCAACGCCGATTCCATGAACGAGCTGCGCCTGGCCATCAAGCTGCACGGACATGAGGCGAAGGAGAAGGATGTCATGTCCGGTCTCGATCACCTGAACATCGTCTAGCGGCGGGAGCATCGAGGAAAGCGGCACTCACCACGCTTTCTAGCGGCGTCCGCGCACCTCTGCCGCCTCGCTCCGCCGGCGCATGCTCCCGGCGACGATCTCAAAGCCGTACAACCTGCATTCGAGCGCCCCGTTGAAGAGCGGGATGCGGCGTGAGGGCTTCAGCCCGATCAGCTTGGGCAGCCGCTGGTCGCCGCTGAAGATCCATACGCGCCATCCCGCGTACTTGTGCTTGAGCGCATCGCCCAGCCTGGGATACAGGCGCGCAAGTTCCTCCTGCTCGCCGAGCCGCACCCCGTAGGGGGGGTTGGTGATCATCACCCCAGGTTCCGACGGGGGGCGTAGCTCCAGCACATCGGCCTGTTTCAGCGTGACGGCCGCTTGCACGCCGGCCGCATCGAGGTTGCGGCGGGCCAGATCGAGCTGTGCTCCGTAGCGATCCGCGCCATACAGCGCCAGCGGGTGCGGCGACAGACATTCGGTCTGGGCCGTCGACCGGACACCGTTCCACAGCTCGGCGTCGAAGCTGCGCAGCTTCTGGAAGGCAAATGTGCGCGCGATGCCCGGCGGGATGCGAAGCGCGATCAGCGCCGCCTCGACCAGGAACGTGCCGCTCCCGCACATCGGATCGAGCAGCGGCACACCCGGCCGCCAGCCGCTCAAGGCGAGGATGCCTGCGGCGAGGTTCTCCCGGACAGGCGCCTCGGAGCGAGAGCGACGGTAGCCCCGCTTGAACAGCGCCTCTCCCGAGCTGTCCAGGTAGAGCGTGAAGCGGTTCGCTTCGAAGAAGGCATGGATGCGAATATCGGGGTTGGCCGTGTCCACGCTGGGCCGCTGTCCCGTGTCCTCGCGAAAGCTGTCGCATACCGCATCCTTGATGCGCAGTGTGATGTAGTCGAGGCTCTTGAGCGGGCTCCCCACCGCGGCGACGCCGACGCGGATCGTGCGGCCGACGTCGAACAACCCGCGCCAGGAGAGGGTAGCAACGGCCTGGTAGATGTCATCCTCGGAGCGGTAGTCCCAAGTTCCCAATCGGATCAGGATCCGGCTCGCGATCCGGCTTTCGAGGTTGGCGCGGTAACACAAGCGCAGGTCACCGGAAAAGCTGACCCCCCCATCCGTGGGCACGATCTGGTCAGCGCCAAGCACACTGAGCTCGGCAGCCAAGGGCGTCTCCAAGCCGCGCGGACAAGAGGCGAAGAACCGCTGCGCCGGGGGCGTGCGGGACTCGTGCGAGACCGTGCTGCGATCGGCAGGCATGCCGAATTATCCCGGATTGAATGGCACTGCTTGGAGGCGCGTGTATCGGCCGGATCGGTGCGGCCCCCACGCGGGCCTTCCCCCGGGCAACGCCGCGGTCAAAGCCGCAGTGTCACCTCGAATTCGAGCTTCTTGCGGTGGTTGCGATACTGGGTGAGCTTGGTGATGCGTGCGGAGAGGCGGTTTCCGCGGTCGAGCTGGCGCGCCACCGCAGTGTTTTCGGAACGCGGGATGTACCCGAGCTTGTGGCCGTTCCATTCCACCCGTACGGCGCTCGCATCGTAGGGATTGTCGGGTTCGCGCAGCAGCGTGAGCGAGTCGCCCACTTTCATGTCCTCCCACACCGCGCTTGCCTCGTGATAACGCAGTCCGGCAGCCAACGATACCTGTACCAGGATCTCGGCCTGCTGTGCACAGACGGCACCGGCACAGCTCAGGGTTGCGGCCAGCGCGGCCGCGATCAGCGTGCAGCGAAGCATGAGCTCAAAACGGCTTCGTGATCGCCAGGATGACAACGCCGACCAGGATCAGCAGCGGAAACTCGTTGAACCACCGGTACCACACATGATGGTGGCGATTGCGCTCGTGCTTGAAATCAGAGACGAGCTTGCCGCACCACACGTGATAGCCGACCAGCATCGCAACCAGCACCAACTTGGCGTGCAGCCAGCCTCCCGTGATTCCGAAGCCCAGCCAAAGCCAGAGTCCGAGCACGATCGTCAGCACCGCGCCAGGGGTCATGATGCCGAAGTACAGCTTGCGCTCCATGGTCTTGAAGCGGTCGATGCTGATCCGATCTTGCGCCTGCGCGTGGTACACGAATAGCCGGGGCAGGTAGAACAGCCCGGCAAACCACGTGACCATGAAGACGACGTGCAGCGCTTTGATCCAGAGCATGCGGCCTCCTCAAGCCGCCGGATGATGCCGGTAAAACCGGATCTTCACCAGCTGCGCCAACATCAGGTACCCGGCCACCAGCGCCGCGAGGATCGCGAAGAACTCGGCCGGGGGCGCAACAAAGCCCAGGTAGGGTCCGGCAGGCGTGAAGGGCAGCACACCAGCCACCACCACCACCGCCAGTGAGGTCAGGGTGAGCGCGCGCCCGGCACGGCTGGTGAGCGGGTTGCCGCGCGTGCGGATGACGAAGATGACCAGCACCTGCGTCGCCAAGGACTCGATGAACCAGCCGGTGCGAAACAACGCCTCGCCGGCGTGCAGCACCTGGAGCAAGACCCAGAACGTGACGAAGTCGAAGATGGAGCTGACCGGCCCCATGACCCACATGAAGTCGCGGATAAAACGCACATCCCAGCGCCGTGGACGTGCCACCTCGCTGTCGTCCACGCGGTCGGTCGGGATCGGGACCTCCGAGAGGTCATAGAGCATGTTGTTGAGCAGGATCTGCGGTGGCAACATCGGCAGAAACGGCAGGATGAGCGCTGCGCCGGCCATGCTGAACATGTTGCCGAAGTTGGAGCTGGTCCCCATCATGACGTACTTCATGATGTTGGCGAAGGTCCGCCGACCCTCGACCACACCGTCGTGCAGCACGTGCAGGTCGTGCTCGAGCAAGATCATGTCAGCGGCCTCGCGCGCCACGTCGACCGCGGTGTCCACCGAAAGTCCGACGTCGGCCGAGTGCAGCGGTGGAGCGTCGTTCACTCCATCGCCGAGGAATCCGACCACATGGCCACGCGCCTTGAGTGCGAGGATGATGCGGTTCTTCTGCACTGGGGTCACGCGACAGAACAGATTGACGCGCTCCACGGCGGCCCGTAGTGCAGGCTCGTCCATGTGCGCGACCTGCTCACCGGTCAGCACACCTTGAATCGGGATGGATAACTGGGTGCACAGATGTTGGGTGACGCGCTCGCTGTCGCCCGTGACGATCTTCACCACGATGCCGTTGCGGGCCAGCGCCGCCAAGGTCTCGCCGGCTCCCTCTTTGGGCGGATCGAGGAACCCGGCGAAACCGCAGAAGATCAGTCCTTTCTCGTCTGCGACCTGGCAATGCTGCTGGTCGCGTGACAGCTCGCGCCAGGCGATGCCAAGCGAGCGGAAGCCGGCATCGCCCAGTTCGTTTTCGACAGCATCCAGGCGGCCGCGGACCTCCGGCTCCAGTTGCACCAACTTGTCCGGTCCGCCGTCTTCGCACTGACTGGACAGCGCGATGATGTCCTCGGGCGCACCCTTAACGACGAGTAGCCGGCGCTCGCCGTCGTCTACCAGAACGGAGACACGCCGGCGCTCGAAGTCGAACGGAACCTCGTCGATCTTGCGCCAGCGGCTCACGTCGAGGTGTTCGTGCTCCAGGATCGCCTCGTCCAGCGGGCTCTTCAAACCGGTCTCGAAGAAGCTGTTCAGGTAAGCGAGCTCAATCACCCGGTCGCTCTCGCGGCCAAATGCATCAAGATGGCGCTCGAGCCGGATCCGCGCCTCGGTGAGGGTCCCGGTCTTATCCGTGCAAAGCACGTCCATGCTGCCCAGGTCCTCGATGGCGGATAGGCGGCGCACGATGACCCGCCGGCGCGACATGCGGATGGCACCGTGAGACAACGTGACCGACACGACCATCGGCAACAGCTCGGGTGTCAGCCCCACCGCCAGCGCCAGCGCGAAGAGAAACGACTCCAGCCAAGGTCGTCCGAGCAGGGTGTTGACCAAGAGCACGAAGAGCACGAGCAGGATCGTGAGCCGCACGATCAGCATGCCGAAGCGGCGTGTGCCGACCTCGAAGGCGGTGGGCGGCGGCTCGCGTGTCAGACTGGTGGCGATGGCGCCCACTGCGGTCGCGCGGCCAGTGCGTGTCGCGAGGATGCGCCCCGTGCCGGTCAACACGGAGGTCCCCATGAACACTGCGTTCACCGCGGCCCCCAGGTCTCGCGCGTCGGGGGGGAGCTCGGTTGCATGCTTTTCGACTGGATAGGGTTCGCCGGTGAGCAACGCCTGGCGGACGAACAGGTCGCGTGCCTCGAGCACGCGCCCATCCGCGGGAATCAGGTCCCCGGCACTGACCAGGACGACATCGCCGGGGACGACATCGGCCACAGGGACCTCGCGGCGCTTGCCCTCCCGCACAACCGTGGCGTGAACGGCGACGGATTCTTTCAGGCGTTCCGCAGCCCGTCCGGCGCGGTACTCCTGCACGAAGTCGAGCACCACGGACAGGACGAGCACGGCGGAGATGATCGAGGCGCTCGTCGCATCGCCGGTCAAGCCCGAGATCGCGCTGGCGACGAGCAGGATCAGCACCAGCGGATTGCGAAACCGAGCGAGAAATTGCAGCCACACGGCGCGGCGCGGCCGCTCTGCGAACAGATTGCGGCCGAGCCGTGCCAGCCGCTCTTGTGCCTGCTCCTCGCTCAGGCCTTCGGTTCCTGCTCCCAGCTCGTCGAGCTGCGAGGCGAGCGGCTGGAGCCACCAGGAGTCGGCGCCGCGCGGCTCGGACATGGTTTCAGGTGAGCAGGCGCCGGCGCGTCAAGACCAGCGCGATGTAGAAGCTCACCACGGCGTAGGCAATCAGCACGCACACGTGCAATGCCGCGCGCTCGGGCACGCGGCCGTTGACGAGAGGCCGAGCCAGCTCGATGGCGTGGCTCAACGGCAGGACCGCCGACACATGCTGAAGCGCCTGCGGCAGCTGGCTTGCGGGGAAGAACACACCGCACAACAGCACCATGGGCGTGATGACCAAGGTGAAGTAATACAGGAAGAAATCGTAGCTGGGCGAGAGCGCCGTCATCATCAGGCCGAGAGCGCCGAAGATCAGGCCAATCAGCACGGTGAGCGGGACGATCCAGAGCATAAGCGGCGAGTGTGACAGGCGGAGTATCCAGATGATGGCGAGGATCGCCATGCCGGACAAGAAGCTCTTGCTGGCCGCCCAGACCTCCTCGGCTAGGACGATGTCGTCCAGGTCCACGGGGGCATTCAAGATCGCCTCCCACGTCTTCTGGACGTGCATGCGCGAGAACGCCGAATAGAGGGCCTCGAACGTCGCGCTGTTCATCGTGCTGTAGCACACGGTGCCGCCGGCCAAGAACGTGATATAGGGGGTGCCGTTCACCTGGGGCAGCAAGCCGCCGAGACCGTACCCCAGGCCCAGCATGTACAGCATCGGGTCTGCGAGGTTACCCAGTATCGAGGTCACAGCCAGCTTGCGCCAGACCAGGAAGTTGCGGCGCCAGACTTGCAGAAAGCGCAACGTGAGGCGCGGGGGGGCAAAGTGTTTGGCCCGCATGGAAGGTCAGTCCCGCAGGTCGCGCCCCGTGAGCTTGAGGAACACGTCTTCGAGGTTGGCGCGCCGCTGCAGGTAGCGCAGGTCGTCCCGCCCGCGCAGCGTCGCCAGAACGCGCTCGCCGTCGTGCGTATAGCAGAAGGCGGTTTCGCCGGCATGTTCGCAACGGCGGCACAGCGCCTCGCTATGACGGTGCGTCCAGGCTTGCGCACCCTCTCCGTACACCTCGACGACCTGCGGCTCGATATGGTGCGCGATCAGCTCCTGCGGTGAGCCCTGGGCGATGATGCGGCCCCGGTCCATCACCGCCACCCGATGGCACAGCCGCTCGGCCTCCTCCATGAAGTGTGTGGTGAGCAGGATCGTCTTGCCCTCGACGACCAGGCGTTTCAGACGCTCCCAGATCAGATGTCGCGCCTGCGGGTCCAGCCCGGTGGTGGGCTCATCGAGAAAGATGAGCTGCGGGTCGTTGATCAACGCGCGTGCAAGCGACAGACGACGCTTCATGCCGCCGGATAGGCTCGGTATGCGAGCGCCGGCGCGTCCTTCCAGGCCTGCGAATTCGAGCAGGGCGGGGATGCGTGCCGCGATCGTCCGCGTCGGCAGGCCGAAGTAGCGCCCGTAGACGAGCAGGTTTTCACGCACGGTGAAGTCGGGATCGAGGCTGTCTTGCTGCGGCAGCACGCCGACGCGGAGGCGCGCCTCACGGGCGCGGCGCGGCACCGGCTCCCCGAGCACATGGATTTCACCGGCGTCGGGATCGATCAGCCCCAGAGCGAGGCGCAAGGTCGTGGTCTTGCCCGCCCCATTGGGTCCTAGCAGGCCGAAGCACTCGCCGCTGCCGATCTCCAGATCGATGCCTGCTACGACCTCCTGCGCGCCGTACGACTTACGTACCCCACGTAGCTGCAGCAACGCGCTGGATGCGCTCAGTGCACGGCCGGGCACGGGCAGGAGTCTTGGAGGATGCGCTGGAGCTCGAGCAGATTGCCGTGAAAAAAGTGTCCAGCGCCAGGCACCACCACCACAGCGAGCTTCTGCGGGCGTGCCCAGGCGAACACGTCCGCGAGCGGGACCACGTCGTCTTCCTCCCCGTGTATCACGAGCGTGCCCTGCGGCACCGGCCCCACATCGAAGCGGCCCACCGCCGGAGCCACGAGCACCAACCGTTGCGGCGGGTGTCCCTGCTCACGCAGACGCCGCTCCAGGCGCGCCTGCACGAACGCACCGAAGGAGAACCCGGCGAGCAGCAACGGAAGCGGACCGATGCGCGCGCCCACGTCCTGCGCAACCGCAACCCAGTCGTCGGTTTCGCCGTTGCCCTCATCATGCGCACCCTGGCTTGCACCCACGCCGCGGAAGTTCATGCGCACAGCGACGTAGCCTTGCGCGAAGAACGTTCTCGCCAGCGTCTGGACCACTTTATTGTCGAGTGTTCCCCCGTACAACGGATGGGGATGAGCGATCAGCGCGATGCCGCGCGCGGTTAGCTCGGGGCGCTGCGCCCGGGGATCGTTGACGACGGTCTCCAGCACGCCGACCGGGCCGTCGATGAGGATTCGCTCCTGAGCAGCCGATCTCAAATGCGCAGGCGGTCGACGACGCGGCCATGGACGAGATGCTCGTCGATGATCTCGTCGATGTCCTCTCGGTCGACATACGTGTACCACACTTCCTCTGGATACACCACGATGACCGGCCCCTCGTCGCAGCGGTCCAAGCATCCGGATTGGTTGATCCTGATCTTGCCTTTGCCGGCGAGACCAAGTTGCTTGATCCGCCCCTTCGCGTAGTCTCGCATGGCCTGGGCGTTGTGATTGTTGCAGCAGGGCCGCCCATCGTCTCGCTGGTTGCAGCAGAAGAAGACGTGATGTTCGTAGTAGCTCATGACAAAGGGGAGGGGATGCGAGCGTCGCGCATTATAGCGCGACGCCGGCGTCGAGCGGCCGTCCCGTGGGCGGCGAGAGCGCGGCGTGCCGAACAGGCACGCCGCGGAGGAATCAGACTACCGGCTGCGTCGGACGCGGCTGCGGCCCGTCGAGCTGCTCGAGGCGATAGCCGTACCTGTACACGGCCGCCAAGCGCCATCCGTGCTCGGGCGTGAGCCCGAGCTTGTTGCGGATCCGGCTGACGTGCGTGTCCAGGGTGCGCGAGGTCACCACGGCGTTGGGACCCCACACGCTCTCTCGGATGTGGCCGCGAGACAGCAAGCGACCGATGTTGCGCAAGAACAGCACAGACAGGTCGAAATCCTTTGCGGTGAGATCGACGGCGCGTTCGTTACGCGTCACGGTCCGCGTCTGCGTGTCGACACGGTAGACGCCGACCTCGAGCACCTCGGGTTGCTCGACGCGATGCTTGCCACGGCGGGCCAGTGTTTCCAGCCGTGCGAGCAGTTCGAGACGGCGCACCGGCTTGACCATGTAGTCGTCAGCGCCTTGGCGCAGCGCCGTGACCACGTCATCCTCGCGGTTGCGGGCGGTGACGAATACGATCGGCACGCTCGCCTGGCGGCTGGAACGGATGCGCTTGAGCACGTCCACTCCGCTCATGTCGGGAAGGTTCCAGTCGAGCACCACGACGTCGAAGCTCTCCTGGTCCAGTGCACGGATCAGCTCTTCGCCGCGGTCGAACTGGTGGCAGCGATGGCCAGCCAGCTCGAGCCAGTGTGACAGCAGCTCCGCTTGGGATAGGTCGTCCTCCACGAGCGCGACCCGCATGCTGGTGGCG
The DNA here is from genome assembly GCA_035501875.1 of Burkholderiales bacterium. GTDB lineage: Bacteria > Pseudomonadota > Gammaproteobacteria > Burkholderiales > SHXO01 > SHXO01. The sequence goes on from DATJVI010000016.1 coordinate 45,047, forward strand.
GGCGCAGGCGCAACGGGCTGCACGGGTGCAGAGGGCTTCGCTTCCGGATTCTTAAGGGTGACAGGGTCCATTTATCGAAAGGTCACACGCAGATGCGACAGGAACTGTTCAACGGCAGTGAGTTGTTCTCGCAACGCATGCCCGTTGGAAGAGGTCGCGGCGCGCTCGATCTCCGCTCCGAAGCCGGATAACTCGGGAAACCCGAATGCTTCTCCAGAGCCCTTGAGATCATGGCCGATGCGCCGCATCGTCTCGAAATCGTCGGTGGCGAGCGCTCCGCGCAGGCGATCGAGGTCACCGCGCTTGCGCGCAAGAAATCGTTGCACGAGCGCCTCCATATCCTTCTCAACCTGCACGGTCAGCACAGGAGGGGCGCTCCGGCAGCCAGAATCCTCTGGTCCGAGCTCAACCATTGCGTTCATACCGCGGGTACCTCGGAACTGCGACCCAACGCCTGCGCGACGCGGCTGCGCAGGCGGTCGCTACGGATCGGCTTACCGAGCAAGGCGTCACATCCGCTGGCCAACGCGCGGTCCGCTTCCGGACCGTCTTGATACGCGGTGAGCGCGTAGATCTGTCCCGTGTAGCCCTGAGCACGCAGGGCGGCGACAGCATCGAAGCCGCTCATCACGGGCATATCCATGTCCATGAGCACCAGCGTGGGACGCGTCGCGAGCGCCAGATCGAGGGCGCGCCGGCCATCCTCCGCCACCATGACCTCGACGCCCATGCGACGGAGCTGGTGCGATACCAGCTCGCGGATATCCTCGTTGTCCTCTGCGACGAGAACTGAAGGCTGCGACAGATGCATACGATGCGAATCTCCCGGTACGGTGGTGGCCACGCCTGTGGGAACGGGCCACAGCGAGGGAACACGACCGTCTCGCTCGGGAGTCTGCAAGAGCTATGCCACGCGAGGACGATTCGCTCACATTTGAGAGCATGCGCTGCAGGCTGCAGCCAACGGTGCCGACTCGCGACGGCACGTTGCATTACGCGCTCGATTGTTACGTCGCGCGGGCGTGTGGCGGCATAGGAGTTGACAGTGAGTTTACAAAACCGCGGTGGCGAGTGCCGTCCAAGGTACAGCTGCGGCCGTCCGAGCGACTCGGACCATCAACGGCAGATGCAGGCGGTAATCGATCGGGATCGATGCAGGCAGTGCAGAACGGGCGCAGGCAAGGAATCGTTGCACCATCGCAAACCGATCCGCGCGACCTCACCGGCCGTCACGTCCGCATACCGCCGAGACAATGCAAGAGAGTCTTGTTGCGAGCCGTGCGATCTCCCGTCTCGTCCGACAGGCGTGACAAGCGGCGCAAGTAGCCGTTGACGTTCGCGCGAACAGCCAACTCGGGAAGCGCGTCGGCAACCGCTTCGAGCGGAGCATTGAAGACCAGCCCGTAATCCTCGCCCCGGCCCTCGCGTGCCGGAGAGAAGTAGAAGACGCTCACGAGAAGCCCCTTGACTGCGCCGGCATTCGGCAGAGCGATGAGCACGGCTTCCGCATACGGGTCCATGGGCAGGTCGGTGTAGCGGGACAGATCGAAGCGGCATTCCGATACGCCCCGATACAGCTCGTCGAAGTTCGGCAGCTCCGCCCGGGCGGAACCGGCGACTAGACAACACGCTGCGAGAGCGATCGATCGCGCGCTCATCGGGTTGCTGCTGCGAAGCCTGGCCACGGTGCGTTGCCCCATGTACGGCCGGGGTTCCGATCCACGTCACGATGACCGGAAGATGCATCGCGCGCATGCGCTCGCTGAGTTCTCACCGGAGCTGTGGATTCCTCGACGCCGTGCGTGAGTCCAACCCGCAGCGGCGTGCCCACCATACCAGGTAGCCTACGGCTAGAAAAGGCCAGACGCTGAATACCAAGCGCGTGGTGCCGTTGAAGCTCAGAAAGTGGCCGCGCTGCCAAGTCTGGATGGAAGCCTGGATATAGGGGTTCTCCGGAGCAACGTTGATCAAAGCGACACCGCCGATCAGCAGCATCGCAGCGGACCACGACATCCAGACCTGCTGCAATCCGGCGAGCCCCAGATACAGGGCCACTCCGACCGGAATCCCAAGCAGGGCACCCGGCGTGAGCCACAGCGACGCATCCCCGGACTTGAACAGTGTAAGCGCCGCCACGCTCTTCACGGCCAGTGCCACGCCGATCAGCCCCAGGAGAAGACCCGCGACGCGCTGCCGCGGGCGCGCAAGCGCGGACACGAGCAGGCCGACTCCGGCCAGGTTGAGCGCGGTGACGCCCGCCTCGATCCAGCGGTAGGAAGCGGGATCGTAAAGCAAGCCATGTGAGCCTGCGCCAAAGGAACGCAGATCGCCGGTCCCGAACAACCAGACCGCGGGATACAGCTGGCAGAACAGCCACAGCACCAAGACCACAAAGCCGAGATCCGCGCCCGGCCCGGGCACGAACAGACGGCTGCGCAGCCGGAAGAGGTGGCCCGAGAGCAGCCGCCGTTCACCCCCCGCCACAGCGATCAGTGCGCCGGCCATTGCGCCTAACCCATTGCTGAGCAGGTCCAGGTTGGATGGAACCCGCTGCGGCAGAAAGCTCTGTGCAGCTTCCAAGGCCAAGCTGATGCAGGTGCCGACCACCGTCGCCGAAAGCGCGGCCCAGCGCGGCATGAGCCAGGCCATTGCGGTCAGCGTCAGCAACAACCCGAGCGGCAGATAACCCAGCAGATTGAGCACGACATCGGCGATGGTGTAACGAGGCCAGGGCTCGAGGAGGAATGAAAATGCGCTACTCGCGATCGAACGCCACGGCGAGAAGGGAAACAGGCTGGCATAAGCCACCAGCAGCGTGTAGGCTACCGTCAGGTAACGCACCAACCGCGAGCGGCGCGCCAGCGACGGGGTGGCGGGGTTCACCGATGAACCTGCCGCGAGCGGCGCGCGAACATCCCGAGGCGCGGGCTCACTTCGTGAAACGCCAGGACCCGTGGCATCTTATGACATCTTCAACGGCGACGCGGATGGGATCTGCGCGCTACAGCAGCTGCGGCTCGCGCAACCACGGGATAGCCGACTGATCACCGGCGTCAAGCGCGACGTGGCGCTGCTCGCTGGCGTGCAGGCGGGACCGGGCGACGACCTGACCGTGCTGGACATCTCGCTCGACGAAAACCGCGCGGCGCTGGAGAGGGTACTCGCCGCCGGCGCCCACTGCACCTACTTCGATCACCATTTCCCGGGTCCGATTCCGAACCATCCTAACCTCGTGGCACATATCCGCTATGCGCCCGATGTGTGCACCAGCCTGATCGTGGACCAACACCTGGACGGCCGGTTCCGAGCGTGGGCGGTGGTCGCGGCTTTTGGCGACAACCTTCCTGGGCCCGCGCGGGCGGCCGCACTCCACCTCGACCTCGACGCGACCCGCGTCGAGCGGCTGCGCGTGCTCGGCGAGTGCATCAACTACAACGCCTACGGTGACCGGCTGGAGGACCTGCGGTTCCATCCCGCGGCGCTGTATTGGCGGCTGAGTCCGTTCGCCGATCCGCTAGAGTTCGCGGACCAGGATCCGGCGTTCGAGATCTTGCGCGGTGGATATGAGCAGGATCTTGAGACTGCGCTCTCTGTGCCCCCGCTTCTGGACACGTCCTCTCATCGAGTGGTGGTGCTGCCCGATGCCGATTGGTCCAGACGCGTCCACGGCGTGCTCGCCAACCGGCTGGCTTCAGCCAATCCATCTGTCGCCCACGCCGTCCTGGTTAGTCATGGGGGCGCTTACCGCGTCAGCGTACGAGCGCCCACCAGCCGCCCGAGTGGGGCGGACGCGCTCTGCAGGGCATTTCCCACCGGCGGCGGGCGGCCGGGCGCCGCAGGCATCAACCACATTGCACATGACCGGCTGCAGGAGTTCCTCAGCGCATTCCAAGCCGCCTTCGGGCCGCAGCGTTAGCCGAAGCTACTGCGCCTTGATCTCGGTCCAGATGCGGTTCAGGAGTTGGCGTTGCTGCGGGGTCATATCCTTGAGCATCTCCAGCTTCTTGGCGGTCTGCGCGTCGGGAAAGATGGCCTTGATCTGCTTGATCTCGGGCTTGATGTACTGCTGCGCCGCCTGGTTGGGATTGCCGGAGCCGATCATGTTGGTGAGGTCTGCGGAGTTTTTCCCTTCCAGCATGAAATTGATGAACAGATACGCCAGGTCCGGACGCAGCGCATCCTTGGCGATCACCATGGCGTCCAGCGCTAGGACGGCGCCTTCCTTGGGCAGACTATGGCGCAGGTGGAATTTCTGGCCCGCCTTCTGCGCCTCGAGGTTTGCCTGATAGATGTCGTTGGAGTAGCCGTGTACGACCCAGATGTTCCCCGCCGCCAACTCGCGGATGTAGCTGGAAGCGTTGAACGCAGCCCAGTAGGGCTTGGCCTTCAGGATCACCTGCTTCGCCTGCTCCCAGTGCTTGGGGTCCCGGTCGTTGACCGAATAACCGAGGTACTTGAGTGCGGCCGCCATCAACTCTGCCTGGCTATCTAGCACAGTCACGCGGCCTTTGAGCTTGGCGAGGATCTTGGGGTCGAAGATCGTGGCCCAGGAATCCACCGGAACGCCCAGCTCCTTCACCCTCTGATCGTTGTACCCGATCAGGGTGATCGACATCGCGTAGGGCACCGAGTACTTGTTGCCCGGATCGAACTCGGTGTTCAGGTATTGCGGCATCACATTCCTGAGATTCGGGATCTTGCTGTGGTCAAGCGGGAGCAGCCAGCCCTGCTTCGCCATCCCCGCAACATAGTTCGAAGTCGGCACCAGCACGTCGTAGCCCCTCGCCCCGGCCGCGAGCTTCGCCATCAGCTCTTCGTTGTCGGAGAAGTAGCTCTGCTTGACCTTGCACTTGCACAGCTTCTCGAAGCGTTCCACCGTCTCCGGGGCGATGTAGTCGTTCCAGTTGTAGACGCGCAGCACATCCTCCTTGGCCAGGGCGGGCAAGCTGACCAACAGGAACCAAAGCAGCAGCCGGTTCATCGATCGTCCTCCACGATCCAAGCGATAGGCCAGGCAAGAATAGAACACGACGGACCCACGCGCCAGCGATGCCCTGCGCCTGGGCTGTCAGCGCACGCCATCGCACCGATACAGGGCGGGCGTCCGCGGCTAGCTGCCTGCCCGCAATGCTCCCGGCGACAGGCGCGAGGCGGCGATGGCGAGCGCGAGGGTCAGAAGCATCAGCAGCGTGGACACGGCATTGACCTCGGGCGTGACCGAGATCTTGACCATCGTGTAGATCTGCAGCGGCAGCGTCTTGGAGTCCGGACCCGCGGTGAAGAAGGTGATCACGAAGTCGTCGATGGACAAGGTAAACGCCATCAACGCGCCTGCGATGACGCCGGGCATGATCAGCGGCAGCGTGACCCGGCGGAAGGCTTCCCACGGCGAGGCGCCGAGGTCGCGTGCGGCCTCGACCAAGCTCTCGTCCATGCCGGCCAGTCGCGCGCGCACCACGATGGCCACGAACCCGATGCAAAACGCGACGTGCGACAGAATGATGGAGGTCAGTCCCAGCGTGAGATTGATCATCACGAAGAAGATCAGCAGGCTGACGCCCATGAGGATCTCGGGGATCGCGATCGGTGCCACCACCAGAATCGGCAGCAGCCCCAGTTTATAGCGATACATGCCGTAGCCGGCCATGGTCCCGAGGACGGTGGACACGGCACTCGCGGTGAGCCCGATCAGCAGTGAGTTCGATGCCGCAGTCAGCATCTCCTCGTTGTGGAACAGCTTGCGGTACCAGCTCAGCGTAAAGCCGACCCACTGCGCGTTCATGCGCGAGTCGTTGAACGAGTAAGCGACCACGATCACGAGCGGCGCGTACAGGAACACGTAGGCGAAGATCCCGCCCACCCAAAGCCACTTCGAGCGTCTCATTGGAGTCTCGTCCTGCGTCCCAGCAGCGCGGCAAGGCCGGCCAGCAACACAGCCACCACCGTGAGCACCATCGACAGCACGCTGCCAAAAGGCCAGTCGCGCGTGTCGAGGAACTGCTGTTTGATCACGTTGCCGATCATGATCCCTGTGGTGCCGCCGAGGATGTCGGGAATGGCGAAGATCCCGAAGGCAGGGATGAAGACGAGGGCAGCGCCAGCGAACACGCCGGGCAGCGACAGAGGGAATGTCACGCGCCAAAACCGCTGCCAGGCGCTAGCTCCCAGATCCTGCGCCGCGTCCAATAGCGCGGGGTCGTGCTTTTCGAGGTTGGCGTACAGCGGCAGCACCATGAAGGGCAGATGCACGTAGACGAGCCCGATCACTACCGCGAACGGCGTGAACAACAGGCGCACCGGGCCGATGCCGAGCCACTCGAGCAGCGCGTTGAAGGCGGCAACGAAGACCGACTGCGGCCCTAGGATGATCATCCAGGCGTAGACACGGATCAGGAAGTTGCTCCAAAAAGGCAGGATGACCAGCAGGACCAGAAGATCGCGATGGCGCTTCGAACTGCGCGCGACCAGCATGGCGAGCGGGTAGGCGAGCAGCAGACACAGCAGCGTGGTGATCAGGGCGTAGCCCAGCGACTTCAAGAACAGCTCAGTGTAGAGCAAGGCTCCGAAGAAGCGTGCGTAGCTGTCGGTTGTGACATTGAGATGCAGACCTGACTCGTCGCGCGTCAGCAAAGGTGCCAGGCCGCCAAACTCCCCCGGCGCGCGAAACGAGGCCACGACCATGATCAGCGTGGGGACCGCAAAAAACACGACCAGATACAGCAACGGGGGGCCGCTGATCAGCCACTTGTCGATCCGTCGGTTGCGCGCGGCGGCGGCGCTCATGCGGTGAGGAAGCGGCCGGACTCGATGCGCCAGCTGATTTGCACTGGGTCTCCCGGCTCGAAAAACTTGACGCCCCCGGGGGCCGAGTTGGGCAGCATCGCTTCCACCCGGCTCCCGTTCGGTAGCTCCACGACGTAGACCGTGACGTCTCCCAGATACAGGAAATCGAACACCTTCCCGGCAAAATGATTCTCGTCCACGCCGGGAGAAAGCGCGGGGCTGATCACGACCTGTTCCGGGCGCAGCGCCAGTACCCCTTTGTCACCCCGCTTTACGGCGTCGACTGCGATTGCGTTCACCTCTCCCAATCGGGGGATCGACAGGCGCATGCGCGCGCGGTCCGCGCTCACCACCTCGGCCTCCAGGATGTTGCAGGTACCGATGAAATCCGCCACGAAGCGGTTTTGAGGAAAGCCGTAGATCCTGGCCGGCTCATCGACCTGTTCGATCCGGCCGAGATTCATGACGGCAATGCGATGCGCCAGAGCCAGCGCCTCCTGCTGGTCGTGGGTCACGTACACGAAGCTGATTCCGACCTCCCGCTGCAGCGTGATGAGCTCGAGCTGCATGCGCTCCTTGAGCTTGGCATCCAGCGCGGCCAGGGGCTCGTCGAGCAGCAGGAGCTTGGGGCGGCTGATGAGCGCGCGTGCGACCGCTACACGCTGTCGCTGGCCGCCGGACAGCTCGCTGGGGAAGCGCCCGGTCATTCCCGTCAGCGACACGTCCTCCAAGGCCTCGTCCACCCGCGTGCGGATTTCCCGCGGGTCGATCTTCGCCATCTTGAGAGGAAACGCGACGTTGTCCGCCACCGTCATGTGCGGAAACAGCGCGTAGCTTTGGAACACCGTGTGCACGTCGCGCTTCTCCGGCGCCACACTGGTCATGTCTTTTCCGTCCAGCCAGATGCTGCCCCCGTCGGGCGCATCGAAGCCGGCGACCATGCGCAGCAGGGTGGTCTTGCCGCAACCGGATGGCCCGAGCAGGCAGAAGAACTCGCCCGCTTCGATCCTGAGACTGACGTCATCGACGGCGACGAAGTCGCCGAAACGCCGAGTGACGTTGCGGATCTCCAGGAGGGACATGCCGAGGCCGAGACAAAGGCCGCATTCTAACTCGGATGCTTCGCCCCAGAACCGCCTCGGCGTGCTCGCACGCGAGCCCCGCCCGACGCGCAGTCCGGACCGGTCCCGCTACCTCAGTCTTCCGACTTCAGCCCGTACTTATTGACGCGGTAACGCAGCGTTTCTCGCGAGGTGCCGAGAAGCCGCGCAGCGGCCGTCACGTTGTGGTGGGCGCGCTCTAGCGCCTCGCTGACGATCTTCCGCTCCATCTCGTCCAGCGTCAGGCTCCCATCCAGAGGAAGATGGAGCCGGTTGTCGACCTCGGCGCGGACAACCTCCGGTTGTAGCGCCGGCGCGGCCGGCCGCAGTTGCAGCCACTGTCCGGCGAAGGTCTGGGTATCCGACAGCAGCACACAGCGCTCGACCACGTTGCGCAGCTCGCGAACGTTGCCAGGCCAATCGTGCGCACGCAGCGAAGCCCAGACAGCTTCGGGAATGACGCGGACCGACTTCCCGGCTTTGGCGTTGTACTCGGCGACGAACAGCGGCACGAGATCGTCGAGATCTTCCTTGCGCGTACGCAAGGCGGGCAACTCGAGCGTGAACACCGTGATGCGATGAAACAGGTCGCTGCGAAAGGCTCCCGCCTGGACGCGCTCCGAGAGGTTGCGATTGCTCGCCGCGACGACTTGCACATCGACATCGATGTGACTCGTGGCGCCGAGACGGCGCAGCCGCCGGTCCTCGATGGCCGTGAGCAGCTTCGCCTGCAGGTCCGCAGGCAACTCCCCGATCTCGTCGAAGAAGATCGTGCCGCCGTGGGCTTGTTCCATCAACCCTCTCCTGCGTCCCTTGGCGCCGGTGAATGCCCCGGGTTCGTGGCCGAACAACTCCGACTCGAGCAGCTCGTGCGGCAACGCGGCGCAATTGACTTCGACCAAGGGTCCCTCGCGGCGCGGGCCGTTGTAATGCAGGACCCGCGCGGCCAGCCCCTTCCCCGTGCCGGTCTCCCCCGTCACCAGCAGAGTGCTGAAAGGGGCACGCGCCAGCCTAGCGAGCATCTCGCGGACCGATCGCGCTGCTTCGCTACGCCCGACGAAGGCCGCGGGGGTGAAGCGTCGGTTCTGCGCCGCCGCCCGCTCCCGCAGCTGCCGCTGCGCTCTAGCACTGCGCGCCGCACCCGCAACGACCAGGTTCAGGCGATCGAGCTCACAAGGTTTCTCGAGGAAATCGTAGGCGCCTAGCCGCAGCGCCCGAACCGAGTCGGCCACGCCGCCGTAGCCGGTGAGAAACAACCATTCCCCACCCATCGCTTCGGACCGGATGGCTTCCAGCAGATCCAGCGCGTTCCCGTCCGGAAGACTCATATCCGAGAGCACCACGAGCGGCTGCACCTCCTCCTGCAGGAGCAGACGCTTGGCCTCGGCCAGGGTGGCTGCGGTGATTACCTCGAAGCCTTCACGCCTGAAATGCCGCGCGAGCTCGGCGCTCAGCAGCGGCTCGTCTTCAATCAGCAAGAGCGTGTCGGACATCCTCTCGGGCACACGGCAATGTGAGCGTCACGCACGCCCCGTGCGGCGCGCGGTTCGCGATAGTCAGCTCGCCACCGAGATCCCGTGCGAAGCGCTTGACGATGGCGAGTCCGAGACCCGTCCCGGACTCTCTGAAGGTGACGAAGGGCCGGATGCCGCCGGAGACCAGCGAATCGGGGAAACCAGGACCGTCGTCCAGCACCTGGATTTCAAGCGCATCATTGCGGTACTCGAGATGGATGGTCACGGTACCGGGCGCCTCGCCCATCACCGCGACAGAGTTGAGCACCAGGTTGAGCACTGCCTGCTTGATCCCGTCCTCGGGCACTCGGCACCTCAACTCTTCCGGCGCCTGCGTAACCAAGCGGATGTGGGAAGGAAGCTGATAGCGGATCAACGTTGCGAGCTCCTGTACCAACCGATGGACACTGACCATCCGCGGCGGCTCAGGCACATGACTCGTCTGCTGCAGCAATCCGTTCAGAAGGCGCGTGAGGCGATGCAGCTCGGCGATGACGGCGTCAACGCGTTCACCCAGAGCGGGGTCGGGAAGCTCGCGGCGCAGGTTCTCCAGGCTGAGCTGGATCCCGGCAAGCGGGTTCCGAAGCTCATGGGCCAGGCTGGCCGAGACCTCGCCTGCAGCGGCGAGGCGCTCCGCCCGGGACAGGCTTTGCTGCTGCTGTAGCAGCGCCTGGGTCGCGGCGCGGACCTCCTGTTCCAGCGATGTCGTGCGCTGCCGGTTCGCCTGCTCCAGCTGCGCCAGTCGATTGACCATCTGGTTGTAGTTCTGGAACAAGGGCAACAACAGCGGATCGATGTGGGTGAGGACCACCGGCGTGAAATCCCCGTTGGCCAAACGCGAGAGGAAATGCCTGAGGTCCTCGATCGGCCGAAACACCCGCTGGCGCAGGGCCCAGAGCGCAAGCAAAACAAGTACAGGGAAGCCGACCAGCGCGGACAGAGCCAAACGCCATTCCAATTGGGTGTTGGCGTAGACGGTATCGAGCAGATCCAGCTGGATCCGGTTCTCCCGCTCCAGCATCTGGCTCAGTATCGCCACCGCCTGGGGTAATGCTTCCGTTGGTCGCGTCTCGGCTTGCGTAAGCAGCTCATCGAGGCGCCCCAGTCGCTCCAGGGTGTAGGAGCGAATCGGGCCGCCTTTGAGTGGGATCTGCGCGAGGTCCGCACGCACAAGCGCCAGCCGATCACGAACCGGGAGAGATCCGCTCGTTGCCGACTCCACTTGCACCTCCTTTAGAAGGATCAGGCTCTCCTGCAGTAAAGAGGTGCGGTTGACGTGGGCCCGAATGGATTCGATACGCTTGAAGTCCAGCCAGGTGAACGAAGACAGGGCACCGAGCGCGACCGTGAGCACGAGCACAAACACCAACGCGACGAGTCGGGTCGGGCGCAGCAGCAGGGACTTCATCGAGATCGCGCTTGGGTCTGTGTCTCGCAGCATTCTAGGCCAAGTTCCCGAACACGGGTCGAATGCTCCCGGGGATGGTCGACCGGTTGCCTTGCACGGTCACGCTCGCACGGCGCCGGCGGCTCCCGGCGACCGCAGCCAGTGCATGTGCTCCTAGGCAGAGTCTGTGCCACAACGCGAGGGGAGCAGCGAGCACGCAGCGACTGTGGGGCGAATCCCCAGCGGGACGGGGCTTGCGCCGCGGTTGAGGTTGGCTGCCGCTGCAGCCGCGCTTTAGCAATGGAGCCTGTGCAGCCGGTTCAAATCCACCGTTGCCTTGGCCGGTCCGGTTCGAATCCACCACACGTTGCTCGGCTTCGCTCCGGTCTCGCCCTGCTTTCCTCTTAGTTTCAACGAGCTAGTCCTGAGGCACGGCTCATGCTATGCGCATGGTGTCCATGGAATCCAAGCTCGCGAGGGGAGGAGCTACCCTGACTGGATGCTATCCTCCTGCATGGGCGCGGTTTTCGGTGCGCCTGAATAGCAGGCGGTGGTATGGCATCCGTTGCACCCGTGTTCCGGCGGACGCGATCCGGGACGGGCTCGTCTTAACGTTGAGCGCACTCGCCAGGAGGCCACTCGAGGCAGCCATGGCGCTTGAGGTTTGCTGCACGCGTATTGGTCATTAGGGACCAGAGGATCCATGTCGTTCGTCAGCTTCGTACTCAAACGACCCTACACGGTGGTCGCCGTGTTGATCCTCATCTGCCTGTTGGGGGTGGGCGCCGCCTTGCGCATGCCGGTGGACATCTTCCCGGAGATCAACATTCCGGTGGTCAGCGTCGTCTGGACCTACAACGGGATGAGCGCGCCGGACATCCAGAACCGGATCCTGACGCTGCACGAACGGCAGCTCGCGTCGCTGGTCGATGATATCGCCCGGATCGAGGCCACGAGCTACGTGGGCGTGGGCGTGGAGAAGGTGTACCTGCACGAGGGCGCGGACGTGACACGCGCCGTATCGCAGCTAGCCAGCAGTGCGCTCGTGGTGCTGAAGTACATGCCCAGGAATATCACCCCGCCGCTGGTGATCCGTTACAGCGCCACGGACGTTCCCATCATCCAATTGAGCCTCTCGAGCAGATCTCTGCCGGACACGAAGCTCAACGACCTGGGCCAGAACATCATCAGGCCGGCTCTTGCCGTCGTGCACGGCGCCGAGGTGCCTTACCCCTATGGCGGCAAACCGCGTGTGATCATGGCGGACCTCGACCAGCAGGCGCTGCAATCGCGCGGGTTATCGCCATCCGAGGTAAGCCAGGCTCTGGAGCGTCAGAACGTCATCCTCCCTGCAGGAGATGTAAAGATCGGCGGTAAGGACTACACGCTGTCGATGAACAACAGCCCCGATGTCATCGACGCGATCAACGGGTTCCCGATCAAGCAGATCGACGGAAAGACCGTCTTCATGCGCGATGTGGCGTATGTGCACGACGGCTTTCAGGTGCAAACGAACTCGGTGGCAGTGGATGGAACGCCCGGTGCGCTCATGACGATTCGCAAGACCGGCGGTGTCTCCACATTGGCGGTGATCGACGGCGTGAGAGAAGCGCTTCCGGACATCGAGCGGGTGATGCCCCCTGGCGTCGCTATCAAAGCGATCTTCGACCAGTCGATCTTCGTGAAGGCGGCGCTGAATAGCGTGCTGATGGGCGGCTTGATGGCGGCAGGCTTGACCGCCTTGATGATCCTGCTGTTCTTGGGAAACTGGCGACTGACCCTCATCATTCTCGCCTCCATTCCCTTGTCGATCGTCACCGCCGTGCTCGTGATGTACGTCGGCGGCCAGACGCTGAACACGATGACGCTCGGCGGTTTCGCCTTGGCGGTCGGTATCCTGGTGGATAACGGCACGGTGGTCATCGAAAACATCGAGAGGCATGTCGGCCATCTGGGCGAGGCGCTGGAGACGGCCATCGTGCGCGGGGCGGGCGAGGTCGGCATCCCGACGTTCTTGTCCACGCTGTGTATCTGTATCGTATTCGTTCCCGTGTTCCTGCTGCAGGGGACGGCCAAGTACCTCTTCTCGCCGCTGTCCGTATCGGTGTGCGTGTCGCTCGTCGCGAGCCTGGCGCTGTCCTTCACGCTGGTCCCGGTGCTGTTCAAATATCTGATGCGCGCGTCCGTGGCGCGAAGCGGTGCGGCCACTGTCGTAGCAAACGAAAGTGTGGGGTGGGCGGCAGCGTTCATCGCCATCCATCGCGGATTCGAGCATCGTTTCCACTCGTTCCGAGAAGCGTACCGGAACGCGGTCGCTTGGGTGTTGTCGCGGCCTGTGCCGACGATCGGGTTTTTCGTCCTGCTGATGTTGGGCTCGCTCCTGCTGTTCCCGCAACTGGGCAGGGACTTCTTCCCTCAGGTGGACGCAGGCCAGATGCGTCTCCACGTCCGTGCTCCGCCCGGAACCAGGATCGAGCGCACCCAGGAGTACTTTTCCCAAGTCGAGGCGGCAATCCGCGACATCGTCGGCAATGGCCAGATCGACGTGATCCTGAATAACATCGGGCTGCCCTACAGCGGTATCAACATCGCTTTGAGCGATTCGGCCACCGTGGGGCCGATGGACGGCGAGATCCTCGTCTCTCTGAAGGAGAAGCACTCGCCCACCGCCGAGCTCATTGCGCAGCTGCGCCGTGAGCTCCCCAGACGATTCGCCGAGCTGCAGTTCTTCTTTCAACCCGCCGATATCGTCGACCAAGTGCTCAACTTTGGGCAGCCGGCTCCGATCGACATCCGCATTTCGGGACCGAACAACGACGAGGCCTACGCACTTGCCGCCAAGATCTCGGCCGATATCCAAAAGGTGCCCGGCATCGTCGACTCTCACGTGTTCCAAGTGCCCGACGCGCCGGCGCTCACTGTGGATGTCGACCGGGCGCTGGCCACGGAGGTGGGAGCATCCCAGCAGGTGACCGCCAATAACGTGTTGGTGGCCACCAACTCGAGCGCGCAGACTGCGCCCAACTTCTGGGTCGACCCCCGCAACGGCGTGAGCTACCCGCTCGTAGTACAGCTCCCCACCTACCGGATCGACTCCGTGGAAGATCTATGGACGATGCCGGTGACTGCGGGTGGCGGCTGGGATCAGCGTCAACTGCTGATGAACATCTCCAGGTTCGGCCGCGCCAAGGTTCCGCTGGTGACCTCGCAGCTCAACATCAGGCCGGTATTCGACGTCCACGCCGACGTCCAGGGGCGCGATCTGGCTTCGACGGCGAAGGACATCGACCAGATCATCGGCGCCGATCGCCCCGATCCCTCGAAAGCCATCTCTGTCAAGCTGAGCGGCCAGGTCGAGACGATGCGCGAGAGTTATGCGGGCTTGTTCTCCGGCATCGCCCTGGCTGTGGTCCTGGTCTACCTCTTTCTGGTCATCAACTTCCAGAGCTGGATCGATCCGTTGATCGTCCTGATGGCCGTGCCGTTCGCGTTGGGCGGCGTGATGTGGATGCTGTTCTTGACGCAGACCCATCTCAGTGTGCCCGCCCTGATGGGAACGCTGATGTGCATCGGCCTCACCACGGCGAACAGCATTCTGGTGGTGACATTCGCCAACCAGCGGATGGAAGCCGGGGACGATTCGTTCGTGGCGGCCGTGACGGCCGGATACACGCGCTTGCGGCCCGTGCTGATGACAGCGGGCGCGATGATCCTGGGCATGATTCCGATGTCCCTGGGCGTGGGCGAAGGCGGCGAGCAGAATGCGCCTCTCGCCCGGGCTGTCATCGGGGGCTTGCTGTTCGCCACGTTCGCGACGCTCGTATTCGTCCCGACCATGTACCGCCTGCTCCGCCAGCGCTCTGCAGGTCTTTCCAGCTCTCCTTCCGCGAGGGATACCCGTGCTACCGGATGACCACTTCTCGCAGGACCACGGCCCGGGTGGCCAGCCGCCGGCATTGCGCTCCGAGCCCGAGACACATTCCACCCCCTCTCACGACTGGCGCGCATGGACGAGTACGGCGCCGGGGACGGGGCGCAGGATCAAGACCTCGGCCGCCGCCGCCGCGATCGCGCTGCTGGTCGCGTTCCTGGGGGTGCACCTCCTGAAGAGATCAGAGGAGAAGCGGCTCTCCGAGACGTCGGCCGTGGCGTCCTCACGGGCGCCGGCCGTCAACGTGATCACGGTCGGGACCGCCACGGGCACGCGCCCTCTGACCCTGCCCGGCGCGACTGCAGCATGGTACGAGAGCACGATCTACGCGCGGGTGAATGGCTACGTCGCCAAATGGTTTGTCGACATCGGCGATCACGTCCGTCAGGGCCAGACCCTAGCGCTGATCGATACGCCTGAGCTGGACGCGGGCCTTATCGCCGCACGCGCCGAGCTTGCGTCCGCGGATGCGCAGGTCAAGGTGCAGGAAGCCGAGGCCGAGTTCGCCAAGACGACCTACGAGCGCTGGCGGGACTCGCCCAAAGGGGTGGTCTCCGAGCAGGAGCGGGAAGCGAAAAAAGCTGACTACGACAGTGCCGTCGCCAAGCTGAACGCGGCACGCGCTCAGGTGGCCCAGGATCAGGCGCGCGTGGAGAGCTTCGTGGCGATGACTCAATTCAAACACGTGGTCGCCCCGTACGACGGAATCATTACGGAGCGTCGCATCGATATCGGCAATCTTGTCACCGCGGGCAGCACGGCCGGCAACACGCTTCTATACCGCATGAGCCAGGACAATCCGATGCGGGTGTTCGTCGATGTACCGCAAAGCGCCGCAGGCCCATTGATGAAGATCGGTGTGCCGGTGCAGATCCGAGCGAGCAACGTCCCGGACCGCATCTTTAACGGCAAGATCTCGCGAACGGCGAACGCGATCAACCCCCAGGCGCGCACCTTACGCGCCGAAATCGACATTCCCAATCCCGACCGAGCCTTGGTGCCGGGAATGTATGTCGACGTCACTTTCCAGCTTCAAGCCAACGGCATGGTCCAGGTGCCCGCTTCCGCTCTCGTCTTCCGGGCGAGCGGACCCCAGGTTGCCGTGGTCGACGACGCCGGTCGCGTAAGCTTTCGCAAGGTCAGCATCGGCCGGGACGACGGAAACCTGGTCGAGCTCGCGTCGGGCGTATCCGCGGGCGAGAGAGTCGCGCTGAATATCAGCAGTCAGATCGGTGAAGGCGAGAAGGTGACGGTGAACGAGTCCGGAAGCAACAGCTCGACGACTACTGCGCTGCGCGCGCCCGCAGGGCCCGCGAAATGAGACCGGGTCTATGGCTCTGGACGGCGGCAATCGGGGCGTGCCTCGCCGGATGCGCGGTCGGGCCGAACTATCACACACCGGAGATGAAGGTGCCGGAGGGCTTTGTCGCAGCACCGGGGGCTGGAAAGCCGAGCGCCGCAGGCGCTGACAAACAAGCGCTCGATCTGGCCACCTGGTGGCACGTGCTGAACGACACGGAGCTGGATTCGCTGGTGGATCGCGCAATTCAAGCCAACCTCAGCCTCGAGATCGCGCTGACCCGCCTGCAGGAGGCGAGAACGTTCGAGGTCGCCATCACCGGCTTGGCCCTGCCCGAAGTGGAGGCCAGCGTCGGTGCAGCCCGCGGAACGGGGAGCAACCTCGCGCGGGGGCGCGCTTCACCGCCGCTCGTATCGGCCTCGAACACCGCTGGCCTGAAGCAGATCACCGGCATTGCCGGTGTCGACGGCGTCTGGACGCTCGATATCTTCGGCAAGTACCGGCGCGCGATCGAAGCAGCTCGCTACGACACACAGGCCGCAGGCGCCGCCCGCAATGCGGTGCTCATTACGATTGTCGCCAACGTCGTGCGTGCCTATGTGGACATGCGCGGGCTGCAGATGCAGCTCGCAGTGCTGCAGAAGGATATCGGCACTGCGCAAACGTCCCTGGAGCTTGTGCAGGCCCGATTCGACCGCGGCATCATCAACGAGCTCGACGTTACATTGGCGAAGCGAGAGCTGGCGACGCTGCAGGCCCAGGTTGCGCCCCTGGCTGCGCAAATCCAGGCAGCGCAGTACGCGCTCGCGGTGTTGATCGGACGGTTCCCCGAAGATATCGCCAAGGAACTGGAGAAGCCCGGGCTGGTCCCCAACGTGCCGGAGAAGATCGACGCGGGCCTGCCGCTGGACGTGATCCGACGCCGGCCCGACATTCGCGAGGCGGAGTGGCGGCTAGCCGGTGCGACGGCCCGAATCGGCGTGGCGACGGCCGATTTGTTTCCCCAGGTGGCCATCACCGCAGGGGCCGGCGTGCAAGGACAAGGCCTCGGTGTGACGCCGGTGGTCCAGCAGTCGATATGGTCGGTTGGGGTGGTGCTCACTTGGCCCCTGCTCGACTTTGGTACCCTCGACGCGCTGGTCGACGTGGCGGACCTTCGCGCGCGTGAGCTTCTGCTGAACTACAAGCAAACCGTATTGAGCGCGGTCCAGGAGGTGGACACTGCCTTCAGCGGCTACACTGCCCAGGAGGATCGTTTACGCAACCTGGGCGACGCGTTGGCGGCAAGCCAACAAGCGGTAAGTCTCGCGTCGCAACGGTACGACCGCGGGCTTACGGACTATCTCAACGTTGTCGATGCCCAGCGGCAGGAGTATGACCTGGCGGGGCAGTATGCGTCCGCGCAGATGACGGCAGCGGAACAGTTGGTGGCGCTCTACAAAAGTCTCGGCGGCGGTTGGGAGCAGTATCAGTCGATCCCGCCCATCCGGCAGCCGCAGCCCGCCATCGTGGCAGCGTTCCGCCGGGTGTTAGCCCCCGAGGATCCGCTGAAGTGATCCCACGGTCCGGGTCAGCCTGCGGCAGCTTTGACTAGCGACGTAGCCCGCATCTCGGCTTCGTTGTTCACTGCGCCTGGGTGATCTGGGTGGAGTCGCGCTCTGCTTGGGATGGACAATCGGGATAGCCCTCCTGCTCCGGACAATCGGCCATCGCACTGCTCGCGGTCGTATTGGACGGATGCGCGTTGAGCGCGGCACATGCCGTTAGCAACGTTCCAGCGGCTGCGCCAACGAGCATGAGCGCAATGAGCGCAACCACGGCGCCAAGGTAGCATCCTTTCGAGTCGCGCGGCTTGAAGCCGCGAACCAGCGCCGAATCCGTGGATCGGCCTACACCGCTGTACGAGCGTTGCATCGACTCAATGCCGGGGCTGCGCACCGACGTCGCGTTTTCACCGCGCCGCCGAGCGCTGGCGAGCGCTCGCACCAAGATCGAAACCACCCGGTGCCCGAATTTGCGTAGTGTGATCATCTGTGTCCTCCGTACTGCTGTTCGGCTCTTTGCCAGCGGGGCAACCGTTCCGGCCTCATGGCACCGCATCGCGTCTGACACCCGGGACTGACCCCGTCCGCTACTATCGAGGCTGGTCGGTCGCGGCACGACCCGCGGATCCCCCCGCACCCGTCATGTGTACCTGGTCGCGACGGTCTTACCGACGACGAACGAAGGATCGAGACACGTGCGCGCACCGAGCGCACCAGCGCTCAGCGTCATCTGGTGAGGTTTCCGCATGATTTCGAAGCTCGCGGGAGCGTTACCGTCCGTAATGCTTCAGGCCATTCCGACATCATGTGGAAACGCTGGCGGTCGACAGTGGGTGCAAGCTCACGCCGTGACGATGCCGTGCTCCTCGGCACCTCCGCTGCGCCGGCCCGTGAGGCGGGAGATCCACGGACCGCCGAGCGAGTGCCAGTTTGTCCGCTCGAACAACTCCGGAGGAGAAGCAGGGGATGAAGATCGCGTTTGCGTTGACGGTCGGCCTAGCGTTGATCACGGCCTCGGCCGAGGCTCATGGCGTCGAAGGGACCCTCCACACCATCCAGAGAACGAAGACCATACGCCTGGGGTACCTCGAAATGGGCGTGCCGTTTTCGTTCACCGGCAGGTATGGCAAACCTGCAGGCTACAGCGTCGAGCTTTGCATGCGGGTGGCTGAGGGCATCCGGCAGCAGTTGGGTCTCGGTCGTCTGGAGGTCAGATGGTTGCCGGTCACGGCCGAGAACCGGTTCGACATGGTTAAAGACGGCGCCATCGACTTGGAGTGCGGAGCGTCGACCAACACTCTGTCGCGGCAGAAGGTGGTGGACTTCAGCCTGCCGACCTGGGTCGACGGCAGCACGTTCTTGACCCGCGTTGGCTCAGGGATCGGCCGGCTTTCCGATCTCGCCGGCAAGAGAGTTGCCGTGATAGGAGACACCACGACCGAAGTCGCGCTCGACGAACTGCATCGGCGCGGGATCGCTGCGTCGATCGTGAAGGTGGAGAACCAGGTTCAGGGCATCAATGCGCTCGCCGCCGGCGCGGTCGACGCATATGCCGGCAATCAAGCGTCGTTGCTGGTCCTGATGCTCGCGAGCGGCAACGGAAGCCGGTTTGCGTTGAGCCAAGACTTCCTCTCCTACGAGCCCTATGGACTCGTAATGCGGCGCGATGACGGGGAGTTTCGACAAGCGGTAGACCAGGCCCTTGCCCGTCTGTATAGGAGCGGAGAGGTGGTCCAGATCTATCAGCATTGGTTCCGTTCCTTTAGCGCACCAAGTGCTGCGATCGCTGCGATGTGGGCGATCAATGGGCTTCCCGAGTAACGGGCGCGACACTAAGCACCAGAAGCGCAGAGGCGATGCGCTGACGTCCTCGTGCGCCCCGTCAGGGGACGGACTCGACCTTGGCGGAGAGGTAATAGCCGGCGCCGCGCTGGGTCTTGATGAGCTGCGGACGGCTGGGATCCGACTCGATCTTTCGGCGCAGGCGCAGGATCTGCACATCGACGCTGCGATCGAACACGTCGTCGTCGAACCCGCGACTCATCTCCAACAGCTGATCCCGGCTCAGAACACGCTCCGGCGAACCGAGCAGCGCGCTGAGCAGATCGAACTCAGCGTGCGTCAGCTCGACGCGTTCGCCGCCGGGAGAGGTCAAGCGCCGGGTGCGCAGATCCAGCTCCCAGCCGGCAAACCGTCGCGCACGCGGAGACCCGGCCGCAGGTGGCGCCTTCACGTGGGCCTGTGCGCGGCGCAGGATGGTACGGATACGGGCGAGCAGCTCGCGCGGATTGAACGGTTTGGTCAGATAGTCGTCAGCGCCGAGCTCGAGTCCGACGATGCGGTCCACGTCGTCTCGGTTTCCGGTCAGAATGATGATCGGGACGCTCGATTGCGCGCGGAGCTTGCGGGCGATGGTCATGCCGTCTTCGGAGCGAAGCCTGAGGTCCAGAACGATCAGATCCACCACGCTCTCGTTCAAGGCCTTCTGCATGGTGGGGCCATCCGGCACGCCGGTCACCCGCAGTTCATGCTCACTCAAATAATCGGCCAGCAGCTGGCGGATAACCGCATCGTCGTCGACGACGAGGATATGTGGCGCGACATTCATGCGTGTCGATTGCCGGACCAAGCCCCTGGCCTAGCGGTGGCGCTCGGGTGCGCGGCCTTATCGGCAAATCCTGATTCATTGTACGACCCTGTTGCGTGATACAGGTTTCAAGTTGTAATGCGGCGGACTCGGCTGGAAATCTCGCCGTAACGCCAGCCAGCGAAGCTCGGCGGGTCGGTTTGCCCCCCGAGCCGAGAAGAAACGGTTGGGATTGTCCCAGCCCTGCGAGTCACGCGGGCGAATCGGCCGAGCGGCCCGGGTAGGTCTAGTGCGAGATGTCACCCCACTTAGCGCGGCGGCGTGGATCCGATTCTTTACAAGTACGGGGCAGAGCACTACGCTATCCTCACGCCGCCGGTGAGCGAATCGAGGTGGCAAGGTGGACGATATCGTTGTAGTCGACGACGACGCATTGACGCGCGGCCTCATCAGTGAATGGCTGACCGAAGCCGGATACCGGGTGCGTCAAGCGGAGCACGGCGAGGCGGCGCTTGCGATCCTTCGCACCGAGCCTGCCCGCCTGCTTATCACCGATATGCAGATGCCGCGACTGAATGGTGCCGAGACGCTGGCTGCAGTCCGGCGCGAGCTGCCAATGCTTCCCGTGATCGCGATCTCCGCGGGTTTCGGTTCGAGATCCGGCGTGTCACCGGCCACAGCACTCGCGCTCGGTGCATCGCGCGTGCTGGCGAAACCCATTGCCTACCGGGACCTGCTGAAGATCGTCCAGGAGCTCCTCCGGCCAGCCTAGACCGCGTACCTGACATCTCACACGGCATTCATGTCGGCGCCTCTCCCACAACCACATGCGCTGGCGACAGATCACTCATCCCTCTAAGTCCCTGAGCTGGCAGAACAGCCTGTGGTTGGGCGGAGCGTTGCTGGTAACGGCTATCGTAGCCTCTGCTGTCTACGATGTCGCGCATCGGCGCGAAATCGTCATCGACCGGACACGCGAGGATGGTGCGAGCCTGGCTCGTGTCGTCGCGCAGCAGATCGCGGGCCTGCTGCACACTGTAGATGTCATCGTGCGTGACACGGGCACCGACGCGCTCGTGAGCCCGCTGCATGAGCTGCGCTGGACGCTGCACGAGCGCCTTCGCGAGCGCATCCACGCGATTCCGCCGATCCGGGACCTGCTAGTGGTCGGGACCGATGGCCGCCTGATCGCCAGCGCGGCACAGTTTCCGGTTCACGCAGCATCGGTAGTCAACGAGCCCTACTTCGTCGCGCAGCGGCTCAACGCCGTACCCGGAGTTTACGTCTCGGAGCCGTCTCACGGGCGCGGCGACCGCATGTCCACCATCGCGATCAGCCACGCGATCCGTGGTCCGAGAGGCGAGTTTCTCGGGGTGGCGGTGGCCCAGCTCGACTTCGATTACTTCCGTCGGCTCTATGCCACGATTGCACTGGGCCCCGAATGGGTGCTCGACCTGTTCGGCGGAGACGGTCAGTTGCTGGCGCAGTATCCGGATGGCCGCACCGAGATCGGTCGAAGCTTCACAGACCAGCCCCTACTTCGACAGTTGCCAAGGGCCGCGGGGCCGGTCACCGCGATCGCGCGCAGCCCCATCGATGGCCGAGATGCGATCTATGCCGCGCAAGCGGTGCCGGGCTATCCGCTGTTGGTCGGGGTGGGGGTCGACAAGGCGCTGGCGCTGGCACCCTGGCGAACGCAAGCGGTGCACAGCGCCGTGCGCACGGGCCTGCTGTGCTTGGCGGTCGTGCTTCTGATCGCGCTCGTCATGCGCCAGCTCGGCCGCCGCGAGAAGACCGAGGAGTTGCTGCGGGTGCAAACGGCTCTGCTGGATGAGCTGTTCGAAAGCGCCCCCGAAGCGATCGTCATGCTCTCCCCGGACGAAGGTGTGACGCGCGTCAACCGCGAATTCACGCGCCTGTTTGGCTACGCCGCGGACGAGGCACGTGGCCGGCCGCTCGGCGAGCTGATCGTGCCGCCGGACCTTAAGGAGGAGTCGCGGCACATCGGCCAGGCGATCGGCCAAGGGCGTCATGTCAGCAGGGAGACGGAGCGAGTCCGAAAAGATGGCAGGCGGCTGCATGTGTCGCTGCTCGGCGCGCCTATCGTTACGGCCAAAGGCCAGATCGCAAGCTACGCGATCTATCGCGACATCAACGAGCGCGTGTTGGCACAAGCAGAGCGCGAAAAGCTCGCCTTACGCCTGCGACAGGCCGAGAAGCTCGAGGCGATCGGCACGATGGCCGGCGGGATCGCGCACGACTTCAACAACATCCTCGGGGCCATCCTCGGCTACGGAGATATGGCACTGACCGCCGCACCGGAAGGAGGTGTCCTGAAGCGCTATGTCGGGCAAGTCATGACCGCGGCCCATCGCGCCAAAGCGTTGGTCGATCAGATCCTGACTTATAGCCGCAGCACGCGTGGCAAACCCGCTGCGGTCAGCGTTCACGCGGTGGTGGCCGAAACGCTGGAGCTCGTACGGGCATCGCTGCCCTCCAACATCGAGCTTCGTCCCCGCCTTGAAGCGCCTAAGGCAGCCGTCATGGCCGACGCCACGCAGATCCATCAGCTCGTGATGAACCTGTGCAAGAACGCCGTCGATGCGATGCCGATCGGGGGCACACTTAGCGTGACTTTGGATGTCGTGGATACGGCGACAGACAGAACACTGTCGCACGGGCTGCTGCCTGCGGGGCGTCACGTGCGGCTGTCGGTGGAGGACAGCGGGTGCGGCATGGCTCCGGCAGTGGCCGAGCGGATCTTCGAGCCTTTTTTCACGACCAAGCAACCCGGCGCTGGGACCGGCCTGGGTCTCGCGCTCCTGCACGGGATCGTCACCGAGCTCGGCGGCGCGGTCGACGTGGCGAGCGTCCCGGGCAAGGGCAGCGTGTTCAAACTCTATCTTCCCCGATCCGACGCGGCTGCCATGCAGAAAGTAGAAGAGCACAGGCCCCTGCCGCAAGGCGACGGGGAATGTGTCCTGCTCGTGGAGGACGAAGAGCCCTTGCTGCTGCTGACCGAGGAGATGCTCGCGGCATTGGGCTATGAGCCGACGGGATTTACGCGTGCGGCCGAAGCGCTGTCGGAGTTCCGTGCCGACCCTTCACACTTCGACGCAGTTGTTCTGGACTACCTGATGCCCGGCATGACAGGCACCGAGCTGGCGGCGCACTTGCGGCAGGCGCGCAGCGATATCCCCATCGTTCTAGTGAGCGGATACACCGGCCCGTTGCTTTCCCAGGAAGCGCTGCTCGCAGGCGTCAGACAGATCCTCACCAAGCCACTCGACTTCCGCGAGTTGGCGGAGTCCATGTCCCACGCGCTCATGCCGGCACCGGTAGGTTGACGGGGTCCGAGCCGTAGAGTAGCCGCACGTCCTCGTATCGTTGCAGAGCTGCGTTGCGGCGCTGACGGGTTGCGTCGATCTTCAAAGCCGCACGTTACAGCCGGTAACGCCGCACCTGACACTGAAATCAACCGGAAACGGCGGGGAGGGAGACTGGTACGCATGTATCGTCTTCTCGTCGCGAAGGTGCGAATTGCGCAAGAAGGCTGCGCCGCGGCGGGTAGGGCGGAGTCCGGCGATGAATGCCATGAAGCGGTTCCAAGCTCCTCGCCCGGCGGTAAGCGCGGCGCTCGTGCTGAGAACGCTCGGGAACTCGCACCGGGCTGCGATTGAAGCAGGGGTTGCGATTCAGGACTGTGACGGTGTGTTTATTACTCTCCGGTGCCAGTGGACCAGGGCCGGTGCCGCGAGATGACTAGCCTAGCCTGTTGCGGGCGGGCCCTATGGAAGCAAGGAGGATGCAGATGAACGGGAACACTTTCCGCCGCCGTGCGGCTGTTGTGGCTGCGATGACCATAGCCGGGCTGTGCTCGACCAGCATCGGTGCAGCCACCGTGCGCAGTGGCGATCCAAATGAGATGGCGAAATGGTATGGCAATGCTGGCGGTCTCGTAGGGTCGGATGCAGTGTCCAAGCCAGCCGCGCCAGCGGCCAACGCTCCCACGGTGGGAGTCTCCTACAGCGACGCTCTCGCAGGTTTCACTAACATGCCTAGGAGCCAGGCGAAAGTGGGTCCGGTTACGGATAGCACGAGCGCTCCGGCCTCGTCGGAACACGCATTCGTCGAGCATTGGTACGGCGAAGCAGGTGGCTTGACGGGCTCCGACATCGTGTCGGGTCAGAGCGAGTGGGCACAGGGTCAATAGCATCCGTGCTCGTTCGAAAGCAAGGGATTCGACGCGGGGCGATCTTCCGGCGGACCGGCCTCGAGCCGGGTGACCGGAACGCTCCGCAACCGCTGGCGTAGGCCAGAAATCGTTCTGCGGCGTATGCACGGGATGCGTGCGCCGGCGCGGGCAGACTGCTTTGCGCCCTTTCATCCCATGCTGGTCGGAGATCTTCGCTGAACCTGAGCGAATATCCAGCCCGACCGCCGAGGCCGATACAAAGCGGCCCGGCGGACGGCCGCGCTGGCATGCGCGTCGCGCGTGCCGCACCGCTCGCTCCTCGAGCAGGGGCCTTTTCTCCTACGAAACTCTTACTCGGTCCGGCGTGACGCTGAATAGCAGTCGACGCCGGGCAACCCCCGCTTCGGCGTAGCCACAGCGTTCACCGCTGCGCCGCGTCATCGCCGATTCAATGCTTCATCCTCCTGGGCGATGCGCGGCATGAGCTGCTCGATCGCGCAGAGCGGCTTAATCAAACTGTCACACCGGTTACGCAAAATCGCCTCCGCACTACCCCTCTAGGGCCGCGCGAGCCTATGGGATGGCCTTGTGGGCCCGGAGCTTAACAAAACTACTTACAGCCAAGACTTCGGCTCTCAGGGAGAAACACATGCCCGTCACGCTCTCGCCCGATCCGGCCCGGCTTAAAGCGCGCAAGGCCGGCTACTTCCAACTCACCGCAGCAGCCGCAGCGATGCTCGCGGTGTTCAGTGCACCCGTATTTGCACAGACGCAGCAACCGCCGTCGAATCCTAACGAAGACCTGTTGCAGACGTTGCGCGACAAGGGGGTGCTCACCGAAGAGGAGTATCAAGCGCTGAAGAAGAAATACGAAACCCCACAGGCGCCTGCTGCCGCGCCGGCCGAAGCCGCCAAGCCCAGCGAGGAAGCAAAGCCCGCCGCAACAGCCGAAGCGGCGAAGCCAACAGAAGCAGCAAAACCCGAGGCCAAGAAGGAGGAGGGTGGCGGCGTCAAGCTGAAAGTCGGGGGGTTTATAGAATTGGCGGGGATCTACCGCTCCCGCAATGAGGTCGCGGATGTGGGGTCGACCTACAATGGCTCACCCAATGCCCAAGCGACATTCCCGTATCCGAGCAACCCGAACTATAAGATCCCCGAATTCCGCGGAACCGCGCGCCAGAGCCGACTCAGCTTGCTGATCAGCGGAGACGCCGATAAGAACACGGACCTGGCCGCCTACTTCGAGGCGGACTTCTTGGGTGTGGGCACGACGTCGAACTCGGTCGAGAGCAACAGCTACGTCCCGCGCATCCGCCAAGCCTACGCCACCTACGCTCGCAGCGACTGGGGGGCGTATTTCCTCTTCGGTCAGTCGTGGAGCCTGCTGACGATGGACAAAAAGGACATCACGCCGCGGGAAGAAAACATCCCGATGACGATCGACGCACAGTACACGGTGGGCTTCAACTGGTCGCGGAATCCGCAGTTGCGCGCGGTGAAGGAGTGGGACAACGGATACTCGCTGGGTCTATCCCTGGAGAGCCCGCAAGCGATCGTAGTGGCGGATGCCACGCCAAACCCGAACTGCACTACCGCACTTTGCTACAACAATCCCGGTGGCTCACTTCTGAACAGCGGAACGACGTATACGACCGACATTGCGCCGGACATCATCGTAAAGGGCACTTTGGACCGCCAAGTCGGCCACTTCGAGCTATATGGCCTTCTGCGCTTCTATAACGACAACGTCGGGGGGGCCAACTACACGACAACAAGCGGTGGCGTAGGCGGTTCGACGATCCTGCCTCTGGTCCCCAACAAGAAGCTGGACTTCCAGGCGAGCTTCCTCTGGGGCACGGGTATCGGGCGTTACGGCTCGGCACAGCTCGCCGATGCGACGATCTTGCCGAACGGCCAAATACAGCCTCTGCCCGGGCTGGACTGGCTGCTCGGACTCGTGGGCCGTCCGAACGACAAATGGGATCTGTATCTCTACGGCGGCCAGGAAGAAATTCTGAACTCGGCCTCCTACGGGAAATTCGGCTATGGCAACCCGATCGTCGACACGAAAGACTGCTTCGTAGGCGGCGTGTATACAGCTTGCAAGGCGGATACCCAAAGGGTCTGGCAGACCCAGCTCGGCGCATGGTGGAAATGGTATCAGGGCAAGGCGGGCATGATGGAAACCGGACTGTCGTATTCGTATCTGCACAAGCTCGCGTTCGCCGGCAACGCGGGGGCTCCGAGCACCAACGACAACATCGTCATGCTGAGCTTCCGCTACTATCCGTTCCAGCCTGCGCCTGCAGCATACTTGAGGCCTGGGTATTGATCCCTGCCAGCGTCGCAGACTGATACCGACCGAGCTCCCCGTGCACGCCCAGCGCGTCCGACGCGGGATGGACGCCAGCCACGGTACTACACGACGGGAGAGATGACGAACGGGCCATCGAGCCGCGGTTGGACGCGGCTCGAGTCGCTCGAAATTTCATGTCAGAAGACGGACGAGCTCGGCCGCGAGCAGCGCGATGAGCAACAGAGACAGCCCCGCGATCCAGCGCGTCTGCCGCCTCTGCTGGGTCGCGACGACTGCAAGCTGCTGACGCAGCGTCTCGGAATCATCCTGGCCGAGGCTCCTGTGCAGGAGGCGAGGGAGCTGAGGCAGCATCACGCCCCAGTGCGGAGCTTCCTCCAGGACGTGCCGGGCGAAGGCGCGCCACCCCACCTGGTCCGACATCCAGCGCTCGAGGTATGGCTTGGCTGTGGTCCACAGATCCAGCTCGGGGTCGAGATCCCGGCCCAGACCTTCGATGTTGAGCAGCGTCTTCTGCAGCAGCACGAGCTGCGGCTGGATCTCCACGTAGAACCGCCGCGAGGTCTGGAATAGCCGCAGCAGCACGCGGCCGAACGAGATCTCCTTCAGCGGCTTGTCGAACACCGGTTCGCATACCGCTCGGATCGCATTTTCAAACTCATCCACGCGCGTGTCCGGCGGGACCCAGCCTGCCTCCAGATGGGCGTGCGCCACGCGCCGGTAGTCGCGGCGGAAGAAGGCGAGGAAATTCTGCGCCAGGTAGTTCTTGTCCACGTCCGTGAGCGTGCCCATGATGCCGAAGTCCAGCGCGATGTAGTGTCCCTCGCGATCCACCAGAATGTTTCCTGGGTGCATATCCCCATGGAAGAAGCCGTCACGAAACACCTGCATGAAGAAGATCTCCACACCGTTGCGAGCCAGCTCCGGGATATCGATCCCCTGCGCCCGCAACGTGGACACCTGACTGATAGGCGTCCCGTGCATCCGCTCCATCACCATCACCTCGGAAGCGCACCAGTCCCAGTACACCTCGGGCACGCGAAGCAGCGCCGAGCCGGCGAAGTTGCGCCTGAGCTGACTCGCGTTGGCTGCTTCGAGCATCAAGTCAAGCTCCTCGTGAAGGTGGCGCTCGAACTCTCCGATGACCTCACGCGGCTTGAGCCGCTTGCCTTCCTTCCACAACGTCTGAATCAGCCATGCGGCGCTGTACATCAGCGCCAGGTCGTTGCGGATGACGGGTGCAATGCCGGGACGCAGGACCTTCACCGCGGCCTCGGTCCCATCGGGCAGCCGGGCCACATGCACTTGCGCCACGGACGCGCTCGCTACCGGATTCGGGTCGAATTCGGCGAACACTTCCCCGAGCGGCCTGCGGTACACCTGCTCTAGCGTGGCGATCACCTGCTCGGAAGGAAACGGCGGCACACGGTCCTGCAGCTTGGCCAACTCGTCGGCGATGTCCGCAGGCAGCAGATCGCGGCGCGTGGACAGCACCTGACCGAGCTTCACGAAGATCGGGCCGAGGTTCTCCAACGCCTTGCGCAACCGTACCGCCCGCGGCTCGGGCAGGCGGCGCCAGAAGGCGAGCCGCTGCACCAGGATGCGCAGCGGCTTGACGCGCTCGTGCCCGAGCAGGAATTCGTCCAGCCCGAAGCGAAACGCGACAAACAGGATGATGAACAGGCGCAGCACGCGCATGAGGCCGGGCTGCCGCTTCAGGCCTTTTGTGTCGGCGGCAGACCGGCCGCCAGGCCTTGGATTCGCTTCTCCAAGCGGTCGACGTCCTCGCGCAAAGCATCTACCGCAGCGACGAAGTCTCGCACCGGTTCGCGCGCCACCACCAGCGGCCGCTCCTCGGTCCAATACTCGACCATCGATGCGGCGAGGCTGGAAGCGACCTCGATGTGCCAGTCCCGCAATGCCGCCCCCGCCCGCGTCAAGCGGCGGGCGGCGACATCGCCCAGCACGTGGCTGAGGTCCTCTTCGATATCCCAGCGCAGTCCGCGCAGCACGCCCGTGAGCGCCGCGGCCAGTTCCGCATTGCGCTCGACCCGGATCTGCTGGCGGGCGGATTCGTCGCCCAGCAAGACTATGCGGATCAGCGTGGGGAGCTCGAGATGGACGATCGCATCCGGCTCCACTTCGCCGCCGGAAGCAGCGAGCATCCCGTCCGGTGTGATCCTGAAGCTGGACGCCGCCGGTGGAACCACAAAGCGCACGACGCTGCCGGCAAATGGCGCGAGCCGGGCGCGCGCCCAGTCGGCGCCGCGGAGCACGTGATTGATCAAACCAGCCGCCGGGTCGGACAACATCTGATGTGGAACGCTACAGGCGATAGCCGCGGTGCAAGGCGACCACTCCCGCGGTCAGGTTCCAGTACTCCACCCGCTGGAAGCCGGCCGCCTCCATCATGGCTTTGAGTTCACCCTGCGGTGGGTGCATGCGGATCGATTCGGCCAGGTAGCGGTAGCTCGCTTCGTCGCCCACGACCAGTCTCCCGAGCCTGGGCAGCAGTTGAAACGAATAGATGTCGTAGAGCGGTTTCAGCGGGGCCCACACGCGGGAGAACTCGAGCACGAGTACACAACCGCCGGGACGCAGCACCCGCGCAATCTCGCGCAAAGCGAGCTCCTTGTGCGTCACGTTGCGCAGGCCAAACCCGATGCTGACGCAGTCGAAGCAACGGCTGCGGAACGGCAACCGTTCCGCATCGCATTGGACCACTGGAGGCAGCAACCCCGCGTCGGTGAGACGGTCCCGACCGTGCGCGAGCATGCTTGCGTTGATATCAGTCAGCACGACTCGGCCTTCGGGGCCGACGCGACGGGCGAACAGGCGTGTCAGATCGCCAGTGCCCCCAGCGACGTCGAGCACGCATTGTCCCAGACGCACACCGCTGAGGTGAACCAGAAACCGCTTCCACACCCGGTGCAGCCCGCCCGACATCAGATCGTTCATCAGGTCGTAACGACTCGCGACGGAGTCGAACACGCCCGCGACGCGGCGTACCTTCTCGGCCAGCGGGACCTGCTCATAGCCGAAGTCGGTTGTGGCCTCGTGCGCGGCGTGTTCTGACGTGCGCTCGGCGGGCGGAGGGTTGTGTTTGCTCACAGCTTCTTCCAGGTCGGCCCCTGGCTGGACTTGGTGACCACAGATGCGGGACTCCGGCTAGCCTTTGCCGCGTCGAGGCGCCGCAGATAGTCCTGCCACAGCGACTCCTGGTTTGTTCCGAGGTAGTGTAGGTAGTCCCACGAATAAAGCCCCGTGTCATGCCCGTCCGAAAACACCAGCCGCACGGCGTAGGCGCCGACTGGCTCGACCGCCGTGATCGCGACATCCTGTTTGCCGACCTGCAGCACTTCCTGGCCCGGTCCGTGCCCTCGCACCTCGGCCGAGGGCGAATACACGCGCAGCAGCTCGCATGGCAGGCGGAACCGCTGACCGTCGGAGAACGTAACTTCGAGAACCCGTGAAGCCTGATGCAGCGTGATTTCGGTGGGGTAGGGCATAAGATATCGACTGCGATCGGGAATGGCACGTAGCCAGCGTCCATCCATGCGGCACGATAATAACCGACCGAGCTTGCCCCCGGAGGAGATTAGCCTGCGGTCCGTTGTCAACATACTGTAACAGTGCTGTCATACACTGGCGAGCGCTAAAATCGCGTCCTGCGGGGAGACACATGCATGGCTGCCACCGTGTTGGTGGTCGAGGATGAGCCCGCGATCCAAGAGCTCATCGCGTACAACTTGCGGCAGGCCGGGCATCAGCCCGTCCGGGCCGATAACGCCGAGCAGGCGATCCACCTCGTGCGCGAGGCTCTTCCCGACCTCGTTCTCTTGGACTGGATGCTGCCCGGGTTATCGGGGCTCGAGTTCGCGCGTCGCCTGCGCGCGGACAAGCGCACGCGCACGATCCCGATCATCATGCTCACCGCACGCGCCGAAGAGCAGGACAAGCTCACGGGTCTGGAGACCGGGGCGGACGACTACATCACCAAACCATTCTCACCACGCGAGCTGAATGCGCGCGTGAAGGCTGTGTTGCGGCGCCGTGCACCGCAGATGACCGACGACGTGGTACAGGTGCGGGGCCTGCGCCTCGACCCCGCCACGCACCGCGTCAGTGCCGACAGCGAGACCGTGCATCTGGGCCCGACGGAGTTCCGTTTGCTCCACTTCCTGATGACGCATCCGGAGCGCGTGCACTCGCGCACTCAACTCCTCGACCAGGTGTGGGGCGACCATGTGTTCGTCGAAGAACGTACGGTCGACGTGCACATCCGCCGGCTGCGCAAGGCGTTGGAACGGTCCCGCCAAGACAGCGTGATCCAGACGGTGCGAGGCGCTGGCTACCGTTTGTCGGCCAGCTGACTCGGGCGGATCCCGGGCGCCGAGCGGCCGTGTTGAGGCACCCGGACCGGGTGCAGCTTTTCTGAGATAATCCGCGCCATCCCACGCAGGCTATTTGCGATCCAAGCAGAGGGTAGAGCTGTGCCCAAGCTCTGGGGACGTCCGCTCGTCCCGGGTGTGCTGGTAAGCGTCCTGGCTCTGTTCCTGTGGCCGATCCTGGGTGGCACTCAGGCGCTCGCGGTGTGGGGGACACTGCTGCTGCTGTTGTTCCTGCACCATGTCTTCAACCTGTCCCGGCTGTACCGCTGGCTGGAAGATCCGCGGTCGTCCGGCCTGCCCGAAGGCAGTGGCGTCTGGGAAGACATCTACGCCGCGCTCGCGCGACTGCTCAAACGGCGCACGCAGATCGAGTCGCGGCTGTCTGCCGCGTTGGAGCGCTTCCAGGAGGCCGGCGCAGCCTTGCCGGAGGGCCTCATCATCCTCGATGAGGCGGACTGCATCGAATGGTG
Organism: Burkholderiales bacterium; assembly: GCA_035501875.1. Lineage (GTDB taxonomy): Bacteria > Pseudomonadota > Gammaproteobacteria > Burkholderiales > SHXO01 > SHXO01. The sequence goes on from DATJVI010000016.1 coordinate 76,563, forward strand.
CAATCCGAAAGCGGAAGCCTACTTCGGCCTGTCTAGCGAACGCGACCGCAACCAGCAGATTACCTATCTGGTACGCCATCCGCCGTTCGTCGAATATCTCGAGACACGCAACTACCGAGAGCCGCTGGTGCTGCGCTTGATGCGCTCGGAGGGCGAGCTCACCTTGTCGATACAGCTGGTCCCCTATGGAGACAGCCAAAAGCTGTTGCTCTCCCGGGATATCACCCGCTGGGAGCGGATGGAGACGACGCGGCGAGATTTCGTGGCCAACGTCTCGCACGAGTTGCGCACGCCGCTCACGGTGCTGGGCGGCTTCCTGGAAACGCTGTCGGAGGCGACCGAGCATGACCCGGCTATGTTGCGCCGGTCGCTGCAGCTGATGAGCGAGCAGACGTACCGCATGCAGCGCCTGGTCGAAGACCTGCTCACCCTCTCCAGGCTGGAGAGCGCACACAATCCCTTGCGGGAGGAGCCGGTCGATGTCCCCGAGCTGTTGCGATCCCTGCACCGGGATGCGCAGGCGCTGTCCGAGGGCCGCCATCGCCTGAGCCTGCGGCTGGAGAATACGGGCGGGATCCGGGGCAGCGCGGAGGAGCTGCGCAGCGCATTTCTGAATCTCATCAGCAACGCCGTGCGCTACACGCCCGAGAACGGGGAGATCGAGGTGAGCTGGGTCAAGCGTGACGGCGAGCCGATGCTCAGTGTGCGCGATACCGGGATCGGCATCGAACCCCACCACATCCCGCGCCTGACGGAGCGCTTCTACCGCGTCGACCGCAGCCGCTCACGCGGCACCGGCGGCACCGGGCTGGGGCTGGCCATCGTCAAGCATGTGCTCTCGCGGCATCAGGCACACCTGGAGATCGAAAGCGAGCCGGGCAAGGGAAGCACTTTCCGAGCCGTCTTCCCCGCGTCGCGCTCCGCGGTGCGCGCCCAGCCGGCGATTGTGGCGGTGGCCGCCGACCAGCGGTGATCACGTCGGCAGTACCGTCCTGCCTCAACCCTTCTTGAGTCCCCGCCTGGCTGCCAGGACTTCGTCCAGTGCGGCACGCATGGTCGCCGCGAACTGCGACGGCAGCGGGTGCCCGCTCTCCCGCACCCGGCGGCCCCAGATCGCGAACGGCCAATGCGGATCGTCCTTGAACCGCGGGATCACGTGCCAGTGCAGGTGCGGCACCTGATTTCCGAGGCTCGCGAGGTTGATCTTGTCGGGCTGGAGGGCTCGGATCAAAGCTTCTTCGAGGGCAAAAACCACGCGCAGGATCCGGTTGCGGTCCGTTGCGTCGAGGTCGGTCATCTCCTGCACATGCCGGTCCCAGATCACGCGACATAGCCCCGGATAGTCCGGCTCATATGCCCACACCGCCCGACAGTAGTCGTCCTCCCACAGGATCTCGCCCCCCGCCTCCTGGCAGAACACGCATTTCATCCCGTTGCCTCCAAAGGCCCACGCGCTGCGCCGCCCGCATCGCTATGGCTGCTCCCCGGCGCAATGCCCGGTGCGCGCGTCAAAGCAATACCCGCTCGATGCACCCGTCGCTCGCCTTGCTGACGTAATCGGCCATCCAGTTCTCCCCGAGCAGACGGCGTGCCATCTCCACCACCAGATAGTCCGCCGTGGTCCCCGCGTCGCCGTCGTAACGCGACAACCCCTGCAGACATGACGGACACGATGTGAGCACTTTCACCGTGCCGGTGTGGCCATCGCTACGCAAGGCCTCGGCGCCCTTGACCAGTTCTTGCTGCTTGCGGAAGCGCACTTGCGTCGCGATGTCGGGGCGCGTCACCGCCAGCGTGCCCGACTCGCCACAGCAGCGGTCGTTGAGCTCGACGGGGCGCCCGATCAGCTCGTTCACCACTTGCAGCGGCCGATACGTCTTCATCGGGGTGTGGCAGGGATCGTGATACATGTACCGCACGCCATCGACGCCTGGCAGCTTTACGCCCTTCTCCATCAGGTACTCGTGGATGTCCAGCAGGCGGCACCCGGGGAAGATCCGGTCGAACTCGTAATGCTGCAGCTGGTCGTGGCAGGTGCCGCAGGACACGATCACGGTCTTGATGTCTAGATAGTTGAGCGTATTGGCCACGCGATGGAACAGCACGCGGTTATCGGTGCTGATCTTCTGGCCCTTGTCGGCTTCGCCTGCGGCGATCTGCGGATAGCCACAGCAGAGATAGCCGGGCGGCAGCACCGTGATGGCCCCGACGTGAAACAGCATGGCCTGCGTGGCAAGGCCGACCTGCCCGAACAGCCGCTCAGACCCGCAGCCGGGAAAATAGAACAACGCATCAGCGTCCTCGCTGGTGTTGTGCCGGTCCCGGATCACCGGCACGACCGACCGGTCCTCGAGGCCCAGCAACTGGCGTGATGTCTTTCTCGGGAGCCCGCCCGGCAGCGGCTTGTTGATGAAATGGATCACCTGGGCCTTGAGCGGCGGGCGGCCCGGCGTAGCCGGCGGACGCCGCACCTGATCGCCGATCAGCCCGAAACGGCCCGCGAGCGCATGTGCGGTTCGCTGCGCGCGGTAGCCCAAGTCGATGAACAGCGTGCGCGCGAGCTTGATGGTCCTGGGGTCGGTCGCGTTCAGGAACAGCAGCGAGGCGGCGGCACCCAGGTTGGTTTTCTTCTTGCCCAGTCTGCGCAGCATGTTGCGCATCGCGATCGACACATCGCCGAAATCGATGTCGACGGGACAGGGCGAGGCGCACTTGTGGCACACGGTACAGTGATCGGCGACGTCGCCGAACTCGTCGAAGTGGCGGATGGAAACTCCGCGCCGCGTCTGTTCCTCGTAGAGAAATGCCTCGATCAGCAACGAGGTCGCGAGGATCTTGTTGCGAGGGCTGTACAGCAGGTTGGCGCGGGGCACGTGTGTGCTGCATACGGGCTTACACTTTCCGCAGCGCAAACAATCCTTGATCGAATCCGAGATGGCGCCGATCTCGCTTTGCTCCAAGATCAGGCTCTCCTGCTCCAGCAGGCTGAAGCTGGGCGTGTAGGCGCGGTCCAGGTTCGCGCCCGGGAGCAGTTTCCCTGCGTTGAAGCGCCCGTGCGGATCGACCCTTTGCTTGTAGGTGACGAACGCTTCGATGCGCTCCGCCTCGAGATAGTCGAGCTTGGTGATGCCGATGCCATGCTCGCCGGAGATTACCCCGCCGAGAGATTTTGCCAGCGACATGATGCGGCCGACTACTTCGGAAGCCTCCTGCAGCATGGCATAGTCATCGGAGTTCACCGGGATGTTGGTATGCACGTTCCCGTCTCCGGCGTGCATATGCAGGGCCACGAACACGCGGCTTCTCAACACGCGGCCGTGTAGGGCCTCGATCTCGCGACAGACCGGCTCGAACACGCGGCCAGCGAAGATCCCCAGGAGTGCCTCGCGCACCTGCGCCTTCCACGAGACCCGCAGCGTGCGATCCTGCAGCGCGTGGAAGATGGTGCGCGCGGCAGGCGAGGAAGAGAGCGCAGCCCCCGCGATCGGGTCCGCTGGCGCGAAGGCGCGCTCATAGTCTTCGCACGGCGCGTCGAGGTGGTCGAGCAGCCACTGCCACCTGGCTCGCGCTGCACGCACGATCTCCAGCGCTTGCTGCGGCCGGCTTCCCAGCAACTCCTGCTTCGAGACCTTGTCGAGCTCCTGCTGCACCGAGAGATCGGTGAGCAGATACGCCTCCAGCGCCTGCATCAGCCGGACCTTGTTCTTGAGCGAGAGCTCGATGTTGATGCGCTCGATCGCGTCCGAATAGTCGCCCAGCCGGTCGAGTGGGATGACAACGTCCTCATTGATCTTGAACGCGTTGGTGTGCTTCGCGATCGCCGCGGTGCGGGCGCGATCGAGCCAGAACCGCCGGCGCGCGTCCACGCTGACGGCGATGAAGCCTTCGCCGCCACGCGCGTTGGCCCTGCGAACGACATTCGACGCAGCCTCACCCACCGCCCGTTCGTCGTCGCCTGCGATGTCCGCCAGTAGGACCATCTTGGGCCGCATGCCCCGGTTGGCTTTGGTCGCGTAACCCACCGCCTTGACGTAGCGCTCGTCCAGATGCTCCAGCCCGCCCAGCACCACGCTGGGATGTCCATCTAGAAAGCGCTTGACCTCCACGATGCAGGGCACGGCCTCGCGAACCTGTCCGAAGAACTCCAGACACACGCTTCGCACATGCGCGGGCATGCGGTGCAGGATGAAACGTGCGGAGGTGATGATCCCATCGCAGCCTTCCTTCTGCACGCCCGGCAAACCGAAGAGGAACTTGTCGGTGACATCCTTGCCCAGCCCCGCTTTGCGCAGGCTGCGGCCGGGGACCTGTAGCGTCTGCGCCTGCCCCTCCGGCGTGCGCCCGTCGGCGCGCAAGCGCTGGATCTGAAAGGTAGCCACGTCCTGATCGTGGATCTTGCCGAGGTTGTGCCCAACGCGTGTGATTTCGAGCCACTGCCCGTCGGGATCGACCATGCGCCAGGAGGCGAGGTTGTCCAAGGCCGTCCCCCAAAGCACCGCCTTCTTTCCTCCCGCGTTCATGGCGATGTTTCCGCCGATGCAAGAAGCGTCCGCCGAGGTCGGATCGACGGCAAACACCAGGCCCTGCGCTTCCGCCGCATCCATCACGCTACGGGTCACGGTCCCGGCGCCACAGCGAATCGTGAACACCGGACGGTCCAACCCTGGTAAGAGGATCCGCTCTACCGGTCCCAGTGCATCCAGCTTTTCGGTGTTGATGACCGCGGAGCGCGCGGTTAGCGGCACCGCGCCGCCGGTGTAGCCGGTGCCGCCGCCGCGAGGGATGATCGTCAGCCCGAGGTCGATGCATGCCCGCACGCATTCCGCCGTCTCGGCTTCATCTTCGGGATACAACACGACGAAGGGATACTCGACGCGCCAGTCCGTGGCGTCGGTGACGTGCGCGACACGGGCAAAGCCGTCGAAGCAGATGTTGTCGCGGCGCGTGGCGCGTGAGAGGCGGCGCAGCGCGCGACGCCGCAGAGCCGCGAGCTCGTCGAACTCCCGTTCGAAGCGTTGCACGGCGTCTGCGGCGGCCCGCAGCAGCTCCGTGACGCTGTCATTGGGATTCTGCCGGCGTGCCTCGATCTCGCGGAGCCGGTGCCGCATCGCGTCGACCAACGCTTGGCGGCGCACGCGATTCGATAGCAGATCGTCCTGGAGATAGGGGTTGCGCGTAACGGCCCACATGTCCCCGAGCACTTCGTAGAGCATGCGCGCGGAGCGTCCCGTCCGCCTGCGCTGCCGCAGACCATCGAGCAGGCCCCAGACCTCCGGCCCCAAGAGGCGGATCACGATCTCCCGATCCGAGAAGGACGTGTAGTTGTATGGGATCTCGCGCAGGCGTGCGCTCATGGCAGGGTGATGCGTCGGATGGGCCAGACGGGGACCCGAATGATACACGACCGCAGCGCAACAAACGCGCTATCCCGAACCCCGGCGAAGACGCAGCGGAGAGATGCAACGCCTTGACCGCACAAGCATTTTCACCAATGTGGAGGCGCGCGGTCGGGCTAAAGCATCAGGCCCCCGCCGCCGATAAATTCGTTGGGGGATCGGCTACGGCCCTGCCGATAGTCCGTTCCGCCCTCGCCCGGAAGTCCGGGATCGCAATGACGGGAAGAGCGAGTTGCCTCGAAACCACCCTAAAGACGGCACCGTCGTCTACCCGCCTGCTACGCCCGCCTGTGAGCGGCCCAGCGGCGTGCAGCTCCATGAGCGGCTATCCGCTCAATTAAAACAGCTCCCCGTTGGTGTCACAGCCGGCACGCCGGTGGCCCACGAATCGTGGGAGGCTCTGCTGCAGTTGGTCAGCGCCGCCTACGCCGATCACGACCGCGTCCTTGCGCGGCTGAACCAGCAACTGCATGTCGAGGTGGCGCTGCGTGACCGCGTGATCACGCGGCTGCAACGGCTACGGGTGCAGCTAGTGGGAGCCGCCGGCGCCGACATGGACATGACCAGAGCCGCCGACCTGGAGGAGCTGTCGGAGCTGATCGCCCAGCTCGTGCACGAGCGCGAGGAAGCGAAGGAGCTGCTGCGCAAGCGTGAGGAGCGGTTCCGAGCGCTGACCGAGAAAGCGCTGGATCTCACCGCGATCATCTCCGCGGAGGGACGCATCCTCTATACCAGCCCTTCAGTGGAGCAGGTTCTCGGCATTCCTGCGGAGCAGCTCAACGGCACGGACATGATGACGCTGGTTCATCCCGAAGATGTCGACGAGATCCGGTGCGAACTCGAGCGCACTGTGCGCGCGATGCCGGGCGAGCACATGCTTCCCGTGCGCTTTCGGCACGCTGATGGGAGCTGGCGCATGCTCGAGCTGACGGCCAATAACTGCCTGGACCATCCGGCGGTGGCCGGGATCGTGCTCAACTGCCGAGACGTCACCGAACGCACCTTGGCGCAGGAGCGCATCCGACACCTGGCGCATCACGACGAGTTGACCGGCTTGCCGAACCGCAACCTGTTTCGCGATCGCGCCCAGCAAGCCATGTCTCAGGCCGACCGCTCGCGGCGACGCGTTGGCCTGATGTTCCTGGACCTGGACCGCTTCAAGCATATCAACGATTCGCTCGGCCACCACATCGGCGACAAGCTGCTGCAGCAGATGGCGATCAGGCTCTCCAGCGCGGTGCGGCAGTCCGACACGGTGGCGCGGCTGGGGGGCGACGAATTCGTGATCGTTCTCCCCGAGGTGCGCGACATCCAAGACCTGACACCGCTCGCCAACAAGTTGCTCGAGATCATCTCCGCTCCGGTGCAACTCGAGGGCAATGAGCTACATGTCTCGGGCAGCGTCGGAATCTCCGTCTTTCCCGACGACGGAACCGATCTCGATACGCTGATGCGAAATGCCGACACGGCGATGTATCACGCCAAGGAGAACGGGCGCAACAACTTCCAATACTTCACGCCGCGCATGAACGAGATCGCACAGGAGCGGCTGACGATGGAAACGCGCCTGCGGCGCGCGATCCGCAATCAGGAGTTCGTGTTGCACTATCAGCCCATCGTGAGCGCGGTCACCGGTGAGCTTGTCGGCGTGGAGGCATTGGTCCGATGGCAGGATCCCGAGCGCGGACTGGTACCGCCGGGGCAGTTCATTCGCGTCGCGGAGGAGGCCGGCTTGATCGGCCGGCTCGGCGCGTGGGTGCTGCACGAGGCCTGCCGGCAGAATCGGGCCTGGCAGCAGGCCGGACTGATCCCTATTCCAGTGGCGGTCAATCTCTCGGCGGAGCAGTTCCGCAGCCGGTCGCTGATCGACACGGTGAGCGAAGCGCTCGCGCTCACGGGGCTTGACCCGTGCCACCTGACGCTCGAGATCACCGAGACGCTGTTGATGGAGCAGAGCGAACAGACCGTCGATCTGCTCTCGCGCCTCAATGCGATGGGGTTGCAGCTCTCCATCGACGACTTCGGCACCGGCTATTCGAGCCTGTCGTACCTGAGCCGCTTCCCGATCCAGAAGCTCAAGATCGACAAGTCTTTCGTGCGCGATATGCGTTCTGATCCTTCTGACGCGGCCATCACCAGCGCCGTGATCGCGCTTGCACACAGCTTGCGGCTACGTGTTCTCGCAGAGGGCGTGGAGACGCGGGAGCAACTCGAGTTTCTGCGGCTTCGTGGCTGCCACGAGGTGCAAGGCTATCTGTTTAGCAAGCCTCTGCCCGCCGCGGACTTCCAAGCGTTCGTCCAAAGCTGGGATCCGCGGACTTACACGGCGCCGGCGAGCACGAACCCGCTGCTCCCGTTTATCGCCGTCTAACCGCTGCGCTCACGATCCTGGCCGCCGCTGCCAAGGCGAGGCCAGCGGTTGATCGTGCGCCTCTCAAAGCGAGAGCACACGGCCCGGCTGTCACCACCGCCGGAGTCGAGCTGGAGATCTGGATTGCAACTGGTGGCGCGCCCTGCGCGATTCGAACGCGCGACCTTTGGCTTCGGAGGCCAACACTCTATCCACTGAGCTAAGGGCGCGTGGTCAGGCCAACTCGTCCAGAAAGCATAGCCTCAATCGCGGACCGCGTCCATCCGCTTCCCTTGAGCAGTGCTTGGAATCCCCTATACTTACGGCTTTTTCGCCCGCCGGTGGCCGAGGATTCACTGATGACCGACGTTCACGTCGAAGATCACTCCACTCCGATCAAGACGCCGCAACAGCTGATCGTCGCGGTGCTGCTGGCGTTCCTGGTGCCGATCTTGTTGATCGTGATGATCGTGCAACTGGTGACCGGCGGGCTGCGGGTCGAGACCGGCGGCGCGCTGATGTCCGAGGACGCTGTCGCAACACGCCTGCATCCCGTGGGCGAAGTCACCCTGGCGCAAGCACCTACCGCCACGGGCAATCGCTCGGGCGAGGAGGTGGTGAAGTCGGTGTGTCAGACATGTCACGGCGCAGGGCTGCTCGGCTCCCCCAAGATCGGCGACGCCGCGGCCTGGAAGCCACGCATCGCGCAGGGAGAGAAAACGCTGGTGGAGCACGCGCTGAAAGGCATTCGTGCCATGCCTGCAAAAGGAGGCAACCCCGACTTGTCCGATTTGGAGGTTGAGCGCGCGACGATTTGGATGGCTAACCAAGGCGGCGCTCGATTCAAGGAACCTGCCGCTCCGGCCGCGACCCCAACGGCTACAACACCTGCTGCGGCATCCACTGCTGCGCCGGCCGGCGCGGCGGCCTCCGCAAAGGCCGACGGTGCGACGGTCTATCAGACCGTGTGCAGCGCCTGTCATGGCGCCGGACTCTTGGGCGCACCTAAGTTCGGCGACAAAGCGGCATGGAAGCCGCGGATCGCCCAGGGTCTACCCGCGTTGCACGAGCACGCGCTCAAAGGCATTCGCGCAATGCCGGCCAAGGGCGGCAACGCGTCGCTCCCGGATGCCGAAGTGACGGCGGCGGTGGACTATATGGTCAGCCGGTCCAAATAGCGACGCGAGCCACGGCAGGGACCACATCGCACCACTAGCGTCGTCGCTGTTGGGGTACGCATTGGAGCCGTTGCTTGGCGATCTATGCTATCGGGGATGTGCAAGGCTGCCTCAGTTCGTTGCAGCGGCTACTTGACCTGATCCGGTTCGACCCTTCGGCCGACCGCCTTTGGTTCGTCGGCGACCTAGTCAACCGAGGCCCTGCGTCGGCCGCGACGCTGCGGTTCGTGCGCGGGCTCGCCGCACAAGCTGTCTGTGTCTTGGGGAATCATGACCTGCATCTGCTGGCCGTCGCGGCGGGCTGCGCCAAGCTGAGGAAAGACGACAGGCTGGCCGACATTCTCGCAGCGCCGGACCGCGATGAGCTCCTCGATTGGCTGCGGTCGAGACCGTTGATGCACGTAGAGCATGGCCACGCATTGGTGCACGCCGGCCTGCTACCGGGCTGGACGATCTTGCACGCACGAGCACTGGCTGAGGAAATCGAATGCTCGCTTCGTGCTGCTGATTATCCCGAATTGCTGGCCCACATGTACGGCAATAAGCCACCACGCTGGAGCGAGGATCTGACCGGTGCTGCGCGCACCCGGGTACTGATCAATGCGATGACGCGCATGCGGGTGTGCACGCGCGATGGCGAGATGGACCTGAGCTACAAAGGGGAAAGTCTGGAGCTACCCGCGGGGCGCATCCCTTGGTTCGCCGTTCCCGAGCGCGCCAGTCGTGGCACACCCGTCATCTTCGGTCACTGGGCCGCTTTAGGCCTGGTGCTCGAGCCCGACCTCATCGGGCTGGATACAGGCTGTGTGTGGGGGCGTGAGCTTTCGGCGGTACGCCTTGAGGACCGCCAGCTGTTCCAAGCCTCCTGCCGGGGCGCGGCAGCCGTAGCGCATCCGCGGTGATCGACTCGGCTTCCCGGGCGATATCGCGGCGTGTCTTGTTGTGCACGTCGACGGTGCCCGCAAAGATCACCTCCACGCGCAGCCGCCGACGTGCGAGGATCAGGCGCAACGACTCCAACATCGAGCGATCGCCGGCGTAAGAAGCGTCGACGTTCACGCTGCCGTCCTGATTCAGGTACCGAAGCGCAAGCACCACCACGCGAGCACCGGCGCCCAAGGCCGGTTGAAACAACGAGGCGTGATACGGCTTGACCTCGGTCCCGTCCGTGGTGGTCCCCTCCGGGAACAGGGCCACGTGTTCCCCGCGTGTCAACGCTTCGACGATCGCGCGGTTGGTCCGTGCCGCATCGTGACGCTTTTCGCGTTCGATGAAGATCGTGCCCGAGCGCGACACCAGGAATCCGAGGACGGGCCAGCGACGGACATCGGCCTTGGCCACGAACCGGACCGGGATGACCGCGTCGATCACCCAGATGTCGAGCCAGGACACATGGTTGGCGACGAGTAGCGTAGGCTCGGGGCCCGGCGGAATCGCACCTCGGACCGCGGAATGCACCTGCAATACGGAGAGTAACTGGCGCGAGAAGCGCCGAATGGCTCGCAGCCGGCGGCGCTTGGAAAGAAACGGGAACAAGACCCCTACGTAGAAGCAGCCCCACGCGATATGCAGCAGAAGGCGCACCAACCGATACAACCGCACAACGTAGGAAGTGGGCCTGCCTCCGGCGGTTCCCGGATGAGCGAGCAGACTATCCGGCATGCCGCATGAAGTGCTTTGCGTAGCGCGCGTTCACGCGCGAAAGAGGGAGCAACATCAGAAGATCTGCTGTGTTGAAATCCGGATCCCAAGCGGGCGCACCACAGATGTAAGCGCCTACTCGGAGATACGCCTTGATGAGCGGGGGGACAACAGGTATAGCGTTCTGATCCAGTTCGTCCAGCGGCAGCGGGCAGCGCGGAAACGCCCGATATTCTGGAGGGCTCAAGTGCGACTCGGACAACCGGCGGAAGGCCGCGGCCGCGCCATGGCCGCCGTCCACCATGCTCATGCTCGCACACCCCAAGATGTATTCGTAACCGGTCCGCTGCATAAATTCGGCGAGTCCGGACCAGAGCAGGGCGATGACCCCGCCGCTGCGGTGTTCCGGGTGCACGCAGGAGCGTCCGATCTCTACTGTGCGTGCGCGTAGATGGTCCAGACGGGTGAGATCGAACTCTTGCTCCGAGTAGAACCCGCCGACGCGCTGGGCGGCTTCGCTGGTCAGGATGCGGTAGGTGCCGAGCACTTCCCCGGTGTCCTCGTCGGTAACCAGCAGGTGCTCGCACCAGGGATCGAACCCGTCCCGGTCGATCCCCTGTTCCGAATCGGGCAGCCGTGCGCCCATTTCCTCGGCAAACACTCGGAAGCGCAGCCGCTGTGCATCGACGATCTCGGCTTCACTGCGTGCCAGGTGCACCGATAGCTTGGTTTGCGAGTCCTGGCGAGTTTCGCTCCTTGGTTCCAACATGTCTGCACTCCCCTCAACTGGACCAGGGAACACTAAGCTGCTGAGATGACAAGAACTTGACGTCGAGTGAGACCCCCGCTGCGGCGCACGCTGATGTGTCCCACAGGCGACGGAGGCGCGGCTCGCCGCAGGCGCAGACCGAGCGAATCGATCATGAGTAGCGAGCTTACCAGATCGCCGTCCCGAACGCTTCCCGGTACCGCTCGCCGATCTCGTCGCGATTCACTTGATGGTTTTGGCCCCCGCGCGACGCGATCTTAATCGCGCCGAGCAGCGATGCCAGGCGACCGGTGGTCGGCCAATCGTAGCCTTGCGAGATCCCGTACAGAAGGCCGGCGCGGTAGGCGTCGCCGCAACCCGTCGGATCCAGCAGCGCGCTGGGCTTGACGCTCGGGATGGAGACGGGTTCTCCGTCAACGAAGATCAGCGAGCCCTCCGCGCCCTTCGTCACTACCAGCGCCTTGAGGCCGCGCGACAGCTCTTCGACGCTGCGTCCGACCTTGTCCTGCAGCATGCGTGCTTCGTAATCGTTGACCGTGACGTAGTCGGCCAGACGCACGAACTCCATGAACTCCTCGCCGCTGAACATCGGCATGCCTTGGCCCGGATCGAACACGAACGGTATGCCGGCCTGCCGAAATTCGCGCGCATGCGCCAACATCCCATCACGTCCGTCCGGCGCGACGATGCCCAGGCTCACGTCCTTCGCATCCTGAACGTGGTTCAGATGCGACATATTCATCGCCCCCGGGTGGAACGCCGTGATCTGATTGTCATCGAGGTCGGTGGTGATGAATGCTTGAGCCGTAAAGGTGTCCTTGACCTGCCGGACGTGGGTCTGCGCGAGCTTGAGCCGCTCCAGCCGATACGCGTACGGCTGATAGTCCTCCCCGACGGTTGCCATGATCAACGGCAGGCCGCCCAGCGATCGCAGGTTGTAGGCGATGTTTCCCGCGCAGCCGCCGAACTCACGGCGCATGTCGGGAACCAGGAACGAGACGTTGAGGATGTGGATCTGGTTCGGGAGGATATGATTCTTGAATCGGTCTCGGAACACCATGATGGTGTCGTAGGCAATGGAGCCGCAGATCAGGGTATACATCGCAGCGGTTTCGCGTTTGCGTAGTAGGGTACGGCGTCGGCTAGCGGGTGATCACCAGCGGCTTGAGATCGAGCGAGCGCTGGATCAGGGTGGCTGCTTGCAGGGCTTGCTCCCGATCCGGGTAGGGGCCGGCGAGCACGCGGTACAGACCGGCGCCGGAATGCAGGCCGATGCTCGCCACCTGTCCTGCCAGCTCGGTACGCATTCGCACAAGAAAGCTCTCCGCATTCGAGCGCTGGCCGAAGCTGCCAAGCTGCACATAGCTTCCCGCCGCTTCACGTGTGACGGGCGGTTCCTGCACCGGTTGTGCCTCGGGCGTCGCGCGTGATGCGATCCGCTGGATCTGCACAGCCTGGCCTGGAACGATGCTCTGGACTTCCACAATATCACTGCCCGAGTTCACGATGCCGAGCTTGTACGCCGCGACATAGGACAGGTCGATCAACCGGCCCCCTCGAAACGGACCACGGTCATTGATGCGCACGATGACGCTCTGACCGGTGCGCAGGTTCGTAACACGCGCATAGCTGGGGATCGGAAGCGTAGCATGTGCGGCCGTCATGGCGTACATGTCATAGCGCTCGCCCGAGGCGGTCGGTTGTCCATGGTAGCGCCGGCCATACCAACTCGCTAACCCGCGCGCCTCATAGGGGCCGAGCTGGGTCATCGGTGTGTACGTGCGTCCCAGGGCCGTATACGGGCGTGCGGTCGAGGCTTTGATCGGCTCGGCCTTCGGCACGGCGTCCGGAACGTGGTTCAGGTTTGCGGGGGGATTGGAGCCGGGGCCATCGTCGAGGTAGTAGCCGCCCGGCTTGCGTGCCGGTGCAGTGGAGCACGCCGCGAGCAGCCCGGACAAGAGTAGCGCAACGACGATGGGCCTTGAGGATACGTCAGCGAGCAGAACGCGCTCGCCGAAGCCACATAGGCCAAGACACCGACAGCGCCTGAGACCCTTGGCTGCGGCGTTACGCCCGGCAGTGTCGCTGTTCCGCTCCTCGCTCGTCACTCGCCACTGCTCCCGGTTCGCTCCTGGCTACGTCTTCACCAGCCTCTTATGGGTATGGATGCTCATCAGGATCCCCATTCCGAGCAGGAGGCTCACCAGGGATGATCCGCCATAGCTGATCAGCGGCAGCGGTACCCCCACCACGGGCAGCAGGCCGCTCACCATGCCCATGTTGACGAAGACATAGGTGAAGAAGGTGAGTGTAATGGCACCGGAGAGCAATCGGGTGAACAGGGTCGAAGCGTTGAACGTGATGAACATCCCGCGGCCGATCACGAACAAGAACAGGGTCACGAGGACGAGGTTGCCGAACAGTCCAAACTCCTCGGCGAAGACGGCAAAGATGAAGTCCGTGCTGCGCTCGGGTAGAAAATCCAGGTGTGCCTGCGTGCCGTTCAGCCAACCTCGGCCGAAGAACCCGCCCGAGCCCAGCGCGATGGTCGATTGGATGATGTGATAGCCGGCGCCGAGCGGATCTTGGTTCGGATCGAGCAGGGTGAGCACGCGCTGCCTCTGATAATCGTGCAGCACCGACCACAGAAGCGGCAGGCTGGAGAGCGCGACCACGATAAGCCCGACCAGGATCTTCCAGTTCAGCCCGGCGAGGAAAATGACATAGAAGCCGGCGGCGGCGATCAGCAACGCGGTACCGAGGTCCGGTTGTCTCGCGATCAGCATCACCGGGACAAGAAGCATCAATGCCGCCACGGCGAAGTCGCGCAGTTTGAGCACCGCTTCGTAGCGGTCGAAGTACCACGCGAGCGCCATCGGGACGGCAACCTTCATCAGCTCGGATGGCTGGAGTCGGATCACGCCGAGGTGCAGCGAGCGGCGCGCCCCGTTCGCCACCTCGCCGAATGCAGCGACGCAAACCAGAAGCACCAGGCCCACCAAGTACAGCGGCAGGGCGGAGCGCTGCAAATAGTGATGCGGAACGTTGGCAGCCAGCCACATCAGCCCGAGCGCCACAACGATGTTGCCCGCCTGGGCACCGACCCGCACGAGGTTTTCCCCGGAGGCGCTGTACAGCGTGATCAGGCCCACCAGCAGCAGCGCAGCGATCGCCGCCAGGAGATGGCGGTCCACGTGGCGCCCAAGGAACGTGAGCAGCCGACTAATCATCTTCTTCGTTGTCCTCGTCGTCCTCCGGTTTGACTTCCGGCTCCTTGCCCAGCAGATAGAAGTCGAGCACCTTGCGAGCAATAGGCGCGGCAGCCGCCGCGCCGTGGCCTCCGTTCTCGACCAGGACGGCCAGCGCGATGGTAGGAGCATCCGCGGGAGCGTACGCGATGAACAGCGCGTGGTCCCGATGCCGTTCATTGACGCGGCGCTCGTCGTATTTTTCGTTCGGCTTCAGCGCGATGACCTGGGCGGTGCCGGTCTTCCCGGCAAACGGGTACTTGGCGCCCACGCCCGAGAGCGCCGCCGTGCCACCGGGACGGGTCACGTCGATCATGGCATCGCGCACGATCTTGAGGTATTCGGGGCGCAGCGAGATCGTGGCGACCGGCTCCACCTCGATGCTGGTGAGCTTGTTGGTCTGACTGTCCTGGATGTGGCGCACCAGATGCGGGCGAAACATGGTTCCGTTGTTGGCGAGCACTGAAACCGCTTGCGCGAGTTGCAGGGGCGTCGCGAGATTGTAGCCCTGGCCGATGCCCACTGAGATCGTGTCACCGGTAAACCATTTTTGTTGCAAAGGGTTTTGCGGAAACCGCCGCATCTTCCACTCGGGCGACGGCAGCACTCCTGCGGCTTCGCCGTCGATGTCGATACCGGTACGTTTCCCGAACCCGAATTGGCCGATGAAGTCGTGGATGTTATCGATCCCGAGGTCCTGGGCCACTCCGTAGAAATAGGTATCGCAGGAGACCACGATCGCCTTGTGCATGTCGACCATGCCATGGCCGCCCTTTTTCCAATCGTGGTACGGATGCCCGCGCGCACCGCCGAGGATGAAGTACCCCGGATCGGCGATCGCGTGATGCGGATTGCGCTTGCCCAGCTCGAGGGCGGCAAGCGCCATGAAGGGTTTGAACGTGGAACCCGGCGGGTACATGCCCTGCAGGGCGCGATCGTTGAGTGGATGGTCAGGGGAGGTGTTGAGCGCCTCCCAGTTCTGCGGGTCGATCCCGTCGACGAACAGGTTCGGATCGAAGCCGGGTTTGCTCACGAGTGCCAGCACCCCGCCGGTGGAAGGCTCGATCGCCACCAGTGCGCCGCGACGGTCCCCGAACACCCGCTCCGCAACATCTTGAAGCCTCGCGTCGAGCGAGAGCAGCAGGTTGTTTCCGGACACTGGCAGAGTAGAGCGCAGCGTGCGTACCGCGCGGCCATTGGCATCGGTCTCCACCTGATCGAATCCGGTCGTCCCGTGCAAGTCGGTTTCGTACCGCCCCTCTAGCCCTACCTTGCCGATGAAATCGGACCCCGTGTAGTTCGCGGCTAGACCCTTGTCCTCGAGCTTCTCGAGATCGCTCTCGGTCAAGCGGCCGATGTAGCCGATGACATGGGAGGCCACCTCGCCGTTGGGATAGTGCCGGAACAGGCGGGCACGGATGTCCACGCCCGGAAACCGGAACTTGTTGGTCGCAAAGCGCGCAACCTCCACGTCGTTCAGGCGCGTGCGGATCGGCAGGCTGGAGAAGTCGTGGCCTTCCTCGAGCAGCTTGCGAAAGCGCTTGCGGTCCTTGGGAGTGATCTCGACCAGCGTGGCGAGCTCTGTGATCAGCGAGTCCAGATCGCCGGTCTTGGCCGGAGTGATCTCGAGCGTGTACGCAGCATAGTTGTGCGCCAGGACCGCGCCATTCCGGTCCAGAATCAGGCCGCGATTCGGAATGATGGGAACGATGGAGATGCGGTTGTTCTCAGCCAGCGTATGGTAGTACTCATGCTGGACCACCTGCAGGTAGAAGAACCGCCCCAGCAGCAGGATGAACACCAGCAAGACGACGCCGGCGGATACGGCCAAACGCATCTGGAACGCGTAAAGTTCCTTCTGATGGTCGCGCAGCTCGGCGCGCCGGCCGCCGCCCAGCACGATCGGATCGCGCTCCCTGCGCGCGCCGCCGCGCCGAAACATGCGCCATCTAAGCCGCATCCGGGTCAGCCCTGGGGCGCAGAGGAATGCGAATGACGTTGAACAGCACAGGCCAGAGCGCTGCTCCGAACAAGCTCGACAGGAAGTACAGAGGCCCGGGGAACTCGGCCCCGGCCATCAACCGGACCCCGAGCATGATGACCTGCGATGCCAAAAGGATCGCCAGCACGTGCAACACCTGCTGGCGCATGCCGAACATCACGATCCGCCGATGGAACAGGATCGCGAGATACATGAGGACGGCATAGGCCAAAGCGTGCTGCCCGAACAGGCTGCCGTCTGCCACATCCATGGTCAGTCCCAACACCCAGGCCGGCAAGAATCCGACCCGCCTGGGGTGATACACCACCCAATAAACCAGTGTGAGCGCGATGAAATCGGGGCGCACCTGCTGAACCAGAGCGGGGAGCGCGAGCAGGTCGATCACCAACGCGGTGAGCAGCGTCAACGCGATGTACCAACCGCGAACGGGCAGCAGGATCTCTTGCGGCGACGCCTTGGTTCCCGTTGGCGGATGTAGCCAACCGAGGTTCACTTCTTCCCCTTCCGCGCGCGGGGGCCCGAGTCGTCCTCCGCCATGGGGTTGTCAGGCAGCGTTTCTCCGCCGGAAACGATGAGCACTTGGCGGAAGTTGTTCACTCCGGCGGCCGGGGTACAGGTGATCCGGGCGAACGCATAGGCGGCGTTGCGCTCGATGTTGGTCACGGTCGCCACGGGCAGCCCCGGTGGATAGGTTCCGTCGATGCCCGATGTCACCAGCAGGTCGCCATTCTGGATATCGGCATTGACAGGCATGAACCGCAACTCGAGCGTGCCGTCGTACCCGACGCCGAACGTGACTCCTCGTAGGCCACTGCGCAGCAGTTGAATGGGAACCGCCTGTTCCTTGTCCGTCACCAGGGTCACTTCGGAGATCCAAGGGAAAACCCGCGTCACCTGGCCGACCACTCCGACGTCGTCCACCACCGCCAGCCCTGGCTTGACCCCGTGCTGGAAGCCTTTGTCCACGACGACCCGGCGGGTGAAGGGATCGCGGTTGGCGTAGAGGATCTCTGCGGTGATGACCTCCCGTGACATCCGCTCGCGCAGCCCGAGGAGCTGCCTGAGGTGCTGGTTCTCCGCGTCGAGTGACTTTTGCACCTGGAGCGCAGTGGCGTCGAGCAGCTCCTGACGTTTGAGCTGGTCATTCTCCCGCCGCAGTTGAGCTTGCGTGACGAAGAATTCCGCGACACGCTCCGCCAGCACTTCCGGCAGGGTCGACAGGCGCTGCAATGGGTACGCGACCGCGGCGATGACTTGCCGGACCACCTGGAGATAGCTGAAACGAGCGTCCGAGATCAGCAGGACCACCGACAGCAGGGAGAAGAAGGCAAACCGCGTCAGCAGGCTCGGACCGCGCTTGAAGAACGGTGGCGGCGAGTATTCCATAGACGCCTACGGTCGGCCGGCGCGAAGTGCAGATCGCGGCTGGCAACAACGGGCCCGCGACGCCCCAGCGGTCCTCCGCGCGCGTAAGGCGGTCGTGAGCAACGCAGTCCTGCTCAGTCGCTGGTGAAGATGCTGCCCAGCTTGTCCATTTTCTCCAGCGCCTTGCCCGAGCCACGGACTACGCAGGTCAGCGGGTCATCCGCGACAATCACGGGGAGCCCGGTTTCCTCCATCAGCAACCGATCGATGTCGCGCAGCAGCGCGCCGCCGCCTGTGAGCACCATGCCCTTCTCGGCGATGTCGGCGCCCAGCTCCGGAGGAGTTTGCTCGAGCGCGGATTTCACGGCGCTGACGATGCTGTTCAGCGGCTCGGTCAGCGCCTCCAGGATCTCGTTACTCGAGATCGTGAAGCTGCGCGGGATGCCCTCCGCTAGGTTGCGTCCCTTCACTTCCTTCTCACGCACCTCGCTTCCTGGAAAAGCCGATCCGATCTCCTTCTTGATCTCTTCCGCGGTCGTCTCGCCGATCAGCATGCCGTAGTTGCGCCGGATGTAGTTGATGATGGCCTCGTCGAACTTGTCGCCGCCGACGCGGACGGATCCGGAATAGACGATCCCGCCGAGGGAGATCACGCCGACTTCCGTGGTGCCGCCGCCGATGTCGACGACCATCGACCCGGTCGCCTCCTCGACCGGCAGCCCGGCGCCGATCGCGGCCGCCATCGGCTCCTCAATGAGCTCCACCTTGCGCGCTCCGGCGCCGTAGGCCGACTCCCGAATGGCCCGTCGCTCCACTTGCGTGGACCCGCAGGGCACGCAGATCACGATGCGGGGGCTAGGCGAGAACAGCCGATTGTCGTGTACCTTCTTGATGAACTGCTTGAGCATCTGCTCGGTGACAGTGAAGTCGGCGATCACGCCGTCCTTCATGGGGCGTATCGCGATGATATTCCCCGGCGTGCGGCCGAGCATCTGCTTGGCGGCAAGTCCGACCTCCTGGATCACTTTCTTTCCGTTGGGGCCACCCTCCTGGCGAATCGCGACGACGGAGGGTTCGTTGAGGACGATGCCCTTGCTGCGCACGTAGATGAGGGTGTTGGCTGTACCGAGGTCGATGGCGAGATCGTTCGAGAAATAACCGCCCAGGAATCCGAACATGAAGCTCTCAGTGGGGTTGGGGTCAGCGAGCCGAGGGAACAAGTTATAATACTCTACTTGAACAACGTCTTGAAAGCGCCGGTTCCGACTCGTGTGCCGGTGTAACCGTGCCTTGCTAACGACATCAAATGGCCCTGACTTTAGACGACGTCGGGCGAATCGCCCAGCTCGCGCGCATCGAAGTGACCGAGGCTGAGGCGCGACTGGTCCTGAGTCAGCTGCAGGCGATCTTCGGGTTGATCGAGGAGCTGCAGTCGGTGGACACGCAAGGCATCGAGCCCATGTCCCACGCCCAGGACCTGATCCTGAGGTTGCGCGCAGATGTCGTTACGGAGCCAGATCAGCACGATCGGTTTCAGAGCGTCGCGCCCCAGGTCGAGGCCGGGCTTTACCTGGTGCCCAAGGTAATCGAGTGAGCAGTCGAGTGAGGATCAAGGCATAGCGCCGTCCCACTCCCCGCCGACTGGTTCGCCTCACCACCATGCTCAATGCCAGCCTCAGCGAGCTGTCGAGCGCACTTGCGCGCCGAGCGGTCTCGAGCGTCGAGCTGACCAAGCTGTTCCTCGAGCGAGCGCAGCGCCTCAACGCTACGCTGAACGCCTTTATCACCCTCGATCCAGAAGCCACGCTGGCACAGGCCCGCGCGGCAGACGCGTTGCTAGCGCGCGGCGAGGGCCAGGCGCTAACCGGGATACCGGTCGCACTCAAGGACATCTTCTGCGCTCAGGGCTGGCTGACGACATGCGGCTCCAAGATCTTGTCCAATTTCGTCTCTCCCTACGATGCTCACGTCGTCGAACGACTCCAAGCCGCCGGCGCGGTGAACCTGGGGAAGACCAACATGGACGAGTTCGCAATGGGTTCCTCCAGCGAAACCTCGTTTTACGGTCCGGTCCGCAACCCGTGGGAGCAGACCCGAGTCCCCGGCGGAAGTTCGGGCGGCTCGGCTTGTGCAGTCGCGGCCCGGATGGCCCCCGTCGCGCTAGGCACCGACACGGGTGGGTCGATCCGGCAGCCGGCGGCGCTTTGCGGGATTTCTGGGCTGAAGCCGACTTACGGGGTCGTGTCCCGATTCGGGATGATCGCTTTTGCATCCAGCCTGGACCAGTGCGGCCCGATGGCCAAGTCGGCGGCCGACCTGGCGCCAATGCTCAACGCGATCGCCGGCTTCGATGCCCGCGACTCCACCAGCCTGGAGCGGCCTCGTGAGGACTATGCGCGCTGCCTGGATCAGCCCGTCGCCGGCATGCGGATCGGGCTACCCAAGGAGTTCTTCGCCAGCGGGCTCGCCGCAGACGTCGCACGCGCGCTGGAGGCGGCGCTCGCCGAGTTCCGCGCATTAGGCTGCAGCATCGTCGAGGTGAGCCTGCCGCAGACGCGCTTGGCGGTGCCGACCTACTACGTCCTGGCGCCGGCCGAGGCGTCCAGCAACCTGGCTCGTTTCGATGGCGTGCGCTACGGTTATCGAGCCCCGGATTATGCCGACCTGCGCGAGATGTACATGAAGACACGCGCACAAGGATTCGGTGCCGAGGTGAAGCGGCGTATTCTGATTGGAACCTATGTGCTGTCGCACGGATATTACGATGCATATTACCTACAGGCTCAGCGCCTGCGGCGGCTGGTTGCGCAGGACTTCGCCAACGCCTTTGGCCGGTGCGATGTGCTCATGGGACCGACCTCCCCGACCACAGCATTTAAGATCGGCGCAAAGACCGCAGACCCGGTGCAGATGTACCTCACTGACATCTATACCATCCCGGCCCCGCTGGCGGGGATCCCGGCGCTGTCCATCCCCTGTGGCTTCGGCGAGGATGGACTGCCGGTTGGGCTCCAAATCATGGGGAACTACTTCGACGAAGCGCGCATGCTCAACGTTGCGCATCAGTACCAGAAGGCGACGGACTGGCATCTGCGCGCCCCTCCGATTGAGTGACCGGTCGGCCAAAAACATGATCGGAGGCGTATTGATGGGGGATTCTCCGCCCGCCGTTCGCATGCCTCACGACTGAATCAGCCTCGCCATGGAATGGGAACCCGTCATCGGTCTGGAAACGCACGCGCAGCTGTCGACCCGGTCCAAGATGTTCTCCGGGGCGTCCACCGCCTTCGGCGCCGCACCCAACACGCAAGCCTGCGCGGTGGACATCGCTCTGCCAGGGGTGTTGCCCGTGACCAATCGCGCTGGCGTGGAGCGGGCGATCCGGTTCGGGATCGCAGCGGGTGGCGCGATCAACACCCGCTCGGTGTTCGCGCGCAAGAACTACTTCTACCCCGACCTTCCGAAGGGCTACCAGATCAGTCAGTATGAGCTGCCGATCGTGCGCGGTGGCTCCATTCCCATCCATGTCGGCGAGGTCGAGAAGGTAATCCGGCTCACTCGGGCACATCTCGAGGAGGATGCCGGCAAGTCCCTGCACCAGGACTTCCGCGGCATGAGCGGGATCGACCTCAACCGAGCCGGCACGCCGCTGCTGGAGATCGTGTCGGAGCCCGACATGCGCTCGGCGGCAGAAGCCGTCGCCTACGCGAAAACGCTGCATGCGCTGGTGCGGTGGATCGACATCTGCGACGGCAACATGCAAGAGGGCTCCTTTCGCTGCGATGCCAACGTGTCGGTGCGTCCGGCGGGAGCGGAACGGCTGGGGACGCGGTGCGAGATCAAAAACCTGAATTCGTTTCGCTTCCTGGAGCGCGCCATCCAGTTCGAGGTGCAACGCCAGATCGAGATCCTCGAGGCAGGCGACCGGGTGTCGCAGGAGACTCGTCTCTACGACCCGGACCGGGACGAGACGCGCCCCATGCGCTCCAAGGAAGAGGCTCAGGATTATCGCTATTTCCCCGACCCGGACCTTCTCCCATTGGTCGTATCCGAGGAGTGGATCGCACAGATCAGGGCGACTCTGCCGGAGTTGCCGGGCGCCAAGCGCGATCGTTTCCAGCGGGAATTCGGTCTCACCGCATACGATGCGTCGGTGTTGACGGCCGGCCCTGAGATCGCCGCGTACTTCGAGAAGGCGGTACGTGAGCTGCCCGGCCAAGCCAAGCTGGTCGCCAACTGGGTGATGGGTGAGCTTTCTGCCCGCCTCAATAAGGAGGACATCGATTTCAACCAGTCACCTGTGCCTCCGACAGCGCTGGCAGGATTGCTGCGCCGAGTCGCCGACGCAACCCTATCCGGGAAGCTCGCAAAGGAAGTCTTCGACGCAGTGTGGGCTGGGGAGGGTGACGCAGATCGGATCATCGAGCTGCGCGGGCTGAGGCAGATCTCGGATGCCGGCGAGCTCGAGCGCATCGCGGCGGAGATCATTCAGTCGCATCCAGCCGAGGTCGCGGATTATCGAGGTGGCAAGGAGAAGGCCTTCAATTTCCTAGTCGGCCAAGTGATGAAGGCCACCAAAGGCAAAGCGAACCCGGCTCAGGTGAACCAGATCCTGCGCCGACTACTTTCGGGATGAAGTGCGCTGCCAAGCGATACCCGATTGGGGCTGCAATCAGCGCTGGGTCAGCTGCTCGAAGCGCCTCTTGTCGGCCTCGAAACGGGCCTTGATTCCCTCGACCCGGGCTCGATGACGGTCGATCTCAGCCTGGATGGCATCGAGCTCGGCCTTTTGCTCGGCAATGTCCTGCTCGAACCCCTCCGGAACCGGCTTGCCCGCCTGCGCGTACCCATCGGCTTGCCGCTGGTGCGAGCGTAGCTTCTCCTGTGCCTTCTTCAGGCGCGGCTCCAGCCCCTTGATCGCCTGCAGCGGGCTCTGCAGCTGCCGCTCGCGGGCATCGTCGATCTCTTTCACACTCGTATACGTATTGACCAGGGCAGTGTCGCGCCGCTGCTGCTGAAGAGCCTCTTTCTGCTCCTCTTTTCGCTTCTCCTGGGAGGCTTTGTCGTCAGCGAGCTTGCGCACGTCCGGGGGAGGCGCCGCGCCCCACCGGCGCACAGTCACGCCCTCGGGGCTCATCTCGCTGGCGGCCTGGTCCTTATATTCCGGGGGGATGGACTGCCCGTAGTGGGTGACGCCGTGCTCGTCCACCCACTTGTAGATCTTCGCGGCCGCGACCGGGTTCGCGAGCACGAGGGCCGTTATGCTAAGGATCGCCATGCGATGGAGGCGCATGCAGCTGAACTCCGTATTGACTCCGATACCGCGAGATTTCCTGCAACTCGCGTGCCATTTCGCCCCGCCCAGCCAGATATGTCACAAGATCGTCCAGCGTCGCGATGCTGACCACCCGCAGGCCGAACTTGTGCTCGACTTCCTGCACGGCCGAGAGCTCGCCACTGCCCCGCTCCATTCGGTCCAGCGCGATCACCACACCGCAGGGCACGGCGCCGCCGGCGCGAATCATCTCCACCGACTCTCGCACCGACGTCCCGGCGGAAATTACATCGTCGATGATGAGGACGCGCCCGCCTATCGGCGCCCCGATGATGACGCCGCCTTCGCCGTGGTCCTTTGCTTCTTTGCGGTTGAAGGACATCGGCACGTTGCGCCCATGCTCGGCAAGCGCGACGGCGGTCACTGCAGCGAGCGGAATACCCTTGTAGGCCGGTCCAAAGAGCTGATCGAACCCGATCCCGGACGCAAGGATCGTCTTCGCGTAGAATCCGCCGAGCCGCCGCAACGACTCTCCGTCGTTGAACAGCCCCGCGTTGAAGAAATAGGGCGACGCGCGCCCCGCCTTGGTCTTGAATTCTCCAAAGCACAGCGCGCGCCGACTCAACGCAAATTCGATGAACTCGGTTTGAATCGCCACCGCGAGGCCTCTGGATGCGGTTGATCAGTCTCAATCTAAACGGCATAAGAGCGGCCGTCAACAAGGGCCTCCTCGCCTGGCTGCGGGCGCAGAAGGCGGATGTGGTCTGCATTCAGGAGATCAAGGCCCAGGATGCGGACTTGACCGACGTAATGCGCAAACCGGGTGCTTACACCGGCTACTTCCATTTCGCGGCGAAGAAAGGGTACAGCGGTGTGGGCCTGTATTGTGCGACCGCGCCCGAGCAGATCATCGAAGGACTGGGGATCGCGGACATCGACGCCGAAGGCCGCTACATCGAGGCCCGCTTCGGCGGGTTGAGCGTGGTCTCCTTCTATGTGCCCTCGGGGTCCAGTTCCGAGGAAAGGCTGGCGGTGAAGTTCAGCTTCATGGAGCGCGTCATTCCACGGCTGCATGAGCTGGCGGTCAGCGGGCGAGAGGTGATTCTCTGCGGCGATTGGAACATCGCGCACAAGGAGATCGATCTCAAGAACTGGCGATCGAACCAGAAGAACCCCGGGTTCTTGCCCGAGGAACGCGCTTGGCTAAGCGGCGTGTTTGAAAAGCTCGGCTATGTGGACGTGTTCCGGCGGCTGGATCCACGGCCGGATCAGTACACGTGGTGGTCGAACCGTGGGCAGGCATGGGCCAAGAACGTCGGATGGCGCATCGACTATCAGATTGCGACGCCCGGCATCGCGCAAAAAGCCATCAAGGCCTCGATCTACAAGGCGAAGCGCTTCAGCGATCACGCGCCTCTGATCATCGATTACGACCACGACATACATTGACCGGCGGCGCAAGAGAGCACGGACCGTCGCCTGCATTGCGGTCTCGGGTCAGCGATCGACTCTATTCCAGGGCGCGACCCAGACCAGCAGCACCATCCCCGGGACCGCCAGCGCGGTGCACAGCAGGAAGAAGTCGAACCAGCCCAGCCGTTCGACCATCCAGCCGGTCGCCGCGTTGATCACCGTGCGTGGCACCGCAGCGAGGCTGGTGAACAACGCGAACTGTGTCGCCGTGTAGCGTGGGTTTGTCTCGCGCGCGACAAACGCCGTGAACGCTGCAGTACCCAGCCCCACACCCAGGGCCTCGAGGCCGATTGCGACCGCGAGCGCAACCGCGTTGCCCGGCAGCCGAGCCAACACGGCGAAAGCCAGAATCGAGAGCGCCTGGACCACCCCGAACAGCCACAGCGCGCGATTGATGCCTAGTCTGACCATCCACAGCCCACCCAGCAGCCCGCCCAGCACGCTCGACCATAACCCGGCATTCTTCGCGATCAACCCGATCTGCGACTTGCTGAATCCCATGTCGAGATAGAACGGCGTGGCGAGCGCAGTTGCCATGCTGTCGCCGAGCTTGTAGACGAAGATAAACGCGAGCACGAGTACGGCCTGCGACCATCCCGCGCGCCCGACGAACTCCACGAATGGCTCGATCACCGCGGAGCGCAGTGTCTTGGGTGCATAAGAGGAAAACGGCGGCTCCGCGACCAGCAGGGTCATGGCCATCCCCGGCAACATGAACAGCGCGGTGACCACGAAGACCAGCGGCCAGCTGGTGTAGTCGGCGAGAACCAGAGACAGAGACCCAGGAACCAGCCCCGCAATCTTGTAAGCGTTCACATGCACGGCCGTGCCTAGACCCAGCTCGACGTCGGCCAGGATCTCACGGCGATACGCGTCCAGCACGATGTCCTGGCTGGCGCTCAGGAACGCCATCAAAGCGGCCAGCGCGGCGATCGCCCACAGCTCGCCGGGGGGCATCAAGCGGCCCACGACACTGATGGTCAGGAGTAGCGCCGCTTGCGTCGAGAGCATCCAGCCGCGGCGCCGCCCAAGCCAAGGCAACGAGAAGCGGTCGAGAAGGGGCGACCACAGGAACTTCCAGGTGTATGGGAATTGGATCAGCGTGAACAGCCCGATCGCCTTGAGGTCGACGTGCTCGGAGCGAAGCCACGCTGGCACCAGTGTGAGCAGGGTATACAGGGGCAGACCCGAGCTGAAGCCGGTGAACACGCAGATCAGCATGCGCCGCGTGAATAGGACCTCCCGCAGGGAAGGAGCGGCGGCCGGGGTTGTCACGGTGCGCGCGCCCGTCAAGAGCGCATGGAGCCGGAAGCGGGCATGCGGTCGAAGCGATACACGGCCAACGAACCCAGCAGATTGGGGAGCGATGAAATCGTCCGTCCGCGGTCCATGACGACGCGCTCCAGGATGCGCACGCCATGGCTGGCGCAGAAGGTTTCGAAGTCGCGGATCGTGAACAGATGCACGTTGGGCGTGTCGTACCACTGGTAGGGGAGCGTGCGTGACACGGGCATGCGCCCCGCCGCCGTCTGGAGCCGATGGCGCCAGTAGCCGAAATTGGGGAAGGTCACGATGGCCTGACGCCCGACGCGCAACATCTCGTGAATGATTTGCTCGGTATGCCTGACCGCCTGCAGCGTCTGCGACAGGATCACGTAATCGAAGGAGTCCGACTCGAACCCGGACAACCCGGATTCGAGGTCGCTTTGCAGCACGTTGACCCGATTGCGGACGCTCGCCAGGATGTTAGCGTCGTCGATCTCGATGCCGTAGCCCTTGGCGCCGCGCGTGTCCGCGAGGAACCTGAGCAGCGAGCCGTCGCCGCAGCCAAGATCCAGCACCTGCGCGCCGGGCTTGATCCAGGCCGCGATCGCATCGAAGTCGGGCCTGCCGGATAGGCCGGCACCGCTCGCCACGGGACGGTAGGCTCGATCCATCGCGTCAACCCATGTCGATGTTATCCAGATAGGCCCGGATCAAATCGTGGTAGCGCGGATCGTCCATCAGGAATGCGTCGTGACCATGGGGCGCGTCGATCTCCGCGTACGACACGTCGAGGCGGTTGTCCACCAGCGCTTTGACGATCTCGCGGGAGCGAGCGGGTGAAAAGCGCCAGTCCGAGGTGAAGGAAACCACGAGAAACTTGGCCACCGCGCGCGCCAGTGCCTTGGACAGATCGCCTCCATACTCCGCTGCCGGATCGTAATAGTCGAGCGCCTTCGTGATGCGCAGATAGGTATTCGCGTCGAAGTAGTCGGAGAACTTGTCGCCCTGGTAACGAAGGTAGGACTCAATCTCGAACTCGACGTCGAAGTTGAACTTCAGGGCGCCGGTGCGCAGCGCGCGGCCAAACTTCTCCGCCATCGCGTCGTCGGACAGGTAGGTGATGTGCCCGATCATGCGCGCCAGCCGCAGACCGCGACGCGGCACGGTCTGGTGCGCATAGAAATTCCCGCCATGGAAGTCGGGATCCGTCATGATGGCTTGGCGCGCCACCTCATTGAACGCGATGTTCTGCGCGGAGAGCTTGGGTGCCGCCGCGACGACCAGCGCGTGGCGCACGCGCTGCGGGTGGCTCATCGTCCACTGCAGCGCCTGCATCGCACCTAGGCTGCCGCCCATCGTCAGCGCAAAGCGCTCGATGCCGAGGTGATCGGCCAGGCGCGCTTGCGCCTCTACCCAGTCCTCGACGGTGACGACAGGAAAGTCGGCCCCCCAGGGCCGCCCGGTGTCGGGGTTGATGCTGACGGGGCCGGTAGAGCCGTGACAACCGCCGAGATTGTTCACCCCGACGACGAAGAAGCGCCTGGTGTCCACCGGCTTGCCGGGGCCCACCAGGTTGTCCCACCAACCCAGGTTCTTGGGATCGTCGGCATAGATTCCAGCCACGTGATGCGACGCGTTTAGTGCGTGGCACACGAGCACCGCGTTGCTTCTCGTGCTGTTCAGGCTCCCGTAGGTTTCATAGGCGAGCTCGTAGCGGTCGATGACGGCTCCGCTGCGAAGGTGCAGGGGCCGATCGAAGCTCGCCTTTTGCGGGCTGACCACGCCGACAGAGTCGGGTGCATTCATGCCGGTTGGCCTACGGAGTGTCCCGATCACGAGGGCGCATGCGCCGCCGCCATCCGTCGCATCATCTGACGCACGGCATCTGCTCGCATGTCCTCGAACAGCAGATTCTGTTCGATCTCCTTGGCGAGGACCGCGTTCACATCGTAGGTCAGGTCCCGCTGCAGCACGATCTCGCCAGGAGGGATCCAATCCCGGCTGCGGTTATCGTGCAGCCGGTATGCCACTCGATAGCGAAGCAGATACTCGAGTACGGTTCCCGCCGTCGACAGTGACAGGATCTGGGACTGCTGCTCCTCGCCCGTGATGTCGAGAATCACATCGGCCTCCTCCCGCTGGCGAGCGAGCGTGGTACGGCCGCCACTCGCGATGTAACGCTTCATCTCTCCCGCAAAGGAGGAATAAAGGGGGGCCTGGATATAGATGCTGCTGAACGGTAGGGTCGCGGACCCCTTGGTGTGAAAGCCACAACCTGCCGCAAGGACGCACACGAGGAGCAATGCAAGTCGAGCGCCGGTGGCACGCAGCTCGTTGGGAGCCACAGGCGCCGGCCGCGCTACGCAGCCGGCATGACCCAGCGCGCGTTCGGGGTCGCAGCCCACCTCTGTTTCCTCAGACGACGATGTTCACCAACCGCCCCGGAACCACCACGACCCTCTTCACCTGGCGCCCTGCAAGGTACTTCTGGGCTGCGGGACTGGACCGTGCGAGACCCTCGAGCGTCTCACGCGAAGCGTTGCTCGGAACGCTGATGGTGCCGCGCGTCTTGCCGCCGATCTGCAGCACCATCTCGATCTGCGCCTGCTCGAGAGCTGCGGCATCCGGCTCCGGCCAATCGGCGATCATGAGGTCGGCCCCAAACCCCAGCTCGCGCCACAGCGCCGAGCTCACGTGCGGCGCGATAGGCCCGAGCAGGCGCAACAGGATGCCGACCGCTTCGCGCGCGACCGGGAGGCTGCCGTCGGCGAAGGCGACCTGCGTGCTCCCGCCCTCACCGCGGCGGTTGGCACGCTCTAATGCATTGAGCATCTTCATGCCCGCAGACACTACGGTGTTGAATTGGTGTTTCTGGAAGTCGTAGTTGGCCTGCTTGAGCAAGGCGTGCACTTCCCGGCGAAGCTCCGCCTGCGTCGGAGTCAGCTGTGCCGGGTCGACCGCCGCGGCACCAGCACCACCGGCCTGTTCCAAGTGCCAGCAGAATGCCCACAACCGTTTGAGGAACCGGAACTGGCCTTCCACTCCCGCGTCGGACCACTCCAGGGATTGCTCCGGAGGCGAGGCGAACATCATGTAGAGGCGTGCGGTGTCGGCGCCGTATTGGTCCACCAATGCCTGCGGGTCGACGCCATTGTTCTTGGACTTGGACATCGTGCCCACGCCCCCGTGCTCCACCGGCAAGCCGTCGGACTTGAGCAGGGCGCCGATCCGCTGGCCCCGCTCGTCGACTTTTATTTCGACCTCCGACGGATTGTAGAAACTGATCCGTCCGGCTTCGGTTTTGCGGAAGAAGATGTCGTTGAGCACCATCCCCTGGGTGAGCAGGTTGGTGAACGGCTCGTCAACCCGGGTCAGCCCGAGGTCCCGCATCACTTTGGTCCAGAACCGCGAGTAGAGCAGGTGCAGGATGGCGTGCTCGATCCCTCCGATGTACTGATCCACCGCCATCCAGTATGAGGCGCGCTCGTCGACCATGGAATCCGCGTCGTCGGGGCAGCAATAGCGCATGTAGTACCACGACGAATCGACGAATGTGTCCATCGTGTCGGTCTCGCGCCGCGCGTCCCCGCCGCAGCTCGGACACGTGCATTGAAAGAAGGAGGGCGTCTTCGCCAGCGGGTTGCCGGTGCCGTCTGGCACCAGAGTCTCGGGCAGCACGACCGGCAGCTCCGCATCGGGGACCGGCACTTCTCCACAGCGCTGGCAATAGACGATGGGAATCGGTGTGCCCCAATATCTTTGGCGCGAGATCCCCCAGTCCCGAAGCCGGTATTGAACGCGCTTGCGGCCCAGTCCCTTGGAGTGAAGGTCCGCGGCGATCGCCTCTACGGCCACATCGAATGTCATGCCGTTGTAGCGCCCGGAATTGATGCATCTGCCATGAGCCGCATACCAGTCTTGCCACGAGTCGGTCGAGAACAGGCCGACCCGGCCGCCCGGTTCATCCCGATCCCTGCCGTGCACCGGCTGCGCGTGAGCATCGGCAGCGCCAACTCCGGCTTGGATGACCGGACCGCTCGCCGGTTGCTCTTCGGGTTGGATCACTTGCTGGATTGGAAGCCCGTACTTCTTCGCGAATTCGAAGTCGCGCTGATCGTGCGCCGGCACGGCCATCACCGCCCCCTCGCCGTATGCCATCAACACGTAGTTGGCGACCCAGATCGGCAGCTTTGCGCCGCTGAGCGGATGCGTCGCATGTAGGCCCGTGGGCATGCCCTTCTTCTCCATCGTGGCGAGCTCCGCCTCCATCGTCGCCCCGCGCTTGCACTCCTCGACGAAAGCAGCAAGCTGCCGATCGCCCTGTGCGGCCTTGGCCGCAAGCGGATGCTCCGCCGCAACCGCGCAGTAGGTTGCGCCCATCAGCGTGTCCGCACGCGTGGTGAACACCTTCAAGGTCGTGGAGGCGTCCTCGACGACCGGGAACTCGATCTCGACCCCTTCGCTGCGGCCGATCCAGTTGGCCTGCATGGTCTTGACTCGCTCCGGCCATCCGGGCAGCTGGTCCAGCGCAGCCAGGAGCTCGTCCGCATACGCGGTGATCCGCATGTAGTACATCGGGATCTCGCGCTTCTCGACCGCCGCCCCGGTCCGCCAGCCGCGTCCATCGATCACCTGCTCGTTGGCGAGGACCGTCTGGTCCACCGGATCCCAGTTGACCAGCCCGGTCGTCTTGTAGACCAGCCCCTTCTCGAGCATGCGCAGGAACAGCCACTGATTCCAGCGGTAATAGTCCGGCTTGCAAGTCGCCAGCTCCCGGTCCCAATCGATGGCGAACCCGAGCGACTTCAGCTGCTTCTTCATGTAGGCGATGTTGTCGTAGGTCCACTTCGCCGGGGGTACGCCGTTGGCCATCGCGGCGTTCTCCGCCGGCAACCCGAAAGCGTCCCACCCCATCGGCTGCAACACGTTGTAGCCTTTCATGCGGTGGTAGCGAGACAGCACATCGCCGATGGTGTAGTTGCGCACATGCCCCATGTGCAGCTTGCCCGACGGATACGGGAACATGGACAAGCAATAGTATTTCGGACGTCCCGGGGTCTCGATGGCGCGCGCGGCCTTGGCCTGTTCCCACGTCATCTGTGCCTGTCTCTCGACCTCGGCGGGTCGATACTGCGGATGCAGCATGATTCGGCGGCTCGGTTGAGAAAGCCGCAAATTATACCCGGCCCCTCCCGCAGGCCGAAATATCGCGCTGGCCGGCACGTCCCGGGCGGCGGTCGCGGCGCTCCACGTGCTCCTGCGCTACCGGTCTATAATCTGCGGACAGCCTGAACCCCTCCACCGAGTGATCTCCAGCAACATCCTCACCGGCCTCAATCCGCAACAGCTCGAAGCCGTCACCCTTCCGCATGGGTGCGCGCTGATCCTGGCCGGGGCTGGCAGCGGCAAGACTCGCGTCCTCACCACACGGATCGCCTGGCTGATCCAGACCGGACAAGTCGGGCCGTACGGCATTCTGGCGGTGACGTTCACGAACAAGGCGGCCCGGGAGATGCTCACGCGCGTTGCCGCCATGCTCCCGATCAACACCCGCGGCATGTGGGTCGGGACCTTTCACGGGCTGTGCAACC
Source organism: Burkholderiales bacterium (assembly GCA_035501875.1). Classification (GTDB taxonomy): domain Bacteria; phylum Pseudomonadota; class Gammaproteobacteria; order Burkholderiales; family SHXO01; genus SHXO01. The sequence continues at coordinate 108,117 of DATJVI010000016.1, forward strand.
GAATGCTACGTATTCATCATCGCGACGCTGGACTGCCGCAGGCGTTCCAGATTCTGGACTCGCAAGACCAGATGGCGGTGATCAAGCGCCTGCTGAAGTCGCTCGATGTGGATGAGGAGCGCTACTCACCGCGCGACCTGCAGTACTTCGTCAACGCGAACAAGGAAGCGGGGAAACGACCTTCGGCGGTGGAGGCCGGCGACGAGTGGTCCCGGCGGATGATCCAACTGTATGCGGAGTACGACCAGCAGTGCAACCGGGAGGGCGCGGTCGACTTTGCGGAGCTGCTGCTGCGCTGCTATGAGCTGCTGTCGCGCAACGAGACCCTCCGCGCCCACTATCAGCAGCGCTTCGCCCATATCCTAGTCGACGAGTTCCAAGACACGAACCGCCTCCAATACCGTTGGCTGCAGCTGCTGGCCGGTGCCAACAGCGCGATGTTCGCGGTCGGCGACGACGACCAGTCGATCTATACGTTCCGCGGTGCCTCCCCGCAGAACATGTTCGACTTCGAACGCGACTTCGCGCGCGGCAAGGTGATCAAGCTGGAGCAGAACTACCGCAGCCAGGGCAACATCCTCGACGCCGCGAACGCGCTGATCAGCCGCAACTCGAAGCGGCTGGGAAAGAAGCTGTGGACACAAGCAGGCGAGGGGTCACCGCTCAGCGTGCACGAGGCGCTCACGGATGTCGACGAGGCCGCCTTCATCGTCGAGCGGATCCAGGGCCTGCGCAGCGAGGGCACACGCCCCTCCGAGATCGCCGTGCTGTATCGCGCGAACGCGCAATCTCGGGTGCTGGAGCATGCGCTGTTCAACGCCGGCCTGCCGTACCGAGTTTACGGTGGACTCCGCTTCTTCGAGCGGCAGGAGATCAAACACGCGTTGGCCTATCTCCGGCTGGTGGCCAACCCCGAGGACGATGGCGCCTTCCTGAGGGTGATCAACATTCCCGCACGCGGCATCGGAAGCCGCAGTCTGGAGCAGCTGCAGGAGATCTCGCGCCTGCGCGGCGTGAGCTTATGGCAGGCCGCCTGCTCCAAGCCGCTCTCGGGCAAGGCCGCCCAGGCGCTCGCTGCCTTCGTGCAGCTCATCGAGGAGCTGGCTCGGGACTGCCGAGAGCTGTCGTTGCCCGAAATCGCCGAGCGCGTCATCGCGCGGAGCGGCCTCAAGGAATACTACGCCGGCGATAAGGATGGAAGGGATCGCATCGAGAACCTGGAAGAGCTGATCAACGCCGCCGCCGGGTTCGACCCCGACGAGTCGTTGCTCCGCTCGGAGCAGGCGGTCAACGGCCTTGGCTCCGACGCCGAGGCGCCCCTCCCCTCCGAGCGGGACGCAAACTTCATCCTCTCGGCATTCCTGGCCCATGCGGCGCTCGAGGCCGGGGAGCATCAGGCCGCCGCGGGCGCGGACGCACTGCAGCTGATGACGGTGCACGCGGCCAAAGGACTCGAGTTCCAAGCGGTGTTCATCAGCGGCCTGGAGGAAGGCTTGTTCCCGCACGAGAACAGCCTGACCGAGGGCGCCGGAGTGGAAGAGGAGCGACGCCTGATGTACGTCGCGATCACGCGCGCCCGCCGGCACCTGTGTCTCAGCCACGCCCAGACCCGCATGCTGCATGGACAAACCCGCTACAACATCCCATCACGCTTTCTGGACGAGCTACCGGCAAGACTGATCCGGCGCGTCGGCGGCCGAGCTGCTGCTCGGTTGGGTACCGGTGAGCACGCAGCGACCGCGGTCGCGCTTTCGACCTACGCTGCGCCTTCTCCCGCCTCCCCTTGGCGCATCGGCCAAGATGTGGTCCATCCGAAGTTCGGGCCCGGCGTGATCGTGAGCGTCCTCGGCGGGGGGGACGACGCGCGGGTAGAGGTGAACTTCCGCCAGGTAGGCCGCAAGGAGCTGGTCTTGGCCTACGCGCGGCTCACACCCGCCTAGCCGTATCGCAGCGCAACGGCGAGCTAAGCGCTTAGCCGGGACGGCCGGCGCGACTCGTCGAGGTGGTGGAGCAGTATCTTTCGGAAGCGGTCGGGGTCGTGGGCATGCGTGAGCTCACCGGGACGCGGCAGATGAAAGTCATAGAGTCGCGAAACCCAGAAGCGCAGCGCGCCGGCGCGCAGCATGACGGGCCAGGCGAGGCGCTCGGCGTCCGTGAAAGGTCGCACCTGCTGGTAGGCATTCAACAGAGCGCCGGTGCGGGCGGGATCGAGCCGGCAGTCCGCATCCATGCACCAGTCGTTGACCGTGATCGCGACGTCGTAGATCAGCACGTCGACACACGCGAAGTAGAAGTCGATGAACCCGCCCACCATGTCGGCACCCGACTCATTCGTGCGGAACAGGACATTGTCGCGAAACAAGTCCGCGTGGATCACCCCGCGCGGCAGATCGTCGTGCCGATGGCTGGACTGGAATCGAATCTCCGAGCGCATCAGCTCGGCGTCTTCCGCACTGAGGAAAGGGTAGATTTCGACCGCGCTGGCGGTCCACCACTTGGGACCGCGTAGGTTTTCCAGGTAATCGCGGTAGGTGCACCCCGCCTGATGCATCTCCGCGAGGACCTCTCCCACGCGGGCGCAGTGCTGCGGCGTTGGGTCGAGCACGGGCCGTCCCTCGAGAAATGTCACGATGGTCGCGGGCTTGGAGTTCAGCTCGCCGAGGAAGCTGTTGTGCAGGCTCGCGATGGGCTTGGGGCAGGGAATGCCATGGCTGGACAGATGCGCCATGAGATTGAGATAGAAGGGCAGCTCGTGCGGCTTGAGCTTCTCGAACAGCGTGAGCACGAAGCGCCCATGCGTCGTCGTCACGAAGTAGTTTGTATTTTCGATCCCAGACAGGATGCCTTGCAGATCGGTGAGCAGGCCGATGGAGTAGTCCTTGAGCCAGGTCGAGAGCTGCTCGGGAGTGACGGTGGTGAAGACGGACATCGCTCGGCGTGACTGGGCTAGAGATTGAGCTGAGCCTCCCGCTCGGCCGCGGAGGGTTCGAAGCCGCGTTTCTCGTAATGGTCGAAGATCGCACTGACCACCTGGGCAGGCTCGTCGATCACCTGTAGCAGGTCCACGTCCTCCGCGTCGATCATTCCCTCGCTCACGAGGGTGGTCCGGATCCAGCGCATCATGCCCCGCCAAAACGGTTCGTGCACCAGGATGACGGGCATGCGCCGGATCTTGTGTGTTTGCACCAAGGTGAGCGCTTCCATCAGTTCGTCCAGCGTGCCGAATCCCCCTGGCATGACCACATAGGCGGAGGCGAATTTCACGAACATCACCTTGCGCGAGAAGAAGTGCCGGAACGACTGACTCACATCCTGGAAAGAGTTCACCTGCTGCTCGTTTGGAAGCTGGATGTTGAGTCCCACGGAGAGAGAACGACCGTGGTATGCACCCCGGTTGGCAGCCTCCATCAGGCCTGGGCCACCGCCCGAGATCACCGTGAAGCCAGCGTCGGAGAGCTGGCGCGCGATCTCCTCGGTGAGAGCGTAATAGGGATGGCCGGGGCCGATGCGCGCGCTGCCGAAGATGCTCACCGCCGGGCGGATGGAGCTCAGTCGTTCGGTTGCCTCGGCGAATTCTGCGATAATTCCGAATACGCGCCACGCCTCTCTTCCGGTCCAAGCCTTCTCGATCAGCTCGGCCGCCTGAGGTCTCGGAATCTTGTCTGCAACGCTCATGATCTGTCCGTCTCGTGAAACCGGCGCGCGACAGTGCGCGGGCCGGTGCTGGTGGAATACCAGGGGCGTGAAGCCGGGACGAACGCTGTACTGGGCCGGACCGCTGCCCCTGTGAAAACGCTGCTGCTGGTCGACGCTTCGTCCTATCTCTACCGGGCCTTTCACGCGCTGCCCGACCTGCGGACCAAGGCGGGAGAGCCCACCGGCGCCATCTACGGCGTGCTCAACATGCTTCGCCGGCTGCACAGCGAAGTGCCGGCGGATTATAGCGCCTGCGTATTCGACGCAAAAGGCAAGACCTTCCGCGACGATTGGTACCCCGCGTACAAGGCCAACCGGCCGCCGATGCCGGAGGACCTGAGCGCACAGATCGGGCCACTGCACGAGTGCATCCGGGCTCTGGGCTGGGCGCTGTTGGAGGTGGAAGGTGTCGAGGCTGACGATGTCATAGGCACGCTTGCATCAGAGGCAAGGCGGCGCGGAATCCGCACGGTAATCTCCTCCGGCGACAAGGACCTTACGCAGCTGGTGGGTCCGCTGGTGACGATGGTCAACACCATGTCCAACGAAACCTTCGATGCAGCGGCGGTGGTGTCCAAGTTCGGCGTCAAGCCAGAGCAGATCATCGACTACCTCACGCTGATCGGCGACTCTGTCGACAACGTCCCAGGGGTCGACAAGGTCGGTCCGAAGACGGCGGCAAAATGGCTGGCGCAGTACGGCACGCTGGACAACCTCCTTGCGCATGCCGCTGAGATCGGCGGTGTAGTGGGCGAGAACCTTCGTCGCGCGACGGACTGGCTGCCGCAGGCGCGCCGTTTGGTAACGGTGAAGTGCGACGTGCGGGTGCCTGCTGCCCTCGACGAGCTTACGGACCAGCCGCCAGACCGCGCGAACCTGGCCCGCTTGTTCGATCGCTTCGAGTTCCGCAGCTGGCGCAAGGAACTGGGCGATTCGCAGCCGACCGCGGCGGCACCAACTCGGACGCGCGAATACGAAGCCCTGCTGCACCCGAGCGAGCTGGAGCAGTGGATCCGCATCATCGAACCCGCGGAGCTCGTCTCGCTGGACACCGAGACCACAAGCCTAGACCCCCAAGCAGCCCAGCTGGTCGGAATGTCGCTTTGCGTCGACCCGGGGCGCGCCGCGTATCTACCGTTAGCGCACCGCTACGCAGGAGTCCCTCAGCAGCTGCCCCTGGACGCGACGCTCGCGCGGCTGAAGCCGTGGCTGGAGGACCCCTCCCGTCCGAAGCTGGGACAGAACCTCAAGTACGACATGCACGTGCTGGCCAACTACGGGATCCGACTGCGCGGAGTGCAACACGATACGCTGCTGCAGTCCTATGTCCTGGAGAGCCACAAGCCCCACGACATGGACAGCATGGCGCAACGACATCTAGGACTGAACACCATCACTTACGAAGAGGTGGCGGGCAAAGGAGCGTCCCAGATCGGGTTCGATCAGGTGAGCATCGAGCGCGCCACCGAGTACTCGGCGGAGGATGCGGATGTGACCTTGCAGTTGCACCGCACCCTGCACCCGTCGATCCAAGCGGATGAGCGGTTATCGTTCATTTACCGCAAGATCGAGATGCCGGTGATGGAAGTGTTGTTCGCTATGGAGCGGCACGGCGTGCTGATCGACAGCGCGCTGCTCGAGCAGCAGAGTCGAGCCCTCGGCCAACGCATGCTCGAGATCGAGTCCCGCTCGCAAGAGCTGGCCGGCCAGCCGTTCAACCTCAACTCTCCCAAGCAGATCCAGGAGGTCTTGTTCGAGAAACACAAGCTGCCGGTGATCAAGAAGACGCCGAGCGGTCAGCCGTCGACCGACGAGGACGTTCTCGAACAGCTGTCGCTCGACTTCCCCCTTCCCAAGCTCATTCTGGACTACCGCGCCGTCTCGAAGCTGAAGAGCACGTACACCGACAAGCTGCCGCGGATGATCAATCGGCGCACCGGCCGCGTACACACGAACTACGCCCAGGCGGTGGCCGTGACGGGCCGGTTGTCCAGCAACGAACCCAATCTACAAAACATCCCGATCCGGACTGCGGAAGGGCGGCGCGTGCGCGAGGCGTTCATCGCCCCGCCGGAGCATTGCATCATCTCGGCAGACTACTCGCAGATCGAGCTGCGGATCATGGCGCACCTGTCGAAGGACGCCAACCTGCTCGCTGCGTTCGCCTCGGGGGAGGACGTGCACCGCCGCACGGCTTCGGAAATCTTCGCCACGCCCCCGGATCAAGTGACGAGCGAGCAGCGGCGCTATGCCAAGACCATCAACTTCGGGCTCATCTATGGGATGTCCGCCTTCGGTCTGGCGTCCCAACTCGGTATAGAACGCAGCGCAGCCCAGCAGTACATGGACCGCTATTTCGCACGCTACCCGGGTGTGGCGGAATACATGCAACGGACCCGCGAGTCCGCGAGAGAGAAGGGCTACGTGGAAACCGTCTTCGGGCGCCGTCTGCACATGGCGGACATCCGGGCCTCTAATAACCAACGGCGCCAGGGGGCCGAGCGCGCAGCGATCAACGCCCCGATGCAGGGGACCGCGGCAGACCTGATCAAGCTGGCGATGATCGCGGTCGATGGTTGGCTGCGCGACCTGGGCCTGGGGGCCGCGCTGATCATGCAGGTGCATGACGAACTGGTACTGGAGGTTCCGGAGGACGAGGTCGAGCGCGTCCGCCTCGAGGTGCCGCGCCTGATGACTGGCGTGGCTCAGCTAGAGGTTCCCTTGGTGGTCGATGTGGGCGTCGGCATGAACTGGGACCAGGCACACTAGTGCTTCCACGTCACGCCGCAACGGCACCAACGCTGCAGCCAGATCAGGACGCTGAGTGTGCGACCGAACCCACGGGCTCGGCACCGACGGAGAACTGCATGCGGTGCAGTCTGGCGTAGAGGCCGCCCCGCGCGAGCAGCTCGGAGGAGGTGCCCGCCTCAACGATCCGGCCCTGGTCGAGCACAACGATGCGATCGGCGTTCTCGATGGTGGATAGGCGGTGTGCAATGACGATTGCGGTACGGCCACGCATCAACGCCTCGAGTCCTGCCTGGACATGCCGCTCCGACTCCGAATCAAGCGCCGAGGTCGCCTCGTCGAGCACCAAAATCGGAGCGTTCTTGAGCAACGTCCGCGCGATCGACAAGCGCTGACGCTGGCCACCCGACAGCTTGACGCCGTTCTCGCCGACCAGCGTGGCAAGTCCATCGGGTAGCGTCTGAATGAATTCCCAGGCATGAGCTGCCTTGGCGGCCGCAATGATCTCTGCTTCGCTGGCGCCGGCTCGCGCACCGTAGGCGATGTTGGCCGCGATCGTGTCGTTGAACAATGTAACGTCTTGACTGACTAGCCCGACGTTGGCTCTGAGGCTGGCTAGGCGGATCGTCTCGATATCGTGACCGTCGACCAAGATCCGCCCCTTGGTCGGATGGAAGAAGCGCGGGATGAGGTTGGCCAGTGTCGTCTTGCCGCTTCCCGACAGCCCCACCAACGCTACCGTCTCGCCCGTACGCACGACCAGATCGACGTCGCACAACGCTGGTCGCTCCGACCCGGGGTATTGGAAGCTCACGGCGTCGAAGCGGATCTCTCCCCGGGTTCGCCCCAGGACGACGCTGCCTCGATCGTCCTCTTGGCGTTCGTCCACGAGAGAAAAAGCGCTTTCGGCCGCGGACAAGCCGCGCTGTAGGTGCTCCGTGACGCTGGTCAAGCGCTTGAGCGGCGCTGTGATCAGTAGCATAGCGGCCGTGAAGGAGACGAAGCTGCCTACCGTGGTCCGGTCGGCTTTGACATCCACGGTCACGCGCCAGACTACGACCGCGACTGCAATTGCCGCTAGCAGCTGCACGATCGGTACGTTGGCGGCCGCCGCGGCTTGTTCTTTCATCAGCAGGCGGCGCACGCGGTTCGCCGCGGCACCAAAGCGCGTGGACTCGTAGTCCTGCCCCGCGAAGATCTTGACGACCTTCTGGCCCTCGATGCTCTCCTGCAGCACCTGGTTCACGTCCCCCATTGTTTGCTGCGTCTGGCGTGTGAGGTGGCGCAATCGTCGGTTGAATGCGCGGACGGCCAGCGCGATCGGGGGGATGACCAGGAACGTAATCAGTGTCAGCCCCCAATTCAGCCACAGGATGTACGCCATCAACGCAACGATCGTTACGGAGTCGCGCACGACAACGGTGACCACGTAGGTCACGGCGACCGAGATCTGGATGACATCGAACGTGAACTTGGAGATGATCTTGCCGCTCAGATTCTCCGCGAAGTAGCCGAGCGGCAGACTGAGCAGACGCTCGAACATCTGTTGCCGCAGGTCCATGATCACGCGCGTTCCGACGTAGCTGCTGGCGTACTGGCCGAGAAACGCTCCGGCTCCCCGCACGATATAGAGGAGCACCAGCGCGATGGGGACCCAGCGCATCAGCACGGGGTCCTTCTCGATGAAGGTGCCGTCCAGGAAGGGCTTGGCCGACGCGGGCAGCGCCACTTCGGTCGCGGCGAAGATCAGCATGCCGAGGATCGACAGTGCGAACATGCGCCAGTAGGGCCGCACGTATCCGAGTAAACGCAGGTACAACCGAGGGCCGGTCATCGCCGCACCATAGCACTCATCACAGGAAATTCAAGGCTAAGCGACCCAAAACAACGCAGGGTACACAGCCCCCCGGTCGCACCCGAGTTGCTGCGCCCGCCTTAACCCGAATTCGCTCGCCTCGAAGGTAAGCCCTGGCATCAGTCACATCGCAACCGAATCGGTAGAAGTGGCGCCATGGAGCAGATGCACTGGGGTGGAGTTGCCGTTTGGAGACCACATCGCGATGGGCAAGCGAGTCGGAGCACGGTCCGCGGAGCGGTCGGATTGTAGCAAGCCGTACGCCAGGTGAGTGGAGCTCGCAGGTCTCCGGCGACCGGAGCGAGCGGCCGGGCAAGGAACAGGCGTTGTGCTTCTCCGGAACCGGCCCTGATGCACTGCGTACCGCGCGGGTTGCTGGGCGTCTTTGTCGAGCGCCACGGTTCTGTGCGCGCGGCGCGCATCGGCCCTGAGCGCCCGGTGCGATCAAAACGCGCTGATCAAGCGATATTCTGCCGCGGGCGAAAAGCGGGCCCAGGACCATCGCCGCGGGCGGTGTTCCTACCCCGGGGCCCGGATGACTGCGGAGTCTCAGCGCATTAGCGCGACCAGGCGCCCCTCTCGTCCGGAGTTGCGTGCGCAGCTGCGGATCTGTCTTTTGGCTAAAGCAGTCGGCCGGATAGCCGATCATCTTGCGATCGGGCGGCGGGGAGGCGCTTGCTGTTCGCTCCGGCCTAGCAAGGCAACGCGGCTGCTTCGCGCTGGCCTCGGCCGAAAGACTCCAGCCGGGCAGCCGGAAATGGCGGCTGCCACTCAGCCGCGGTTGGGGGCGGCGGACCCTTTGCGCAGCCGGTCCGCACGGGGCGCATGGACGCGCACCGTATCGCACGGCGAGCGACCCTGGCGAGATGCCAAAGAACATTCAGAAAAATCCGTTACCAGTTGACTTAGCAAGATTTTTATCACTATAGTGTCTCGATGGAAGCGGAGCTCAATACCCTCGACGAAAAAATCAACCAGCTCGTACAGCTATGCCATCGCCTACGCAGAGACAACCACGAATTACGCCAACAACTGGCCGCGGCACAGAACGAAAGCAAGCAGCTGAGGGACAAGATCGGGAACGCGCGGGTGCGTCTGGAGGGGCTGTTGAGTCGGCTCCCCGAGGAAGGGGAATGAAGCGCGATGGGCGCGCGATCGAGGTGAGCATCCTAGATCGCAGCTTCCGGATCGCCTGCAAGGACGAAGAGCGAGAGGGACTGCTCCGAGCAGTTCAATATCTCGACGCCAAGATGCGCGAGATTCGCGATGCGGGCAAAGTCATTGGCACCGAGCGTATCGCCGTGATGGCGGGGCTGAACATCGCGCACGAACTGCTGTCCACTCGGCTCAGCGCCGGTTTTGACATCGGAGAGCTAAAGCGTAAAATGAAATCCATGGTGGCTGCCATCGACGAAGCGGTGTCCGCACAAGACGACCTGTTCTGATCGGGTCGCGTGCGTCTCCGCGACAGCGATGCCAATGGCTTAAGCTTGCCCCCTGCGGTGTTTGTCTAGGCTGTACGTTTCTGTGAACCAATGTCGTAATCCTGGTTGCTGCCCATAGTAGCGCTGTTGTGCGCGTCCGATCTGGAAGCGCCTGATGCGCTCGGAAGGCGACCACCCTTGAACCCTCGGTTCAAGATCCTGGCCTGACGGCATTTGTGGGGGGCTCCCAATCGACGAGAGCGGCGGCATACCGCCGCTCTTCGTTTTCATGGCGCAGTGCGCTACGGTGTTCCGCGTGCGCCACGCTCTGCGGCGTCCTATGCGCTACTGGCTGATGAAATCGGAGCCGGACGTGTTCAGCGTCGACGACCTGGCGGTAGCGCCGCAGAGGACGGCCGCGTGGTGGGGCGTGCGCAACTATCAGGCGCGCAACTTCATGCGCGACGACATGCGCCTCAGAGATCAAGCCTTCTTCTACCATTCGAGCTGCCCCCATCCCGGCATCGCCGGCGTGATCGAGGTGGCCCGGCTCGCCTACCCGGACGAAACACAGTTCGACCCCAAGAGCGACTATCACGATCCGGTGGCTACGCGCAGCAACCCCCGTTGGTTCAACGTCGATGTGCGTCTGGTGCGCAAGACCCGCCTGCTCGGAATCCACGAGATGCGGAAGCATCCCCAACTTGCAGGGATGCGCGTGCTACAGCGTGCAAACCGCCTTTCCATTACGCCGGTGCAAGTGACCGAGTGGCGGTTCATCTTGAAGCTTCTCGAGGAACCCCAGGGAACCTGAACCCCGGTGGAGGCCTTCACTCCAGATTGGTGGTGGCTTGCCTATCTGGCGCTGGGTTTGCTCGTCGGTCTGTTTGCCGGCATGCTGGGTATCGGCGGCGGGGTGGTCATCGTTCCCTTGCTGGTGTTCTTGTTCACCGAGCAGCACTTCCCTGCGGACCGACTTTTGCACCTGGCGCTAGGCACTTCCATCGCCAGCATCGTGTTCACCGGCCTGTCCACTGTGCGCGCTCACCATGTGCGCGGCGTAGTGCGTTGGGACATCGTTCGTCGCGCAGGCCCCTGGATCGTCGGCGGCAGCCTGCTCGGAGCATTGTTCGCCGAACGCCTGTCGTCCCGTTATCTGGCGCTGATCTTCACAGCCTTCGTGCTTTACTCGTCGGTGCAGCTCCTACGCCGGCAGGATCCCAAGCCCACGCGCAGGTTGCCGGGCGGGGCCGTAATGTCGATGGCTGCCTTGCTGATCGGAGGGATGTCGAGCCTGGTGGGGGTCGCGGGAGGCGTGATCATGCTGCCACTGATGACGATGTGCAATGTTCCCATGCTCACTGCGATCGGGACGACTGCGGCATTGGGGCTGCCTCTCTCGGCGGCGGGCACAGCCGGATACCTCGCCGCCGGACTGGATAAGAGTCATCTGCCGCCGCTCAGCCTAGGCTATGTCTATCTGCCGGCGTTGGCGGGATTGGTCGTGGGGACAGTAGTCACCGTGCCATTCGGGGCGCGCCTCGCGCATAGCATGCCGGTGGGGCTGTTGAAGAAGATCTTCGCCGCAGTGCTCCTGCTGCTGGCAGCGAAGATGCTGAGGTCACTGTTTTAGATCGGCCGGTCCGAGGCGTCCGCCCGCTGCTTGCCTCGTATCGCTCACAGTGAGGCAAGCTGTTCGCGCACCTGGATCTTCTGCACTTTTCCCATCGCGTTTCGTGGCAATGCGGGCACGAAGCGGACTTGCTTGGGTATCTTGTAGTTCGCGAGCTGCGTTTTCAGGTGCGCGATCAGGCCGTCTTCGCTCAAAGCGGGTCCGGACGGATCCAGAACGACGGCAGCGGCCACGGCTTCGCCGAAATCCGGGTGGGGGATTCCTACGACCGCCGATTCGGCGACGCCCGGTATCGCATCGATCGCGAGCTCAATCTCTTTGGGATAAACGTTATAGCCGCCCGAGATGATGAGATCCTTGGCGCGCCCTACGATCGAAAGATATCCGTGCTCGTCGATCACACCCACGTCCCCGGTGCGAAACCAGCCGTCTACAGTAAACTCCTCCCGCGTTTTGTCGAGGTTACGCCAGTAGCCGGCGAATACGTTGTCACCCCGGATCTGAATCGCTCCGTTGTCACCTGCCGGGAGCGGACGATCCTGCGCATCGACGGTTCGCACAGACACACCGCGTAGCGGAAGTCCAACGGTGCCGCCGCGCCGCGCTCCGACCAACGGGTTGGACGTGATCATGCCCGCTTCGGACATGCCATAGCGCTCGAGGATGGTATGGCCGGTTCGCCGCTGGAACTCGTGGAACGTATCCAGCAGCAACGGCGCCGAGCCCGAGATGAATAAGCGCATGTGAGCACAGGTCTGCGCCGTGAACCCGGGCTCGGCCAGCAGCCTGGTGTAATACGTGGGTACGCCCATCATCACCGTCGCGCGCGGCAGATCTGAGAGCATCGCTCTGGCGTCAAACTTGGCCCTCCACAAGAGCTTGGCGCCGGACAACAGCGCGCAGTGGTTGGCGACGAACAGCCCGTGCACGTGGAAGATCGGCAGCGCGTGCAGCAGCACGTCCGCGTCGGTAAAACCCCAGGTATCGACCAGTACAGTGGCGTTAGAGACGAGGTTGCGGTGCGTCACCATAGCGCCCTTGGCGCGTCCGGTGGTCCCAGAGGTATAGATGATCGCCGCGAGGTCGTCGGGCGCCATCGTGGCGGTTGCGAAGTGCGAAGCCGCCTGCCCCACCGCTTCGGACAGCGATCCGCCTCCGCTGGTGTCGAGCGTCGCAACCTGCGCGTGCAGGCCGGATGAGCGCACCAGCGCTTGGATGCCCGCCGCCGCGGGCGGGCTACACACCACCAGCGAGGGTTGTGCGTCGGACAGGAAGTGCGTGAGCTCGGCCAGTCGGTACGCGGTGTTGAGCGGCAGATAGACCAGACCCGCGCGCAGGCAAGCCAGGTACAAGAACAAGGACTGTGCGGATTTTTCGACCTGTACGGCGACGCGGTCGCCGCGCTGCAGGCCGAAGCCTTGCAGAGCCGCCGCGCAGCGCGCGCACTCACGGTCGAGGTCGGCGTAGGTACAGCTTTGCCCGCTCTCCAACTCCAGCGCGGGCCTCGCCGCGTTGACCGCAAAGCTCCGCGCGAACGCGGCATAGGCATTGGCGTTCTTCATGCCACGCTTTCTTCCGCGTAGGCTTCGAACCGGACATCCAGCAGCCCATCGATGACGCGCGCGTTCAGCAACGCATCGGTGTCGACACGCTCCTCGATCCCGGCACCGAGGATCTGCCGGACCGCTACCTCAGGCAGGATTCGGATTCGCGAGCTCCTTAGTGCCAGCACGCGGCGAGCCGGAGCAGCAAAAGCGACATAGACTGCACCAGCTGCCGCCCCAGGCAGCCATGCGGATACGTCATGTCCCTGTTGCGCCAGCCATCCGGCCGCCAGGCTCAGATGTGCGAGATAGGCGGACAGCAGCAGAGTTTCATCCCGCCTGGTGCAGGCATGGCCGGAGGCATCCAGGAGCAGCACCACTGGACTTGTCGGGCGAGATCGGTGCAAGTCGAGCAACGCGTCCGCCACCTGCCAGCACGCTTCCGCGCCCACGGCGCCGCCACCTAGGACGCCGATAAATGCAGGTTCGTTCGAGCCGGCTGGAGGCAGCGCCATGCACGCGTGACCACGCCATTCAAACGGGGCGTCAGGATGCAGCAACCGCCGCAGGCGGCGGCTGGACAGCTCGAGCTCGCCGCAGGGCGGAGCCGAGGCCGCTTCGCCTTCGCGTAAGCGCCGTCCCAGCTCAACATGCTGCGCCTTCAAGTCGCGAGCTGCATCGACGACCCCGCTCTGCTGCAGCCACCTCACGGCATGAGCGCGAAACGCCGCTAAATCGTCCGGTGCAAGCGATTCGGTCGGTCCCAGCGAAGCCCGCACGGGACCACCCAGGAGAGCGCGCACCTGGCTGCGATCGCCAGCGTCCAGCTCGCTTCTTCCACCCAGCGCTTGGATTACGCCGGGCCCGGACACGCCGAGCAGCGTTTCAGTCGAATAAAGCCGTTGGCCACACAGGCTTGCGAGCATGCTGGCGCCGCCGAAACACGACTTTCCCAGCAGTGCCAGCATCGGCAGCCCCGCAAGCCGCGTAAGCAGCGCTTCCTGGAACAACCAGCGGAAAGCCCCCAGCGCAGCCACACCTTCATCCACATTCGCGCCGGCCGAATCGATGAGCAGCAGCAGCGGACGCGGCTCGCTCCGCGCCCGGCGGAACAGCGCGCATAGAGCCTGCCCCTCGCCCATGCCGAGCGCGCCACGTGCACGGCTGGGATCGGCGGCGGCAACCCACACCGGCTTGCCCTCGACCCGCCCGCCCCCGGTCATGAGCGTCGTCGCAGGATGGCTCGGCGGCAGGGGCTCGAAACTCCCGGCGTCGAAGATGCCGTTCACACGGGCAGTGACCGCTGCGGTGCTGAAGCGCTCCATTCAGCTCAGGCACCAAGCGCGAATGATGTCTTCATAAGCGGCAACCGCCTTCTCCACACGCTCGACGACGCAGTACTCGTCGGTCTGGTGCGCCATCTGTGGTTCGCCGGGGCCGAGAACAACGGTGGGCGGGCCGCGATAGGCCAGGCTCAGTGCCGCTGCATCCGTGAAGTAAGTCGCGGCGCGCGGCGCCGGCCGTTCTCCCAGGATGGGGGTCATCACGTTGAACACGCTTTGCATCCATGGGTCTTGAGGGTCGGTGTACACGGCCTCCAAGTCCATCAGCGTTTCCAGCTCGACCTCGGAGCCCATGTGCTGCGCCAACGAGCGGATCAGCGCCTTGTGATCCACGGTAGGCACTGTGCGGATGTCGATACCGATCTCTGCCTGGTCCGGAACAGAGTTAATGTTGAGTCCGCCATGAAAAGTGCCGACGTTGAGCGTGGCTTGTCCCATCAGCGCATGCGGGGGGTTGGAGAAACGGAATGCCTCCAGCGCGCCCACTGCGTGCGCGCCCTTGTACACGGCGTTTACCCCCTTCTCCGGCATCGAGCCATGCGCAGTCACGCCGCGGGTCCTCGCTTTGAGCCACAGCGCTCCCTTGTGTCCGACGAACGGGTAGTTGGAGCTCGGCTCCGCCACCACCACCGCGCCCGCTGTACCCAGCACGCCATCTCGATACAGATGAAACGCGCCTTCGCAGCCGGTCTCCTCACCCGCTGTGATCACCAATGCCAGCCCGGGCGTGCCGCTCAGATGTCTCGCCATGTTGAGTGCGGCCACAGTGAAGGCGGCCACGCCGCACTTCATGTCGCTGCTGCCGCGCCCGTAGAGCTTGCCGGCATCGGTATCGGCAGCGAACGGATCCATGCGCCAGGGCGCCGCGCCCAGCGGTACCGTGTCGATGTGACCGGTGAAGCACAGCGGAGCCTTGGATGCACTCGCTCCGAGCGTCGCGACCAGGCTTACGCGCCCATCACCGAAGCTGTGGTACCTCGCGGCAAACCCCGCCTTCTCGAGCAGCGCGCCGAGATAGCGGGCGCAGGGCTCCTCGCGGCCGGGCGGGTTGACGGTGTTCATCCGCACCAATTCCTTGGTAAGCGCGACTGCGTTCTGCTGCTCTGTCATGCGGCACGCCTCGATACAAATCCGATCCATTGGCGATGCCGCATCACAAAACAAAAAAGCAGCCGGAGCTGCTTTCGTGATGCCCCGACACGCACGCCGGAGAGATCGCTGTTCTTCGTGATTGCTCCTGTGGTACTGCTATTTCTTCCGCAGCCGCCGGATTGCCGCGAGCTGCGCCGCGAGCGAGGCCACTTCCCCTTCCACGGTTGCGATTTCCTGCTTACCCGTAGCGTTGCGGCGGGCTTCCTCGGCTCGCTGCAACGCCTCCAGCGCCTTCGCTTCGTCCAGATCGTGACCCCGGATCGCCGTATCGGCCAGCACGGTAATCACCTTCGGCTGGACTTCGAGGATGCCTCCAGCGACAAAAATCAACTGTTCTTCGGCCTCGCCAGGCATCTTGATCCGCACGGAGCCGGGCCGGATGCGGGTGATGAGCGGCGTGTGCCGCGGATAGATGCCCAGCTCTCCGGCCTCGCCGGGCAGGACGACGAATTCGGCCTCGCCGGAAAAAATCGATTCCTCGGCGCTTACCACATCGATATGTATGGTGTTTGCCATCGCGTCTTCTCAGAAAGCCGAGGATGCCGCAGTCCCACCCCTGCCATGCCACGCTTACTGAAGCGTCTTCGCTTTTTCGAAGGCTTCCTCGATCGGACCGACCATGTAGAAGGCCTGCTCGGGCAGCTGGTCGCACTCGCCACCGACGATCATCTTGAAGCCCTTGATCGTCTCCTTCAGCGGTACGAACTTGCCCGGGGAGCCGGTGAACACTTCCGCGACGTGGAACGGCTGCGACAGGAAGCGCTGGACCTTGCGCGCCCGCGCCACCGTCAGCTTATCTTCCGGCGACAGCTCATCCATTCCCAAAATGGCGATGATATCGCGCAGCTCCTTGTAGCGCTGCAGCGTAGCCTGCACTTGGCGCGTGGTGTTGTAGTGCT
Organism: Burkholderiales bacterium; assembly: GCA_035501875.1. Classification (GTDB taxonomy): domain Bacteria; phylum Pseudomonadota; class Gammaproteobacteria; order Burkholderiales; family SHXO01; genus SHXO01. Next base: position 124,411 of record DATJVI010000016.1, read on the forward strand.
CTTCGCCGATGACGTTGGGATCAACCTGGCGCGAGGTGGAGTCGAGCGGATCCACCGCCGGGTAGATGCCAAGCGCGGCGATGTCGCGCGACAGCACCACGGTGGCATCGAGGTGCGCGAAAGTCGTGGCCGGCGAGGGGTCGGTCAGGTCGTCCGCAGGAACATAGATCGCCTGGACCGAGGTGATCGAGCCGACTTTGGTAGACACGATCCGCTCCTGCAACCTGCCCATTTCCTCGGCCAGCGTGGGTTGATAGCCGACGGCCGAAGGCATACGGCCCAGCAGCGCGGACACTTCCACTCCGGCCAGCGTGTAGCGGTAGATGTTATCGATGAACAGCAGGATATCCCGGCCCTCGTCCCGGAAGCGCTCGGCCATGGTGAGACCCGTCAGGCCGACGCGCAGACGATTGCCCGGAGGTTCGTTCATCTGGCCGAACACCATCGCGACCTTGGATTCGGGAAGGTTGTCCAGCTTGATGACACCGGCTTCCGACATCTCGTGGTAGAAGTCGTTGCCCTCACGCGTGCGCTCGCCTACGCCCGCAAACACCGACAGCCCAGCGTGTTGCTTCGCGATGTTGTTGATCAGCTCCAGCATGTTGACCGTCTTGCCCACACCCGCGCCGCCGAACAGACCGATCTTGCCGCCCTTGGCGAACGGGCAGATCAGGTCGATCACCTTGATGCCGGTCTCGAGCAGCTCGATCGAAGGGGACAGCTCGTCGAACTTCGGCGCCGGCTGGTGGATCGCACGCCGCTCTTCGGTCTGGACCGGGCCGGCTTCGTCGATGGGACGCCCCAGCACATCCATGATTCGTCCCAGCGTGCCATTGCCCACGGGCACCGAGATGGGCCCGCCCGTGCTCTTGACCTTCATTCCCCGGCGCAAGCCATCGGAAGAGCCCAGCGCAATGCAACGCACGATACCGTCGCCGAGCTGCTGTTCGACCTCGAAGGTGAGGCCCCGCTCCGCGAAAGTGCTCTGTCCCGAATACTCGAGCACCAGCGCGTCGTAGACCTTGGGCATCGCCTCGCGCGCGAACTCGATGTCGATCACCGCACCGATGCACTGTACGATCGTTCCTTCCGGTTGTTCCATGACTGCTCCTGCGGTTTCGAACTGGATAACCTAGACTGCGGCGGCACCACCAACGATCTCCGCGATCTCCTTGGTGATGGCGGCCTGACGATTCTTGTTGTAGATCAGCGTCAATTCGTCGATGAGCGTCGCGGCGTTGTCCGACGCAGCCTTCATCGCCACCATGCGGGCGGACTGCTCGCTCGCCATGTTCTCCGCGACGGCTTGATAGATCAGCGCCTCGGTATAACGCGTCAGGACGTGGTCCATCACGCCCTTGGCCTCGGGCTCATAGATATAGTCCCACGCGCCCTCCGGCACGCCGAGGCGCTCGCCGGAAAGCGGCAGCAGCTGCTCCATCACGGGCTCCTGCCGCATGGTGTTGATGAAGCGCGTATAGAAGACCATGAGGCGGTCGAAGCGATCGCTGCCATACGCGTCCAGCATCACCTTGACGGGACCGATGAAGCGTTCCAGATGCGGCCTGTCACCGAGATTGGTGACGTAGGAGAGGATGCTGGCGCCCAGCCGCTGCATGAAGCCGAGCCCCCGGTTGCCGATGCAACATACGTCGATCCCCTCGCCTTGGCTTTGCCATTCCTTGTACTGGTTGAGCACCATGCGCAACACATTGGTGTTGAGCGCACCGCATAGCCCCTTGTCCGTGGTGATGACGATGATGCCGATGCGCTTGACCGTGTCGCGCTGGATGAGAAACGGATGACGGTATTCGGGATTCGCATGGCTGATGTGGGCCGCGACGTTGCGGATCTTCTCGGAGTAGGGCCGCGCAGCGCGCATGCGCTCCTGCACCTTGCGCATCTTCGAGGCCGCCACCATCTCCATCGCCTTGGTGATCTTCCGGGTGTTTTGCACACTCCGGATCTTCATGCGTATCTCTTTGGTACCTGGCATATTCGCTTACACCCGACCTGCATCGGCGTAGGCCATACGGCCGCGCCTAGTTAATAGCTCCCGTTCTTCTTCCAATCCTTGATGGCCTCGGCCAGCAGTGGCTCGTCGTCCTTGGCGAGGTCCTTCTTGTCCTCGATCCGAGCCACCAGCTCCCCATACTTGTCCTTGATGTAGTCGCGCATGGATCGCTCGGCGGCGAGCGCCTTCTTGACATCGATGTCGTCGAAGTAGCCGTTGTTCACCGCAAAAAGAGTGAGCGCCATCTCCCATACCTGCAGCGGGGAATACTGCGGTTGCTTCATGAGCTCGGTCACCATCCGACCGCGCTCGAGCTGTTTGCGGGTGGCCTCGTCCAGGTCGGACGCGAACTGAGCAAAAGCGGCAAGCTCGCGGTACTGGGCCAGCGCGAGGCGTACGCCGCCACCGGTATCACGACGCTTCATGATCTTGGTCTGCGCGGCACCGCCCACACGCGACACGGAGATACCCGCGTTGATGGCGGGACGGATGCCGGCATTGAACAGGTCGGTTTCGAGGAAGATCTGGCCGTCCGTGATCGAGATGACGTTGGTCGGCACGAACGCAGTCACGTCGCCGGCCTGAGTCTCGATGATCGGCAGCGCAGTCAGCGAACCGGTCTTGCCCTTCACCGCTCCTTTGGTGAACCGCTCGACCCACTGCTCGTTGACGCGCGCGGCGCGCTCGAGCAGGCGCGAGTGCAGATAGAACACATCGCCAGGGTAGGCCTCACGGCCCGGCGGCCGGCGCAGCAGAAGCGAGATCTGGCGATAGGCCCACGCCTGCTTCGTCAAGTCGTCATAGATGATCAGCGCGTCTTGGCCGCGATCGCGGAAGTATTCACCGATCGTGCAGCCGGAATAAGGCGCGATGTACTGCATGGCGGCGGACTCGGAGGCCGAGGCCGCGATCACAACGGTGTACTCCATCGCTCCGTACTCTTCCAGCTTGCGCACGACGTTCGCGATGGTCGAGGCCTTCTGGCCCACCGCGACATAAACGCAGAAGAGGTCCTTGCCCTTCTGGTTGATGATCGTGTCGACCGCAACAGCGGTTTTGCCGGTCTGGCGATCGCCGATGATGAGCTCGCGCTGACCGCGGCCGATCGGAACCATGGAGTCGATTGCTTTGAGCCCGGTCTGCACCGGCTGCGACACGGACTTGCGCCAGATCACACCCGGCGCCACCTTCTCGATCACGTCCGTGAGCTTTGCGGTGATCGGCCCTTTTCCGTCGATCGGTTGGCCCAACGCATTCACCACACGACCAAGCAGTTCGGGCCCGACCGGGACCTCGAGAATGCGCCCGGTGGTCTTTACCGTGTCGCCTTCGGTGACATGCTCGTAGTCCCCCAGAACCACAGCACCGACAGAGTCGCGTTCGAGGTTCAACGCCAGGCCGAAGGTGTTTTGCGGAAACTCCAGCATCTCGCCTTGCATGACGTCAGCGAGGCCATGGATGCGGACAATCCCGTCGGTCACGGAGACCACGGTTCCCTGGGTGCGCATCTCGGCGCTGATGGCAAGATTTTGGATCTTGCTCTTGATGAGTTCGCTGATTTCCGAAGGATTGAGCTGCATGGATGACTCCCAGTTCAACAATTTCGGGCGACTGCGGGCGCGCTGGCGCAGCCCGATCGCCCCTAATGCGCCACCGCTGCGGCCAGCCCGTCGAGCTGACCCCGCACCGAACCATCCCAAAGGTCGTCACCGATCTGCACGGTGATCCCGCCGATCAGATCGGTCACGACATTGACGCTCGCCTTGACCTTACGCCCTGTGCGCCGTTCCAGGTTCGCCACCAGTCCGGCCAATTGCTGGTCTGACAGGGGAAAAGCGGAATCGACCTTGGCCTCGATGACGTTCTCGTGTTGCTCGCGGAGCGCCTCGTACAGATCCACGATGTGAGGCAAAACGGCCAAGCGATCGTTGCGGATCAGGAGCACCAGCAGATTTCGCGCGGCGCCGTCCAGTCGTTCGCCACAGATTCCCAGCAGAAGGTTCTCGACGTCGTTTTTGGTGAAGCTGGGGTTTGCCAGCGCGAGCTGAACCTGGCCGTCGGCGCACACGTCCGCGACGAAGTGCAGCATTTCGGACCACTGGGCGAGTTGTGCCCGTTCCTGCGCCAGGCTAAAGACAGCTTGCGCGTACGGACGGGCGACAGTGACGAGTTCGGCCATGGTGAGCGATCAATCAGAGCTCGGCCGCCACCGCGTTGAGCAGATCGGCGTGTGCCTTCGCATCCACTTCCCGTCGCAGAATCTTCTCCGCTCCTTGCACCGCGAGCACGGCGACCTGGGCCCGCAGAGCTTCCTTGGCACGGAACACCTCACGATCGATCTCGGCCTTGGCGCCGGCAATGATCCTATCACCCTCCTGTTTGGCCTGGCCCTTCGCGTCTTCGACCATCTGGGCGCCGCGTCTTTCCGCCTGCGCTAGGATCTCTTGGGCCTGTTCCCTGGCTTCGCGGAGCAGGTCGGCCGCGCGAGTCGAGGCGAGCTCAAGATCCTGCCGGCCGCGTTCGGCCGCGGCCAATCCCTCGGCGATCGTCTTCTGTCGCTCCTCGATCGCTTTGCGCAGGTACGGCCAGACGACCTTGGTCGTGAACCAGATGAAGAGCAGGAACCAAATCGCCTGCCCGATCAGTGTGGCGTTGATGTTCACGGTCCCTCCCTCCTGCTCCGAACCGACGGCGCTAGCCGCCCTTCACTGCGGAGATCAGCGGGTTGGCGTACAGCAGCAGTACGGCGATGGCCGTCGCGATCGCGGTAAAGGCATCCAACAGTCCAGCCACAATGAACATCTTCACTTGCAGCGCCGGGATCATCTCAGGTTGGCGCGCCGCCCCTTCGAGGAAGCGGCCACCGAGGATGCCGAACCCGATCGCGGTCCCGAGAGCGCCCATGCCGATCAGCAAGGCCGCCGCGATCTGGGTCTGGCCGAAGAATACTGCTAGTGCTTCCATTGCTTTCTCCTTGTTTGGTTCAACCCGAAAGAAATCCCTGACTCAGTGCGACTCGCTGGCCATCGCCAGGTAGACAATCGTCAGCATCATGAAGATGAACGCCTGCAGTGTGACGATCAGGATGTGGAATATGGCCCATCCCAGAGACAGGAGGACGTGGCCGATGAAGGAGACCGAGCTGCCAGGGTTCAAGCCATCCCAGATACCCGCCAGCAACACGATGAGGATGAATAGCACTTCCCCAGCGAACATGTTGCCGAATAACCGCAGGGCCAGGGAGATCGGTTTCGCGAGCTCCTCGATCAGTCGCAACACCAAGTTGACCGGTGCAAGCACGACCCACTGTAGCAGCAGATTGTCGCTGTGGAAGGGCGCCGTGAAGATCTCATGGACTAAGCCGCCGACTCCCTTGTACTTGATGTTGAAGATGATGATCAGGGCGAACACGGACAACGACATCGCAAAGGTCGTGTTCGGATCGGTGGTCGGGACTGCTTTCCAGTGCGACACGTGAAATACGTGTTCCATGATCCAGGGGATGAAGTCCACCGGAATCAGGTCCACCGCATTCATGCAGAAGATCCAGATGAACACGGTGATGGCCAGTGGCGTAACCAGTTCGCTCTTGGCGTGGAAGGTGTCTTTAACCTGGGTGTCCACCATCGACACCACCATCTCGACAAACGCCTGGAGCTTCCCCGGCACACCGGGGGTCGCGCGGCGCGCCACGAATGCCATGAGTCCGAGGACGCTCACGCCAATCAGCATCGACATGATCAGCGTGTCGAGATGCAGACTCCAGAATCCGCGACCGATCGTCAGGTTGACGAGATGGTGGGAGATGTATTCGTTCGCTGTGAGCGGCGCCTCGGCTGCAGCCATCTGATCAAGCGATCCCAGGTCAAGACACGATAAGCAGGGCGAACCAGTGAGAAAACAGCGTCGCAATAAACGTCAGCAGCAGCGGCAGAGCGATCACCCACCGAAAATGGTTCAGCACCGCGGCGAAAAGAACCGCCATCAGTACCAGTTTGCTCGCTTCACCGACGAGGTGGGTCCGCAGCAAGCTAGTGGGTGTACCGAAACGCCGGCGTGCCACAAGAAGAGCATACAGCGCGGTGGGTACCGCACCGATCGCACCGCCCAGAAGCGCCGACTTGGCGGCGGCCCCCCCCACCAACCCCCAGAAAACCAATGCCGCCAACGCCGTGACGCCGACCTGTAGGCCAATGACAGTGGCAAACGGACTGCGCACGGGTCGCCTTGCACCGCTGGAACTCACTCGATCCGCGCCCGTCGCTGCCGTTGCGGATGCGCCCTGCGACGCTGAAGCGTCATCCTGCGCGCAGGCGAACGGCAGGGGTTGGAAAAATCACGCGATTCTAGGTGCTGCACGTGCACACTGTCAACGTCGTGCGACGCCGGTGAGCTTCCCAGCGCTGCACGCTCAGGTGCGCAGCTTGGTGAGCAGCCCGTCCAGTTGATCCAGACTGGAGTAATCGATCGTCACTCGCCCAGCGCCCCCTTTGCGCGGGAGGATCGAGACGCGTGTCCCCAGCCTGTCCGACAGCTCCTCCTCGAGTGCCGCCAGGTCCCGGTCGCGGGCCGATCGCTGGCGGGCTTTCGGAGTCGACAATTCGCGGCGAACCAGGTGCTCCGTCTGGCGGACCGAGAGCGTCTTCCCGGCCACGAGATTCGCAAGTTCGATCTGCTTTGCTCCGGCTAAGGGCAACAGCGCACGCGCATGGCCCATATCCAGCTTACCGTGCAGGATCAAATCTTGAACCGGCTTCGGCAGAGACAGCAGCCGCAGCAGGTTGGTGACTGCGCTGCGCGAACGGCCGACGCTGTCGGCCGCCGCCTCATGCGTCATCTCGAACTCGTCGATCAGGCGCTGGATACCCGCGGCTTCCTCGATCGGGTTGAGATTCTCGCGCTGAATATTCTCGATGAGCGCCATCGCCAGGGCGAAATCATCGCGCACGTCACGTACCAGCGCCGGTATGCTGTCCAGACCCGCCAGCTGGGCCGCTCGCCAGCGGCGCTCGCCTGCGATGATCTCGTACTCGCCATCGGAAATCGGGCGCGCAACAATGGGTTGAATGATCCCCTGGACTTTGATCGAGTCCGCCAGCTCGGCGATCGCATCGGGATCCATGTGCGTGCGGGGCTGATATCGTCCCGGACGCAAATGCTCCACCGGCAGGCTCATCAGCCGATCACGCGGCTCCGGCTCCTCCGCGGCAAGCAGGGCATCCAGCCCGCGCCCCAGTCCCTTCACCTTAGCCATGGGCAGGGTGCGCGGGCTTCGACAGCATCTCGCCCGCCAAAGCCAGATAGGCGAGCGCGCCCTTGGACTGCCGATCGAGGTTCATGACGGGGACCCCATAGCTCGGTGCTTCCGCGAGGCGGACATTGCGCGGGATGATCGTCCGATAGACCTTCTCTCCAAAATGTTGCTGGAGCTGATCCGAGACTTGTTGCGCCAGCGTGTTCCGCGGGTCGTACATTGTGCGCAGCAGACCTTCGATTTCCAGCACCGGGTTGAGATGAGCGCGCACCTTCTTGATCGTCTGCACGAGGTCGGACAACCCCTCTAGTGCGTAATACTCGCACTGCATCGGGATCATCACCGCTTGGGCCGCACACAGACCATTCACGGTGAGCAGGTTAAGCGCAGGCGGGCAATCGATCAGGACAAAGTCGTACTGGTCCTGCACTTCCTTGAGCGCCTCCCTCAGACGCGTCTCCCGTTCGGGGAGGTTCACTAACTCCACCTCCGCACCGGCGAGCTCGCGGTTGGAAGGGATCAGGTCGTAGTTCGCGCCCGATCTGACTCGAGTCTGCGACAGCGGCTTAGAGCCCAGCAGCACATCGTACACGGTGGCGTTTACTGACCGCTTATCCACCCCGCTGCCCATGGTTGCATTTCCCTGCGGATCGAGATCGATGAGGAGCACACACCGCCCAGCGAGGGCGAGGCTGGCGGCCAGGTTGATGCTGGTTGTCGTTTTCCCTACCCCACCCTTCTGATTCGCGATCGCCAATATCCGCGCCATAGTGGGCCTCATGCGGTGTGGTCACGCCGCAAGAGCACGAGGTGGCGGGCCGCGCGCACCCCTGGAACCTCGAGTGGAACCACGCGCTCCAGATGCCAATCGGGAGGCAGTTGCGCCAACTCCTCGTCCGGATATACCCCCTTCATTGCCGCGAGAACTCCGCTCGAGCTGCACAGATGCTGCGCTGCCTCGACGAAACCGGGCAGATCCGAAAATGCCCTCGAGATGACAACATCGAAGCCATTGGGCGGCCCCCAGTGCTCGACACGATCGATGATCACCTGGACATTTTGCAGCTTGAGCTCGATCACGGCCTGGCGTAAGAATGCGGCCTTTTTGTGGTTGCTCTCCACCAGCGCAATGCGCCAATCGGACCGTGCGATCGCCAAGGGGACCCCAGGCAGGCCGGCGCCGGCTCCAACATCCGCCAACGACACGCCGGAGAGATGTGGGAGCACGGAGAGACTATCCAGCAGGTGATGGCTGACAACGCGAGACGGCTCTCGGATCGCCGTGAGATTGTAAACGCGATTCCACTTCGTCAGCAGCGACAGGTACTGGAGAAGGCTCCGCTCCGCGGTGGGGGCTAGTTCGATGCCGAGAGTAGTAAGTCCCTGCCGGAGGTGTGCGTCGGCATCCATCAGCGGCCCGTGCTGCGGCCAGCGGTGCGCTTCGTGCCGATGCTCTCGGACGGCTCACAAGACTCGGTGCCGCGCCCCTGCATACGCTGACGCTTCAGATGTACCAATAGGAGCGAGATTGCCGCCGGTGTCACGCCCGAGATACGGGATGCTTGTCCCAGTGTCGCGGGGCGCACCTGATTCAGCTTTTGCTGCGCCTCCTTCGAGAGACCACGTACTTCCCCGTAGTCCAGATCAGCGGGCAAGCGCAAGTGCTCCTGGCTCGACTGACGCTCGACCTCTTCTCGCTGGCGGTCTATATATCCTTGATATTTCGCCTGAATCTCTACCTGTTCAGCGACGGTGGGGTGATCGACACCCGGCCCTGCTGGCGGCAAGGACATCAGAGCCTGGTAGGAGACCTCGGGTCGCCGCAGCAATTCCTGAAGTGTGTATTCACGCTCTAATGGCGCTCGAAATACCAACTGAGTCTGGGCTGCCGAAAGGGAGTGCGGATCCACCCACGTGGTGCGCAAACGCTGCACCTCCTGCTCGATGCGTTCCCGCTTGCGCTCGAACGCCGTCCAACGCGCCGGTCCAACGACGCCTAACCGGTAGCCGATCTCGGTCAATCGCAGGTCCGCGTTATCCTCGCGCAGGCTGAGACGATATTCGGCGCGGCTCGTGAACATCCGATATGGTTCGCTGACTCCGCGAGTGACCAGGTCGTCCACCAACACTCCGAGATAAGCCTGATCCCGGCGTGGCCACCACGGGTCCTCTCCGCGCACGAATAGGGCGGCGTTGATCCCCGCCAGCAGACCTTGAGCAGCTGCCTCCTCGTAGCCGGTCGTACCGTTGATCTGGCCGGCAAAATACAACCCAGGGATGGCCTTGGTTTCGAGCGTCGGCTTGAGTCCGCGCGGATCGAAGTAATCGTACTCGATCGCATACCCTGGGCGAGTCAGGTGCGCTTGCTCCAATCCCTTGATCGAATGGACCAAATCGAGTTGGACGTCAAACGGCAGGCTGGTCGAGATCCCGTTTGGATAGACCTCGTGCGTGGTGAGCCCTTCTGGCTCCAAGAAGATCTGATGTCGGTCCTTCTCCGCAAAGCGCGTGACCTTGTCCTCGATAGAGGGGCAATAGCGCGGGCCAATCCCTTCGATCACCCCCGTGAACATCGGAGAGCGGGAGAGTCCGGACCGCACGATATTGTGCGTGGCTGGATTTGTATGGGTGATCCAGCAGGAAACCTGCGTCGGGTGCTGCTGCGGGTCACCCAGGAAAGAGAACACCGGGACCGGACTGTCACCGGGTTGCTCCCCCAGCTCTGCAAAATTGATGGTCCGACCATCGATCCTGGGTGGGGTACCGGTTTTCAGCCGTCCGACCGGTAGGTTGCGCTCACGCAGACGAGTAGCAAGACTGACCGAAGCCGGGTCACCAGCTCTTCCGGCCTGATAGTTCCGGAGTCCGATATGGACTAGCCCGGACAAGAAGGTCCCGGTCGTGAGGACGACCGCACGAGCTCGGAACCGTAAACCGAGCTGAGTCAGGACACCGCTAACACGGTCCCCGTCGAGCTCGAGGTCATCTACGGCCTGCTGGAAAATCCAGAGGTTCGGTTGCGACTCCAGCGTGCGGCGGATCGCCTGCTTATACAGGACACGATCTGCCTGCGCGCGGGTCGCGCGAACGGCGGGGCCCTTACTTGAGTTCAAGACGCGAAACTGGATGCCAGCTTCGTCCGCAGCGGCGGCCATTGCCCCGTCGAATGCATCGATCTCCTTGACCAGATGACCCTTTCCGATTCCCCCGATGGACGGATTGCAAGACATCTGGCCTAGGGTCTCGATGTTGTGCGTCAGGAGGAGCGTCCGGCTGCCCATGCGCGCCGCGGCGAGCGCGGCCTCGGTGCCGGCATGGCCTCCGCCGACAACGATAACGTCCAGTTCGATAGGCAAAGTCATGGAATACACCCGAGAGGCGGCAGATCATACTCCAGACGGGAACGGACCGCGAATCGACAGTTCCACGTGGAACATCACTGCGAATGTTCCACGTGGAACCATTTTGTTCGCTATTTTCCGATACAAAACCGCGAGAAGATCTCGCCGAGCAGATCGTCAGAAGCATATTTCCCGGTGATGTCCCCTAGCGATTCCTGAGCTAGCCTGAGCTCTTCCGCAAACAGCTCCAAGTGATCGTATACCTCGCTCGCGCGGAGCACCTGCTCGGTTGCCGCGGTTAAACACTGGAGATGCCTCTCCCGAGCCAAGAAGAATGTCCCCGCATGATCCGGGATCCACCCGACCGATTGGAGAATGGCGTCCTTGAGCAGTTCGATCCCGGCCCCCGTCTTGGCCGATACCTGGACCAGGGCACAGCCTGTTTGCGCGGTACTGGAGGGTGCAAGTCCCACCAGATCGATCTTGTTGGTGACCAGCACCCGACGGGTCTTGTCAGGGATGCGTGCCAGAATCGACTCTTCCTCCGGACCGATGCCGTGTTCGGCATCTACGACCAGGAGTGCCGCGTCAGCGTCCCGGATCGCAGCCCAGGTACGTTCGATTCCGACCCGCTCGACTCGATCCTCAGACTCTCGTAGTCCGGCAGTGTCGATCACGTGGATCGGCACACCGTCTAGGACTAACTCCGTCCAGATCGTGTCCCTTGTGGTCCCGGGCACCTCGGTGACGATCGCGATCTCTTCCTGCGCGAGGCGATTCAGCAAGCTCGACTTCCCCACGTTGGGACGACCGATCAGAACAGCCACGGCGCCGTCACGCAACAGCCGTCCCGACTTCGCTCGCTCTGTCAGTCGCGCAAGGCGTTGAAGGATGGCTTGGACCCGGTCTCGAGCTCGGGCCTGTTCCAGGATCTCGATATCCTCTTCCGGGAAATCGATACTTCCTTCGACCAATGTCCTAAGCTCGATAACATCCGCTACAATACCATGAATTTCCGCCGAAAATTCACCTCTCAAGGACCTCAGCGCCGCCTTTGCCGCGGCTTCTGAGCCGGCGTCGATCAGGTCGGCGACGCCTTCCGCCTGAGCCAGGTCGAGTTTGTCGTTGAAGAAGGCCCGCCGGCTAAACTCTCCGGGCTCCGCGAGACGTGCCCCCAGCTCGATACAACGCCGCAGGAGTAACCGCAGAACCGCAGGGCCGCCATGGCCGTGTAGTTCAAGCACGTCCTCGCCCGTGAACGATCGCGGTCCGGGAAAGAACAGCACCAGCCCAGAGTCGATCGGGTTGCCAGAGGCATCCAAGAAGTCTCGCCGCGTTGCGATGCGCGGTGGCACCACGCCCCCTAGCAAGCCCGAGATATGGCTCTTCAGGCTCGGTCCAGACAGCCGGACCACTCCAATCGCCGCACGGCCTGCTCCGGTGGCGATCGCGGCGATGACGTCAGCTTTGACCATGAGCGGTTTTGGCCCGCTCAAGCACTTGCGTGATCCGCCACTGCTGGGCGATAGAGAGGATGTTGTTGACCAGCCAGTACAACACCAGACCCGAAGGGAAGAAGAAGAAGAAGATGCTGAAGCCGATGGGCATGATCTTCATCAGCTTTGCCTGCATGGGATCTGGTGGGGTCGGGTTCAGCCAGGTTTGGATGAACATTGTGGCCCCCATCAGCACCGGCAAGACGAAATAGGGGTCCGGGCGGGACAGGTCTTGGATCCAATGATCCACCAACACAAATGGCGCTTGCCGCAACTCCACGCTGAGCAGCAAGACCCAATATAGGGCGATGAATACGGGAATCTGAACGACGATCGGGAGGCAACCTCCAAGCGGGTTGATCTTCTCCGTCTTGTACAACTCGACCATGGCCTGATGCATCCGCTGGCGATCGTCCCCGTAGCGCTCTTTGAGGCGCTGCAGCTTGGGCGCAAGCACCTTCATCCTGGCCATCGACTTATAGCTCGCCGCGGATAATGGATAGAAGAGCAGTTTGATCATCACCGTTAAAACGATGATCGCCACGCCCCAGTTCCCGACGAAGCTGTGGATCTGATTCAGCACCCAGAACAGCGGCACCGCAAGCACCCGCAGCCAACCGTAATCTACGGTCAGCTCAAGCCCTGGAGCGAGCGTCTTCAGCAGGTCCTGCTCCTGAGGGCCGGCGTAAAAGCGGCACGCAGCGATCTGAGTTTGACCCGGTTCGATGCGACCCATCGGTTGGATCACACCCGCCGCGATAAGGGACTGATCGAGGTTCCGGACGAACATCTCCCTGCTCGTACCCGGCTTGGGCAGCCATGCGCTCAGGAAGTAGTGCTGCACTAAAGCGACCCAGCCATCCGTTGCGGTTTGGGAGTAGCCGGCCTTTTGCTTCGCGATGTCCGCGAAAGACATCTTGTGCAGCTTGTCCTTCTCCGTGAACACCTCTATACCGGAGAAGGTGGGAACCATCTTCGATTCCCCCTCCGCAGGCTTTGAGTCTCGAACCAACTGATAATAGGCGTAGGGCTCAACGGGTTCGGAGCCGAGGTTTCTCATTTCGAACGCCACATCTACCACGTAGCTGCCCCTGTGAAAGGTGTAAGTCTTCTTTACTGAGGCACCTGGTCCGGCGGTCGCCTGGAGTTCTACGACAAGCTCATCCTTCCCCGCAGCCAGTTGGTAGGTGAGCTGCTCCGCCTTGAACAACGTATTGTGATTGGGGAGATCCTTCCCAATCAGCCCGCTTTGGGCAACGTAGGTCCGGCTATCAGCCTCGTCCAACAAGACGAAGTACTTCTGCGGGTTGAAGGTGTCGCGATACTTGGTGAGTTCGAGCCGGCGCAGCTCCCCCCCGGCGGTGTCGATCTCCGCCATCAACATATCTGTCGAAACCTGGATACGCTGGCCCTGAGAAACACGACCCTGAGGAGCCTGAGGCGCCCCCGCTGTGTTCGGGCCTAGTGTCGTCGTGGGCGCGGGAGGCGCGATCGAGGTCGGGGCGGTAGCCCCAGCCGTCGGCTTCGCCGGTTGGGCCGCCGGTTCCCGGTGATCTTTGATCCACGCTTCTACCAATAAGAAAACAGAGATGGCAAACGCCAACCCTGCGACCATCCGGAGCGAATCCATATGTTAACGCTCACTCACGCCGGGTACGGGATCGTAGCCGCCGGCATGCCACGGATGGCAACGCGACAGACGCTTGACGGCGAGCCAGGCGCCAGCAATGGAGCCGTGATGCAGAATCGCAGTCCGGGCATACTCCGAGCAACTCGGATGGAATCGACAGCAGGGTCCCAGTACCGGACTAAGCATGATTTGGTAGACGCGTAGAACGCCGACCAGGATCGTTTTCATTGGCTGATGCGGTAAAACAGGGCGCTCAACTCGTCGCCGGCCTCTGGACCCTCGGTCCGAGCAACCTTCCGGCGCAGTCGGACGAGCACGTCCAATCCCGCTAGTTTGTCGCGATTGTGCCGGAACCGTTCGCGGACAAGCCGTTTGGCGAAGCTGCGGTCGACGGATCGCGCCACTGCTCGACGGCCGGCGACGATCCCTAGTCGTGCGTAGGGCAGCCCATTGCTTCTCGCTTGGATCGAGAAACGCTCTCCGTGCGCTCGACGCTTCGATGCGAGGAGCGAGCGAAAGTGGACCTCTCCCGAAAGGCGAAGCCGTCCGCCCAACTTCCTCGAGTTGGACCGCTCACGATCTCTGGAATCAGACGCAAAGACGCTTCCGGCCTTTGACACGCCTGCGATTGAGGACCTGCCGGCCCCCCAGAGTCTTCATCCGGGCCCGAAAACCGTGAGTTCGAGCCCGCCGGATCTTGGATGGTTGATAGGTACGCTTCATGAGCCTTGGCGAATTCTGACAGCGAAAACTCGCTATTACACGGTGTTCCACTCCGCCTTGTCAAATCGTTCCCCCATCTCTGAGCGTGGACCTGTGGATAACTTAGGCGTTTAGTGATAGCATTTCACGATTTCCCCTTCACCCACCCGCGGTCTGGTTCCTGTCGGATATGGACGGTCTTTGGTCCCATTGCCTTCGACACTTTGAGAAGGAGTTGCCTCCCCAGCAATTCCGCACCTGGATCCAGCCGCTCCAGGCCAGCTCACAGGGCCAAGTGCTGACGATCACGGCGCCGAATCGGTTTGTCCTACAGTGGGTCAAGGACCGATTTCTCCCGGTGATCGAACAGCTTGCACGCGAGCTTGCGCCGAACCAAGTGAACGTGGTTCTGCAGCTATCCGACCGGGAAACGGGCCCGGATACAAGCGATCAGCCCCGCACGGTCCTCTCCACCGATGTGCCCAAACCAAAGATCCGGGACCATAGCCGCCTGAATCCAGCCTTCACCTTCGACTCCTTCGTCACTGGGAAGGCCAACCAGCTCGCCCGGGCCGCGGCGTTACAGGTGGGAGAGCATCCCGGTACCGCATACAACCCGCTGTTCATCTACGGTGGAGTCGGCCTGGGTAAGACTCACCTCATCCAGGCGATCGGAAACTTCGTTCATGACCGCAATCCTCAGACGAAGATCCGCTACATTCACGCCGAGCAGTATGTGTCTGATGTGGTCCGGGCCTATCAGCACAAGGCATTCGACGGATTCAAGAAGTATTACCACTCACTCGACTTGCTGCTGGTCGACGACATCCAGTTCTTCAGCGGAAAGAGCCGAACCCAGGAGGAGTTCTTTTACGCATTCAACGCGTTAATCGACGCTCACAAGCAAGTGATCATCACCTGCGACACCTATCCCAAGGAGATCACCGGGATGGAGGACAGGCTGATCTCCCGGTTCGGCTGGGGCCTCACTGTAGCCATCGAACCGCCCGAGCTGGAGATGCGAGTCGCGATCTTGATCAAAAAGTCGGAAGCCGAAGGGATACGCTTGCCCGAGGATGTGGCCTTCTTCATCGCGAAACATATTCAATCCAATGTGCGCGAGCTGGAAGGGGCACTCAAGCGCGTCCTGGCCTATTCCAACTTTGTGGGCCGTCCAGTCGACCCCGAGCTGGCGCGCGAAGCCCTCAAAGACGTGCTTGCGATCCAGTTCCGCCAGATCTCCGTTGAGAACATTCAGAAGACGGTCGCCGACTACTACAAGATCAAGGTGTCGGAGATGTACTCCAAGAAGCGCTCGCGCAATGTCGCACGGCCGCGTCAGGTTGCGATGGCACTCGCGAAGGAGTTGACGCAACTCAGCCTGCCCGATATCGGGGATGCTTTCGGCGGGCGGGACCACACGACTGTGCTGCATGCCTGCCGTAAGGTAGCGGAGCTGAAGCTGGAGAGCCCAGACATCAACCGGGATTTCGAGGCCCTGCTGCAGGTGCTGAGAAGTTGACGGCTACGGGACAACTTGTGGGTAACACCGACCATTTCCTGGTGCGTCGGAACAATCCACAGCTCATCCACACCTCGCACCGGCGTTTTCCCCAACCTCGTCCGGCTGGCTGGGCGCTCTGGCTCAGGCCTTCGGGACTCACCCACAGCTCTGAGCGATCCTTATCATTAGGTATTAGGAAAGATAAATGAACCTGATTCAGGTAGAGCGAGATCTCCTTCTTGCACCCTTGCAGGCCGTAAGCGGTGTGGTCGAACGCCGCCACACCTTGCCCATTTTGTCTAACGTATTGGTGGAGCTTGGAAGCGGTCAACTCTCGCTTACCGCGACTGACCTTGAGATTCAGGTCGTTGCGCGGGCCGAGTGCGCAGCCGGCGCAGAGGCGCAGTCTACGACGGTGTCTGCACGCAAGCTTCAGGACATTCTTCGTGCGCTACCCGAACAGGCATCCGTCTCGCTGGAACTGCAGGACAAGCGCTTGCAGCTGAAGGCTGGGCGTAGCCGGTTCAGCCTGCAGACCCTGCCGGCTCAAGACTTTCCTAAGGTCGCAGCGGGCGCGCAGCCCGGGGCCGTCGCGGTGCTGCCGCAGCGCGATCTGCGGCGCCTGCTGGCGCTGGTGCAGTACGCCATGGCGCAACAGGACATTCGTTATTATCTGAATGGTTTGCTGCTGTCGTTGAGTGAGGACGGACTGACGGTGGTGGCTACCGATGGCCACCGCTTGGCGTTGGCAACTCTCGCGGTGGCGTTGGAGGTGCCGAAAACCGAGGTGATCCTCCCGCGCAAGGCGATTCTGGAGCTCGCGAAGCTGCTGGGGGACACCGAAGAATCAGTGAACGTACGTGTGCTGGAGAATCAGGTCGCGTTCAGCTTTGGGTCGATCAGTTTCGTCAGTAAAGTGGTGGATGGGAAGTTCCCCGATTACAACAAGGTGATCCCCACCGGCTACGCGAAGCGCATAACTCTAGAGCGGGACACGTTGCAGCAAGCGCTACAGCGTGCAGCCATCCTGTCGAATGAGAAGTTTCGCGGCGTGCGGTGGGTACTTACCAGCCATAGCCTGCGCATCATCTGCACCAACAGCGACCAGGAAGAAGCGGAAGAGCAGCTCGAGGTCGATTATTCCGGCGATGCTCTCGACATCGGCTTCAACGTGAGCTACCTGCTCGATGTGCTCGCGAACCTGCAGTGCAAGCAAGTCGAATGCGCGCTGGGCGATTCCAACAGCAGTATGCTGATGAGCATACCGGGCGAGGCGGATTTCAAGTATGTCGTGATGCCCATGAGGATCTGATGCCCGCCCCCATTTGGCGAGAGCGGTCGATCGTGGCCGCCGCCAGTCTTGATGCACCCGCAATACTCTGAAGCAACCCGAGAGTCACGCAGACAACCAATGGATCCCACCGCCAGCAACGCAACGTCCGATTACACCGCAGAGAGCATCAAGGTCCTGAAAGGCCTGGAGGCCGTCCGCAAGCGGCCGGGCATGTACATCGGCGATACGAGCGATGGCACCGGCCTGCATCATATGGTGTTCGAGGTGGTCGACAACGCGATCGACGAGGCTCTGGCCGGCTTCTGCGACGACATCAAGGTCATCATCCACTCCGACAACTCGATCAGCGTTGTCGACAACGGTCGCGGAATTCCGACCGAGGTCCACCCGGACGACGAGCTCCGGCGCTCTACCGCAGAGATCGTGATGACTGTTCTCCACGCCGGCGGGAAGTTCGACGGCAATTCCTACAAGATCTCGGGGGGCTTGCATGGGGTAGGCGTGTCCGTGGTCAACGGCCTCTCCGAGTGGCTCCGTTTGACGATCCGCCGGAACGGGCATGTCTATCAGCTGGAGTTTCATAACGGGGTGGCGGTCGCGCCGCTGAAGGAGATCGGCACCACGGAACGGCGCGGCACGGAGGTCCACTTCAAGCCCAGCCAGGAGGTGTTCGGCAATATCGAGATTCACTTCGATATTCTGGCCAAGCGCCTCAGGGAGTTGTCGTTCCTGAACAACGGCGTGCGCATCGAGTTGGTCGACCAGCGCAACAACAAGGAGGAGTTATTCCAGTTCGGCGGCGGCATCCGCGCCTTTGTCGAGTTCATCAACCGCACCAAGAACGTGTTGCATCCCCATATCTTCTATGCCGTGCGTGATCGCGACGGGATTGGCGTGGAGGTGGCGATGCAGTGGAACGACTCTTACCAGGAGTCGGTGCTGTGCTTCACGAACAACATTCCGCAGCGGGACGGCGGCACTCACCTCACCGCGCTGCGCGCGGCCATGACCCGTACGCTCAACCAGTACATCGAGCAGAACGATTACGCGAAGCGTGCCAGGGTGGAAACCACCGGTGACGACATGCGCGAGGGTTTGACTTGTGTGCTCTCCGTGAAGCTGCCCGACCCGAAGTTCTCCTCCCAGACCAAAGACAAGCTCGTCTCCTCGGAAGTGCGGCCCGTGGTAGAGGAGTTTGTCTCCGAGGCCTTGATGAGCTTCCTGTTGGAAAGCCCGACCGATGCCAAGATCATCGTGGGGAAGATCATCGAGGCAGCTCGGGCGAGAGAAGCGGCCCGCAAAGCGCGCGAGATGACGCGCCGCAAGGGCGTCCTAGATGGCTTCGGGCTCCCCGGAAAGCTGGCCGACTGCCAGGAGAAGGATCCCGCGCTGTCCGAGCTTTATCTCGTGGAGGGAGACTCGGCCGGCGGCTCGGCCAAGCAGGGAAGAGACCGAAAATTTCAGGCCATCCTACCGCTTAAAGGGAAGATCTTGAACGTGGAGCGAGCGCGCTTCGACAAGCTGCTTTCGTCCCAGGAGATCGCCGCCCTGATCACGGCGCTCGGGACCGGAATCGGCAAGGAGGAGTATCGCCCGGAACGGCTACGCTACCACCGCATCATCATCATGACCGACGCGGACGTGGATGGCTCGCATATCCGTACTCTCCTGCTCACTTTCTTTTACCGCCAAATGCCGGAGCTGGTGGAGCGCGGCCATATCTATATCGCACAGCCGCCGCTGTACAAGATCAAGCACGGAAAGGAAGAACGTTATCTGAAGGACGACCACGAGCTGAAGGATCATCTGCTGCGGCTGGCTTTGAAGGACGCGACGTTGCACCGCGGTGAGGACCTGCCTCCGCTGACCAAAGAGGCGCTCGCCGAGGTAGCGCGTGAGTATATTTTGGCCGAAGCTGTGATCGATCGGTTGTCACGGAGGATCCTTGCACCGATCCTGCACGCTCTGCTGCGAGGACCTGAGCTCGACCTTAGCACCGCCGAGACCGCTGCGGCCTCTGCCGCTCGGCTTGCCAGCGAGCTCCAAGGCGAGGAAATGCACATCGAAGCGCGATTCGACAGCAAGACAGAGAGCCACCTGCTCGTGATCCAGAAGTTCCAGCATGGCAACCTGCGCGTGAGCTTGCTCGACAGGGACTTCGTCGAAAGCGGTGACTATGCGCAGATCCGGAAAACGGCGAAGGTGCTCGAAGGATTGCTCGGCGCGGGCGCCTACGTTCAGCGCGGTGAGCAGAAGCAGCCGGTGAAGGAATTTCGCGAGGCCGTCGAGTGGCTGCTCGAGCAGGCACGCAGCGGGCTTGCCGTCCAGCGCTACAAAGGGCTGGGCGAGATGAACCCGCAGCAGCTCTGGGAGACGACCATGGATCCCAGATCGCGCCGACTCTTGCGCGCCCAGATCGAGGACGCGATCGCCGCGGACGAGATCTTCACTACGTTGATGGGCGACGTGGTGGAGCCGCGTCGTGCGTTCATCGAGGCCAACGCGCTGGGCGTTCGCAACCTCGATGTTTGACCGGCAGGGCCTTCAGGCGGATTTGCGCTTGCGCTGAGCGGCTGTCGCGCGTGCGGTCGACGCGTGCGACCGGATGGCAGTCTCTGCCTTGGCGTGGCCTCGCGATGCGCTGGTCTTGCGCTTTCTGTTCCCCGCAGCGCTTTCACGGGCTGGTTTACCCGGCTTCGCGGCGCGTGCGGCCTTGGCGGCCAGGATCTCCAGCGCTTGCTCCAGCGTAAGGGTGCTCGCGTCGTAATCCTGCGGGACCGTGGCGTTTACGCGGCCGTGCTTCACGTACGGGCCATAGCGACCGCTCAGCAGCGTCACCGGTTTGTCATCTTCGGGGTGGACGCCCAGCTGTTTCCCGCCTGCTCCGCGTGCGGCCTTGGGGGCAGCCAGCAGCTCCACCGCACGCTCCAGCGTAATGTCATACACGCTCTCGGTCTTCGGGATCGACCTGTAGCTGTTGTCGTGCTTGACGTAGGGTCCGAACGGCCCGACGTTGGCCTCCACCGGCTGGCCGGTCTGTGGATGGCTCCCGAGCTGCCGGGGAAGCGACAGCAGCTTCAGCGCAAGGCCCAGCTCGGCCGTCGCCACGGGGACATTCTTGGGCCAGGCGGCGCGCTTGGGCTTGCTGCTGGCCTTGGGGTCTGTCGGACCGAGCTGGACGTAGAACCCATAGGGGCCGCGCATGAGCAGGACATCCAGGCCAGTGGCGGGATCTTGGCCCAACTTCATCGGACCATCTGCCAATCCACCCCAAGGGCGCGTGTAATCGCAATCGGGATAGCGATTGCATCCGACGAACAGGCCCCGCCGGCTGTTCTGGAGATACAGCGCGCCTTTGCGGCACTTCGGGCACTTCTCGCCCAGCGGCACCCCACGCGCCACATCCTGCTTTTCCGCCAGCGTCGTGGAAAACGCATTCCAGAACTCGTCCAGAACCGGGATCCACTCGCGCTTGCCGTTGGAGATGAAGTCGAGCTGGTCCTCCATGCGTGCGGTGAATTCGTAGTCGACGTAATGGTCGAAGTGGGCGGTGAGGAAGCCGTTGACCAGCCGGCCGAGGTCGGTCGGGAAGAAGCGCTTCTTGTCCAGGTGCGCGTAGCCGCGATCCTGCAGGGTCGAGATGATGCTGGCATAAGTGGACGGCCGCCCAATCCCGTACTCCTCGAGCGTCTTCACCAGACTCGCCTCGGTATAGCGCGGCGGCGGTTGGGTGAAATGCTGCTCGCCGGCGAAGCGGTCCACCGCGATGCGTTCTCCCTCTGTTAGAACCGGCAGCTTCTCCTCACCTTCCTCGATTGCGTCGTCCACGTCCTCCTTGTATACGGCGATGAAGCCGGGAAACACCAGGGTCTGGCCGCTGGCCCGAAACAGCGTGTCCTTGCGTCCGGCGCTGATGTCCACGCTGGTGGTGTCGAACTTGGCTGGCGCCATCTGGCACGCCAGCGTGCGCTTCCAGATCATCTCGTATAGGCGCGCCTGATCCGGCGTGAGATGAGCGCCGATTTGGTCCGGGGTCCGGAAGATCGAAGTGGGGCGGATGCCTTCGTGGGCCTCCTGCGCGTTCTTGGACCGGCTGCGATAGTGCACTGCGTGCTTAGGCAGGTAGTCGGCGCTGAAATGCTTGGCGATGTAGTCGCGAATCTCGTGTAGCGCCTCGTTGGCGAGGTTGGTCGAGTCGGTCCGCATATACGTGATCAGCCCCACTGTGGCGCCGCCGATGTCGATGCCTTCGTAGAGCTGTTGCGCGGTGCGCATGGCGCGCTGGGCGGTCATCCCGAGCTTACGTATGGCCTCCTGCTGGAGCGTGGAGGTGATGAACGGCGCCGAGGGGTGCCGCAGCTTGGGTTTGCGCTCGACTTTGGCTACCGTGGCGCTTCCCTTTGCTTCCCTAGTGAGCTCATCCACCACCGCACGCTGCTGCTCGTCTGTGGTGATGCTGAACTGCTCCACCTTATCTCCCCGATATTGGATCAGACGGGCGGTAAAGCGGTCCTTGCCTTTGTGGCTTTCCAGGTGGATGGTCCAGTACTCGCGGACCTTGAAGTTCTCGATCTCTTGCTCGCGCTCGACGATCAGGCGCAGTGCCGGGCTCTGGACGCGCCCCGCGGACAAGCTCGGTCCGATCTTCTTCCAGAGCAGCGGCGAGAGATTGAACCCGACCAGATGGTCGAGCGCTCGGCGCGCTTGCTGCGCGTTGACTAGGCGCATCGAGATGCCGCGCGGGTGAGAGACCCCGTCCTTGATGGCGGACTCGGTGATTTCGTAGAACACCACGCGCTTTACCGGGCGGTGCTTGAGCGCTTTCTTGCTCTTCAGGATCTCCGATAGATGCCAGGCGATCGCCTCGCCCTCGCGGTCCGGGTCGGTAGCGAGCAGGATCTGGTCGGCGCGCTCCGCCGCCGTGGCGATGGCGTCCACGTGTTTCTGGTTTTTCTCGACCAGCGTGTACTTCATGTGGAAGCTGTGGTCGGGATCCACAGCACCTTCCTTCGCCTCGAGGTCACGTACGTGCCCGTACGAGGCGAGCACCTCGAAGTTGCGGCCTAGGTACTTCTTGAGCGTCTTTGCTTTCGAAGGCGATTCGACGATGAGGAGGCTACGTGCCATGCGGCGATCGCAAAAAACAGGAGCGGCAGATAATAGGCACTCAACCCGGCGAGCGCAAGCCGTAGGTCCGGCCGGCGGGTGGGCCGGTGATCACCAGTGAGTTCGCCGGTTGCGACGGGTGTTCAAAGTAAGGCTGGCGTCGAGCACACGCCAGGCTCTGGCCAACGCGCACCGAGCTCACGCGGCGCAGCGGCGTGCGTGCTCGCATGAGATCACCGCATGCGCTGAAAGAGTCCGCCCGGCAGGCGGCTCACGTAGCCGTCCAGTTCCAGACTGAGCAGGCGGGCCCCCGCGGTCTCCGGAGTGCACCGCGCACGTTCACAAATGGTGTCGAGGTCCACCGGTTCAAACCCCATGGCGTGAAGCAGCGCAGTGTCATCGGGAGGCAACGACTCCCGGACGGGCATGGCTCTGCTCGTCCCCGTGCGATCGATCCCGAGCTCATCGAGTATGTCTTGCGCTGTTTCGGCCAGCTTCGCACCTTGCTGGATCAGCCGGTGACAACCCTTGGATAACGGCGAATGGATCGAGCCCGGGATGGCGAACACATCGCGTCCCTGCTCCAGCGCAAGGCGAGCCGTGATCAACGAACCGCTGCGCAGTGCAGCCTCGACCACGAGGCAACCGCGCGCGAGACCACTGAGCACGCGGTTGCGCCGCGGGAAGTTGGCGGCCAGTGGAGGTGTGCCGATGGGAAACTCCGACACCACCGTCCCGTGCGCAATCAGGCGTTGGGCCAAGTCCCGGTGGCGCGACGGGTAGACTCGATCCAGGCCGGTGCCCACCACTGCGATGCTCGAGGAAGCCCCGCGCAGCCCGCCGCGATGTGCGGCCCCGTCGATGCCCAAAGCAAGACCGCTGACGATGGTGAGCCCGGCGTCACTGAGCGCGTGTGCGAAGGCCTCAGCGTCGCGGATGCCCCCCGGAGTCGCGTTGCGCGAGCCCACGATAGCGAGCGATGCATGCGACAGGAGCTGCACGTCGCCTTGGACGAACAACAGCAACGGCGGGTCGGGGGTTTGGAGCAGCGCTTGCGGATATTCAGCGTCTCCCAGCGTCAGCAGCTGGTTTCCCGGCTCCTTTAGCCACGCGATCGAGCGCTGCAGCTGCTCACGGTCCGGCCCGGACGCGACCGCAGCCGAAACCGCGTCGCCCGCCGCCTGGGCCAGTTGTCGCGCCCCGGCGGCCAGGACTTCGGCCGGCCCGCCGAACGCGCCGAGCAGCCGGCGCTGCATTGCCGGACTCAGGCGCGGCGTGGTCGCAAGCCGCAGCCACGCCTCCGCGTCCGTGGCGACGTGCTTCCCGTCCTGGGACATGCCGCCGTGCCAGCGGCAGCCGCCCGCTTAGGGGTTGCGGACGATGTCCATGACGTGCACCGGCCGCTGCGCGGTCATGATCAGACCGTACGACATGCGCGTGAAGACGCGGAACACCAGCACCAGCCCATAGCCCTCCTCCGGCAGAGGAACGGCGCGGTCGGAGACCGGGACCATCCCCTCCGAGCGGAAGATCCCGAGCACATTGCCGCTCTCGAGGCCGTCGCGCGCGCCGCGGTTCAGGATCACCACCGACAGCGGCCCAATCTCCGACACCGTGCTGTCGGTGCCGGCGATGATCTTGCCCCGGATCTTGCGCGCCGGAGCACGCGGGACATAGGGCAGGCTTTGCAGCGCAGGTATGGTAGCCAACCTGTCGCCTTTGCCGATCTCCTGGACCGCGCGGAGCAGCCGCAGGCTGGTCACCTCACCGTGGGTCATCACTTCGGTGTCGCCCAGGTATACGGCTTCGTAGCCTAGGGTTTCCCTGGTATCGGGATCGAAGAACATGCGGCCGGGGCGATACACATTCCAGTAGCTGCCCTTGGTCGGGTCGATGCCGACGGCATAGGCGATATCGTTCGGGCCGGCCACCACGCGCTGATCCGCCAACGCGACGATGCGTGGTGCCTTCGCGGCCGTCGCCACGTCGATCACCAGCGGGCGCGTCAGGAACGGCTCGATGTCCTTGGCAGGGATGGTCGGGATCGCGGTGGTGAGCGCCGAAGAGCGCATGCGCGGCTCCAGCTTTGTGAGCTGCAACTCGTACCCGTACCATCGGGATAGCCCACCGTCGGGCACACCTTCCAGCCGCAACCTAGGTGCGGCCTCGGAGGTATCGAGCACGATCACATCTCCCGGGTAGATCAGGTGCGGGTTCTTTACCTCATCGCGGTTCATGCCCCAGACGTCGGGCCATTTCCAAGGCGTCTTCAGGAAGCGAGAGGAGATGCTCCACAGCGTGTCGCCGGCCTTCACGGTGTACCGGGAAGGCGCCTTGTCCTGGAGCTGGGGGGCGGTGGACTCGGCGCCGGGTGCCGACGTCGGCGCAGCCTCCGAGTCATGTGGTTCTGAGGGCGGATCTGCGGCAGGGGCGCTCGATGGCGCCTCGTCCGGAGAGGGATCGTCGTTCGCGGCCAGCGGCCCGGCACCCAGCGTGCATCCTAGGAGCAAAGCCAGAATCGATATAATTTCCGTCGGCCGCCGCCGCCGATTCTGACCGGCGCCTACGTCGAGCGCCCCCGAGGCCACCGCAGGGCGCTGGAAATCCCCGCCCAGCGTACCCATCTTGCCTAGAGTGTGCATGTAATCCCCTCAATTAGCGAACAAAAGTATGCCTCTGCTCCCGATCCTCCACTACCCTGACGAGCGCCTGCACAGGGTGGCCAAGCCGGTTGACACCATTAACGACGAGATCCGGTGCTTGGTTGAGGATATGGCGCAGACGATGTACGCCGCCCCGGGAGTCGGACTGGCGGCGATCCAGGTCAACGTGCCCCTGCAAATCATCGTGATCGACCTGTCGGACACGCATGATCAGCTGCTCACCCTCATCAACCCCGAGATCCTGGAAAGCCGAGGCGAGTCGGACTGCGAGGAGGGCT
This sequence comes from Burkholderiales bacterium, assembly GCA_035501875.1. GTDB lineage: Bacteria > Pseudomonadota > Gammaproteobacteria > Burkholderiales > SHXO01 > SHXO01. The sequence continues at coordinate 149,693 of DATJVI010000016.1, forward strand.
GCCTGTCCGTCCCCGGGATCTACGAAAAGATCCAGCGTGCGGCCTGGGTGAAGGTGCAAGCGAAGAACTTGGATGGGGCACGGTTCGAGCTGGAGGCCGATGGATTGCTGGCGGTGTGCATCCAGCATGAACTGGACCATCTGCAGGGCAAGGTCTTCGTCGAGTATCTCTCCGCGCTCAAGCAGCGTCGGATCTTGGCCAAGCTGAAGAAGCAGCAGCGGCGGGCGATGTAGCCTCGCCGCGCCGCCCTCCGATGCGTTTAGTCTTCGCCGGTACTCCCGCGTTTGCCGAGGCAGCGCTGGAGGCTTTGCTTGCCGTAGGCCACGACATCGCCCTGGTTCTCACGCAGCCCGACCGTCCTGCCGGGCGCGGGCTTCAGGCTCGGTCCAGCGAGGTGAAGGCCCTGGCACAGGCACGGGGGCTGGAGGTGATGCAGCCGGCGACGCTCAAGTCCCAGGAGGTCGTCGAACGGCTTCGCGCTGCCGGGGCGGCTACGATGGTGGTGGCCGCATACGGTCTGATCCTTCCGCCCATCGTCCTTGACTTGTTCCCCGCCGGTTGCATCAACATTCATGCCTCCCTGTTGCCACGCTGGCGCGGAGCGGCACCCATCCAGCGGGCCATTCTTGCAGGAGATGCGGAAACCGGGATCAGCATCATGCAGATGGAGCCGGGACTGGACAGCGGCCCGGTCTACCTCGCAGAGCGTGTTTCGATCATGCCGGCTGACACGGCCGGCTCGCTCCACGATCGGCTCGCTGGGATTGGCGGGCGCTGCATCGTGCGGGCGCTGGCGGAGTTGGAGGCCGGGCAGTTGGTCGCAGTGCCGCAGCCCGCGGTGGGCGTGACCTACGCGCGGAAGATCGAAAAGTCCGAGGCGCTGATCGATTGGCGCCTGGATGCGGTGAGCATCGACCGCCAGGTCCGTGCGTTCAACCCCGTACCAGTTGCCAACACCACTTGGCGCGGAGAGCCTCTGCGGATCTGGAGCGCGCGCGTCGAGGAGCACCCGCGCCCCGAACCTGGTCGGATCATGGAGGTCTCCGCGCAGAGCGTCATTGTCGGCTGTGGGCATGGCGCGCTGGCCTTGCGCGAGCTGCAACGGGCCGGGGGCAAGCGCTTGCCGGCGGCTGACTTCCTGCGGGGGTCATGGATGGATCCCGGAGAGATGCTCGGCACGTGATCGAGCTTCAGCTCCAGGCGCTGCGCATCGTCCTCGCCGTTCTCCGTGGGAGGAGTCTGACGGCTACGCTGGAACAGCGTGCGGTGACGCCCGGGACGGGAGCGCACTCGGCTGCGGTCCAGGATCTCGCGTATGGTGTACTGCGACACCTCGGCACGCTGAGGGCGGTTCTCGCGGGTCTGCTCGCGAAACCGCTGCACGACGATGATCTGGAGGCCCTGCTGCTGGTAGCGCTGTACCAGCTTCAATACAGCCGCTCGGCCCCTTACGCGGTGGTCGATCACGCGGTGCAGGCATGCGCTCACCTGCGCAAGAGCTCCGCCAGGGGCCTGATCAACGGGGTGCTGCGTAACTTCCTGCGCCAACCGGATGCGGCGCTCGCATTGGCGCGCAAGACCGAAACCGGGCGCTGGTCGTACCCGCAATGGTGGATCGACCGGCTGCGCGATGCGTATCCCGGCCACTACGCCGGCATCTTGGAGGCCGGCAACGCCCGGCCGCCCATGACGCTTCGTGTGAACCTGCGCCGCATCGCGCGTGATTCCTATCAGGCGATGCTGCGGGCAGCCGGCCTCGAGGCGCACGCGATCGGAGCGTGTGCACTCATGCTCGCTCGCCCGATTCCGGTGGATGCGCTGCCCGGCTTCTCGCAGGGCCTGGTGTCGGTGCAAGACCTCTCAGCCCAGTACGCTGCTGCCCTGCTCGATTTGTCCGACGGGATGCGCGTGCTGGACGCATGTGCCGCCCCCGGGGGGAAGAGTGCGCACATCCTGGAACGCGCGCAGGTCCGGCTGACCGCCATCGATCGGGACGGGCAACGACTCTCGCGCGTGGCTTCGAGCTTTGAGCGCCTCGGCTTGTCGGGACAGCTGTTGTGTGCGGACGCGTCCAAACCGGCCGGATGGTGGGACGGAGAGGCGTTTGACCGCATCTTGCTCGACGCTCCCTGCACCGCATCGGGGATCGTGCGGCGCCACCCAGACATCAAGTGGCTGCGTTGCCCCGAAGATCTGCAGGCACGGGCGCTCGATCAGCGGCATCTCCTCGAGGCTTTATGGCGCGCGCTGGCGGGGGGTGGTAAATTGCTCTACGCCACTTGTTCGGTGTTCCCGGAAGAGAACCAGGTGCAGGTGTCGGCGTTCCTAGAGGCTCACTCCGAAGCGCGGTTGCTGCCACTGTCCGGGATCTGGGAGGCCCCGGAGACTGAAAACATCACGGGCCAGATTCTCCCCGACCCTTGGCATGATGGTTTCTACTACGCCCTGTTGCAGAAGGCTTGACGTTCGCGCATTGCGCCTGTTCGGGGCCATACTGATCGTCGCTGCGCTCGGCGCGGCCTGCCCGACTGCCCGCGCCGAGGGTGTCCACATCAAGTCGGCGGAGCTGATCGCTACCGAGGGGGGATATTCGCTCGAGGCCAACTACGAGATCACGTTGTCTCACACACTGGAAGAGGCATTACTGCACGGATTGGTACTGCCCTTCGTGATCGAGTTCGACCTGACGTACCCGCGCTGGTGGACCTTGAACCTATGGAATCGCGTCGTGTCCGAATTCCGACAGGAGCATCGCCTCTCTTTCAACGCGCTGACCCGGCAGTACCGGGTCTCCTTCGGCAGCTTGCACCAGAATTTCGACACGCTCGACGAGGCGTTGGTCGTGATCGCGCATGTGCGTCAGACCGCGGCGGTGGCCGCGGATGACGTCGATCGTGGGGCGGTCTATTTGGCCGCGTTGCGGCTTCGGCTGGATACCTCTCAGCTTCCCAAGCCGTTGCAGATTAACGCACTGAGTTCGCACGACTGGAATCTTTCCTCCGATTGGTACCGGTGGACCTTTCGGCCATGATGCTATTCGCGCGCAACGTCCGCCCATCCCAGCTCTCGCGCGGCATGAAATACCTGGTCGCACTGGTCCTGCTGCTCGGTGCAGTGATGCTGTACCTCCTGTCGAGCTCCAGCGCCAACACGCCCATGTTCGCGCGCGACCTGCCGCTGTTGCACTTGGTTGGCGGCGCACTGGTTCTCGGGCTGATGGTGCTGGTGGGCTACCAGCTTCTGGCTCTGCGCCGCCGGCTGACGGCTGGCGTGTTCGGTTCCAAGCTGACGCTGCGTCTGGTGCTGCTGTTCGCTCTTGTCGCGGTCTGGCCCGGTGTGCTGGTCTACGCCGTGTCGGTGCAATTTCTCAATAAGAGCATCGAGTCCTGGTTCGACGTGCGCGTGGACAAAGCGCTCGAGGGCGGACTCCGACTCGGTCGCACGACATTGGACAACATGCTGCATGAGCTGTCGCTGAAGGCGGGCGGCATGGCCTCGGCGCTGGCGGACGCCTCGGGAGGTCAGCAGGTGGGACTGCTCAACACACTCCGCGAGCAATCCGCAGTGCAGGAGGCGGCGCTGTTCCACACCAATGGCAATATCCTTGCCTTCTCGGTAAGCGAGGGCTCGGCGCTCGTGCCCCAGCTTCTGCCACCCACAGTCGCGCGCCAGGTTCGCCTGCAACATCCCTACCGTGCCGTGGAGTCCGATGCCGAGGGAGGGCTGCGCTTGCGGGTCGTGCTTCCGGTCAACCGGTTATCGGGAGAGACCATGCTGCTGCAGGTGGTCCAGCCGGTTGCGCGGGACATCGCGCGCGACGCCGACATGGTTCAAGGGGCCTATCGCGACTACCAGGAGCTGTCCCTGCTGCGTGACGGGTTGAAGCGCCTGTATCGGCTCTCGCTGACGCTCGCACTGCTGTTGGCGCTGCTGTCTGCTCTGCTGTTAGCGATCGTCTTCAGCGAACGCCTCTCCGCTCCCCTGTCCGTGCTGGCGGCTGGCACGCGCGCCGTGGCGAAGGGGGACTTCAGTCAACACCATCCGGTACGTTCGCACGACGAGCTGGGCGTCCTCACAGAGTCGTTCAACACCATGACGCGCCAGCTGGCGGAGGCGCGCGGGGAGCTGCTGCGCAACCAGGAGCAGCTCGAGGGGGCCAAGGCCTATCTGGAGAGCATCTTGGCGAAGCTGTCCGCTGGTGTGATGTCCTTCGATGGGGCGCGGTGCCTGCGTTCGGCCAACCCTAACGCGAAGCAGATCCTGGGAGTCGACCTGACATCCTTGATTGGCGTGCCGCTCGGCGAATGGCCGGTGCGCTCGCAAGCGCTTGCCGAGCTGAGCAAGACGATATTAGAGGCGATCGACACCAGTGGGAGCAGCGCATGGGAGCGACAGCTGGAACTGGACAGCGCCTCCGGCAAGAAGGTGCTGTTGCTGCGTGGCTCCACTCTGCAGGTAGGTGCCGAGAGCGGCTTTGTGCTCGTGTTCGACGACATCACGCGGCTGTTGCAGGCGCAACGTTTTGCGGCCTGGGGCGAGGTCGCCAGACGCCTGGCGCACGAGATCAAGAACCCTTTGACTCCGATCCAGCTCTCGGCGGAGCGGTTGACGCACCGCCTTGTAGGCAAGCTCTCCCCCGAGGATGCCGAGATGCTCACTCGCGCGACACAGACCATCGTCGCCCAGGTCGCCCAGCTTCAGGGGATGGTGGATGCGTTTCGCCTGTATGCACGCACGCCCGAGCTTCGGCTCGAGCCGCTCGATCTCAACCACCTGGTGCGCGAGGTCCTCGCCCTGTACGAGTCGCATGGTCGAGGTATCGTGCTGGAACTCGAGGACGGTCTCCCTGCGGTCATGGGCGACAGCGCGCGCTTGAGCCAGGTGATCCACAACTTGATGCGAAACGCGGAGCAGGCCGTGTCGGAGGTCACCCGGCCCGGGATCACGGTGTGCACACGGCGCGAGGCGAACGGTGTGCGGCTGTCGGTGCGCGACAACGGCAGCGGCTTCAGGCCTGACATTCTGACGCGTGCGCTCGAGCCCTATGTGACCACCAAAGCAAAGGGGACTGGCCTAGGCCTCGCGATCGTCAAGAAGATCATAGAGGAACACAGTGGAACGCTGGAGATCCACAATGTCGCGCCGGCGGGTGCAGAGATCGCGCTGGTGCTGCCGTACGCGCCGAGGAAGCTTGCAGCGGGCGCCGTGGCGGCAAATATGAGAGCGGGATAACGAGATGAGCCAGATTTTGGTCGTGGACGACGAGGTCGGAATCCGGGAGCTGTTGTCGGAGATCCTCGGCGAGGAGGGCTACCAGGTGCGGCTGGCGGAGAATGCCGGGGAAGCGCGCCTGATCCGCAGCCGCACGCGCCCGGACTTGGTGTTGCTCGACATCTGGATGCCGGACATGGACGGCATTACGCTGCTGAAGGAATGGGCCACCAGCGGGCAGCTCACCATGCCGGTGGTGATGATGTCGGGGCACGGGACCATAGACACCGCCGTGGAGGCCACGCGCATCGGCGCTTACGGGTTCCTCGAGAAGCCGATCGCGCTGAAGAAGCTGCTGACCACCGTCGGCCAGGCGCTGCGCACGCCCTCGCCCACCGCGCAGCCGACGCTCGACATGGCCTATCTCGGGAAGGCAGCCGTGATCGCCGAGCTCAGGCGGCAGCTGGAGACCGTCAAGAATGTGACGACCGCTGTGCTCCTCACGGGAGAACCGGGGTGCGGCAAGGCCCTCTGTGCGCGCTTCCTGCATCAACCGAACACCGCCTGGGTCGCTCCGGAGAGCTACGGCATCTTCGAGGACACGGGCGACGATCTCGTGGAACAGGCCGCAGAGGGAACGCTGTTTTTACGGGGTGTGAGCGAGCTCACTCCCGAGCAACAGCGGGGCCTGCTGGCGCAGATTCCGAGGCTCGAACAGCGTCACGTACGCTTGCTTTGCTCGTCCTCCAAGCCTCTGGCGCGTCTGGTGGCCGAAGGCAGCTTCGACGCACGCCTGTACTCGGCCATCAGTCCGATCCAGCTTCGCGTTCCCAGCCTCCGAGAGCACCCGGAGGATGTTCCGGACCTTGCCAAGCTCATTCTCGAACGTTGCATCGAGCGCAAGGAGGTGCCGCCAAGGCGCTTCAGCACCGCTGCGCTGAACGCGCTCCGTGTGTATGACTGGCCCGGGAATCTTGCCGAGCTGGAGAACGTGGTCAAGTCCACTGCCCTGCTCGGCGCCGGCAACGAGATCGGGGTCAGCGACGTGAACAACGCGCTCTCGCGGCTGGAAGCGCCTGTGGGACGGGCATTGGGCACCCTGCCGCTCGATCTGGCACTGCGCGAGGCAAGGGACGCCTTCGAGCGGGTGTACTTTTCCTACCATATCAGCCGCGAGGCTGCGAACATGAGTCGAGTGGCGGAGCGCGTGGGCCTGGAGCGCACGCACCTGTACCGCAAGCTCAAACAGCTGGGGATCAAGCCGCCGCGGCGAGACCAATAAGCGCGCAGTTATAATGGTCGGCGCCACACATCCAACCAATAATCCGATGGCAACCCGACAAGAGCTGGCCAACGCGCTGCGCGCATTGGCGATGGACGCGGTGCAGCGGGCGAGCTCTGGCCACCCCGGCATGCCGATGGGCATGGCCGAGATCGCTGAGGTGGTCTGGAATCACCACCTGCGATTCAATCCGCGCAATCCGCAGTGGCCCGACCGGGACCGCTTCGTCCTGTCCAATGGTCACGGCTCCATGCTCCAGTACGCGTTGCTGCACCTGACCGGCTTCGATCTGCCGCTGGACGAGCTCAAGCGCTTTCGGCAGCTGCATTCGGCGACCCCGGGTCACCCGGAGCGGGGCATGACTCCTGGCGTGGAGACCACCACCGGGCCCTTGGGCCAGGGGTTTGCCAATGCCGTCGGCATGGCCATCGCCGAGCGGCTCCTCGCAGCGGAGTTCAACCGGCCGGGCGTCGAGATCGTCGACCATCACACCTACGTATTCATGGGCGACGGCTGCATGATGGAGGGTGTCTCCCACGAGGCAGCGGCGCTGGCTGGGACCCTGGGACTGGGTAAGCTCATCGCGGTGTACGATGACAACCGGATTTCGATCGATTCCGAGAAATCGACGATCGACCATTGGTTTACCGACGACACGCCGACGCGCTTCGAGGCGTATGGATGGCACGTGATCCGGGGGGTGGCCGGTCACGAGTTCGACGCAATCGATCAGGCGATCCGCGCGGCGAAGTCCGTCACCGACCGCCCTTCTCTCGTGTGCTGCAAGACCGTGATCGCGCGCGGCGCTCCGAACAAGGCCAACACCGGTGCTGCGCACGGGGCGCCTCTGGGGGAGCAGGAAGTGGCCGCTACCCGAGTGGCGCTCGGATGGAACTACCCTGCCTTCGAGATCCCTCCCGACGTCTATGCCGGATGGGATGCGCGTGCGCGAGGCAGTGAGCTGGAGACCGCCTGGCAGCGCAAGGTCGGCGACTACGCCCGGCAGTATCCGGAGCTCGCGAGCGCGTTCCAGCGCCGCGTGCGGGGGGAGCTACCGCAGGATTGGAATGAGAGGACACGCGCACTGCTTGGCGCCGCCGCGTCCAAGGGTGAGAGCATCGCGACGCGCAAAGCCTCACAAAACACCATCGAGGCGTTAGCGCCGGGTGTGCCCGAGCTGATCGGTGGCTCGGCCGACCTCGCGGCGTCCAATCTGACGATGTGGTCCGGCTCGCGCGCAGTCACGCGCACTTCAACCGGAAACTACCTCTTCTACGGAGTGCGAGAGTTCGGAATGTCGGCGGTCATGAATGGGCTGGCTGTGCACGGCGCGTTCATCCCGTACGGCGGAACCTTCCTGGTCTTTTCCGACTATGCGCGCAACGCCCTGCGGATCGCGGCGCTCATGCGGGCGCGCTGCATCTTCGTGTTCACTCATGATTCCATCGGTCTAGGCGAAGACGGCCCAACGCACCAGCCGATCGAGCACGCCGCGAGCCTGCGCTTGATCCCGCAGATGGATGTCTGGCGCCCCTGCGACAGCGTTGAAACCGCTACGGCGTGGATCGCGGCTGTGGAACGCCGAGACGGCCCCACGTCGTTATTGTTGTCGCGCCAGAACCTCGCCTTCCAAACGCGCACGGAAGCGCAGCTCGTGCTGATCCGGCGCGGCGGCTACATCCTGGCCGAGGCTGCAGTCGGCGTTCCGAAGCTGATCTTGATCGCCACGGGCTCGGAAGTGGGCCTGGTGGTGGAGGCGCGAAAGCGCCTCGAAGCGCAGGGCATAGCCACCAGAGTCGTTTCGATGCCGTCTACGACCGTATTCGACCGGCAGGACGAGGCATATCGTGCGGCGGTGCTCGTGCCGGGCGTGCGCAGAGTCGCGGTGGAGGCCGGTGTCAGCGATTACTGGCGCAAGTACGTAGGACTCGAAGGAGACGTGGTCGGTATCGACCGGTTTGGGGAATCGGCGCCGGCCGGGGATTTGTTTCGCTACTTCGGTTTGACCGTGGACAATGTCGTCGCCCGCGCTCAACGCGTGCTGGCTGCCTGAGCGGTAGAACGGATGAGTTCCGGCACACCTCGCGGCGTTGCACCTCATCTGATCGCCGATATCGGCGGGACCAACGTCCGCTTCGCTCTGGTCGAGCCGGGATCCACGCAGCCGCAGCAGGAGATGAATCTGGTGTGCGGCGACTTTCAAGGGCTGGAGCAGGCGGCGCGCCACTACCTGGCCGCTAACGGCGTGAGCGCGGTCACTCGCGCCGCTTTCGATGTCGCGACTGCCGTCACGGGCGATCTGCTCAAGCTCACCAATAGCCCTTGGGCTTTCTCCATTCAACAGACGCGCCGAGCACTGGGGCTCGAGCACCTGCTCGTCATCAACGATTTCACCGCTCTGGCGTTGTCGCTGCCGCTTTTGAAGGCGGAGGACCTGCGCAAGCTCGGGGGCGGCGATGGCGTGAAAGGCGCCCCACTGGCACTGCTCGGAGCCGGGACCGGCCTGGGCGTCTCGGGGTTGATTGCCGTCCGCGATACGTGGATCCCGATCCAAGGCGAAGGCGGCCACGTCGCTTTCAGCCCGATGGACGAGCGCGAGGATGGCGTGCTGCGCGTGCTGAGGCATCGGTACGGCCACGTCTCTGCCGAGCGGGTCCTGAGCGGACCGGGACTGGTGGGAGTCTACGAGGCGCTGTGCACGCTCGACCACGTCGTGGCCAAGTCGTTCAAGCCCGAGCAAGTAGCCGATGCCGGCATGAAGGCAACCGATCTCCAGTGCAGCGAGGCGTTGCAGATCTTCTGTTCGGCGCTGGGGGTTGCGGCCGCCAATCTGGTGGTCACCTTGGGCGCCCTCGGCGGGCTGTACATCGGTGGCGGCATCGTGCCGCGCCTGGGGGATTACTTTCTGCAGTCGCAATTCCGCGCACGCTTCGAGCACAAGGGCCGCTTCTCGCGCTACGTGGCGGGAGTGCCGGCCTGGATCATCGTGGCCGAGAATCCCGCGTTGCGCGGTCTGGCCTTCGCGCTCGAGTCCGGGTTCGGAGCCGGCTGAGCGCGTCGATGGGACGGTTGCGCGAGGCTTAGGAAATCCGCTTTTCGGTCTGCGGATCGAAGAACACCAGCTTCGACAGATCGAACATCAGGCCCATGCTCTCGCCCGGGTGCGGGGCCGACTCCGGATGCACCCGGCATGTCACGGGCGTGTCGTTGAGGTGGATCAACGCCAAGGTGTCCGGGCCGGTCGGTTGCACCACCTCCACTTTGGCCGCACGCGACACCACGTGCGGGTTCTCGCCGGTCCAGGGTGATCGGTCCGTGATCTGCTCCGGACGGATGCCCATGATCAATTCCTTTCCGGCCCAACTGCGCAAACTCGCCTGTATCGCTGGTGGAGCGCGGAACACGAAGCGCTCGGTGCCTTCGTGCAGCTGTACGCCAATCGTCCCGTTCTCGGCGACCACCGGGCAGCGGATGAAATTCATGGACGGGGAGCCGATGAAGCTCGCCACGAACAAGTCGGCCGGGTTGTCATACACCTCCTGCGGGCTGGCCAGCTGCCGGACTTCGCCGTCTTTCATCACCGCGATGCGGTCGCCCAGCGTCATGGCCTCGATCTGGTCGTGCGTGACGTAAACGATGGTGGCTTTGAGCCGCTCGTGCAGCAGCTTGATCTCCGTGCGCATTTCCACTCGCAGCTTGGCGTCCAGGTTGGACAACGGCTCGTCGAACAGGAACAGCATGGGATCGCGCGCCAGGGCCCGCCCCATCGCGACGCGCTGCCTTTGTCCCCCGGACAGCTGGGACGGCATGCGGTCGAGAAGAGGCTCCATTTGAAGGGTCTTCGCAACACGTGCGACGATCTCGTCCTGCTTCTCCTTTGGCACCTTGCGGATCTTCAGGCCGAAGGAGATGTTGTCGCGCACGGACATGTTGGGATACAGCGCGTAGGACTGGAACACCATCGCGATGTCCCGGTCCTTGGGCGAGAGGTCGTTGACGATGCGCCCGCCGATCGCGATCTCGCCGGAGGTGATGCTGTCCAGTCCGGCGATCATGTTGAGCAGCGTGGATTTCCCGCACCCCGAGGGGCCGACCAAGATCAAGAACTCCCCATCTTGGGCCTCGATGTTGATGCCCTTCAAGACCTGCACCGGCCCGAACCGCTTCACGACGTTGCGAATGGAGAGCGAGCCCATGTCGGATGTCCTCAACCCTTGACGGCGCCAGCCGTGAGACCGCGCAGGAAGTACTTGCCTGCCACGACGTAGACGAACAGCGTCGGCAATGCAGCGATGATCGCCGCCGCCATATCGACGTTGTACTCCTTGACGCCCGTGGTCGTGTTGACGAGATTGTTCAGCGCTACGGTAATGGGCTGCCGCTGACCCGAAGAGAACACGACCCCGAACAGAAAATCGTTCCAGATCTGGGTGAACTGCCAGATCACGCACACCACGATGATGGGGGGCGAGAGCGGCAGGATGATGCGCCAGAAGATCATGAAGAAGCCGGCGCCGTCGATGCGTGCCGCCTTCGTGAGCTCCGCGGGCACCGTCACGTAGAAGTTGCGGAAGAACAGGGTGGTGAAGGCCAGTCCGTAGATGACGTGCACGAAGATCAGCCCGGGGATCGAGTTGGCGATGCCCAGCCAGCCCAGCGTCTGGGCCATGGGCAGCAGCACGACCTGGAACGGGATGAAGCAACCGATCAGCAGCAGCGTGAACAGGGCGTCGCTTCCCTTGAAGCGCCACATGGTCAGTACGTACCCATTGAACGCGCCGATCAGCGTGGAGATCGCCACGGCGGGGACCACGAAGCTCACCGAGTTCATGAAATTGCCCTTGAGCCCGCCGCAGAAGACGCCGGTGCAGGCGCTTCCCCATGCCTTAACCCAGGCGTCGAGGCTGACCTCCCTGGGCAAGGCCAGCAGGTTGCCGCCGCGAATGTCGTCGAGCGTCTTGAGCGACGTGGTGACCATCACGAACAACGGCATCAGGTAGTACAGCGCGAACAGGATGAGCAGCGTGTACACCGCAGCGCGTGCCACAAGGTGCGGGCCGGCGGTCTGTGTTCGGTAAGGCTCAGCCACGCCGGCGCGTCTCCGAGTAGATCATCGGCACGATGATCGCGATCACGGTCATCAGCATCATCATGGCGCTCGCCGCGCCCAGGCCGATCTGGTTGCGATTAAACGCGAAGGTATACATGAACGTGGCCGGCAGATCGGACGAGAACCCGGGTCCTCCACCGGTGAGCGCCATCACCAGGTCGAAACTCTTGATGGCGATATGACCCAGTATGATCAGGGAGCTGAAAAACACGGGCCGCAGCGACGGAATGATGATGCTGGTGTAGATGCGCACCGGCCCGGCGCCGTCCACTTGGGCGGCCTTGATGATCGCATCATCGATGCCGCGCAGCCCCGCGAGGAAGAGCGCCATGACAAAGCCTGTCGACTGCCACGCGCCGGCGATCACCACGGCATAGATCGACATCCCGGGTGTTACGATCCAGTCGAAGGTGAAGTGCTCGAAACCGAGCTGGCGGACCAGGTGCTCGAATCCGAGCCCCGGGTTCAGGATCCAACGCCAAGCCGTGCCGGTGACGATGAACGACAGCGCCATCGGGTAGAGGTAAATCGAACGCAGGAACCCTTCCGCGCGGATGCGCTGGTCCAGCAGGATCGCCAGCAGCAGTCCGATCGCCAGGCAGAAAAAGATGAACAAGCTGCCGAAGATCGCAAGGTTCTTCAGCGCGATCCACCAGCGGTCGTTGGCGAACAGCGCGATGTACTGGACGAGCCCGGCGAAGTCGTAGCGCGGCAGGATTCGCGACTCGGTGAAGGACAGCCAGGCGGTCCACAGGATGAAACCGTAGACGAAGAGCAGTGCGCAGATCAGCGTCGGACCGAGCACGACCTTCGGCAACACGGTCTCGACGTAGTCGGCGAGGCGCTTGCGCGGTCGGACCAGCGCCGTGTCGACGCCTGCCACAGATGGGATCACACGCCTCCCGTCGTGCTCAACTGCGCGATGACACAGACCCGCGGGGAAGCTTCTGGGGCCTCCCCGCAGGCCGCCCGCTTCAGGTCTGCTTGCCCGCAGCGGCCATCTTCTCTGCCGCCTGCTTCGGCGTCATGCTCGGTGTGTTGATGAATGCGGTGATGACGTCGAACATCGCACCCTTAGGGGCAGGATGCATGGCCATCTCGTGCGCAAAGCTCGGCACCAGCGTCCCGCCCTTGGCTGCGGCGGCGAACTCGGCCGCGGAATCCTTGGCGCACTGGTCGAACTTGCTGAGGTTCATTCCCATCCGCACCGGGATCGATCCCTTGTTCAGGTTGAACACCTCCTGGAAGTGGACATCCATGATGGCGGAAGCGAGGTCCTGCTGAGCCTTCTGCTTGCTGGGATCCTTCTGCTGGAACATGATGAAGCTGTCGATGTTGAAGGTGAACGCGTCCTTGGTCCCCGGAGCGGGTGCACAGATGTAGTCGCGCCCGGCGACCTTGCCGGCCGCGGTGAACTCGCCCTTGGCCCAGTCGCCCATGAACTGCATCCCGGCCTTGCCGTTGATCACCATGGCCGTGGCCAGGTTCCAGTCGCGATTGGGCGCGTCCTTGTCGATGTACTTCTGGACCATGCGCAGCGTGGCGAACGCCTTCTCCATGGTCGGGCTGTTCAGCGCCTTGGGGTCGAGGTCCACGAACGCCTTGCGATACCAGGCGGCTCCGCCCACGCCCAGCGCGATCGACTCGAACAGAGTCGAATCCTGCCAAGGCTGCCCACCGTGTGCCACCGCGATGAAGCCTGCTTTCTGGATCTTGTCGGCAGCCACCGCGAACTCGTCCCAGGTCGTGGGAATCTTGGCACCGGCTTTCTTGAACACCTCGGGGTTGACCCACATCCAGTTCACCCGGTGCACGTTGACCGGCACCGCGACGTAGTGGCCCTGGTACTTCATGACATTGCTGACCACCGACGGGAGCAGTGAGTCCCATTTCTCGGGCTTGGCGACGGGGTCCAGGTTGGCAAGCACGCCCTCGGCCGCCCACTCCTGGATCTGAGGCCCTTTCACCTGCGCCGCGGTAGGAGGCTGGCCGGACACCACGCGCGACTTGAGCACGGTCATCGCGGTTTCGCCGCCGCCGCCAGCCACGGCGAAGTCCTTCCAGGTATCGCCCTTCGCTTCCAGCTCCTTCTTGAGCTCGGCAACGGACTTGGCCTCGCCGCCCGAAGTCCACCAGTGCAGCACTTCGACTTCGCCGGCGTTCACGCCAGCGAACGGGGCCAGGGCGATCGCGCCGAGGGCGGCCGCGACGATGGATCGTTTCATGAGCTCTCCTCCAGGGATGGTTGGCGCTGACTCTCGAATTCGTCTCGCGCCGCTGCGGCGCGGGCTGGTGAGCTACTATACGAGAGCGGTAAGGCTTTCGCAATGACGCGCCTGCGGTAAAATCCGCTTTTGCCCTACCTCCATCCTCAACGTCTCCCGGAGCAGCTTCCATGACTATCCGCGTCGCCATCAACGGCTACGGCCGCATCGGCCGCAACATCTTGCGCGCCCTGTACGAGTCCGGGCGCAACCGCGAGCTCCAGATCGTGGCGGTAAACGATCTGGGCAGCCCCGAAACCAACGCTCACCTGACACGCTACGACACCGTGCACGGGAAGTTCAAAGGCACGGTCGTCGTCGAGGGCGATACGATGATCGTCAACGGCGACCGCATCAAGGTTTGCGCGCAGCGCGACCCGTCGCAGCTGCCGTGGAAGGACTTGGGCGTGGACGTGGTGCACGAGTGCACCGGCTACTTCACCAGCAAGGAGAAGGCTTCCGGACACCTGAAGGCAGGCGCGAAGAAGGTCATCATCTCCGCCCCCGGAGGCAAGGACGTCGATGCCACCGTCGTATACGGCGTGAATCACCAAGTGCTCAAGAGCACCCACACCGTCATCTCGAACGCCTCCTGCACCACCAACTGCCTGGCGCCGTTGGTCAAGCCCCTGCACGACAAGATCGGAGTGGTATGCGGCTTGATGACGACCATCCACGCCTACACCAACGATCAGGTGCTGATCGACGTCTACCACGAGGATCTTCGTCGCGCGCGCTCGGCCACCCAGTCGCAGATCCCGACCAAGACCGGCGCTGCGGCGGCCGTGGGTCTGGTTCTGCCGGAATTGGCGGGCAAGCTGGACGGCTATGCCATCCGCGTGCCCACCATCAACGTGTCGCTGGTCGATCTGAGCTTCGTCGCCAAGCGTGCGACCTCGGTCGATGAGGTGAACGGTGTGCTCAAGGCCGCCTCCGAAGGTGACCTGAAGGGCATCCTCGCCTACAACAAGGACCCTCTGGTGTCGATGGACTTCAACCACGACCCGCACTCGAGCATCTTCGACGCTACGCTCACCAAGGTGTCGGAGGGAACGCTGGTCAAGGTCTCCGCGTGGTATGACAATGAATGGGGTTTCAGCAACAGGATGCTGGACACCACGGTCGCGCTCATGAGTGCTAAGTGAGCGCTACGTGACGCGTGATTCGTGATTGGTGACTGGTAACTGCAACTACCAAGTCATTGATCACGGCTGACGAAACAAGGGTCACGAGCCACGAATCGCGAATCACGAGTCACGAATCACGAGTCACGGCCTTGCTATGCCTATCTTGAAAATGACCGATCTGGACCTAGCCGGCAAGCGGGTGCTGATCCGCGAGGACTTCAACGTGCCCTTGCAGGACGGGGTGATCACGGACGATACGCGCATCCGGGCGTCGCTCCCCGGCATCAAGCTGGCGCTTGCCAAGCGTGCCCGGCTGCTGCTCGTATCGCACCTGGGACGGCCGACCGAGGGCCAATTCGACGAGAAGGAATCGCTCGCGCCGGTGGCGAAGCGGCTGTCGGAACTGCTCGGGACCGAGGTCCCGCTCCGGCGGGACTGGCTCGACGGCGTCACCGTGGAGCCTGGACGGGCGGTCGTGCTGGAGAACTGCCGCTTCAACAAGGGCGAGAAGAAAGACGACGATGCGTTGGCCCGGAAGATGGCGGCTCTGTGCGACGTTTATGTGAACGATGCGTTTGCTACCGCGCACAGGGCCGAGGCCACCACCCACGGCATCGCCAAGCACGCGCCGGTGGCCTGTGCCGGCCCTTTGCTGTGCGCGGAGCTGGAGGCGCTGGGCAAGGCCCTGGCCAATCCGAAACGCCCGCTCGTGGCCATCGTTGGAGGGGCGAAAGTCTCGACCAAGCTTACGATCCTCGCGGAGCTCACGCGCAAGGTCGACCAACTGATCGTCGGTGGCGGGATCGCAAATACCTTCATGCTCGCGGCCGGGATGCCGATCGGCAAGTCCCTGTCGGAACCGGATCTGGTGTCCGAGGCGAAGAACATCGTGGCGCAGCTGAAGGCCAAAGGCGGCGGTGTACCGTTGCCGGTCGACGTCGTGGTCGCGAAGGAACTGTCCGCGACCGCGGTGGCGACCACGAAGGAAGTGTCTCAAGTCGCTGCCGATGACCTCATCCTGGACATCGGCCCGAAGACCGCTTCCGCCTTGAGCGACCTGCTGAAACGGGCAGGCACGATCGTATGGAATGGGCCGCTGGGCGTGTTCGAGCACGAGCAGTTCGCGGCCGGCACGCGCGCGATCGCGCAGGCGATCGCATCCTCCTCGGCCTTCTCGCTGGCCGGTGGAGGCGAGACCGTCGCCGCGCTCGCCAAGTTCGGCGTCACCGGCAAGATCGGCTACGTCTCGACGGCAGGCGGCGCCTTCCTCGAGTTCCTGGAGGGCAAGAAGCTTCCTGCCGTCGAGATCCTGGAACAGCGTGCCTCTGAGACACGGCTTTGAAATGCGCGCGCGTGGAGAAGGTGGAGGGGTGATGCTGGCACCGGCCTGGCGAGCTCGTCGTTCCACTGCACACACCGCGCCTCGCTGACGCATGCAACGAAGCACAAAGATCGTAGCGACCCTGGGTCCGGCGAGCAGTGACCGCGAGGTGCTCAAGCGCATGATCGCGGCCGGCGTGGACGTTGTCCGGATGAACTTCTCGCACGGCCAGCGTGAGGACCACATCCAGCGTGCCCAGGTGTTACGCGACGTTTCGCGCGAGCTGGAGCGCACGGTCGGCATGATGGTGGACCTGCAGGGCCCCAAGATCCGGATCGGCAAGTTCGAGAGCGGCAGTATCCGGCTGGAGAAGGGTGCGGGATTCGTCCTCGATGCCGAGTGCGGGATCGGAAACCAGGAGCGGGTCGGGCTCGACTACAAGGAACTGCCGCGCGATGTCAGGCCGTCGGACGTGCTGCTGCTCGATGATGGCCGCATCGTTCTCGACGTGCGCGAGGTGCATGGATCCGAGATTCGAACCGTGGTCCGGCACGGCGGTCCGCTGTCCAACAACAAAGGCATCAACCGACAGGGCGGCGGGCTGACGGCCCCCGCGCTGACCGCCAAGGACATGGACGACATCAAGGTCGCAGCCCAGCTCAAGGCGGACTTTCTCGCCGTGTCCTTCCCCAAAACCGGTGCCGATATGTACATGGCGCGCGAGCTGATGCGGGCGGCAGGCGGCCAGGCTCTGCTGATCGCCAAGATCGAGCGGGCGGAGGCGATGACCGCGCTCGCCGAGATCATCGACGCATCGGATGGCATCATGGTGGCGCGCGGAGATCTCGCCGTCGAAGTGGGCGACGCGGCGGTTCCGGCGATGCAGAAGCGCATGATTCGACTGGCTCGGGAGAAGAACAAGCTCACCATCACCGCGACCCAGATGATGGAGTCCATGATCACGAATCCGGTGCCTACCCGAGCCGAGGTGTCGGATGTGGCCAATGCGGTGCTCGACGGCACCGATGCGGTGATGCTCTCGGCGGAGACCGCCAGCGGAAAATATCCGGTAGAGACCGTGGAGGCCATGGCGCGCGTATGCCTCGAGGCCGAGAAGTCGAGCGAGGTCACACTGGACCGCGAGTTCCTGGACCGCATCTTCACGCGCGTGGACCAATCCATCGCGATGGGTGCGCTGTTCACCGCCTACCATCTCAAGGTCAAGGCGATCGCGGCGCTCACGCAATCCGGCTCCACCGCGCTGTGGATGTCGCGGCTCAACTGTGGCGTGCCGATCTACGCGCTGACCCCGGAGGTCTCCACGCGCTACCGGTTGTCCTTGTTTCGCGATGTCTATCCGCTGATGCTCCAGTACGTCGGCGACAACCGCGAGACGCTGCTGCGGCTGGCCGAGGAGAAGCTGGTGGACGCCGGTGTGGTGAACGATGGGGACCTCATCGTGGTGACGCTGGGCGACCCGATCGGCCAGCCGGGCGGAACGAACACGCTGAAGATCATCAAGGTCGGCGAGCGGTCGGCGTGATGGGGCCCATCGGCGCGCGCCGGTTCGCATCGGCTGAGGCGCAGAGGACATGAACGACGCACTGGTCGGGATCGTCATGGGCAGCGACAGCGACTGGGACGTCATGCAGCATGCGGCGCGCCAGCTCGAGAAATTCGCCGTGGCACATGAATGCCGCGTGCTGTCGGCGCACCGCACACCGGACGAGATGTTCCGCTACGCCGAAGCGGCGGCGCAGCGGGGCCTGCGCTGCATCATCGCGGGCGCCGGCGGCGCGGCGCACCTTCCCGGAATGCTGGCCGCGAAGACCACGCTGCCGGTTCTGGGCGTGCCGGTGCCCAGCCGGCACCTGCAGGGGATCGACTCGCTGTTGTCCATCGTGCAGATGCCCAAAGGGGTCCCCGTAGCCACGTTCGCCATTGGCGAGGCGGGCGCCGCCAATGCGGGCTTGTTCGCGGTCGCGTTGCTGGCGAACACCGATGCAGCGCTGGCGCAGAAGCTTGCGGAGTTTCGCGGTGCGCAAGCGGCGGCGGTGAAAGCGATGCAGCTGCCGCCCGTCCAGTGATCACGAACCGATGATCGCTCCCGGCGCCTGGCTCGGCTTGCTCGGAGGCGGCCAGCTCGGCCGCATGTTCACCATGGCCGCTCAGAGCCTGGGGTACAAGGTGCTCGTCCTCGACCCCGGCGTGCACGGCCCTGCAGGCAGCGTGGCCGACGAGCACATCGTGGCCGACTATCTCGATCCAAAGGCGCTGGAGTCGATCGCCGCACGCTGCGCCGCCGCCACCACCGAGTTCGAGAACGTGCCGGCCGGCGCGCTGCAATTCCTCTCACGGCACTGCGTGGTGAGCCCCGGTGCGGAGAGTGTGGCGGTGGCGCAGGACCGGATCGCCGAGAAGACGTTCCTCAGCTCGATCGGTCTGGAGGTCGCGCCCTTCCGAGCTGTGCATCGGCTGGAGGAGCTGGACGGCGGAGTGGCTGGTTTGCTGCCCGGGATCATGAAGCGCTCCAGGCTCGGCTATGACGGCAAGGGCCAGGTGCGCGTCGCCACGGTGGATGAGGCGCGCCGGGCGTTCGTTGAGCTCGGTACCGAGCCGTGCGTGCTCGAGAGGCTGTTGACGCTGGAGTTGGAGCTGTCGGTGATCGTGGCGCGCAGCCGCGATGCACAGGTGTCGGCGTGGCCGGTATCCGAGAACGCCCATGCCAAAGGCATCCTGGATGTGAGCATCGTGCCGGCACGCGTGTCCGATGCGGTGGCCGACTCGGTGCGTGCGGCGGCCCGCCGGGTTGCCGAGCGGCTGGGCTACTGCGGTGTGCTGTGCGTGGAATTCTTCGTCATGCGCGACGGGCGCGTGGTGGTCAACGAGATCGCTCCACGCCCGCACAACAGCGGGCACTACACGATAGACGCCTGCGTGACCTCGCAGTTCGAGCAGCAGGCTCGCGTGCTTTGCGGGCTGCCGCTCGGGGCGACCGAGCTGCACTGTCCCGCGGTCATGGTGAACTTGCTGGGTGATCTCTGGGCCGCCGGCGAACCGCGGTGGGAGCACGTGCTCCGGCATCCGCGCGCCAAGCTGCATCTATACGGCAAGGCGCAGGCGCGCCCCGGGCGCAAGATGGGTCACTACACCGTGCTTGCCGACACGGTGGAGGCCGCGCTGGCGGTGGCGATGCAGATCAAGATGCTGCTCACGTCCGATACGCAAGCCGACCGGCTGAAGACCGCTTGAGGCGGGGTGCACGAAGCGTGACTACCGGAGTCGGGAACCCACCGCTGTTCGAATCGAACCTCACCTCGCTGCAGCTGCTCCATCGCGGCAAGGTGCGCGACATCTACGCGGTGGACCAGGAGCGGCTGCTGATCGTACAGACGGACCGGCTGTCCGCTTTCGACGTGGTGCTGCCGACCCCGGTCCCGGGTAAGGGCGAGGTACTCACGGCCCTATCGATCTTCTGGTTCCGCCGCCTCGCGCACGTCATCCCCAATCACCTGCTCGAGGTCGATCCGGAAGCGCTCGTGAGCGCTTCGGAGCGCGCTCAGGTTGCAGGGCGCGCATTCGTCGTGCGCCGTCTCAGCCCGCTGCCGATCGAGGCCATCGTGCGCGGCTACCTGGCGGGCTCGGGATGGAAGGAATATCGGAGCAGCGGCACCATCTGCAGCCTCGCTCTCCCGCAGGGCCTGAAAGAGGCGCAGCAATTGCCCCAACCGGTCTTCACGCCGTCGACCAAAGCGCCGGCGGGCGTGCATGACGAGAACATCGCCTTTGCGCAGGTCGAGAAGCTGCTTGGCTCGGCAGTGGCCGCAGAGGTGCGCCAGAAGGCCATTCAACTGTATACCGAGGCGGCGGATTATGCGCGCGGCTGCGGCATCCTCATTGCCGATACGAAGTTCGAGTTCGGCACGGATCCCGCGCAGTGCCTCTACCTCATCGACGAAGCGCTCACGCCGGATTCCTCACGCTTCTGGCCGGCGGAGCGGTATCACATCGGCTCGAGCCCGCCGAGCTTCGACAAGCAGTACGTGCGCGACTGGCTGGAGGCGCAGAAATGGGACAAGAAACCTCCCGCCCCACCGCTGCCGCCGGAGGTGCTGGCGAAAACCGCCGAGAAATACCGCGAGGCGCTGTTGCGCCTCACGTCGTCTTGAGGTGCTCGTGATGAGCGCCATTGCGCCGGACGCCGAAATCCAGCGGGCGGTGCAGGTCCTGCGCGCGGGCGCACTGGTCGCGTTCCCCACCGAGACCGTGTATGGGCTCGGAGCGGATGCCTCCAACGCCGCCGCAGTGCGGCGGATCTTCGAGGTGAAGGGGCGGCCGGCCGACCATCCCCTGATCGTGCACCTGAAGGGCGCGCAGGACCTCCGGCTCTGGTCACGCGACGCGCCCATCGCTGCGCAGAAGCTGGCCGAGCGCTTCTGGCCAGGTCCACTGACACTCATCCTGATGCGCGCTCCCGGCGTCATCGACGAGATCACCGGAGGTCAGGACACGGTCGGCTTGCGCGTCCCGTCGCACCCGGTTGCGCAACAGTTGCTACAGGCCTTTGGCGGCGGCATCGCAGCGCCGTCAGCAAACCGGTTCGGGCGCATCAGTCCCACCAGCGCCCAGCACGTGCGTGAGGAGCTGGGCGACGCGGTCGAGTTGGTGCTGGATGGCGGCGCCTGCGAGGTCGGGATCGAATCGACGATCCTCGACCTCTCCTCGGGCCATCCGGTCCTGCTGAGGCCGGGACGAATCGGTGCAGCGGAGATCGAGCTGGCGATCGGTGTCCCGGTAGCGCGTCCGGGCGCCCATGCGCCGCGGGCCTCGGGCATGCTGGCTGCGCATTACGCGCCCAGCGCGCCTATGATCCTCGCGGCGGCGGCCGACCTCGACCGGGTGGTACGCGAGCAATCTCTCCGGGTACCGGTAGCTGTGCTGGCCCGTCGCGCTCGCCCAAGCGACTCGCGCGCGACACTGTGGCAAGGGGCTGCGACAGACGCGCAGGGGTATGCCCACGACCTGTACGCACTATTACGGCTGCTCGACCGTTCGGGTTGTGGCGTGATCGTGGTGGAGCTACCGCCCGAGCGGCCGGAGTGGGAGGCGGTACGGGATCGCTTGATGCGTGCGGCCGCGGGCAGCGGGGGCGCAGTCGCGGGTGCGAGTGGTTCGCTCGAGGCGGATGACGCGACCTGAGCCCCGACCGCGTTCGGCGACGGGGTTAGTCGACGACGTCCCGGTAGCAGTGCCAAGTGGCGTGCGCGAGCAGCGGGAAGATCACGACCACCCCGATCATGAGCGTGGCGTAGCCCAGTGCCATGAGCAGCGCGATGAGCGCAGCCCACACCAGCATCGCGCCGGGGTTGGCGCGCACCGCCCGCAGGCTGGTCAAGATCGCGGCGACGGTATCCATGTCGCGGTCGAGCATCAAGGGCAATGACACGACGCTGATGCAAAACACGACGACGGCAAGCACGGCACCCGCGGCGAAATACGCGACCACGAAGTCGAGATACCGCCCGGAGAACAAGACGTCCTCGAGGAAGCGGGTGAGCTCGGGTACGTCGCCGCCGTAGAACAACGCGAAGAGAACCGCCGAGATGCGTTCCCAGGCGAGCAGCGTGAGTGCAAGGACGAGTCCGAACAGCGAAATCGCCGCGCGGTTATGCCGCCAATCGTCGAGCACATGCACGGAGTCGACCGGCTCCCCGCGCTCGAGGCGGCGCGACAGCGCATAGAGGTTGATGGCCAGGACCGGCGCGAGCAGCAAGAAGCCGGAGCTGAGCGCCGGGGCCAGATAAGTCTGGTCGCGGAACAGCCACAGCAGAATGGCCCCGACTAGCGCCGCCAGCACGCCGTAGGGCAGGCTGAGCGAAGGGACCCGCCACAGGTCACTCCAGCCCCCTGCCAACCAGCGAAAAGCGCTGTTCCGTGGAACCCGGCGAACCCCGGGGATCGGGACCGACGAACCGGCATTGGCCATCTGTTCCATCGCTGATTCCTCCTCGGACGGTGCGAACCCGCTCGCTCTTAACCTAAGCATAGGCGATCCGAGCGGGACGTGTAGCCTGGACGGCAGTCGCGCCGGCTCTTGAGGCCAGCTCAACCACGTGTGCAGGGATCGGCGCGCTCAGGCCGAAAGCAACGCCGCCTCGTCCCGGACACCCAATCCCTCCTCGGAGGCTAGGAATTGCAATGCCGCTGCCACGCCCTCGCTGCGGAACGGAACCCCAGCCCGCGCCAACCCCATCTCGACCCCGCACAGCGTGCCCGCCAGCATGAGCTCGTTGAAGTGCCCGAGGTGACCGATGCGGAACACCTTGCCCTGGAGCTTGCCCAGGCCCGCGCCGAGCGACATATCGAAGCGATCCAGGACGATCGCGCGCAGCCGGTCCGCATCGTGTCCCTCCGGCAGGACGATCGCGGTGAGCGAGTTGCTTTGCTCGAGCGGGTTCGCGCACAGGATCTCGAGCCCCCAGGCGCGCACCGCGCGCCGAGCAGCCTCGCCTAGTCGCGCGTGGCGGGCCAGCACATTGTCGAGTCCCTCCTCCTGCAGCATCTGCAGGGCTTCGCGCAGTCCGAACAGGAGGTTGGTCGCTGGCGTATAAGGGAAGTAGCCGGCACGGTTTGCCGTGAGCATTTCCTCCCAGTTCCAGTAGGAGCGTGGCAGGCGTGCCGACTCTGCAGCGCGCAGCGCTTTGCTGCCGACCGCGTTGAAGCTCAAGCCGGGCGGCAGCATCAAGCCCTTCTGCGAACCCCCCACAGTGACGTCCACGCCCCACTCGTCCATGCGGTAATCGATCGAGCCCAACGACGAGATGGTGTCGGCCATCAGCAATGCGGGGTGCGCAACGCGCTCGATCGCACGCCGGACCTCGCTCACACGCGTGACCGCACCGGTGGAGGTTTCGTTGTGGACTACGCAGACCGCCTTGATGGCATGCTGACGGTCTGCCGCCAAACTCGCTTCGATCGCGGCAGGATCCGCGCCATGCCGCCAGTCACCAGGAAGAAACTCGACATCCAATCCCAGGCGTTGCGCCATGCGACGCCATAGCGTGGCGAAATGCCCTGTCTCGTACATCAGCACGCGGTCGCCGGGCGATAACGTGTTGACCAGCGCGGCCTCCCAGGCGCCTGTGCCCGATGCCGGATAGATGATCACCGGATGCCGGGTGCGGAAGACCCGCTGCATGCCTTCCAGTACCTCGCGCCCGAGCTCTGCAAACTCTTGCCCGCGGTGGTCGATCGTGGGCCGATCGATGGCACGTAGCACGCGGTCGGGTACATTGGTCGGTCCCGGGATCTGCAGGAAGTGGCGCCCAGGGTGATGGAACTTGCTCTGCATCGACATGACTGCCTCCTGCCGCGCGGAAAGGGTCGAGCCTACCGAAACTCGGCGGGTGACTCAACCAGCGTCGCGCCAGCGATGATATTCTGCCGGATCACCTGCGTGTGCAGTGCGCATCCCTCCTCATGAACGCCCCGGCAAAGCCCATCCACTTCCACTCGCCTTCGGCGGCGAGCGCGGCGTCTTCGCTCCAGCGGCGGCTGCGGCGTGAGGTGGACGGCGAGGTCCTGTTCGATCCGTTCTCGCGCGGTCGTTACAGCACCGACGCCTCCATCTACCAGATCGAACCGGTCGGAGTGGTGGTCCCACGCACGGAGGACGCGGCGCGTGCAGCGCTGCAGATCGCAGCAGACGAGGAGATGCCGATCCTTCCGCGCGGTGCGGGGACTTCGCAGTGCGGCCAGACGGTCGGTGCGGCCCTGATCATCGACAACTCGAAATACCTGAACCGAGTGCTCGAGCTCGACGCGGCGCGGGCGGAGGTGGTGGTGCAGCCGGGCCTGGTGCTCGATCGTCTCAACGTCGAGCTGCGGCCGCATGGGCTTTGGTTTCCGGTCGATGTGTCGACTTCCGCTCAGGCTACGCTGGGCGGGATGGCGGGAAACAACTCGTGTGGCTCGCGTTCGATCCGGTACGGCAACATGGTGCACAACGTGCTGGGAATCGACGCTTGGCTGTCCAGCGGAGAGGAGGCCACGTTCGGGCCGAGCGAGGATCTTGCTGGCGCGCCGTCTACGTTGCGGGCGCTCGCGGAAGGCATTCACGCCATCGCGCGCCGCGAAGCGGCCGAGATCGAGGCCCGCTGGCCCAAGGTGCTGCGCCGAGTGCAGGGGTACAACCTGGACATGGTGTGCCCGGACCTGCCGCACAATCTGGCGCACCTGCTCGTAGGCTCCGAAGGCACGCTTGCCTATTTCAAGCGCTTGCGACTGAAGCTCTCGCCTACTCCCGCGCACAAGGCGTTGGGCGTGTGCCACTTCCCGACTTTCCTCCGGGCCATGGAACTGACCCGGCACATCGTGCAGCTTCGGCCCGACGCCGTGGAGTTGGTCGACCGCACGATGATCGACTTGGCGCGGGACAGCGCCGCATTTCGCCCGGTGGTCGAGCAGTTCCTGCGTGGCGAGCCGGAAGCGATCCTGCTGGTCGAGTTCGCGGGCGACGAGAAGGCGGCGCAGGAGCGCAAGCTGCGCGATCTCACGACGCTGGTGGCTGATCTGGGCCTGCCGGGCTCGGTGGTCGAAATCACCGACGCACGGCTGCAGCGCGACGTCTGGGAGGTGCGCAAGGCCGGGCTCAACATCATGATGTCCATGAAGGGCGACGGCAAACCGGTCTCCTTTATCGAGGATTGCGCGGTCCCGCTCGAGAACCTAGCCGAATACACCGACAAGCTCACGCGAGTGTTCGAGAAGCACGGCACCAAGGGCACTTGGTATGCGCACGCTTCGGTCGGCACGCTGCATGTGCGCCCCGTGCTCAATATGAAGACCGACGGCGCGCAGAAGATGCGCGCCATCGCTGAGGAAGCATGCGCGCTCATCAAGCAGTTCAAGGGCGCGGCATTCTCCGGCGAGCATGGCGATGGCTTGGTGCGTTCCGAGTGGATCGAGCCGGTCCTGGGCGAGCGGCTTGCCCGCGCGCTGACCGAGATCAAAGCGCTGTTCGATCCCAGGGGACTGATGAATCCCGGCAAGATCGTGCGTCCGACGCGGATGGACGACGCTTCACTGTTCCGGTTCAAACCGGGTTATGCCGTGCAGCCCCTGCGCACCGGCTTGGATTGGAGTGAGTGGGGCGGCTTCGGACCGGCCGTCGAGATGTGCAACAACAACGGCCACTGCCGCAAGTTCGACGCAGGCACCATGTGCCCTTCGTTCCGGGTGACGGGCGACGAGCAGCATCTGACCCGAGGCCGCGCCAACACGCTGCGCCTGGCTCTGTCGGGGCAGCTCGGCCCCGACGCACTCACGTCCTCCGCCATGCTCGAAGCACTCGAGCTGTGCGTGGGATGCAAGGGTTGCAAGCGCGAGTGTCCGACGGGTGTGGACATGTCGCGCATGAAGGTCGAGGTGCTGTATCAGCACGCGCAAGGCCGCCGCCTCAGCGTGCGCCAAAGGCTCATTGCCAATTTACCCCGGTACGCGCCGTGGGCCGCACGGCTCGCGTTCCTGCTCAACCAGCGCGACCGCATACCGGGGCTCGCGTTGCTCACGGAGAAAGCGCTCGGGTTGTCGGCTCGACGGTCGCTCCCCGCATGGCGCCGGGACACATTCCTGTCATCGGCCCGCGCTTCGATGGCCGAAGAAGGGCCCGCGGAAGTCGTGCTGCTCGCCGATACGTTCAACAACTATTTCGAACCGGAGAACCTGCATGCAGCCGTCGAACTGCTGAATGCCGCGGGATATTTCGTGCGCCTCGCGCGGTCTCTAGACGCGAGCCGCCCGTTGTGCTGCGGTCGTACGTTCTTGGCCGTTGGTCTCGTGGACGAGGCGCGTGCGGAACAGCGGCGATTGATCGATGCGATGGGTCCGTTCGCTGCGCGCGGTGTGCCGCTGGTGGGACTCGAGCCCTCCTGTCTGTTGACGCTGCGCGACGAGCTGCGCGCCCTGTGGCCGGCGGCGATGGTCCGCCCGATCACCGAGCAAGCCCTGACGCTGGAGGAGTTCATCGAGCGGGAACGGCAGGCTCGACGCTGGAAGCTGGTGTTCACGCCGCTGGCCGCCAAGCGCGCATTGCTGCATGGCCACTGTCATCAGAAGGCCTTCGGCGTCATGCCCGCGGTAGAGAACGCGCTGCGCCTGGTGCCGGAACTCCAGGTCGAGCCGGTGGTGTCGAGCTGTTGCGGCATGGCCGGCGCCTTCGGGTATGAGGCCGAGCACTTCGATCTATCCTTGCGGATGGGCGAAGCGAGCCTGCTGCCGAAAGTGCGCGAGGCGCCAGCCGGAGCGGTGGTGGTCGCCGACGGAGTAAGCTGCCGGCATCAGATCCGGGATGCGACAGGACGCGAAGCGGTGCATGTTGCCCGAGTGCTGCGCTCCGCGCTCGAGCACCCGGCCGCGCCGGTGCACTGATGCCGCAATGTATCCCCGCAGATCCTGTTGCGCGTAGTCGCGCGTGAGGCTCAGACCGATGTCCGCCGAGTCGAAATGGAAATACCACGGGGTGCGCGTAGTCAAGGGCACCGAGCTCGACGCCAACACGCCCCAAACTCCGGGCATGAACCGCGCCGCGGCCATTACCAATGCCAGGGCCGGCGCCGAGAAGCTATGGGCCGGGACGGTGGTGATTCATCCGAAGGCGAAGACCGGCGCGCACCATCATGGCCCGGTGGAGAGCGTGATCTACGTAGTGAGCGGCAAGGCGCGCATGCGTTGGGGCGAGCAGCTGGAGTTCATGGCCGAGGCGGGTCCGGGAGACTTCATCTACGTGCCGCCGTTCGTGCCGCACCAAGAGATCAACGCCAGTGACGATGCGCCACTATCCTGCGTGCTGGTCCGCTCGGGGCAGGAGCCGGTGGTGGTGAATCTCGACATCCCTGCGGTCGAACAGCCGGAGCAGGTGCACTGGGTTGATCCGATCCACCCGGCTCCCGGGCAGAAGCGGACTTGACGCGGATACGGCTCAGTCCGCCTGAAGCGGCGAGGAAGGGTCGTCGTCTGCCGCAGCGGTCACCGGTTGCGCCGTAATTGCCCGCCGGACATCAGCCAGCGGAGCGGTGTCATCCAGCACCACGACCCGGCCCTCGCGCTGCACACCGAGCTGATGCCAAAGCGCCTCCAGATCCACCTGCACCGGCGCGGCGCGCCATTGGTCATACATTTGCGTTAGCACCGGCACGCCCACGGCACGGTCGCCGGCGACGAGCGTCTCGCGGATCGACCAGCGGTGGTCTAAGGTACCACCAGCGGCAAGAATGCCCCGCAGTGCGTCGCGCAGCCCGTAGCGATTGGCCGTCTGCTTGCGAATTTCGATGTCGGCCACTAGGCAAAACATGGCGCCGCCCCAGTAGGTTCGCGGCCAACTGGAGGTGTTGTCCAGACCGCGGTCCCTCGGTCCCGGGAGCCCACGGGACATCCCATGTGCGAACTCGGCCCATACTTGCTCGGGTGTGAGCTGGCCTGCCTGCGCGCGTGCCACCGGCTCCACGTAGGTCGCGGCTCCTTCCTGCAGCCAGTCGTGTTCGTCCGGCAGCGTCGGCAGCGCCAGATGCACGAACTCATGCGTCAACATCCAGTCTGACGCGAGTTGCGACGCGCTGGTCTGCTTCCCCATGCCGACGCGGACCACGAAGCCCGAGCGGGCGAATGTACGGGCCCATTGCACGCCGTTGCCGTCGGTCTGCTCGACGAGCATCCGGGTCTGGGCCACCGGAAACTGCCCGTAGTAGGCGCTGACTGCATCCGCCGCCCGGCCGATCCACGGCTCGAGTTTCTCGGCCGTGTCCGTGTCCGGGTTCGCGTTCGGTTTTCCGCGCTCGAGCTGCAACTCGATCCGGTCGCTTCCGCGCAGCCGGGGCAAATCGACGTACGGGGCCGGACGAGGCGCGTTGAGTACGTTCTGGCCGCAGCCCAGGAGGACGGCGGCGCAAAGCAACACAGCGGCTGCGTGGTGAAAGGCCCGCATGGGCGTCGCGTCGGTTGATTGCCGGAGAACCGCAGTATGCACCGGCACCACGCGTTCGAAAAGCCCGACTCGGCGGAACAGTTGCCCGCCTTCGGATGCTCAGTGAATCTCCGGTTCCGGCGTGGCGGCCATGCCTTCCAGCACGCGGAAGTCGCAGCCCTCGTTGGCTTGCGTGATATTGTCCTGAAAGATAGCGCCAAAGCCGCGCCGATACCTGGGTTGCGGCCGTTGCCAGTCGGCGCGGCGCCGGCGCAGTTCCTCGTCGCCCACTCTGAGCTCCAGGCGGCGCGCGGCGACGTCCAGCTCGATCAGGTCGCCATCTCGGACCAGTGCGAGCGGACCGCCGACGAAAGATTCCGGCGCGACGTGCAGCACACAGCATCCATAGCTGGTGCCGCTCATCCGTGCGTCGGAAATGCGCACCATGTCTCGCACGCCCTGCTTGAGCAGCTTCCGCGGGATCGGGAGCATGCCCCACTCGGGCATCCCGGGGCCGCCAAGCGGTCCGGCGTTGCGCAGCACCAACACCGAGTCCGGGTCGACGTCCAGCCTTTCGTCGTCGATGCGGGCCGCCATGTCGTTGTAATCCTCGAAGACCACGGCCTTACCCTGGTGCTGGAGCAGCTTGGGATCCGCTGCCGTAGGTTTGATCACCGCCCCGTCGGGCGCCAGATTCCCCCGCAGCACGGCGAGCCCTCCCACCGCCTGTATCGGGTTGTCTGCCGTCGCGATCACGTCGCGCTGATGGCTCCGAGCGCCTGTGATGTTCTCGCCCAGCGTCCTGCCGTTGACCGTGCGCTCGCTCAGGTTCAAATGGGGTTTCAGCTCGGCCAGCAGCGCGCGCAGCCCTCCGGCATAGTAGAAGTCCTCCATCAGCCACTTGCCTGACGGGCGGACGTTCGCGAGCAGCGGGACCTTGCGCGAGACGGCATCGAACCGGTCGAGCTCGAGCTTGATCCCGCCGCGCCCGGCCATCGCGATCAGGTGCACGATGGCGTTGGTCGACCCTCCCAGCGCCATGAGCGCGGTGATCGCATTGTCGAAAGAAGCGGCCGTCAGGATGTCCCGGGGCTTCAGATCTTCCCAGACCATCTCGACGATCCGCCGCCCGCAAGCCTCGGCCATGCGCGGGTGATTGGCATCCACTGCGGGGATCGAAGCGGCCCCCGGGAGCGTGAGCCCGAGCGTCTCCGCCATGCTCGTCATGGTCGAGGCCGTGCCCATGGTCATGCAATGCCCGGCGGAGCGCGCAATGCCCTCCTCGATTTCGGACCAGGCCTGCGCGTCGATGTTGCCGGCCCGCAGCTCGCTCCAATACTTCCAGGAGTCGCTGCCGCTCCCCAGGGTGTGTCCGCGCCAGTTGCCACGCAGCATCGGTCCTCCGGGCAGGAACACCGCGGGCAGGTTCATGGACAAGGCTCCCATGATCAGCGCGGGCGTGGTCTTGTCGCAGCCGCCCATCAGCACGCAGCCGTCGGCCGGATACGAGCGTAGAAGCTCCTCCGTCTCCATGGCCAGAAAATTCCGGTACAGCATCGTGGTCGGCTTCTGGAATGGTTCGGACAGCGAGAGCGCCGGCATCTCCACCGGAAACCCTCCCGCTTGCCAGACGCCGCGCTTGACCGCCTCGGCACGCTCACGGAAGTGCGTATGGCAGGGATTGATCTCGCTCCAGGTGTTGATGACGGCGATCACCGGCTTGCCCGCGTAGTCCTGGCGCGAGTAGCCCATCTGCAGGGTGCGCGAGCGGTGGCCGAAAGAACGCAGGTCCTCGGCGCCGTACCAGCGATGACTGCGAAGGTCTTCGGGCGTTTTTGTCGGCACGGCGGATCGATCGTGTCGTTGCGGAAACGATTACCGTACCACAGTCCAGCAGCCGCTTCGCACCGTGCCGTCAGCACAGATCGGCCAACTGCGAGGCGCAAAAAAAAGCCCGGCGCTGCGCCGCTGCAGGTTCGCCGGGCACGCGTCACGAGATCGAACCAGAACCGCGCCGTGACGCGTAAGGGGAATGGCGCGGCCGGGGAGGAAGGCCAAGCGCCGCGCCGCCCCTCTAGAAGCTATCGTCGATTCCGATGAACGTGCGCGATTCCCTCCGCTCGTCCGCCGCGGCGTTTGTCCCTACTCGACGCCGTGGGCGCGTCTCAACTCGGCTTCGGCCTCGAGCCAGTCGTCCACTGGTGAACCACGCTCGAACCCGCGTCGCTCCGCGCGATAGTAGGCTGCGGTGGCGACCATCTCCTGCCATTGCTCGGGCGTGAACGCGCTCTGCTCTGCCGGCTGATCCTTGTCCCGATTGGAGCCGCCCACGCTCATCGGGGGGTTTTCCTTGCGCGACTTGGATGGTGTTGATGGCTTTCCGCGCGTCCCCTTGGCGCGCTGCGGCGACTTGGTGGTCGTGGCCTGGTTCCCCGTCATGGCAAGCTCCGTGGTTTGCTGCCCGCGCCCGCAGGACGATTTGACGCAACAGACGCGAACTATGTCCCAGCGTGCCGGGTTGCGTATTGACCGAAGTCAACGGCATGACCGATTTTGACGCTGGCAAGCCGTTGCTTGCGCGAGCTTCCCTGCGGCCCGGTTGATCTGCGTCAATGGGCACCGCGCCGCACGCTGCTAGCTTGTCTAGCGCCCAGATCGAGGAGGAGTCTCCGTGCAGAATCTATTGGTAAAGCCGAGCGTCCCCGGGCGCGCAACCAACTTGCCCGACTATGCCGCAGGTTGCGCAGCCTTTTCCTGGGAGTCGGCGCGGCGCGAGCTGACGGGGCTGCCGGGTGGGGGACTCAACATCGCGTACGAAGCCGTGGATCGCCACGCCGCCGGAGCCAGGCGTGACCGGTTGGCGCTGCGCTGGTTAGGCAAGAACGGGCAAGTGCGCGATTTCACTTACGGCCAGCTGTCAGAGATGACGAGCCGGTTCGCCAACGTCCTCGCCGCATTGGGGGTCGCCGCGGGCGAGCGCGTGTTCGTATTGGCGGGGCGTATCCCGGAACTTTACTTCGCCGTCCTGGGAGGGTTGAAACACCGCTGCGTGGTGTCGCCGCTGTTCTCCGCCTTCGGTCCCGAGCCCATCTCGACGCGGCTGAATATCGGCGAGGGAAGCGTGCTGGTCACCACCGATACGCTCTACCGCAAGAAGGTCGAGCCGATCCGCGCCTCGCTGCCGTCGCTCCGCCACGTGCTGATCGTGCGCGAGGAGGAGCAGGCGGACCTGCCGTCCGCCACGCTCGACCTGCCGTCGTTGATGGCGCAGGCCGATCCGACCTATCGCATCGGGCCAACCCGTCCGGACGACTTCGCGCTGCTGCACTTCACCAGCGGCACGACCGGGAAACCCAAGGGTGCCGTTCACGTCCACGAGGCGGTGGTCGCACATCACATCACTGGGAAATTCGCCCTCGATTTCCACCACGAAGATGTGTTCTGGTGTACGGCCGATCCCGGCTGGATCACCGGCACCTCTTACGGCATCATTTCCCCGCTCACCAATGGCGTCACCATGGTCGTGGACGAGGCGGATTTCGACGCAGAACGCTGGTACCAGATCCTCTCGCAGCAGCGAGTCAGCGTGTGGTACACGGCGCCAACGGCGGTGCGGATGATGATGCGCGGCGGCGCCGATGCCGCGCGCCGCTACTCTTTTCCGGATCTGCGCTTCATCGCCAGCGTGGGCGAGCCGCTCAATCCGCAGGCCGTGCTGTGGGGCCAGGAAGCGTTTGGCATGCCGATCCACGACAACTGGTGGCAGACCGAAACCGGCGGGATCATGGTCGCCAACTTTGCTTCCATGCCGATCAAGCCGGGTTCGATGGGCAAGCCGCTGCCGGGGGTCGAGGCGGCTGTGGTGCGGAGGCTGTCCGACGGCAATGTCGAGACGATCGCCGATGACACCGAAGGCGAGCTGGCGCTCAAGCGCGGGTGGCCGTCCATGTTTCGCACCTATCTGCACGAAGAGGAACGCTATCGCAAGTGCTTCGTCGGCGACTGGTATCTGACCGGCGATCTGGCCAAGCGCGATGCCGATGGATATTTCTGGTTTGTCGGGCGGGCCGACGATGTGATCAAGTCCTCCGGCCACCTGATCGGTCCATTCGAAGTTGAGAGCGCCCTCATGGAGCATCCTGCCGTGGCCGAGGCCGGCGTGATCGGCAAGCCCGACCCTGTGGTGGGCGAGGTGGTGAAGGCGTTTGTCGCGCTCAAGCCCGGCTATGCGGCCGGCGATCCGCTGAATCGTGAGCTTCTGGGATTCGTGCGCAAGCGCCTCGGGACGGCGGTGGCGCCCAAGGAAATCGCCTTCCTGCCGACGCTGCCCAAGACGCGCAGCGGCAAGATCATGCGCCGGCTGCTGAAGGCGCGCGAACTGGGCCTGCCCGAGGGAGATACCTCCACGCTCGAGGCATCCGCATGAGCTACCCGGCGAGGGGCCCCGCCTATGCGGGGATCGACGGCAAAGCGATTGCGGAACGACGCCGACCCGGGATCGTGGGTGTGCCTAGACTCTCTGAGGAGGCGTCCGCGTGAGCTTGCCGCGCGCGACCTCCATTTCGCTGTTGCGGGAGATGATCCGCATCCGCCGCTTCGAGGAGAAGTGCGCGGAGGCGTACAGCGCCGGTCACATCCGCGGGTTTCTCCATCTCTACATCGGCGAGGAAGCCGTGGCTGCCGGTGCGATGCCACACCTCACCAGCGACGACGCCATCGTAGCCACCTACCGCGAGCATGGTCATGCGCTCGCGCGCGGCATTCCCGCGGCCAACATCATGGCCGAAATGTACGGCAAGCGGGAGGGCTGCAGTCACGGCCGTGGGGGCTCCATGCACCTGTTCGACTTGTCGCGTCGCTTCTACGGAGGCAACGCGATCGTCGGAGGCGGGTTGCCGGTTGCCGCCGGACTGGCGCTGGCGGACAAGATGCTGAAGCGCAATCGCATCACCGTGTGCTTCTTCGGGGAAGGGGCAGTGGCCGAAGGCGAGTTCCACGAGACGATGAATCTAGCCGAGCTGTGGAAGTTGCCGGTGCTGTTCCTGTGCGAGAACAACCTCTACGCGATGGGCACGGCGCTGTGGCGCTCGGAATCGGACACTGATCTGGTCGCCAAGGCGGCCAGCTACAACATGGCGGCCGAGCGCGTGGACGGGATGGACGTGGAAGCGGTCTGGGATGCGGTGCGCCAAGCCGCCGCAACGATCCGCAGGCTTTCCGTGCCCTATTTTCTGGAGGTGCAGACTTATCGCTTCCGCGCGCATTCCATGTACGATCCCGAGCTGTACCGCAGCAAGCACGAGGTAGAACAGTGGAAGCATCGCTGTCCGATCGAGACCTACGTCCGGCGCCTGCAGCAGCGCGGCGATCTCGGCAAGGGCGATCTCGAATCGATCGAGGCCGAGGTGGCACGTGAGATCGCGCAAGCCGTGGCGTTCGCCGAAGCCGGGACCTGGGAGCCGGTGGAGGAGTTGGAGACTCACGTCTATGCCCGCGCAGCGAGTTCGGCAAGCTGACATGCAAACAGACGCGGGACAGCGGAGCGAATCCCGCAGCGCCGGATAGCCCGGATGACACGCGCCGCATGAACAAGGTCCTGCTCGTTTTCTACTCGCGCACCGGCTACACGCGGCGTGTGGCGGAGCAGATCGCCAAACGCCTGCCGTGCGACATCTGCGAACTCAAGGAGACGCGCAGTCGCGCCGGTGTGCCCGGGTATCTGCGCTCGATCTTCGAGGCCCTGACCGGGCGCGAGCCGCAGCTGCAGGACCCTGCGGTCGACCCGGCCCGCTATGCGCTCGTCATCCTCGGCACCCCGGTATGGGCAGGCCGCGTGTGCTCGCCCATGCGCGCGTTCGTGGCTCGGCATCGGCTCGGCTCCGCGGAGCTCGCCGTGTTCTGCACGCTCGGCGGGTCGGGAGCCGAAGATGCCCTCTCCGCTCTCGCGCTGCAGGCGGGCAAGACGCCGCGGGCGCGGCTCGCGCTGACCGACCGCGAGATCAACACGGGGTCGACCGGACGTCAGCTCGACACCTTCGTCGCGGCATTGCGTCCGGAAGGCAACGGATGAGCACGACCATGCGCACGACATACAGAGAAGCGTTGCGCTCGGCGTTGCGCGAGGCATTGCAGCGCGACCCGCGCGTGTTCCTGATGGGCGAAGATGTGGGCCGCTACGGCGGATCCTACGCCGTCTCCAAAGGGCTGCTGGAAGAGTTCGGCGAAGAGCGCGTGCGGGACACGCCGCTCTCCGAATCGGCCTTCGTGGGTGCAGGGATCGGCGCCGCGATGAACGGCATGCTGCCCATCGTGGAGGTGATGACGGTCAACTTCAGTCTGCTGTGTCTGGACCAGATCCTGAACAACGCCGCTACGCTGCGGCATATGTCCGGGGGTCAGGTCGGTGTCCCGCTGGTGATCCGCATGGCCACGGGCGGCGGCCGGCAGCTCGCGGCCCAGCATTCTCATAGCCTCGAGGGATGGTACGCGCATATCCCCGGGCTGCGCATCGTTGCACCGGCCACGCTGGAGGATGCACGCGGAATGCTGTGGACGGCGGTCCAGGATCCCGACCCGGTGATCCTGTTCGAGAACGCGTTGCTGTACAACTTGGAAGGTGAGCTGCCGGCCGATGCGGGAGCGGTGGACATCGACAAAGCGGCGCTACGGCAAGAGGGACGCGACGTGAGCCTGATCACCTACGGGGGTAGCCTGGGCAAGACGTTGCAGGCCGCACAGGAGCTGCTGCGCCAGGGGATCAGCGCGGAGGTGATCGACCTGCGCTCGCTGCGGCCGCTGGACACGGAGGCGATCCTCACCTCGGTGCGCAAGACGCGGCGCGCAGTGATCGTGGATGAAGGCTGGAAGAGCGGGAGCCTGGCCGCCGAGATCTGCACGCGGATCGTCGAGGGCGCTTTCTACGATCTCGACGCACCGGTGGCACGGGTGTGCAGTCGCGAAGTACCCATGCCCTACGCAAAGCATCTCGAGGACGCGGCTCTGCCATCGGTCCCGCGCATCGTTGCAACAGTCGATGAGCTGATGGGGCGCCATGATTGAGTTTCGCATGCCCTCGCTGGGTGCCGACATGGAAGCCGGCACGCTGGTGGAATGGCAGGTCAAGCCCGGCCAACATGTCGAGCACGGACAGGTGGTGGCCGTAGTGGAGACCCAGAAGGGCGCGATCGAGGTGGAGATCTGGGACGACGGCGTGGTCGACCATCTCCTGGTGGAGCCGGGCACCAAGGTGCCGGTGGGTGAGGTGCTCGCACTGCTGCACGCTGAGGGGGAAGCACCCGTGCCTCGCCCGGTGCCCGCCGCGGTACCGCCGAGTGCAGCGATCGCCGAGAAGGCGCGTGCGCCCGAGGTCGCTCCTCCCGCGCCCGCTCCCGTCGGTGCGGCATTGAAGGTTTCTCCCGCCGCCCGTCGCCGCGCCCAGGAGCTAGGGATCGATCTCACGAAGGTGACGCCAACTGGGCCGCATGGCGTGATCAACATCGAAGACGTGGAGCGCGCTGCCAAGGCTCCTGCTCCGGCGCCATCCAAGCCCGGTCGCGCCGACAGGCTCGCGGCGATGCGTCAAGCGATCGCCGCCGCGATGGCGCGCTCGAAGCGCGAGATCCCGCACTATTACCTGGGCACAACCATCGATGTGTCGCGGGCGATGAGCTGGCTCGCGCGGGAGAACGAACAGCGCCCCGTCACCGAGCGCGTCCTGTTCGCGGCGCTGCTGCTGCGCGCGGTGGCGATGTCGCTGGCCGAGGTCCCCGAGCTGAACGGCTTCTGGGTGGACGGCGCGTTCAAGCCGTCCCGGTCTGTGCATCTGGCAGTCGGGATCGCGCTGCGTGGGGGCGGCTTGGTCGCGCCGGCGATCCACGATGCCGAGCGCAAGGGTGCGACGGAGATGATGAAGGCATTGTCCGACCTGATCACCCGCGCTCGGGCCGGCGGGCTGCGCAGCTCCGAGCTGTCCGACGCTACGATCACCGTGACCAATCTCGGCGATCAGGGCGTGGAGACGGTGTATGGAGTGATCTATCCGCCACAGGTGGCGCTGGTGGGCTTCGGGAAGGTCGTGGAGCGGCCCTGGGTGGACAGCGGTGCGCTCGTCGCACGCTCGGTGGTCAACGCGACGTTGTCCGCGGATCACCGCGCCAGCGTAGGCCACCGAGGAGCATTGTTCTTGGCGGCGCTCGATCGTTTGCTGCAGGAACCGGAGAAGCTCGCATGAACCGTGATGAGATCCGCACCGCCGTGACCGACGCCCTGGGTAGCGTGGCGCCGGAGGCCGACTTCGCAACGCTGAACGCGCGGCGTCCGCTGCGTGACCAGCTCGACATCGACTCCTTCGATTTTCTCAACGTCATGATGCGCCTACACGAGAAGCTGGGCGTCGATGTCCCCGAGGCCGACTACCCGAAGCTCGCGACCTTGGATGGCGCAATCGACTATTTCGCTGCGCGGCTGGCAGCCTAATTCTTCAACGGAGCACTGTGCCCATGGCAACGAAGACATTGCTGTTTCACGACGCCGCACGCGACAAGATGCTTGCCGGCGTGGACACGCTCGCGGATGCGGTCAAGGTGACATTGGGGCCTCGGGGCCGCAACGTCATCCTGGAGCAGGCGTTTGGCGGGCCCACCGTGGCCAACTCGGGTGTAGTCGTGGCCAAGGCGATCGAGCTGAAGGACCCCTACGAGAACATGGGCGCGCAGATGGTACGCGAGGTCGCGGCAAAGACCTCGGAGGTCGCCGGCGATGGCACTACCACGGCAACGGTGCTGGCCCAGGCCATCGTCAAGGAGGGCATGAAGTACGTGGCCGCCGGGATGAACCCGATGGACCTCAAGCGTGGCATCGACAAGGCGGTGGTGGCGACGGTAGAGGAGCTGAAGCGTGTGTCCAGACCCTGCGCAACCAGCAACGAGATCTCGCAGGTGGGAGCCATCTCCGCGAACAACGACCGCTCGGTAGGCGAGATCATCGCGCAGGCCATGGACAAGGTGGGCAAGGAGGGCGTGATCACGGTGGAGGATGGGTCCGGACTTTCCAATGAGCTCGAGATCGTGGAAGGCATGCAGTTCGACCGCGGCTATCTCTCTCCCTACTTCATCAACACCGCGGAGAAGCACGCCTGCATCCTGGAGGATGCCTACATTCTGGTCCACGACAAGAAGGTCTCGGCGATCACGGAACTGCTGCCGCTGCTGGAAGAGATCACGCGGGTGAATCGGCCGCTGCTCGTCATCGCCGAGGAGGTGGAAGGAGAGGCGCTTGCAACGCTCGTTGTCAATGGCATGCGGGGTGTGCTCAAGACCTGCGCAGTCAAGGCACCCGGATTCGGCGATCGCCGCAAAGCCATCCTGGAGGACATCGCAGTGCTCACGGGCGGGCGCGTGGTGGCCGAGGAACTGGGCCTGAAGCTCGAGAAAGCCAGGCTCGAGGATCTCGGCCGCGCAAGGCGTGTCGAAATCGACAAGGACAACACCACCATCATCAGTGGTGCGGGCGACGAGCAGGCGATCCAAGCGCGCATCAAGCACATCCGCGCGGAAGCCAAGGACACCAAGAGCGACTACGACCGGGAGAAGCTGGAGGAACGTGCGGCCAAGCTCTCCGGTGGCGTCGCGCTGATCAAAGTGGGCGGCGCGACCGAGACCGAAATGAAGGAGCGCAAGGTCCGCGTGACCGATGCGTTGCACGCCACGCGCGCGGCCGTCGAGGAAGGGATCGTCCCCGGCGGGGGCGTTGCTTTTCTGCGGTCGCGTGCGCCCCTGACCAAGCTCGTGGGCGACAACGACGACCAGACGGCCGGGGTGCGCATCGTGCTGCGCGCGCTCGAGGAGCCGCTGCGGCAGATCGTGGCCAACGCCGGAGTAGAACCGTCTGTCGTCGTGAATCGCATCGCGGAAGGAACAGGCAGTTTCGGGTACAACGCAGCCACCGGGCAGTATGGCGACCTCGCGGAGATGGGCGTGATCGATCCGACTAAGGTCGCGCGCAATGCGCTGCAGAACGCGGCATCGGTCGCCGGTCTGATCCTGACCACGGATTGCCTGGTCGCCGAAATCCCCGAGGCGAAGGCTGCTCCGGCAATGCCCGAAGGGATGGGCATGTAGGGCCGAGTGCCGCTCAGCGCTCTCACGCACGGGAGGTCCAGATGAACGCCGCCATCCAGCGCCAGATTCTCACTCTGCTCGCGCGCAACGATCTGCTCAGGTTGGCCACGATCCGCGCGGACGGTTGGCCCCAGGCCACCACGGTCACCTACGCCAACGACGGCCTCACTCTATATGTGATGTGCTCGAAGACCGCCCAAAAGGCCAGGAACATCCGCAATAATCCGAAGGTGTCGCTCACGGTCGACCGCGAGTACAAGGACTGGAACCGGATCAAGGGGCTGTCCATGGCTGCCTATGCCGAGATCGTGCGCGAGCGCGACGAGATCGCCCACGCGGTCGCGCTGCTGGGCCGGAAGTTCAAGGAGGTCGCCGCGATGGACGAAGCGGATCTCAAGGAGATCTCGCTCATCAAGATCACGCCGCAGGTCGTCTCGGTGCTCGACTACACCAAGGGCTTTGGGCATACCGACCTCGTGCGTCTGCCGCGGCGCCGGCCGACGCCGGCGCGCACCGCTCGTCGTTGAAGCGGCGTCCGGCGCCCCACTTTGATTCGGGCGCGGGTAAGCTGTGCATGCCGAGTGCAGGTGAGGCAAGCGGCAGCGATGGCCGGTGCGAAAAAAGCTCCTTCCCCCAGCCGCGAAAGCGCAGCAACGAGAGCGGCGCTGCGCGCGGCCGCCTTGGCTTACTGTGCGCGCGGCTGGTCGGTGATTCCGATCGAGCCACGCGGCAAGCGGCCGCTGGTGGCTTGGACGGAGTTTCAGCAGCGCCGCGCGACGGTCGATGAGATCACCCGCTGGTTTCGGCGCTGGCCGGACGGCAACGTTGCGATCGTCACGGGCGAAGTATCGGGGATTGTCGTGCTGGACGTGGATGAGCGGCATGGAGGCGCGCTCAGCCTCGCGGAGCTCGATATCGAGCTGGGCCCGATTCCGAGCACTGTGGAGGTCGCCACTGGCGGTGGCGGCCGCCACCTCTATTTCCGTCATCCTGGCGGCCGAGTTTCGAACCGGGTGGGGCTGCGCCCCGGCATCGATCTGCGTGGTGACGGCGGATGTGTGGTGGCACCTCCGTCGGTGCATCCCAGCGGTGCGCGCTATGCGTGGGTGCTGGGCCGCTCCCCCGAGCAGCGCGAGATCGCGCCGCTCCCAGCTTGGCTTCTGACCCAATCCGGCGGCGGCGGCCATCCGATGGCGTATTGGCGCCAGCTCGTGCGCGAAGGCGTGCCCGACGGTGAGCGCAACAGCACGCTGGCCTCGTTGACCGGCCACTTGCTGTGGCGTGGCGTCGATGCGCAAGTCGCGCTGGAATTGTTGCTGGCCTGGAACCGCATGCGGTGCCGGCCCCCTCTGCCGGACGACGAGGTGGCGAGCGTAGTGGAGAGCATCGCGCGCCTGCACGCCCGCCAGGCGGCGCCGGGGCGCGAGGGCTGAGGTGCGTGCGCGCCCTTAGCAGGCGCACGAGGTTGGAGCGAGGGCGGTCAGCTCCGGCGCTCGCTGAGCCAGCGCCGCAAATCCTTCAGGCTCTTGGTGTTGAGCACATCCCTCTTCTCGAGCCATCCGCGGCGTGCCTGGCCGACCCCATAGCCCAACATGCCGAATTCGTAAGTGCTGTGCGCATCGGAATTGATCGACACCAGCACGCCTTCCTGCTTCGCCATCTGGCAATGGATGTCCAGCAGATCCAGGCGCTCCGGGTGCGCGTTGACCTCCAGCGCGACGTTTCGCGCCTTGGCTTTGCGGATGATTCTCTGCATGTCGACGTCGTAGGGGTCGCGTTCCTCGATCAGCCGGCCGGTGGGATGTGCGAGGATCGACACCGCGGGGTTGTCGAGAGCCATCAGGATGCGCTGGGTCTGCTTCGCGCGCGGCAGATCGAATTTGCTGTGCACGGCCGCGACCACGATGTCCAGGCCCGCCAGTGCGGAGTCCGGCAGATCCAGCGTTCCGTCCTCGAGGATGTCGACCTCGATCCCCTTGAGGACGGTGATTCCCTCGAGCTCGCGGTTGAGCCGGTCGATCTCGGCGCCTTGCTTGGCGAGCCGCGCCGGGTCGAGACCGTGCGCGACCGTCAGCCGGCGCGAGTGCTCGGTCATGGCGATGTACTGCAGGCCGGCCGCCTGCGCGGCCTGCGCCATCTCGCGGATCGTGTTGTGCCCGTCGCTCGCTTTGGAATGGACGTGCAGGTCGCCCTGCAGATCGGCGAGCTCGACCAGCTTGGGCAGCTTCCCGGCCTGCGCGGCTTCGACTTCGCCGCGGTCCTCGCGCAGCTCCGGCGGGATCCAAGGCAGCCCGATGGACTTGTACACGGAAATCTCGTCGGCGCCCGCGACCGGCTTGTCGCCCTTGAACACCCCGTACTCGTTGAGCTTCAGGCCCTTGTCCTGCGCGATGCGCCGGATCGCGATGTTGTGCGCCTTGGATCCCGTGAAGTAGACCAGCGCGGCTCCCCAACTCTGCCTGGGGATGACGCGCACGTCGACCTGGATCCCCGACTTGAGGACTACGCTGCCGCGCGTTGGACCGCTCGCGAGCACGTCCCTCACCTCTTCGTAGGCGGTGAACCGGTCCATCACCCCGCTGCCCTCCTCCGCCGCGACCAGGATATCGATGTCGCCCACCGTCTCGCGCATGCGACGGAAACTGCCGGCGATCACGACCTCTTCGACCCCTTTGACCCGGCGCAGATAGCCCGCGAATGCTTCCGCGTACTGAGCCGCTACTGCCAGCTTGAAGCGGCGCGCCTGCGAGAGATGTGCCTGCGCCGCCTCGAGGATGTGTTGCTCGGTCTTGTCCCCGAAGCCTGGGAGCGCGCGGATGCGGCCGTCTTTGGCGGCACGCATGAGCTGCTCGAGTGTCTGAATGTTGAGGTCATGCCAGAGCGCCTTCACGCGCTTGGGGCCCAGGCCCGGGATCTTGAGCAGCTCGGTGATGGCCGGCGGCACCTCCTTGCGCAGCCGTTCCAGGAAGTCGCACTTCCCGGTCCGCAGGATCTCGTCGATCTTCCTGGCGAGGTCCTCGCCGATGCCCGGGATGTCGGTCAGCGCGGTGCCGCGCTCCAGCAGGGTCTTCACGTCCGTGCCCAGCTCGCCGATGGTGCGCGACGCATTACGGTAGGCGCGGACGCGAAAGGGATTCGCGCCCTGAATATCGAGCAGGTCGGCGATTTCTTCGAAAATCGACGCGATCGTTGCGTTATGGATGGCCACGCATCACCCCGTGACGGGCACCGCGTCCGGGACAGCAGTCAGGCCGATACGGCTGTCTCGCCTACTCTTTGCCGTAATCGAGCGGCCAGCGCGCAGCAAGATAGTCGATGACCTGGCCGTCGAGCCCATGCGAGCGGTAAATCCAGACCGCGCCGTGATGGTCCAGCCGATTGAGCTTCTTGTGTCGAATATTTACGTCCTGGATCGCCAGCTCGTTCTGCACATAGGCCGCCAGCTCCTCCTGCGCCTGGACCGCAGAGCGGTCGAACAGCCATTCATCGAAGAACAGCTCCTGAAGCTGCGCCAGTCGATGGGCGAGTGCGTCGTCGACCTGGA
This sequence comes from Burkholderiales bacterium, assembly GCA_035501875.1. Taxonomy (GTDB): domain Bacteria; phylum Pseudomonadota; class Gammaproteobacteria; order Burkholderiales; family SHXO01; genus SHXO01. Next base: position 191,629 of record DATJVI010000016.1, read on the forward strand.
GCGGCGGCTCCAGCGCGGGAAGCGAACGCGCATAGTCGTACCGCCACCCGCCGTACAAGTCCGAGCCTTCTGTCGCCAAAAGAGAGAGTTCACGGGTCGAATAGAACCCTTCCAGCTTGAAATAGGCCGGGAGGTAGCCGTAATCCCGGAAACCGGTCCACCAGCCGCACACGCTGTCGCCCAGCGTAAAGTAGACGACCGCGCACAAGAGCCCCGGCCCGCGCGGGGCATACGCGAGGAAAGCCTCGTGCTCGCTCATCGCGGCCGATCCCGGCAGAGGTGATGGCCCGATCGCGGCATACGAGCTACGCGGATCCTCGCATCAGCGCGCATCGCACGATTCTCCGGCGTGAACCGCTGCGCAACTGCACTCAGGCCCCGAGGTCAGCTCCAAGAGGCATCCTCCGACAACCCGCGCCGCCGAGCCCACTCCTTGGCGCGCGAGATGCCGACGCGGATCGCAAAGCCTTCGTCGCGGCCCTCCGCGAGCAATGCATTGGCGATCTCGATGGCTTTCTCGCGCACGAGCGGATGCAGATGCGACATCGCTGGCGGGTAATAGGACTCATTCCACGGCATCGGTGCGTGGTGCTCCGGTGCGTCTCAGCGCTGCCAGTGGACGCGCACGAGATACTCGTCCTCCGAGTACTTCACGTCGAGCTCGCCCTTCCATGCGTGCTGCAGCGCTTCGCCGATGCGGCGGGGCAGATGCAGGTCGGTCGTGGTGATCGTGATCTCGCCTGCTGCCTCCGAGATCTGGATGACGCGCTCGAGCGGATGCTCGGCCCGGGCGCGCGCCTCCTCGTTGCGCACCAGCCCGAGGATCTCGTCACGATGTTGGGCCAGGAACGTTCCAGACAGAGTGACGTGCCCGGCGGGGAACTCGTCCTTCACGCGATGGCAGGCCGGACACAGATGCGCCTGCGCGGTCGCGGGACGCGCCGCCCACACCCAGCGGCCGCGCTCGAACACCACGCCGCAGCCCGGGCAGACTGCGGCTTCCGGCGGCTTGTGCCGCTCGCGGTACGGGTCGTGTCTGACCTCCTCGATCTGCCGGTCCTTGCGTTGTCTGGGATGACTGCGTTCACGGTCGTGTGTGCCCATGCTGCTTGTGCTCCTAGGGTTTAGATGATGCCGCTGGCGAGCCGCTGCATGAGTCCGCGTGCCTGTCGTGCGATCGCGGCTCGGTCCAGATGGTCGGTGTGGAAAGTCTCGGTCCAGCTGCGCTCCTCCACGCTGAGCGCGTCCTGCGATGCCAGCTGCCGGTCCAGCACTGCGAGGTTCGCCTCGGACGCGTCCGTGCCGCCAGCCGCCCGCCGGGCGACGCGCTCGCGGAGCACCGATTCGGCGGCCTCCACGTGCAGGATCGCAAAGGGACAACCGAGCTTGGCGGCCAGCGAGCGGAATTGCTCGCGTTTGATCGCGGCGAGAAAGGTGGCGTCCACCAACACGGTGAACCCGCCGCGCACCGCCTCCTGAGCGAGGTCGGCCAGGCGCTGGTAGGTGGCCGCGTCGGACGAGCGCGTATAGATGCCACCCCCCACCTTGGAACCGCTTCGCGCGGCCTCATCCAGTCCGTGCAGCCGCTTGCGCTCGAGATCCGAGCGGACACGGATCGCACCGACATGCTCCAGGATGATCTGGGAGACGGTCGTCTTGCCCGATCCGGCGAGCCCGTGCAGGATGAGGAGCGCCGGCTCCGCCGTCGTGGTCAGGTGTTGCGCAAGCATCAAGTGCGCGTGGCACTTGGCCTGCAGCGACTGCCGCGCCGAGCGCCCGACGTCGGCCTGAACGGCTCGAAGCGCCGCTACTTTCGCGCGCACCATGGCGCGGTAGACCATGTAATAACGCAGCAGTCGAACGCCCGGATAGTCGCCGGTGATCTCCAGATAGCGATTCAAGAACCGCCACGCGAGATCGCCGCGCTGCCGCTGCTGCAGGTCCATGGCCAGGAAGGCCGCCTCGTTGACGACATCGATCCAGCGCAGCTGCGGGTTGAACTCGATGCAATCGAAGATGCGCACGCGCCCATCGATCAACACCATGTTGGCGAGGTGCAGATCCCCATGACATTCGCGCACGAAGCCATCGCGCCGGCGCAGCTCGAACAAAGACGCCAGGGTCTCGTGCTGGGCACGGGTCCAAGCGTTGAGCTCGCGCAGCAGCGCTTTGTCGGCGTCGCGCTCGGCGAGCGGCTGCAGCTGCTCGAAGTTCTGCAGCGCGGGCTGCATGACGCTGTCCGCAGTGCCGAATGCGCTGTCGGCCGGTGCCGCCGGCAGCCCCGCGTGGAACTGCGCCACGCTCTGCGCGATCTCGTCCACGTGCGCGGCGGTCAACTCGCCGCGCGCGAGCACCCGGTCCAGCAGGCCGCTCTGGTCGAACTGGCGCATGCGGACCGCGTATTCGATAGGTTCACCTTCTATCCCGAGCTCAGGATGCGAGGGCGTACCCGTGATCGGCACTACATCCAGGTAAAGCTCAGGCGCCAGCCGGCGGTTGAGCCGTAGCTCCTCCAGGCAGTAGAAGCGCCGGTCCGCGAGCGTGGAAAAGTCGAGAAAGCCGAGGTCGAGCGGCTTCTTGAGCTTATACGCGTAGCGGCCAGTCAGGAGCAGGTCGGAGATATGCGTCTCGATGTGCTCGACGCTGCCGACCGGATGCGGGTAGCACTGCGGGTCACGCAGCGCGCGCACCAGCACTGCATGCGCGTCCGGCCACTCCCGTTCGAGCAACGGCACATCCCGCGTTTGCGATGCCGCCATCTCGGACTGGCCCTCGCCCCGGCTCCTATCTTCGGTACTCTGCCTCATGCCGCTGCTCCCGGGATACCATGCGGACCAGGGCGCTCAGCTCTTCGGCGAGCAAGTCGAACAGGTCGTCGGCAGTGACGATCCCCACGAGGGCACCGGACGCGTCGACGACAGGAATGCGCCGCACGCCCTTGGCGCGCATCAGCTCGATCGTCTCGGACACCCCGGCGTCCTCCTTGACCGACACAAGTTCCGGCCCCACCACGTCTCCCACCGCCAGCGCGTCCGGGTCTAGGCCCTTGGCCACAATGCCCACCGCGATGTCGCGGTCGGTCAGAATGCCGGTGGGCACGCGTCGCCCATTGCGCTCCTCGACCACGACGAGATCTCCGACGTGGGAGTCGCGCATCAGTTGCGCCGCGTCCCGGACCGTGTCGTTGCGTCGCGCGAAGACCACTTCACGGTTGCAAATTTCACCGATGGCCACCGATCGCTCTCCTGATCAAGAATGGAAAAAGTCCTTCACTCAGCAACAGGCTACTTGCATTACGTGGAGTGGACTTGACGCAAGTCAACTGGGCGCCAGCAGGCGCTCAGCCCCGGAACGCGACGGCGATCGCCGCGGAGTCCCGGAAGGCCGTGGGAAACCCGACCTCAACGACCCAAGCCTGCCGCGAAAGCCTTCCCCGATCAGCCGGATTGTCGGCAGGCGAGCGCCTCGGCCATCCAACGGGCTGTGAGGGGCGTGCGCGAGTCCCCCGTCGTACACCGTGAGGAGAAGTGTAGCGCGGCCGGAGGAATCCGGGCGGTTGCCCCGACCTTCTGGAGTTCGCGGCTCGGCGGTAGAATCTTCAAACCCGTAGAACTGGATCGGACGGCCGCTCAAGGAGAAGACATGGACCGCGCAACCGAACGTGCTGGCGAAATCGATCGCACTCTGGCCGACATCCGCGCAATCGAAGCACGCGACGGCGTCACGCGCCCTGGCCTCGAGGCAATCAAAGCACGGCTGCTGGAGCTTGCTGCGCGCACCGATCTGTTCACGCAGGAGGACTATCCCCCACCGGGACCGCGCGAGAAGCCCAGCTCATGTCTGTATCGCCTGCACGAAGATGCGGACCACCGGTTTGCGCTGTATGCGAACGCCGCGCGCGGCAAGCATACCTCGCCTGTACACAACCATACGACCTGGGCGGTGATCGTCGGGGTCTCGGGTGGCGACGAGCTGAACCGGTTCTACGAGCGCGCGACCGAGGGCGGCGTGCGCGAGAAGGCGCGGCAGGTGGTGCGACAAGGCGCAGGTGTGGCGCTCATGCCCGACGACCTGCACTCCATCCACATCGACACGCCGCTGCTCAACTTTCACCTCTACGGCCTTGGCCTCGAGCAGCTGCGACGCCGTGAGTACTACAACGCCGAGGCGCGCAGGTGGGACATCTTCCCGGCGCACCCGGACATCCGGGAAGCCCGCGCGGGTCGGCAATGAGCCGCGAAGTTTCTGCTGCCACCGTACGCGAGCTGCTCCTGGCCGGCGGCGAGCTTGCCCTGCTCGATGTGCGCGAGCAGGGCGTGCACTATCAGGGGCACCCGTTCTTCGCGTGCTCGCTGCCCCTTTCGCGGCTCGAGCTGATGGTCGAGGACCTCTTACCGCGGCGCGCGGTGCGCATCGTTCTGCTCGACAGCGGCACCGAAGGGTTGGCCGAGCGCGCTGCGGGCAAGCTCGCAGCGTTGGGCTACAGCGATCTCGCGACCCTCCAAGGCGGCTGCGCCGGCTGGCACGCCAGTGGCGGCGAGCTGTTCCGGGGTGTGAACGTGCCCTCGAAGGCGTTCGGCGAGTTCGTGGAGCATCGCTTCGAGACTCCGCACATCACGCCCGACGCGCTCCAACGCCTCAAGGCCAGCGACAGGCGGCTCATCGTACTCGATTCGCGGCCGTTCGAAGAGTATCACCGCATGAACATCCCGGGCGGTGTCGATGTCCCGGGCGCCGAGCTGCTGTACCGTGTCCACGACCTGGCGCCGGATGCCACGACGCTCGTCGTCGTGAACTGCGCAGGCCGCACGCGCAGCATCATCGGGTGTCAATCGTTGCGCAACGCCGGGGTGCCCAACGAAGTCGTTGCGCTCAAGGACGGCACGATGGGTTGGGAACTGGCCGGCTTCGCTTGCGAGCACGGGTCGACGCGTGCCGCCCCGCCGCCCTCGGTCGCAGGAAGCGCGAAAGCGCGTCGCGCCGCCGATCGAGTCGCACAGCGCTTTGGCGTCAAGTTCGCCAGCCGGGACATGGTGGAGGAATGGCAGCGCGACCCGTCGCGCACGCTCTTCCTGCTCGATGTGCGCGGGCGCGAGGAGTTCGAGCACGCGCATATCGCCGGCTCGCGCCACGCCCCGGGCGGACAACTGGTCCAGGCCACCGATGAGTATATCGGCGTGCGTGGTGCGCGTGTGGTACTCATAGACCCGGCTCGCGTGCGCTCCGTGATGACTGCGTCCTGGCTCAACCAGATGAGCTGGGACCACGTCTATGTGCTCGAGCCCGAGGGCGATAATGGCTTCGCCGGCTGGCCCGTCGAGCAGGGCCCGCGACAGCGGCGTGTCGCCGGCTTCAATGCATGGCAGACGATCACCGCGAGCGAGGTAGCGGCGCGGCTGCGGGAGTCCGGCGTCGCAGTGATCGATCTTTCGACCAGCCTGAAGTTCCGCGACCGGCATATCCCCGGCGCCTGGTGGGCGGTGCGCTCGCGGCTGGGCGACGCACGAGCACGGTTGCCGAAAGTGCGGACGCTCGTCCTGACCTCGGACGATGCGGCGTTGGCTCATTTGGCAGCAGCGGAAGCGAGCGCGCTATGGTCCGAAGCGCAGGTTCGCGTGCTCGATGGCGGTAATGCAGCGTGGCTCGACGCGAAGCTCGACACGGAGAGCGGGCTCGCGAACGCCACGACCGCGCCCGACGACGTCTGGTACAAGCCCTACGAGCAAGCCCAGGCCTTCGAGGAGCACGCCCGCGCCTATCTCAGCTGGGAGGTCGGGCTCCTGGATCAGATTCAGCGGGATCCGACGATCCGCTTTCGCACATACGGCTGACTCGTCGACCGCCGGCTGCGGCCCGCGCGGGACGGTCCGCGCGCCGACTCGGAGTGCGGGCCCAGGCGGGCCGTCAGCTTACATTTAGCTTACGGAACCCCTAGGACACGCAGTTGCCTCGCCGACGCACGGAATGCGCATGTAGCTGTCTGAGCGTTTGCCGTGCGTTCTTGGGTATCATTGCGGCGCGCGGTTGCACCTAAGGCATTCACAATAACGAAGGAGGAGAACAGCAATGCATCGTATAAACCGACGCACCGCTCTCAAAGCGGGTGCCGCGCTGGCCGGCTCGGCGCTGGCTGCGCCCGCGATCCTGAGCTATGGGCGTGGCGAGACGTCCGTCAAGCTCGGCATGGTGGATCCGCTGACCGGCGTCTATGCCGCCGTCGCGCTGAGTGAAGTCGCAGGCGCCAAGGTGGCGATCGAGGACATCAACAAGAAGGGCGGGGTTCTGGGCCGCGAGGTCGAGCTGCTCGTCGAGGACTCGGCAAACAACGTCGGCACCGGCGTGCAGAAGACGCGCAAGCTGATCGACCGCGACGAGGTGAACTGCATCATCGGTGACGTCAATTCGGCCATCGCGCTGGCCATGGCGGGCGTCACGTCCGAGAAACGGGTGCTCCACATCGTCTCCGGCGGCCACACCGATGGCGTGACGGGGAAGGACTGTCACTGGAACGTCTTCCGCGTCTGCAACACGACGACGATGGACGTGAACGCGATCGCCGAGACGTTGATCGAGAAGTTCGGCAAGAAGTGGTACTTCCTCACGCCCGATTACGCGTACGGCCATTCCGTGCAGGCGGCGTTCGTGAAGAAGCTGCAGGCCGCGGGGGGCGAGTTCGCCGGCGACCTCGTGCCGCTCGGCACGGCCGACTACTCCGCCTATCTCATCAAGGCCAGAGCCTACGGCCCCAAGGTGCTGATCGATGTCATGGGCGGGGGCGACCAGGTGAACAGCCTGAAGCAGTTCGTCGGATTCGGGCTGCAGAACCAGATGACGGTGAGCGGCACGCTGTTCGAGCTGGAGAGCCTGCGTGCCGTACCGCCGGAAGCCCGGATCGGTTGGTGGACCATGGAATGGTGGTGGGACCAGCCGGACAATGCGCACGTCAAGGCGTTCGTGGCGAAGATGAAGAAGGCGACGGGCCAGACTCCGTCTGCGCGCAACTGGTTCGGCTACGCGTCGGTGCAGACCTTCGCGCTGGTCGCGAACCACGCAAAGACGCTCGACGGCGTGAAGCTCGCACACGCATTGGAAGGGTTCAAGCTTCCGCCCGAGGTAGGGCTTCAGCCCGGGCAACCGGACTATCGTGCGGGCGACCATGAGCTGATGAGCACCGTGTTTGCCGGCGAAGCCCACGACGCGAAGGGCGATCCCGACAACATGTTCACCGTGCACGCCAAGGTCCCCGGCGAAAGAGCCGCGGGTCCGGTGGCCGAGACGGGCTGCACAATCCGCTGGAGTTGATCGCAGGTCGCAGGCGCGCTCATCGTCGATGCGCGTAGGCCAGACCGGAACGGGACCGTGACCCTCACGGTCCCGTTGTTCTGCGGGCCGAAAAAGCGGCCCATGGTGAAGACGATCTCGCGAATGGCTCAACTTTCGGGTACGGCGGACTCATGACCGATCTCATCCTGTTCAACGTGACCAACGGACTGATCATCGGCGCCTTCTATGTGCTGATGGCTCTCGGCCTGTCGCTCATCCTCAACCTGAGCGGCGTCATCAACTTCGCCCACGGCGGCTTCCTCGCGCTGGGCGGCTACGTCGCCTACACCATTGCCCCTTATGTCGGCTTCTGGGCGGCGCTGCTCATCTCGCCGCTGCTGGTGGCGCTGCTGGGGCTCATCATCGAGCGGACGATGATCTATCGCCTCTACGGGCGCGATCCGCTGTACAGCCTGCTGCTCACGTTCGGTCTCGCGTTCATCTTCGAGGACGTCACACGCGCGGTCTGGGGTGCGCAAGGTCTCCCCTTCAGCGTGCCGGAATTCCTGTCACAGCCGCTGAGCAGCAAGTTCTTCTTCATCACCGAGTATCGGCTGTTCATGGTCGCGGTGGTGACGCTTGCGGTAGGCGGCCTGTTCTTGTTCCTGCGCTTCTCCCGGCTGGGCGTGCGCATCCGCGCCGGGACCTTCGACCTCGATACCGTCTCCTCGCTCGGCGTCAATGTGCGCGTTCTGCGCAGCTTCAACTTCGCTCTCGGCATTTTCTTGGCAGGACTGGCCGGCGTGCTCGCTGGCGGCCAGTTGAGTCTCGAGCCGACGATGGGAGCGAATCTGTTGATGCCCAGTTTCGTCGCCATCATCGTGGGCGGCGTGGGGAGCTTGCCCGGGACCCTGCTCGGCGGGCTGCTGATCGGCGTCGCGGCCGGCATCACGACGGTGTTCTGGCCCGCGGCCAGCGAGGCGGTGATCTACGTAATGATGGCAGTTGTGCTTCTGCTTCGGCCGCGCGGGTTGCTCGGCGAAGAAGGGCTGCTGTCGTGATGGCCGAGCATAGACTGCAGTTTCTCAAGCTCGGCGCGATCTGGCTGCTGCTGCTCGCCATGCCGCTGTGGCTGCCTATGATCGGGGGCTACATGGCGCTCGGCACGCGGGTCGTGGTGCTGGGGCTCGCCGCGATGTCGCTCAATTTTCTGCTCGGCTTCACCGGCGTGCTCTCGTTCGGGCATGCTGCGTACTTTGGGCTGGGCGCATACGGCACGGGGCTGGCGCTCAAGCTGTTCACCCACAGCACGCCGCTCGCTGTGCTGCTCGGCGTGCTTCTGGGCGGCATCGCCGGCGCGCTGCTCGGTGCGCTCATCGTGCGCCGGCGCGGCGTGTACTTCGCGATGGTGACGATCGCTTTCGGCCAAGTGTTCTACTTCATCGCATTCCGCTGGAATAGCCTGACCGGAGGCGACGACGGACTGCGCGGCTTCGAGCGCCAGCCTCTGGATCTCGGGGTCTGGACCGCGGACATCCTCCACAAGCCCATGCTCTTCTACTACTTCGTTCTCGCGCTGTTCGCGCTCGGGACTGGGGCAATGGGCTTTCTGTTGCGCTCGCCCTTCGGGCGCACGCTGCTCGCTATCCGGGAGAACGAGCGGCGCGCCCGCTTCCTGGGCATCCCCATTGAGCAGCACATCTGGCTCGCGTTCACGATCTCGTGCTTGTTCGTGGCGCTGGCCGGCGCCTTGAACGCGCTGCTGAACAACTTCGCCGACCCGACCATGCTCAACTACACGCAATCGGGCGAGATCGTCATCATGATCGTGCTCGGCGGCATCCGCTCGTTCTGGGGTCCGTTGCTCGGCGCGGCCGTGTTCGTCGTGCTGCAGGACTACCTGTCCAGCCTGACCACGAATTGGATGTCGTTCCTGGGTGCGATCTTCGTGCTCATGGTGCTGTTCTTCCCGCGCGGGGTGCTCGGCATGCACTGGCCGGGGATGGTCCGCACGATCATCGATCGGCTGCGCCAGCCGCGCACGCACAGTGGAGGGAGATCGGCGTGAACCTGCTCGAAGTCCGCGGCGTCACCAAGACCTTCGGGAGCCTGGTCGCGGTGAGCGGCGTGTCGCTGAACGTCGCACCGGGCGAGCTGCGCGCCGTGATCGGTCCAAACGGCGCGGGCAAGACCACCTTCTTCAACCTCATCAGCGGATTCTTTCCACCCAGCGCCGGCCACATCGTATTCGAAGGCGAAGACGTAACTACACTGCCGGCCTATCGCCGCGTCGAGATCGGAATGGCGCGCACGTTTCAGATCACCGAGATCTTTCCCGAGCTCACGGTGCGCGAGAACGTGCGCATCGCCGCCGAGGCGGCCTCGGGCTACTGCTTGCGGCCGTGGATCACCCGGCACCAAGCGGCCGCGCTGAAGCAGCGCGTCGATGAGGTTCTCGAGCTGGTGGGGCTCGCGGCGAAGGCGCCACGGCTGGTGGGGGAGCTGGCGCATGGCGACCAGCGCGCCGCCGAGATCGGGATGGCGCTTGCGCTCAAGCCAAGGCTGCTTCTGCTCGACGAACCCACCGCCGGGATGGGCGACCAGGAGACGCAGGAGATCACGGCGCTGATCCGCCGCCTGCACAAAGACAGCCGCTACACCATCGTGCTGATCGAACACGACATGCAGGTCGTGTTTCACCTCGCCGACCGGATCACGGTCCTGGACCAGGGGCGCCTGTTGGCCGAAGGTGCCCCGCAGGACATCGCGGGCGACGACGCGGTGCAGGCTGCTTATCTGGGGAAGGCCACATGAACGCGCTCGAGGCCGAAGGCCTGCACACGTTCTACGCCAAGAGCCACATCCTGCACGATGTGAGCCTCGCCGTCGCCGAGGGGAAGATCACCACGGTGCTGGGCCGTAACGGCGCCGGCAAGACCACGACGCTGCGCAGCGTGATGGGCCTCACCCCGCCGCGGAGCGGGAAGGTCACGATTCTGGGGCGACAGACGACTGCCTGGCCGCCTTTCCGCATCGCTGCTCTGGGCGTCGGCTACGTGCCGGAGGGACGGCGCATCTTCCCCAACCTCACCGTCGACGAAAACCTGCTGGTGCCGATCGCGCGCAGCGGTCCTTGGACCCCGCAACGGATCTACGAGCTGTTCCCGCGGCTTGCCGAGCGCCGGCAGAACCTGGGACGGCAGCTCTCGGGTGGCGAGCAGGAAATGCTCTCGATCTCGCGCGCGCTGCTCGTCAATCCGAAACTGCTGATCCTCGACGAGCCGTCTCAAGGACTGGCGCCGCTCATCGTGCGCGAGGTATTCCGCATCGTGGCGCAGATGCGCGCCGAGGGCATCTCTGTGCTGCTGGTCGAGCAGAACGCGCGCATGAGCCTGGAGATCGCCGACGATGCCTACGTGCTCGACGATGGCAGAGTCGTGTACGCTGGTCCGGCCGAGAAGCTGCGCAGCGATAAAGACCTCGTCGATCGTCTAGCCGGAGCTCACGCGGAGTAAGCCGCGACCGCACGCCCGGCGTGGCCGCACAATGGCCGGCCGCGATTATCCGAGAGCGGCCGCGGACTGCCCGCGGTCGACTTCCTCGGCCAGGGCTTTGAGCGTGTCGGAGATGATGACTGGATAAGGCGGCGCGGGCTCCAGCTCACGCAGTACATCGGGTAGACGTGCTAGCTCGTTGCGGGCCCGAGCTCGAGCCTGCTCCAGGGCTTCCAGCCCAGCAAGCCGGCGCCCGCCGCGCATCACGGGTTTGAGCAGCGGTTCGCCCGGCTGCACGTCACCCTCGAGGGTGAGCAGATCGCCCGACATACGGCCGTCGGACGCGTAGCTGCGGTACGCCTGCTTGCGCCCCGGCCAGGTTGCCTTCCCCTCCGAACGCTTGCGCCGCGCCCGGCCGGCGTATTCCTGCAGCTTGTACGCGCAATCCAACGTGGGCACGTCGTAGGAGGTGTCCATGCCGCTGCCGATCCCGAAGCCGTCGATGGGCGCGCGCTGCGACCACAGCAGCTCGTGGAGCGTGAACTCGTCGATGCCGCCGCTGACAAAGATCTTCACCGACTGCAGGCCGGCGTCGTCGAAGATCTTGCGTACGCGCCGCGCATGCTCGGCCAGATCTCCGCTGTCGATGCGCACCGCGCGGATGCCGATCCCGTCGTGCGCGAGCTTGGGCGCGAGCTGGGCGACCTTGCGCGCGGCCGCCTCTGTGTCATAGGTGTCGATCAGGAACGTAATGTTCTCCGGATGGCTGCGCGCGAAGCTCTCGAAAGCCTCCAGCTCGTCGTCATAAGCCTGGATGAACGAGTGCGCCATGGTGCCGAAGATCGGCACGCCGTGCAGCGCACCGGCGAGCACGGTCGCGGTACCGCTCATGCCAGCGAGATAAGTCGCGCGGGCCGCGAGCACTCCCGCTTCCGCACCGTGCGCGCGCCGTAACCCGAAGTCGATCAGCATCTTCCCAGGCGCCTGCAGCACCGCGCGCGCGGCTTTGCTGGCGACCATGGTCTGGAAATGCAGAAGGTTCATCAACCGCGTCTCCACCAGCTGCGCTTCGGGCAGCGGAGCCACTACGCGCAGGACCGGCTCGTGGGCGAAGAACACCGTGCCCTCGGGCATGGCGTCGACATCGCCGGTGAAGCGCAAGCGCGCAAGCTGGTCGATGAACTTCGTCGTGAAGTGTTCCTGCTGCGCGAGCCACTCGAGCTCTTCCGCGGTGAACCGCAGCCGCTCGAGGAACTCCACGATCTGCTGGAGCCCGGCCGCGAGAAAGAAGTTGCGCCGCTTGGGCGGCAGGCGGCGGAAGAACAGCTCGAACACCGCGGTGTCCGTCATGCCATGCTCGTAATAAGTCTGGAGCATGGTGAGCTGATACAGATCCGTGAGCAGCGCGCTGGCGCCCGGGTCGCGGTGCTGGTCCATGCCGGGGAAATCCTCGTGCTTGATGACCGATCATAGCACGTCCCCTCTGGCCGCCTGTCCTCAGGCGGCCTCACCCGAGCAGCACGACCGGCGAGCCCGCGCCTTCGATCAGTGCACGCATTCGATCCCGGTCTCTCTCCAATGCAGTCCAGCTCAGCAGCAGCAGATCGCAGCCGGCCGCGCGCAATTGGCCGGCCAAGACGGCCGGGTCGGATCGAGCCAGCGACAGCACGCGCGTGCCCGGAGGTGCAGACGCCAGCAGGCTCACCAGCGACTTGGGGTGCGGCTCGCCGTCTACTACCGCCAGCGTCACCGTGGCATGTTGCACGGCCGCCAGGCGCATCGTCATCGCCACCGTCTCCACTCCGGCGGCGGATCGATCCCATAATGCAAGCAGGCGTTGTCCCGCGGGGCGCCGCTGCTCGGAGTGCTTGCCCGATGGCGCCTCGCGCTTTCGTGCCAGCACCGGCGGGACGAGCACGGCGGCCACCGTCTCGCTCATCTCGGCGAGCACGCGGTCGACCAGATCTCCGCGTTCCACGCGGAACGACCAGGGCACCGCCAGTTCCGCCGCCAGCTCCGACAGCGCCTGTCGCGCAGCATCGGCTTGCAGCCGCAGAACGCGCTCGACATCCGGTAGCTCGATGGGCCGCGAGACTCCAGAGGTGGCGCCGACCTCGCGGGTGAACGGCAAGGCCGCAAGGCGCAGCAGATTGATGTCTTCGACGAACAGCCCGCTCAACTCTGCGCCGAGGGCCTCGACCAGAGCGCGAGCGGCCGAGAGCGATGAGGTGAAGGGTGCTCGCAGGTCGAAGGCCAGCAGCACGCGCCGGGTGCGGGTGTCGGATTGCGGCGTGCTCATGGCGTTGTCGGCGGGGCCTGCCTCTTGGGTCCTCTTCTGATCGTCTTCACCTTTGCGCCCTTGTTGGCATACGCCTGCCGCACGAGAGTGAGCTCCAGCAGGCGTGCAGCGACCAGGAAGTTGACGCTTCCCTCGGGGAAGTTGCCGTCGGCGTCGGCCGCGCCGGCGCTGGTTCCGGTCAACAGCTCGATCGCTTCGTCGATGCTCGCGACCGCATAGATCCTGAACTTTCCCGCCGCGGCCGCCTCGCGAACCTGCCTCTTGAGCATGATGTGAGAGGCGTTGGCAGCCGGGATCAGCACACCCTGGTTGCCGGTCAGCCCGCGCGCTTGGCAGATGTCGAAGAAGCCTTCGATCTTCTCGTTGACGCCGCCCACCGGTTGCACTTCCCCGTGCTGGTTGACCGAGCCGGTCACCGCGAGGTTCTGGCGCAACGGCAAGCCGGACAGCGACGAGATCAGAGCACACAGTTCCGCCACCGACGCGCTGTCGCCTTCGACCTCGCCGTAGGTTTGCTCGAACACCAGGCTGGCGGCGAGCGAATGCGGGCGCTCGCTGGAGTACCGCGACGCGAGGAAGGAGGACAAGATCAGCACCCCTTTGGAGTGGATCGGCCCGCCCAGGTCGACTTCGCGCTGGATGTCCGTTACCTCGCCGTCCCCCAGACGCGTAGTCGCGGTGATGCGTGTGGGATGCCCGAAGCCGTAGGCACCCACGAAGCTCACCGACAATCCATTCACCTGTCCCAACTTCGCGCCGTCGGTGTCGATCATCAGCTCGCCGCGCAGGATCGCTTCGCGAATCTTCTCCCGGACGCGGCTCGCGCGCCGCTCCTGTTGCGCCAAAGCGCGCTCCACCGACGCATCGTCCACCGCGGCCGCGCCGGCCTGACGCGCAGCATGGTCGGCTTCGCGCAGCAAGTTCAGCAGGGTCTCCAGGTGCGCGGACAGGTGCTGCCCGTCGGGACCAAGACGCGCACCGTGCTCGATCACCCGCGCCACGGCACCACGGTCGAAAGGCAGCAGGGCTTCCCTGCGCACCAGCGTAGCGACGAGCCGTGCGAACAGCGCTTCGGTGTCCACGTTGCGCGGCAGCTCGTCCTCAAAATCGGCGGCGACCTTGAACAGCTCGCCGAACTCGGGGTCGTACGCGAGCAGCAGATAGTACAGAATGCGGTCGCCGAACAGCACCACCTTGACCTTCAACGGGATCGGCTCGGGCTCGAGCGCGGCGGTGCTGATCAATCCGTAGGCCTCGCCCAGCGACTCCGTGCGGATCTCGCCGGTCGATAACGCGCGCTTCAGCCCTTCCCATGAGAACGGCTGCAACAGGAGCTTGCGGGCGTCTAGAAGCAGATAGCCGCCGTTGGCCCGATGCAGCGCTCCAGCCTTGATGAGCGCGAAGTCGGTCATCAACGTCCCGAGGCGCGCGATATGCTCGATGCGGCCGAGCAGGTTCGGGTAGATCGGGTAGTCCTCCGCAACGATCGGCGCGCCGGGCTCGCCGCGGCCGTCTCCGATCATCACGTTGACTTCATAGCGGCGCAGCGAGACCGGCTCTCTGGCCGGCAGGCCGAGGATGTTCTGCTCCGCCTCGGGCGGCCGGCGGAAGTCGTCGATGTTCTCCAGCACATCGCCCTGCACCTGGTCCAAATAGTCCGTCACCCGAACCAGGGTCGCATACTTCGCCTTGATTTCGTCGACCAGTGCGGCCACCGCCACCAGCGTCATCTCCCGGTTGAGCCGCTTGAGCCGCGCAAAGCGCTCACGCTGGAGCTTCTGCACCTCGCGGATCGCCTTCTGCAGTTCGTCCTGGAGCCGCTCCATGTTGCGCTCGATCTCCGCCCTTTTGTCGTCGGGAAGGCGGGCGTATTCTTCGGGCGAGATCACTTCGCCTTCGCGCATCGGCGCCAACGAGAACCCGGCCGGCGTGTGCAGCAGCGCGATGCCCTCCTTCTCTGCCTCCGCTCCAAGCTTCTGAAACATCCGCTCGCTGCGCTCATTGATCTCGGCCTCGATCTGCTCTGCCCGCGTGCGGTACTCTTCGCCCTCGAACAAGGCGGGAATGGAGGCGCGTAGCTCCTCGACGAGCTGACGCATGTCCTGGCGCAGCTTCGCGCCCTGCCCGGCGGGCAGCTCGAGCGCTCGGGGGCGGTGCGGCTGCGAGAAGTTATTCACATAGCACCAGTCCGGCGGGCGCGGCTCCTGGGCCGCGCGCGCCTCCAACAGCTGCAGCACCAGGCCACGCTTGCCGAGCCCCGCCGGACCGAGCACGAACACGTTGTAACCGCGCGCGCTCATGCCGATGCCGAAGTCCACCGCTTCTCGGGCGCGCTCCTGCCCCAAGATCCCGGCGAGCGGCTGCAGGTCCTCTGTGGTGGTGAAAGGCAGCCGACTGAGGTCGCATCGGCGGTAGAGCGCGTCGGGCGGCAGAGCTTGCAGGGGCATGGCAGATGCGTAGAAGTGGTGGAAAGGAGCGCGGCGCTTGCGGCAGGATAGAGCGGCAATCCGCCGGCCGCTTGCGCTAAGTCAAACCGCGCCCGATGCTCCCCGGTAACCTTGATTATATTGACTATGGCTGCTCATGCCTGGGTGCCGACGATGACGCTGCCGCGCTGGGAACATTTCCCTCACGAAGCCGACGTGGGTGTACGCGGGATCGGTGCAACGCGCGACGCCGCGTTCGAGCAGGCTGCCCTCGCGATGACCGCGGCGATCACCGATCTCTCCGCCGTGGTGCCCAGAACGCGCGTCGAGGTCACGTGTCAGGATGCGGACCAAGAGCTGCTGCTCGCAGACTGGCTGAACGCTCTGGTGTACGAGATGGCTACCCGCCACATGCTGTTCAGCCGGTTCACGGTGCATACCGACGGCCCGCGCCTGAGCGCGATCGCCGAGGGCGAGCCGGTCGACGTCGCACGCCACCATCCTGCAGTGGAGGTCAAGGGCGCCACCTTCACCCAGCTCAAAGTGGCGCGCCAGCCCGACGGATCGTGGATCGCCCAGTGCGTGGTGGACGTCTAGACTTCGATAAAGGCGAAAGCGATGGATCTCGGAAAATTCGTACGGGTGAGCGAGAATGAATGGCGCATCGAGCCGCACGGCAACATGCGTGTGCCTGGGATCATCTTCGCGGACCAGGCGCTGCTCGAGGCGATGGACGACAAAGTCTACGAGCAGGTGGTCAACGTCGCCCGCCTGCCGGGCATCGTGACCGCCTCCTATGCCATGCCCGACGCGCACTGGGGCTACGGGTTCCCCATCGGTGGTGTAGCCGCCTTCGACCCCGAGCTGGGCGGGGTTGTCTCTGCCGGCGGCGTGGGCTTCGACATCTCCTGCGGCGTGCGGACGCTGCACACCGGCCTCAAGCGCGCGGACATGGAGCCGCTCAAAGCACGCCTGGCGGACGTCCTGTTCGCGCAGATCCCAGCCGGAATGGGCAGCACCGGGTCGATCCGGCTGTCGGCCGCAGAGATGGACGCCATGCTGACCGGCGGGGCGCAGTGGGCGGTCGAGCGCGGCTGGGGACGGCTGGAGGACCTCGAACGCGTCGAAGAGCACGGCCGCATGGCGGGCGCAGATCCCGCTCAGGTGTCCGACCACGCGAAGAAGCGGCAGCGCGACGAGATGGGCACGCTGGGCTCGGGTAATCACTACCTCGAAGTGCAGGAGGTGGCCGAGATCTTCGACGCCGGCATCGCACGCGCGTTCCAGCTCGCGCCCGGGGACATGCTGGTGAGCATCCACTGCGGCTCGCGCGGGCTGGGCCATCAGATCGGAACGGAGTTCTTGAAAGACATGGCGCTGGATGCGCGCAGCCGTGGCCTGGAGCTGCCGGACCGCGAATTGGCGTGTGCGCCACTCGAGTCGGAACTCGGCCGCAGCTATCTTGGCGCCATGCGTGCAGGCATCAACTGCGCCTTGGCCAATCGACAGATCCTCACCCATCTCGCGCGTGCGGCATTCCGCGAGGTGCTGCCCGCGGCCGATCTGCGCCTGCTGTACGACGTTTCGCATAACACCTGCAAGGTGGAGACACATGACGTCGCCGGGCGCCTGCGCCGGCTGTTCGTGCATCGCAAAGGCGCCACGCGGGCCTTTGGTCCGGGACATCCCGAGTTGCCCGAGGCGCTGCGGGACGTGGGCCAGCCGGTGCTGATCGGCGGGAGCATGGGAACCGGCTCATACGTGTTGTGCGGCACCGAGGAGAGCGAACGCCGTGCTTTCAGCTCTGCCTGCCACGGCGCAGGGCGCGCGATCAGCCGCCACGAGGCGCTGCGGCGCTACCACGGACGCAGCGTAGTCGACGAGCTCGCCGAGCGCGGAATCCTGATCCGCAGCCCGTCGATGCGCGGTGTCGCCGAGGAAGCGCCCGGCGCGTACAAGGATGTGAGCGCCGTCGTGCGCTCCGCCGATCATGCAGGGCTTGCGCGCATGGTCGCGCGGCTGGTGCCGGTGGTCTGCGTCAAAGGCTGAGGCAACGCGCGGCGTCGCGATCACCTCTGGGCGGTCTGCCGCCTGATCTCCAGCGCCACCACCAGCTCGTCCGTGCCCTCCCCCACGGCCCAGGAT
>DATJVI010000017.1:0-2370 GCA_035501875.1 Burkholderiales bacterium
ATCAATGTCCCGAGAATGGCCCGGCCGAGTACGTCGCGCTGTAGCAGGCGTCTGGCCGGGCTGTCCTTGATGAGCGGCGTCAGCAGCAGGTGGCGTAACTGCGCGTCTTGTTCGGATTCGTCCCGCTCGGCGTGGCCGTTCCCGCCCAACACGCAATCGATTCCGGCCTCGAATGCCTCCTCGAGAGCCTCCTCGAGTCTTTCGCTCCCCTCCGCTGCGAGACTCGCCTTTTCTTCGTCGGAAAGCTCGTGGCGGACGCCGGTGGCGTCGAAGGTCTCGAACTTTACGACCTGCCCCGTGCTCGCATCGATGGTGAAAGTGAAGAATTTGTCCCCGGACTGATCAACCTCACTCATCTTCTGCTCCTTCTGCGGACTCCGTTCGGAAGTCTTCTGACTCATAGAACTGTTCTGCTGTGGGCCGGTCGCCATGTTCATGTCACACTCCTTCCGGCTCGTCGAAACGCGACCTGTTCAGTCATCGGCACCGTCGATGCGCGGAGTCCCTTGCGCAGCCCCACCGCAGCAAAACTCCGCCGAGCATAGCGGCGGCTGATGACTTCGGTTTTACAGCGTGCGCAGCCCACCACTTCGTCTGCGGCAGGACCTGTTCAGACTGGAGTCCACCCCAATCGTTCCCGCGGACCGCCACGGCACGGTATGAAATTCACCCTGATAGCGCGTTGCGGCGCGCCGCGCACTCATCCTCACCGAGCGCGATTATCTCACCGACGCGCCACGTCGATGGACTGCCCTTTCGGGTAACGATCGCAGCCGTGCACCTGGGCGCGCGGCAGCGGCGTGTCTGTCTCAACACTCGACAGCCGCTGACTTGAGCTCAAGTGTTGAGCGGCCAGGCGCCGCGGCGGGACGGTGTTCTGCGGCCGCGCTCCTGGAGCCGAGTCGCCTGCGATCAACATTTCGCAAGGCTCCGCCGTGTCTCGTCAGCAGCATCACCTGGACAGATGATCCGTGAGCCTCGAAAACCTCAGCGAGCGTTGTTCGCCAACGGGCGATTGGCCGCTGCAGCCGCAGAGCAACACTTTGATTGCCGAAAGCACAATCGCTGCATAAAAAAAGTTGCTCGGCTTCCAGGCTGAGCGCTCGCGAGAGCAGCCGGTGCGCCGGGAGTGGGGAACATGTCAATTCCCTGTCGCTCGACCCGACCAATCGAATCTGGATGAGCGATATGGATCAGTACATGCCTCCGGTCGCCCTCGGCGCGCCGATGCGCGGCGTGGTATGTGGAACGGTCACAGACTCGAGGCACACCGGTTTCGCCGCAGGGGATATGGTGAGCGGCATCGGTGTCTGGGCCGACTACCAGCTCGGTGCGCCGCCGCTGCTGAACAAGCTCGCGCCCGTCGAGGGAATAGCCTCGGCCCAGGCCTTCGGACTGTTCGCCGTCGTGGGCCCGACCGCCTACTTCGGTCTCATCGAGGTCGGCAAGCCCGCCGCGGGGGAGACCGTAGTGGTTTCGGCAGCCGCGGGCGCGGTCGGCTCGGTCGTCGGACAGATCGCGAAGATCAAGGGCTGTCGCGCCGTGGGCATCGCCGGCTCCGATGACAAGTGCCGCGCCCTGACTGCGCTGGGATTCGACGAGGCCATCAACTACCACAAGGACGAGCTGCCGCTCGCCCTCAAGCGTGCCTGTCCCAAGGGCATCGATGTGTACTTCGACAATGTCGGCGGCGAGATTCTCGATGCCTGCCTCGGGCAGATGAATCTCAACGGCCGCATACCCGCGTGCGGGCTGATTTCGCAATACAACGCCGCCGGCGACGTGCCGGGGCCGAAGAACTACCCCGCCATCGTGATGAAGCGGCTGCGGGTGCAGGGTTTCATCGTCCTCGATTACGCCGCACGCTACCCCGAAGCGATCGCGGCACTCGCCCAGTGGATGCGCCAGGGCAAACTCACATTCCGCATGGATGTGCGCGACGGACTGGACAACGCGCTGTCGGCGCTGCGCGCGCTCTTTAGCGGCGATCATCGCGGCAAACTCATGATTCACGTTCACTGATCGTGGCCGGCAGACGCCGCGCGTGGCTGCGGCAGCATCGGCGCTCAGAGCACCGTCACTGCCCCCGGCTCGGTGAGCTCCGGCGGTGCGGCGCTGAACAGCACGCGCAGGTGCAGTGCCAGAAGCTGCCCCGGACTGAGCTCGCGCCGCTGCTGCACGACGCGCAGTGCCAGCGCGGGATCGTCGGTAATGATGTTATCGACGCCACGCTCGATCATGCGCAGCATGACCTCCGCGCGGTTCACGGTCCACACGTGCACCTGCTTGCCCGCCGCATGCGCGCGGCCGATCACGGCTGGCGTGGCGCGCGCCGAGTTGAGGCTGAGGAAGTCGGCGTCGGCGCGCGCG
>DATJVI010000018.1:0-6720 GCA_035501875.1 Burkholderiales bacterium
CTGATCGTCGGTCAGGTGCCAGCCCAGCACGTTGAGCTTGTGCTGCGCCATCCAGTCGAGGTAGCGCAGGATGAATTGCGGTGACTGAAAATGGCGCGCCGAGTCCAGCATGAGACCGCGCCAGCGAAATCGGGGCGTGTCGCGGATCGAGAGCGCCGGCACATCGATGATGCCATCGTGCAGCGGTTGTGCCGAGACGAGCTGCCAGAGCGTCACCGCCCCGTAGAAGAGGCCGCGGGGGTCGCCTGCCCGGACCAGTACCCCCGTCGAGGACACCTCGAGCTCGTAGCTCTCGGGACTCGGGTTCGGCGCGCCCGTAAGCGCGAACGTGATTGCGCCTTCCCGGGGAGCCTCCTTCCCCTGCACGCGCACCTTGAGAGAAAGGCCGTGGCTCGCGCGCACGAGTCCGATGAGGTAGTCGGCACTGCGGCGGACCTGTGCGCCGGGCGGTATCGAAACGTCAGCGCCATCGCGAAGCGCGAAGACGCCCGGGTGCGCCACCGGCTCCGCGGGCGCCGGGATGATCGGGGCCAGGGCCTCGAGCGGAGTGCTGCCGGAAGCCCGCGCGACGCCAAGGCACGCGGCCAGCATCATCACTCCCGCAAACAGGCGCCACGGGCTCGTCACTTTCGGGTCTTCAGGCGCTGCGCGATCTGCTCGCGCAGACGCGCGGCGTCTGCGGGCGTGAGCTCGCCAAGCAGGCCCCGGCGGTGCGGGGGGATGTGGGCAATCGCGTCCTGAGGCTCGCCGAATACGTAATGCTCGAAGAGTGCACGCCAGGCGGCGCGCGCCCCTGCCGGCAGCGGCCGGATATTGAGGATCGCGTGCTTCAGGCTGTCGTAACCGGAATCGCTCCCGAGCGACGCACCGCTCGCGTGCCACCAGTAGTTGACGAGCACGTTGAGCGCCTCGAGGGACGCCACGTTGTGCCACCACAAAGGCGGAATGAAGAGCGCATCTCCCGCGGACAGCTCGGCGCTGCGGGACGCCGCCAGCGCCTGGCGAAACTTCGGGAAGCGCGCGAAGTCGGGCGCGTGCAGCTGCACCAGGCTCATCGGCGCCCCGGTCGGGGCGTAGTCGAGCGGGCCGACATAGAGATTGGACGTCTGCTCCGGCGGGAACAGCGTGAAGCGCCGCTTACCCGCCACCACGCAACCGATGTTGAACCACTCATCGAGGTGGGTCGGCGTCGTGACGGCATTGCCGAGCCAGATGCGCGGCCGCGCCGAGATGTGGGCGGCCGGCAGCGGGTTGGCCTCCGCGAAGCCCGGCAGGCACTCATCGACCGGGGCGCTCTGCACCGCGACCGCTGGCGCCTGCGCATGCCCGCCGTAGCGCAGCGCCTGCTCGGCCACCGCCGTAAGCGGCAGCCGATTGCGCACGAAGTTGAAGCCCTCGAGTCCCTCGCGATAGAAGATGCGGCCTGCGAACTCGGGCGGGGTCATGATGGCATCGACCGGCACGCCGCTGTCGAATCTTCGCAGGTACCCGAGCACTCCGTCGGCGGAGCCGCGCGCCGCGGCGACGGCAGGCCAATCGGACACCAGACCGCGCAGCACCACGGGTTCGGCGCCCTCGAGCAGCTCTCGGACCCGCGCGTCATCGCGCGCCTCGACTTCCCGGATCGGAGAGCTCGGCTGCATCGGAGCGACGGCTTCCACCCTTACCGCGTGCCTACCAGAAATAGGCCTGCAGCGCCGGCTCGCGCCGTCGCGGGGGGATCTCTGCCAGCGTGCTCGTGTGGTCGGGATAATTCCCGGCGCTGCGTGCGATCAGATTGTCGATCTCCTCCATGCGGTAGCGGCCCTCTTCGGCCGTGGGCGCACGCAGGGCGCCGACGTCGGGGAAAACACCCATGCCCGCCATTAGCGCGTACCAGGAGAACACCGGATAGCCGCGCCCGATGAGCTGCTGCCGCAGCGCGGGCACGATGCTCTTGCCGTTCATCCACAGCGAGTAGAGCTTCTTCAGGTCCTCGGAGAGATTCAGGTTCGCGGCGTTGGCGCGCCAGTATTCGGTGTCGGTACGGGTGTTGGTCTTGTAGTGGGTCACGATGTAATCGCGGATGCCCTCGAAGTGGGCGTTCATGAGCGCGTTGAAGCGCGTCTGCGCAGCCTCGCTCAGATCTCCCTTGTCGAGAAACTCCGCAAAAGTTGTCGCCGTCTGCTGGATGAAGAGCAGCGCCGTCGCCTCCAGCGGCTCGATGAAGCCCTGCGAGAGTCCGACCGCTAGGCAGTTCCTGTTCCAGTGCCGCGTGACGCGCCCAACCCGCATCTTGAGATGCCGCGCCTCGACATCCGACTCGAGGTGCCCGAGGCTGCGGCGCAGCTCCGTCTCCGCCTCGTCCGCGGTGCAGAAGCTGCTGCTGTAGACGTAGCCGTTCCCATAGCGGTTGGTGAGCGGAATCTTCCAGGCCCAGCCGTGCCGCAGTGCGGTCGACACCGTTTCGCAGGGAATCGATTCGTCGATCGGCGTGGGCAGGGCGACCGCCGCATCGTTGAAGAGATTCTCCGTAAAGCTGACCCACGGTGTGCGCAGGGCCTTCTCGATGAGCAGTCCCGCAAAGCCACTGCAGTCGACGAACATGTCCGCGGCGTAGCTCTCCCCTTCGCGAGTGGCAACGGAGGCAATCGCACCCTCGCTGTCGACCGTCGCATGTGTGACGTGGCAGCTCTGATAACGCACGCCGCGATCGAGGGCCTTCTTGTGCAGGAATTGCCCGAGGAGCACCGCATCGAAGTGATAGCCGTGCCAGATGTCGAATGGAAACGCCTCCGGCGACTTGGGGGCACGGCGCTCCTGCGCCACCCGCGCGGCAATAAAGAACCGATCGGGATGGGCGTAGACATCCGCGCCGTGCACGCGCGCCTCGACGTTGTGCACGAACTGGCTCATCGTGAGGTTGTCGAGCATCGAAGCGAAGGGGTGGAAGTAGCTCGTGAACCCCGGCCGGGTCGACCATCCGGCGAAGCGGATGCCGCTCTTGTAGGTCGCATGGCATGCCGGCATCCATTCTGATTCCTCGATGCCGAGGCTGTCGAAGAATCCGCGCAGCCAGGGGGTCGAGCCCTCCCCGACTCCGATCGTGCCAACCACCGGAGACTCCAGCAACGTGATGCTCACGCCGCGATGAATGAAGGATCGCGCCAGAATGAGCGCCGTCATCCAGCCCGCGGTGCCGCCGCCGATGATCACGATCCGGCGCACGCCCGCCGGCGGTGGCCCCGCCGGCGCCGGGCTCGCCGGGCTATAGGAATAGTTGAAGAGCGTGGCGGTGGTCATCGACTGCCCGCACCTTACGCGCCCCGTGACAGGGGCGCCAAGCTCCGCTTCGCGCGGTCCGTGCTTTGCTTCGGGGGCTTCCCGGGCGGGCGGCAGGAGGGGACGCCACCCGCCCGGGCCTCAACTACCCCTTAGAACTTGGCATGCGCCATCAGGTAGTACTGCCGCCCGTTCTTGTAGAACGCGCGCGGCTGGTCCTCGTTTGCCGCGTAATACTTCAGGATCGGATCGTTGAGATTCTCGCCGTCCAGGGTGAGGCTGAAATTCTCGTTCACGATCCAGGCAAGCGAGGCCGCCAGAGTGCCGATCGAGTCCTGCGTGAACGCGGTGCTGCGATCCAGTCCGCTGTAGAACGCCGAGCGGTAGTTGTAGGAAACGCGCGCACTGAAATGCGCGTTTTCGTAGTACCCGCTGATGTTATAGACGTTCTTCGATGCGCCCACCAGGCGGTCATCGCCGGCCGACGGGCCCGTAGTCGGTACGTCAGAGGTCTGCACGGCATCGGTGTAGGTGTAGTTGGCTTCAATGCCGAAGTTGCCGAGGGACTGGACGTAGGTGAGCTCGATACCGTCGGCGCGGCCCGACGTGTTGATGGGAATGCTCAGCAGGTAGGGTACCGGCACCAGGCCCTCGTTGGGGGGAAAGCCCGCGCTCGTGGGACCGGAGGTCGGGAAGGTGAGCGTCTCGCTGCCGTAGCCGATGTAGTTCTTCAGGTCCATGTAGAACAGCGTCGCGGCGAGCAGCGAGCGCGGCGCAAAGTACCACTCAAGTCCCGCGTCGTAGTTCCACGACCGGATGGGTGCGAGGTCCGGGTTGCTCCCCGTGCCGCCGCCGGTACCGCTGGCGTTCCCGGGTGCGAGCAGGCCGAAGCCACCCGCAAGCGCCGAGTAATCGGCACGCGTCATGGTCTCGCCGACCGCGAAACGTCCGACCAGATCAGGGGACAGGTCGAGCTTCAGGTTCGCGCTCGGCAGTATGTCGTTGTAGGCGTCGTTGGTCGGCAGCCCCTCGTAGGCGCCGAACAGCGAGCCGACGACCAGGTTGGGCGTGCTCGCGGGACAGGCGCCCGCGGAGGCAGGTATCGTCGCCGTGCAGCCCAACGGGAACCAGTTGATCGTGTCCTCGGTGGTGTGCACATAGCGCAGTCCGACGTTTGCGCTCCATGCCTGGCCCTTGAAGTCGGCCTGCACATAGGCGGCCGTGTCCTTCTCATCCAGCTCGAACCAGTAGGGCGGATATGCCCGCATGACCGGGTCGCGCTGCACCAGTCCCGGACCGTTGTAGGCCGCCAACTGCGCCGGCGACCAGTACCAGATCCCGGTGGGAATCTGGCCACCGAACGTGTCGTAGTTCGACGGATAGTTCGAGTAGGTGGTCGGATAGTTGAGCGGGCTCGTGCCGCCGCCGTTCGGACCGCTGAAGGTCGGGCCCTGGGCGATCGAGCCGGTGGAGTCCCGGTCGTGCTTGGCATAGCGCGCGCCGAACTTCAAATCCTGCCAGGCGCCCTGATTCGCTACATCGAAGGTCGCATCGAGCTTACCCCAAGTCTCCTTGTCGATGGTGTCGAGGTCCTGCGCGCCGAAAATCCAGCCAAAGGTGAGTGCTTGCGGGTCGCCGGGCGGGAAAGGCTGCGTGTAGTTGACACCGGGGAGCCCGAAGTTCGGACCACTGCCGATGCCGTTCAGGCTCCAGAAGGCGCCGGCTCCTACTCCCGGCTCGGTCTCAGCCACGTTCTGGGTCGGCGTCTTGCCGTGACCCTCCGAGGTGCCGACCTGAGCCAGTAGCGAGAGCTGCTGGCTTAAACGGAAATGGCCGTCGAGATTGATGAAGTACGAGTCCGCGCTTTCGTCCGGCCGGTCGATCTGGTCATAGACGCCATAGGCCGTTCCGGGGACGCCAGTGAAAGTCGCGCTGGTCAACGTGTTGTTGGTGACCACATAACCCGGGTCGGGCGCCTGTCCCTGACCCTGAGCGATGTAGTGGGTGTTCCACAGCAGGTAGTTGCGGTTGTAGTCACCTGCCTCGAGCTTGGAATAGAAACCGGACAGGTCGAGCTCTACCGCATCACTTGGCTTGAGCTCCACGTCGACGAGCCCACCAGTGCGCTTGCGCTCCTGCTCGAAGAGCGCAGCCCCCATCTCGTACGGGTAATACACACCGGAGAGGTTTGGATTGGCTGTCGCTATCGGACTGCCCGGCAGGATCTGCTCATACCCCAGCAGCTCCGTGCCGTCGCGGCGCAGGTGGCGGTCCTCGAGGAAGCCCTGCACGAGCACGCCGAAAGTGCCGTCATCGTTACGGTAGTTAAACAACCCATTCGCCTGCGGATCGGTCTTGTCAGGCAGGTCCGCGTACACCGCACCGGCCGATACCTGGAAGGTGAACGGCTTGTTGAAATCCTCCAGCGGCCGGCGCGTGATGATGTCGACCGAGCCAGCGACTCCTCCCTCGACCAGCGAGGCTTCCGAGGTCTTTTCAATGACCACCTTGCTGACCACTTCGGAAGGCAGCAGGGTGTAGCTCACGCTGCGACCGACGGTACCGGTCTGGTCGAGCACGAACCAGTCACCGGAGGCGACGTTGTGCCCGTTGATCAGAGTCTGCGTGAGGCTAGGTCCCGTGCCGCGCATGCTGACCCGGTCGTTCTCGTCGAAGCCGCCCTCGTTGGCGCCCGCGGGGCTGACGGTGAGGCCCGGAACGCGCTTCAAGGAGTCGGCGACGTTCTTATCCGGCATCTTGCCAATGTCCTCGGCAGTGACCACCTCCACATCGTTCGTGGCGGCGCGCTTCTGCGCGAGCGACTGTTGGCTCGCGTAGCGGATGCCCGTCACCACCACTTCCTGCAATTCGCTTGACTTGGAAGCCTGGTCGCCGGCGGCCTGCGCCGGCAGCGCGCCATCGCTCGGCGGCTGCACGACTGTCTGCGCATGCAGCGCAGCGTTGCGCCCGAACAGCGCCAAGGCGACCGCGGTTCCGATCAACGTCGACCGTGCGATTCTCATGATTTACCCACCCCGAGTGTTTGTCGTTAGCTGTTGCACGCCGGCCAACCCCGTCGCGATCCTGCGAGACCCGCGGGCGCGCGTGCCTGGCGCCCCACGAGAGGTCCGTGCAGCCGGACCAGTTACGTGCCAATATAATACCAATTATGAGCAAACGCTATACCATCCATACCAAGTGTAGACATGAGATTCTTTGCGAATAAAAACAAGATGTTGTTTAGCTAATTGTGTTCTTGGAGCAACACACTGGTACTATACTGGTAGCCTAAGAGGTCGCGGGACAGCCCGGAGAACACCTTGACGCTGCTGTCACAGACGGTCGGCAAGCTGGACGAAAAGAGCAGTCTGCCGCTCTACCAACAACTGCAGCGCGCGCTGCGCCAGGCCATCGAGACGCGCGTGTTAGGTCCGGACGATGCCCTGCCGCCGGAGCGCG
>DATJVI010000019.1:0-4263 GCA_035501875.1 Burkholderiales bacterium
TATGCGGCAAATTCCCCCGGGGTGGCCACCGGCTCGGCGCAGCTGGGCGAACAAATTCCCCCACCCCGGCCACCGGCTTTGCCGACGCCCTCGGCGTGCGAACCGCACCGTGCGTTCATCGAAGCGCAGCTCGCCCTCGGGCGCAACGCCCAGAGCATCTACCAGGATCTGGTCGAGTGCTTTGGCTTTGCGCACCGCTACAACTCGGTGAAGCGCTTCGTGCGGGTGCTGAAGGCGCGCGAGCCCGAGCGCTACGACGTGCTCGAGTACGGTCCAGGCGAGGAAGCGCAGGTCGATTACGGCTTGGGTGCGCTGACGCGCACGGTGAGAGGCGCGTACCGCCGGCCGTACCTGTTCGTGATGACGCTGAAGTACTCGGGGAAGAGCTTCCGCAAGGTGGTGTGGAAAACGGACCAGGAGACCTGGGCGCGCTTGCACGAGGAGGCGTTCCGCGCCTTCGGCGGTTCGACGAAATACGTCGTGCTCGACAACCTGCGCGAAGGGGTGATCAAGCCGGACCTCTACGAGCCGGAGTTGAACCCGGTGTACGCCGCGCTCCTTGCCCACTACGGCGTTGTCGCCGATGTCTGCCGCGTGGGCGACCCCAACCGCAAGGGCACGGTCGAGTCGGCGATCCAGCACACCCAGGGCACGGCCCTCAAAGGGCGCCGCTTCGAGTCGATCGAGGAACAGAACGCGTGGCTCGCGCACTGGGAGGAGCGCTGGGCGGCGCCGCGCATCCACGGCCGCAAGAAGCGCCAAGTGCTCGCGATGTATCTCGAAGAGCAGCCCCATCTGCAGCCGCTGCCGCTCGAGGGCCTGCGCTACTTCCGCCAAGTGCGCCGCACCGTCGATGACGGTTGCTGCATCGTGATCGACAACCGTTACTACCCGGCCGCGCCCGCGCGGCTGTACTCGGAAGTCATCGTCCGGGTCTACGCCGAGGAGATCGAGATCCTCGCGGCCGATGGCACGCTGCTGCGGCGGCATCCGAAGTCGGCGCGACCGGGATACGCGGCGCTCAAACCCGAGGACCGGATCTTTAACCCCTCGCGCGAGACCGGGCGACTGCTCACGCGCGCTGCCAAGATCGGCCCGCACACCGCGCGGCTCGGGGAGCTGCTGTTCAAGACGCTGGGGCGCCCGGGGCAGAAAGCCCTCTACGGGCTCACCAACCTGCCCAAGAAGCACCATCGCGAGGACATCGAAGCGGTCTGCGCCGCAGCGCTCGCCGCCGACTGCCGCTCCTACCGCGCCGTCAAGCGCGCACTGGAGCGGCGCACTGCCGCCCGTGCGGCGTTCGCGCGCCCCGCGCTCGCGCAAATCGCTCCCGAGATCCCCGCGATCGACGACTACCAGCGCTTCTTCGACTTCCATGCCAAGCAGGAGACTCACCATGCCGATGACGATGATGGAACTACAGAAATCGCTGCGCGGGCTGCGCCTCTCGGGCATGAGCGCAACCCTTGAAGCTCGCGCCATGCAAGTCGCCGCCCACGAGTTCGACTTCCTCGAAGCGCTCTCCTGGCTCGTGCAGGATGAGCTCGATCGCCGCCGCTCCCGGCTCCTGCAACGGCGCTTCGATCACTCCGGGCTCACCGAGCGCAAGAGCCTCCAGGAGTTCGACTGGGCCTACAACCCCAAGATCCCCAAGCGCGATGTGCTCGAACTCGCCACCCTGAAGTACATCGACGCCAAGGAGAACGCCCTGCTGATCGGCAAACCCGGCACCGGCAAGAGCCACGTCGCCAAAGCGCTTGCGCTCATCGCCATCGAGCGCGGTCACCGCGTGTTCTATCGCGAAGCCCATGTGCTGATCGAGCAAATCCATGAAGCGCGCCAACTCGGGGAAATCACCAAGTACCGCGCCGAGCTCAACGCCGCAGATCTCCTCGTGATCGACGATCTGTTCCTGCGTCGCCTGCCCAGCGGCGCCGGCGACGAACTCGCGGATGTGCTCATGAGCCGATACGAGAAGTTGTCCACGCTGGTGACATCCAACCGTCCCGTCGACGACTGGCCCACGCTCCTCGGCGATGTGGTCGTCGTGGCGCCGCTCCTCGATCGGCTCATGCACCACGGTCACCTGCTCAAGTTCGACGGTCGCAGCTGGCGGCTCAAAGAAGCCGCAGAGCGGGTTGCCAAGCACGCCGCGACCGCGTAATCATCATCCGTCCCCTCGCATCAGCTGGAGGAATTTGACCCGGCCACAGGTGGAGAACTTTGACCCGGCCGCCGGGGGCTCGAGTGCTTCTTCAAGGGCCGTCGCGTGGCCGCCCACGTGCGCTCGTATCAGCGCGGCAAGCACACCACGCTCCCTGAGCATATGCCCGAGTCACACCGCCGGCACATGCAGTGGACGCCGGGACGGCTGCTGAACTGGGGCGAGAAGATCGGCCCGGGCACGCGCGCGGTCGTGCAGTGGCAGCTCGAGAACCGCCCGCATCCCGAGCAGGGCTATCGGGCGTGCCTGGGACTGCTGAACCTCGCCAAGATCTACGGCGAGGAGCGGCTGGAAGGGGCCTGCCGTCGGGCGCTCGCCATGGGCTCTCCAACCCGCAAGCGCATCCTCGCCATCCTCGAGGCCAAGCTCGACCAGCATCCGGATCTGTTCCCAACGACCGATGCCGCCGTTGCGACCGCGGCGCGCGTGCACGGCAACGTGCGCGGCGCGGACTACTTCCGTTCCACCACCCAGACGGCGACCCCGTCGACCACCGAAGGAGAGGATGATCCATGCTCTTCCAACCCACCCTCGATACACTGAACCGCCTCAGGCTCCACGGTATGGCGCTCGCCTTGAGCGAGCAGATGACCAACAGCGCCGCGCAGCAGCTCGCCTTCGAGGAGCGCATCGCGCTCATGCTCGAGCGGGAAGTCTCCTATCGCGAAAATCGGCGCATGGGACGGCTGTGGAAGGCGTGCCAGCCGAAGGAGCGTGCGGCGGCGGTCGAGGACATCGACTATCGCAGCCGCGGTGGCCTCGACCGCGCGCAGCTCTCGAGCCTCGCCGCCTGCGACTGGATCCGCCAGGGCCGGAATCTACTGATCCATGGAGCCACCGGCAGCGGCAAGACCTATCTCGCGTGCGCACTCGCCCATCAGGCCTGCCGCGCCGGCCTGAGCGCCTGGTATGTCCGCGCCCCGCGGCTGTTCGAGGAGCTCAACCTCTGCCACGCCGATGGCACCTTCCGTAAGCGTCTCGCCACCCTCGCGAGAATCCAACTCGTCGTCGTCGACGACTTCGCCATCAGTCCGATCGGCGGCCGCGAGCGCAACGATCTACTCGAGTTCCTCGATGACCGCGTCGGATCCCGTGCATCGATCATCACCAGCCAGCTACCGATCGAGCACTGGCACGAGTATCTGAACGACCCGACCTTAGCGGATGCCATCATGGACCGTCTGGTTCACTGCTCGCACAAAATCCACCTGCAGGGCAAAGAGTCCATGCGCAGACGCACCGCTGCCGGCAAGGAGAGCGCGAAGAACTGAACCGATGCCGGTCATGACTCTCGCCACCGAATCGATCCGGCCTCGCTGGTCGTCGGAGCTTCTGCCCACGCCCTTCGGGCGCGGTCAGACTCCACTACGGGTTCCCCGTGAACACGAAGATCAGACCAGAGAGGGTCGAGGACGCTCTCGGCGTTGACGGATCGTGACCGCTCGGAGTAATAAACCCTCACAGCGCCTATCCGGCGGAATGCTCGGTCACGTTCGGGCAGAACAGGCGGTCAAGATCGCCGGAATACGCAGCGCGTAACCACCCACCGCTCACGGACCCCTCCAACGATTGTTAGGCGGCAACTCAGATCTGCTGGGCGGTGCCAGCGGAGCCATATGCATCCGATTCTACGTAGGTGATAACGCTATCCACCAGAAAGCGGAGATTTTCCTCCTCCGTACCTCGGACTAACTGTTCAAGGTCTTTTCCAACGACAGTGAACGGAGGATTCAATTTCATTTCGCCCGGTCGCGGCACTGAACGAGGTGCGAGCGTCGCTTCACGGAACAGTCTAAGGAGGTCCGATTCGAGAGCTGACCGCACAGGTATCCGTTCATCATCGAAATAAAGCAGCCCGGCTCTCTGGCACGGCACGGAACTGCCATCTGAATAGAAGTCACGCGGAAGATAAACGCGATGCTCTGCGCCGTGTTCGTCCCAAGCGTAGAGCCTGGTTGATCCGCCATCAAGCGCGTACTCAGCGGAATAGAAAGTCAGACGCGAAGGTACGTTCATCGGAAGTGTTCGCCGCCTAACGG
>DATJVI010000020.1:0-85975 GCA_035501875.1 Burkholderiales bacterium
TCAACCTCACGGGTTGTGATCCGACCCTTGAGCCGGTAGCTCTTGCCGCGGAAGATCACGGTCTGGGCCTGGTCGAAGAGCCGGTCGATGGTGGCGTTGGCGAGCACGCTGTTTGGAAACACCTCGCCCCATTCCGAAGGGTCTCGGTTGGATGTCAAGATCAGGGCGGCGCTGTACTTGCGCCGATCGATGAGATCGAAGACCTCTTCGGCGATCTCGCGATTCATCGAGATGGCGGCCCAGTCGTCGATGACCCAGAGCTTGCAGGAGAGCACGCGCTTGAAGAACTGATCCAGTGTCCCTTCGGCCTTGGCGAGGCTGATGTCGGCGATCAACTTCTTGTGCGTGGCCCAATAGACGCGGTGGCCGCGTTGTGCGGCGGCGACCCCAAGGGCGAGCGCGATATGGGTCTTGCCGACACCGCATTGGCCCAACAACAGCGCGATGCCGTTCTCGTCGATGAATTTCAGTGTGGCCAGCTCACGGATCTTGGGCTCTTCGATCTGGGGATTGAAACGGAAGTCGAAGCCCTCCAGCGAGGCTTGCTCGGGGAAGCCCGCCTGCTTGAAGCGCAACTTGAGCGCGTTGCTTCTTCGCGCATCGAGCTCGCGGGTGAGCAGATCGGAGAGCCAATCGAGATTGACCGCCTTCTTGTGTTGCAGCAGTACTTGCTCGAGTTCGCGTGCTGCGGCCGATAGGCGAAGGCTACGCAGCTGGGTCTTGGCGGTTTCGATGTTCATGCATCACTCTCCTTGCGGTGGGTCGGCGGGAAATAGCGCGCGAGTCTCGCTGTAGAGCGCGAGATCGCGCGCGAACTTGTGGGAAGCCTTGGGCTCGGTGGGCGAGAGGCGAGAAGCCGTGCGCTGCTCGCGCTGCAAGAACCCCACGACGCTACGGTAGCTATAGCTCTTGATAGCGATTGCTTGCGCACACGCGGAATCGATCGCCGCGGCAGGGTATTGCTTGTCCAGGCTCAGGAT
Organism: Burkholderiales bacterium; assembly: GCA_035501875.1. Taxonomy (GTDB): domain Bacteria; phylum Pseudomonadota; class Gammaproteobacteria; order Burkholderiales; family SHXO01; genus SHXO01. The sequence goes on from DATJVI010000020.1 coordinate 981, forward strand.
GCCCCAGACCTTGCGCGTGTCGATGAAGCCGTGACCTTGGCCCAACAGGATCACGATCAGCTGCTCGACTGCGGGACCCAGTCGGCGGGCGCGGCGGCGGTAGGCCGAGTCATCGGCAAGCGCCCGCTCCCAGGGTTTGAGGTGCTGCGGCTTGGTCTGCTTGGAGCGGTAGGGGTCGGTGGGCCGCGCGTGCGTTTCGATCAGCTTGCCCCGGTGATAGATGGCCAGGCGCTCGCGCCCACCCAAGACGAAGACTTCCTCTCCGATGAAGCGCTCGTCCACCGAGTAGTAGCGGTTGGCGAAGCGCACATGCCCGTCCTGGCGCACGGTGGCGGTTGCGCTCTCCTCGATCTCATAGGCGGTGGCCGGCAGTGCACGAAGATGTTGGCGCTCGAGCACCAGGTCATCGATCGGTTTGCGTCGCGTGGTGCCGTGCACGCGTTGATTGGCGATGGCAAGCTTGCGATCCAGATAGGCCTGGGAGTCTTCCAGGCTGATGAACTCGCCGTGGGCTTGGTAGAGCCGGCGTACGTAGGGCACCATGCGCTCGATCTTGCCCTTCTTCTCGGGGTCTCTTGGAGGCAGACATTCGATGCTGAAGGCATAATGAGCAGCGAAGCGTTCAAACGCAGGATTGAGCAGCGGTTCGTAGCGCGAGGCCTCCAGGCACAAGCACTTGGGGTTGTCCGAGGTCGCCCGATGCGGCACGCCTTGGATCTCGCGCAACATGACTTCGATGGCGCCAAGGGTGGTGGGCACATCGTTGGTCCACACCAGCCGCGCCATCAAGTACCGGCTGAATCCGAGCACGCCAACCAATACCCACAGCGTCCTCATCACCGCACGCAGCGGATCGAGCACCGTGCACAGCTTGCCCCAGTCCAGGATCAGCGCCTCGCCCGGGGCGTGCACGATCTCGGGCACCACGCGTAGCGCCTTGGCCCCGCGCACGAGCTGCATCAGCTCATGGCGCTCGAGGAAGCGATAGAAGCTCGAGCGCGTTACGCTGATGGGCAATTCTTCCCAGACGGTGATCGGGCTCCAACCGGCGTTGACTCGCTCCTCGATGAAGCCCACATGCTCGCCGAGCAACCGATCGGTGTCGGAGCGTTGCTGCGTTCGGCCATCGCTGCGGTCCGGAAACAGGCCCTCTGGGTACGCCGGCAGCGGGCAACCGCTTAGGTAGCCATGTTGCTCTGCCAGCTGCTTGACCTTCTTCAGGCGCCCAGAGCCGATCCCCAGCTGCTGCTTGATGAAACGATGGCCCCTGCCCTCGATGAGGTACTGAACGATCTTGCGATCCACGAGACGCCTCCGAGTCAACTCCCGCACCGTGCCCTCCCATTACGGAAAAGCGGGCAGGATAGCGATCAACCAGAGCGTTCCCGATTCGGTGGGAATCGACGGGGCCAAGTGACCCCGATTCGGTGGGAATACCGAGGTCAGCTGACCCCGATTACGTGGGAATTAGGGGGTCGAAACTGACCCCGATTCGGTGGGACGGAACAATCGTGTGGTGCCATGCGCCGTACGATCAATGATGGGTTAGTGGTGCTCGGCCGTTCGTGCCGTACGTAGGCTTCGAGCGCCTTGCCGGTGATGGCCGGTAGCGGCAGCACATCCTGACGCCGCGACTTCGTTCGCCTGAGCGTGATGGTTCCGCGCCGCCAGTCCACGTCCTGGAGTTGTAGCCGATTGATCTCGATGCTGCGCAGTCCGAGGTCTAGGGCCAGCCGCACGATCGCATAGCCGCGTTTGGGAGAACGAAGCGTATCGCTGAAGGAATTCAACACACGCTCGACTTCGTTCGGTTCGAGCGCTCGAGGCAACGGTGCCAAACTCCAATTGGCGGGCGAGGAGATGACGGCAAGCAGCGGTCGCACCGCATCCGCACAGCTCGCGCGCCATCGCAGATAGGCGCGCAGTGCGCCGTTGATGCTGATCGCGTTGCTGGTGGTATTGAGCAACTCCAGTTGCTCGGCTACGAACCGACGGATGTCCTCGGGCGCGAATTCACCAAAAGCGAGCGGTCCACCGCCGAACTTAAACACTAAGAGCCGCTCGACGATGCGCAGCCGGCTGCACCGAGTACCGTCGGCCAGCCCACGGCTGTTGCGCATATAAGCGTCGTAGCGGCGCAGTTCGTCGACGATGGGACCGGCGGGGACGGGTACATCGGCGATTACCCCGTCTCGACGCAGGATGCTCAGCAATGGCATGAGCGCGGCGTGCGCTTCCCTCGGATGGCGTAGCGCTCTCGCCGGGCAGCCGCAATGTGGCAGGTGATCGTGAAGAAACTGATCAATGCGGCTCTCGTCGAGCCTGCCCACCGTCAAGCGGCACATCGACATCCAGTGGGCGAAGTGCGCAACGGCACCAAGACATCGTGCGACGGTGGTCGCTGCGTAGTTGCCGCGCTCGAGGCGCGCAACATAGGCCGGGACATATGCAGCCAATGGACCGGCGAGCAACCAAGCTCGTACAGTCGGATGCAGGGCGGGCATCTTCTGCATGGCGATCTCCTAAAAAAGGTGGAGATGCCTTGCTGCACCAGCCTGAAAGTTATGTCCAGTTCTAAAGCGCTTAAGTGCTTCAGATCACCAGCGACGCGCAGCCCCCGATGGACAACTGTTCATAACAGAGGTCTGCGCATAATGGCCGACCCGTGTCATTCGGTTCCAGTGAGTGGAATCGACCCGAAGCGGACGTTGCCGACTGTGCGCGGCCAAATGATCTGTACCTGGCTCGCCGCATCTGCAGCGGCGTCTGCCCGATGTGCATGCGCACAACCTCCGTAAAGTGGGAGGCGTCCGAGAATCCTGCGCGTCGCCCAATCTCCGCGGTGGTCACTCGATCGTACAGCGGTGATTGAAGCATGCGTGAGGCGACCTCCACGCGCGCTTGGATCAGCATCGCCTCGAAGGTTTCCCCACAGGCCGCCAGCGCCCGATGCAGGGTCCACTTGGAGATGTTCAGCGAGCTCGCAATGTCGCCCGCTTGCAGGGACGCTTCGGTGCAGCGCTGCTTGATGCGATCACAAATTTGGTCACGCAAGGAGCGGTCAACCGGCGTCGATGTGCCGCATCCACCGCGTATTTCGTCCGCGGTCAGCGCCAATAGCGCACCGAGTTGATCGATGAGAATCGAATGCGGAAGCGGGGCTTGAACCACGAACTCCGGCGACAACTGCGCAACGTAGCTCGACAGCACGCGCCCCCACTGGGAGTCGCGCGAAATGCGATGCCCGATCAGCCAGGCTGGATTCGCCAGCCATTTGCGCACGAACTGCTCAGACAGCTGCAGGTTGATGTCGCTCCAAGTAAGCAAGAGGTCGCAGTTGAGCAGGCTGCGAGAGTCGTAAAGAATGAGGTCGCCGGGGGCGAAGCGCCCGCGCTCGCCGCCCTCCTGTAGCATTCGCCTAGAGTCTACGCGCCATCGCAGGGCTCGACAGTCGACTCACCGGACTGGCCTTCGCGGCGCACGAGATCGACCGCAGAGAGAATCGCGTCCGCGGTCTCCTTCGGCTTCGAGAGAAACGGCGTGTGGCTGGCGTTCAGGAAGGGTACGTCGGCATTCATCCTGGCGGCGAGCTGGCGCTGCAGCGCCGGGGAGATCATGCGGTCTTCACCGGTTAGAACGTACCAGCAAGGCTTCCATCGCCACGCAGCCACTGCCACCCGATCCAAGAGGGCAGTGACACGGATGGGCTTCTGGGCGGCAGCGAGGACGAGATTGTCCGTTGCCGGTAGATCCTGCGCGAGGAACTCCGGCGCCGATGCCTGCGCGAGGTAGAGAAACCCGGCGGAGTCGACTTCGAACCTAGCGGCAGACGCCTCCGCTGGATAGTCATTCTGCGAATCCATCGTGGACTCGCCGGAATCCGGCGCGAACGCTGCCACGTACACGAGGGCGGCAACTCTCGAATGATTCCCGGCCTGCGTGATGACAGTGGCTCCGTAACCATGGCCGACCAGCACGACCGGACCCGACAGCTGATGGATAGCGCGGGACACCGCATCGACATCGTCTGCCAGCGAGCTCAGCGGATTCTGCACGGAGACAACGTTGACACCCTTGATCTGCAGCAGCGCGGTCACTTCGCGCCAGCCCGTGGCATCGGTCCAAGCGCCGTGAGCAATTACGACCGTCGGCGAGCGGAGGTCACGCGGGATGCCTCCTGCAGCCTCCGCGTGACCTCTACGCATGGGGTACTTCTCAGCGCCCCGCGGCTGCGCCAACTGAAGTCGCCGCGCGGGCAGCCTCCTCGATGATCGCGGCCACGGCCGACGGTTGCGAGACGTAAACCGCATGACTGCCCCTGACCTCCGTTACGGTTGAGCCTGCGCGCTTCGACATGAACTGCTGAGCAGGCGGCGGGTCCTTGATGAGCGTGGACACCGACTCCCCTCTATCGGGCGCAACAGCGGCGATGTAGACGAGCGCCGCAACCTTCGGATCGTTGCCGGCTTCCGTGATCACCACGCCTCCATACGAATGGCCTACGAGGATCACGGGGCCAGCCTGCGCCGCGATGACTCGTTTGGTGACGGCAACGTCGTCGCCGAGCGATATCGTGGGATGCTGGACGATACTGACGCTGTATCCGTCCTGCTTCAGGACGTTGTGGACGCCCTGCCAACCGGAAACATCCACGAATCCGCCATGAACCAGCACAATCGAAAGAGCCGTGGCTGCCGATGTCGCACTCATGACGTCCTCCCTATCACCGCGCCGCTCACGATGAGTCGGCTTCGTAGAGCAGATGATAGGAAGCCGTACTGCTTACAGATGGGTCTTGCGCGCCACGTACATGATCACTTTGTGCTCTGCGCGCCGGCGATCTCGTCAGCGGTGGGATGATGAGTCCATCGGTCTGATCTGCGCCATCCAAGGGAGCAGTGGAGTCGCGGCCGGCTGGGTCCGCTGAGCCGCATTCGAGGAATTCACGACGCCAACGGGAATGACTGCTACCAGCCGAACTGGCCCGGTCTCGAATGCCATGGCCCGACCCGCCGCGGGAGTCCCCGACCGCCCACCATCGCGCATCGCAACCGCCGATCGATCTGACGTGGCCGCGCGCGACTCTTCTGCGGGACCTATTCGTCGTAAGCCCAATGAAGATACCGATGCCCAACACAGCCCAATGCACGTTCGCCGCCGTGCTTGCCGCGCCGTTCCCGCCGACTCGACGGCCTCGCTTCGCCGCTCCCGCTAAAGATGATGATTTCGATGCCCTTGTCATCGCACTCCATCAGAACCGGCTCCCTCGGTGCACGCTGTCCGACCGCGGTCCCGGCGCCGCGGCAGGCGGATGCGGCCCCCGCCTTGAGCCCTGCAGGGGCCTGTGATACGGTCGAGCTCTCACCCGTCAGGAGTGGTCCATGACAGCCGCGGGCATTTCACGTTCGGTTCGAGGAGCCGTGTGGGCCGTGTTCACGCTGGCCCTCGCCTCTCGGGCCGCTGGTCAGACGGCGGTCACCACCTATCACAACGACTTGGCTCGCACGGGGCTCTACGCCAGCGAGACTGTGCTCAACCCCGGGAGCGTGACCCCCGGCCGGTTCGGGAAGCGCTTTTCCTACGCGCTGGACGGCTATTCCTACGGTCAGCCGCTCTATCTGCCCAGGCTGAACATCCCCGGCAAGGGCGTCCACAACGTCGTGTTCGTGGCCACGGAGCACGACAGCGTCTATGCGTTCGACGCGGACTCCAACGCAGGACCCGGCGCAGGGCTCCTCTGGCACCGCAGCTTCATCAGTCCTGCGGCGGGCCCCAACGTCACGACGATCTCGACCACCGGCGACATCGGTTGCGACGATCTCGTGCCCGAGATCGGCATTTCGTCCACGCCCGTCATCGACGCGGCGAACGGCACGATTTACGTCCTGGTGCGGACCAAGGAGCCGGATCCGAATGCGCCTCACGGCAATCTCCGCTTCGTGCAACGTCTGCACGCGCTCAACGTGGCGACGGGCCTCGACAAGGCCCACAGCCCGGTGGAGATCCAGGCCTCGGTCCCAGGAAGCTGTGACGGTGGGTCGACGATCACATTCGATCCGCTCTATCAGGCGCAGCGCCCGGGTTTGGTTCTCTCCCGGGGAGTGGTCTACATCGCATGGGCCTCACAGTGCGACATCAACCCGCCCGGAGCCTACTACCACGGCTGGGTCATGGGCTACAACGCAACCACGCTCGCGCAGGTCGGGACATTTGTGACGACGCCGAATGCGACGAATCAGTCGAGCAACTGCGGCCTTGCCGGAATTTGGCAGTCCGGCGGAGCGCCGGCGGTGGACGCGAGCGGGAACCTCTACCTCGAAACGGGCAACGGGGGTTTCGATGCGAGCGTCGGCGACTACGGCGACTCGTTCCTCAAATTGAGCAGCGGGCTGGCTGTCTCCGACTACTTCACGCCTGCCGACCAGGCCCAGCTCGACAATGGAGACTATGACTTCGGCTCGAGCGGGCCGATGCTGTTACCCGACCAGCCGGGCCCGCATCCGCACCTCGCCGTGGGCAGCGGAAAGGAAGGCACGATCTTCCTGGTCGACCGGGACAATCTGGGCCAGTTCGAGACGGGAGCGGGCCACACCAACGGAGTGGTCCAGGAGCTTACCGATGCCATTGGCTCGGTGGACAGCGCGGAATGGGGGATGCCGGCGTATTGGAACGGCCACGTCTATTATGCGGCTTCCGGCGACAGCCTGAAGGACTTCACGCTTTCGAACGGTTTGCTCTCGACCACCCCGGTTTCCACGTCGAACGAGACATTCGGGTACCCAGGCCCGACGCCTGCCGTCTCCGCGAACGGCTCGTCCGATGGGATCGTCTGGATCCTCGATGAGGGCGCCTCGAGCAGCGGCGGGCCGCCGGGACCGGCGATCCTCCGAGCCTACGACGCGACCGACGTCTCGCATCTGCTCTGGAGCAGCGACAGCCGGACCTCCGACCGGGCGCCCGGCGCCACGAAGTTCAGCACTCCGACGATCGCCAACGGCCGCGTGTACGTGGCGGGATATCGCGAACTCGCGGTCTACGGCGTGAATGGAGTGCGGTTCAAGACTGCCAACTTCGGCGTCACCGAGGGCGGCATGGCGCGCATCACAGTGACCCGGTCTGCCCCGCTCGAGGAGACCGTCAGCGTCACCTACACGGCTTCGGACGGCACGGCCGTGGCGAATCAGAATTACAAGCCGACCACCGGCACGCTCACCTTCGGCCCCAACGTCTCCGCGCGGACCTTCACCGTGCAGACGTTGAACGACTCCGTCAACAAGCCCGGACTGACTGTGCTGCTGTCGCTCAGCAACCCCGTCGGTGCGATCGGCCTCGAGGCGCCCGACACCGCGGTGCTGACGATCCAAGACAACGATCCCGCCGGCCAGGTGGCGTTCAGCGCGGCGGCATACTCGGTCAAAGAGAGCGTCGGCACAGCCACCATCACGGTAAGGCGCACAGGCGGCACCGCTGGAGCGGTGACGGTGGGCTACTCCGCCTCCGGAGGCTCGGCAACGGATGGCGTCGACTACCAGTCCACCTCAGGGACGCTCACTTTCGGGCCAAAGGAGACGACGAAGGCGTTCACCGTGACCATCCTTCCGCATGGAGCGGCGGACGACCATACGGTGAACCTTGTTCTGAGCGATCCGCAGGGCGGTGCGTCCCTCGGCGCGGTCTCCAGTTCGGTCCTGACCATCACCAGCGGCACTCCCACCGTCGGGTTCTCCGCCAGCACCTACGGCGTGAGCCAGGGGGCGAAGTTCGCGACGATCACCGTCGTCAGGCACAGCTCCACGGCCGGTCAGTCGACAGTCCACTATGCGACCTCCGACGGGACCGCAACACAAGGCCAGGACTATCAGGCTGCGAGCGGCGACCTCACGTTCAAGCCGAAGGTGAGCGTTCAGACGTTCACGGTCCGCATGCTATCCGACTCGACGGTCGAGGGGCCGCAGACGGTGAACCTCACGCTCAGCTCCCCCACGAGCGCGGGCTTCGGTGTCCGTCCGACCGCCACTCTCGTCATCAACAGTACGAGTCCCACCGTTCACTTCAGTGCCGCGGCCTACAAAGTTAGCCAGGCACAGTCGAAGGCCACGATCGAAGTGCGCCGCGCGGGATCGACCGCGGGCACGGTCGTCGTCGACTACAAGGGGACCGACGGGACGGCGATCTCCGGGACCGATTACGACCTCCGCCCCGGGACGCTGACGTTCGGCCCCGGCGTGACGAGCCGGAGCTTCTTGGTCACCATTCTCCCCGACAGCGTTCACGACGGCGACGAGACCGTGAACCTGTTGCTCGGGACGGTGACGCTCACCGGCGCCTATCTGAGCGCGCCGTCCACGGCCGTGCTCACGATCACCGATACGGCGCCCTCGCGCATACAGTTCAGCGTCGCGGACTTCGTCGCCGGCGAGAACGACGGGACCGCCACGATCACGGTCACACGAACGGGTGCGACAACCACCACAGTGTCCGCGGACTGGACGACGGTGGACTTGGGTTCGGCGCAGGACGGCGTCAACTACACCGGCTCGTCGGGAACGATCTCGATCCCGGCGGGCGCAACCCAGGGCACCTTCAGCGTTCCCGTACTCAGTGACGGTCCCTCCAACGGGAACAAGAGAGTCGGCCTGCATCTCTCGAACCCGCAGGGCGGGGCTGCGCTCGGGACGCTCAGCGACTCGACGCTCTGGATTGCCGACGCTCCGTAGAGCAGCGTAGCCCCGGCAGCCCGGTCCTTGCTCACGCCGCGCGCAATCCCGTCGAGAGAGCGTCGGCCGCCATCGCTACTCGACCGATGCCGCGTGCCTCGCGCCGCACTTCGAGCACATATTCGATGACAACGCCGGCCGGCATGCTCTCGGCAAGCGAAAGAAAGAGCGCAGAGCATGAACTCGGGTCCCATGAAAGACAAGTTGCGTCGAAAGGCAGCTTGTAAGCTGGAGCGCTCGTCTCCCGAAAGGTGCAATGCGACCCGATGCGGTCAGACATGCTCGTCCGCTATCTGGAGCCTTATCTTCCACTGAATTTCTACGGCACCATCGATGGACCGCCCGGATCACCCCCTCGTGCCTATGTTCGGGTTCGTCCTCGACCGGCGATTCAGCTGGTAGCTAGGTGCACCCTTGCCGCTGTACTTGCCACGCCCACTCCCACGGGCTAGAAGGGTGTGTATCGCTTCATGCGCGCAAACGCGTGACGCTCATCTCCTCGTCGTCGCTTCTCTGCACCTGTTATCCCGCTCTGGAGACGGCTCCTGACCAGTTTGCCCACCCTCGTAGGCAAATCCAGGACCCGGGTTCAGCCCGGCGGGGGCGTATGTCTTGGTTGAAATCCCTAGCCACTCATCCGTTTCCCGCGATGCTCGATCGTGATCAGCCACAAGCACACGAGCCAGACCACGTCGCCATCGGAGGGAACGAGGCGGCGGTCATACGACTAACGGTGGATTCCGGCGCCGTGGCGGAGCTGGTAGCGTCTCAGGATGCGCAGTGCGCGCGGGGGCCATTATGGGTAGCCGCGCGGGAACAGTAGCGGTTAGGCTGCGCCTAAGCCACGGCCGGAAGCGGCGATGACCTATAGGGAGGGCCAAGTGAGCGTCGAGTTGAAGGAGGTTTTGCGCGCCGACCACGAGATCGCGCGGTTGCTGGAAGACCGACGTGATCTTGAGCGGGTGTTCGACACGGTCGTCGACAACCAGCCGATGATGAAGGAGTTGAGGACCACCGACCCCCGTAGCCAAGCGAAGGCGGTCCTGAAGGTCCTCACCGCGCACGCGACCAATAGGATCGATATCTTCATAAGCTACAAGTCCGCGCAGGCCGCTGCCGCTCAGGAGTTGCGCGACGTTCTGGAGAAGTGGGGCCCTGACAAGCTGAATGTATTCGTCGCAAAGGACTCGATCACCGGCGGCAAGGTGTGGCAGGAACAGATCTATGATGCGCTGAGCCGGGCCTACTGGCTTATTGTCCTGTATCCGGCGCTTGGCATTGATAACACCTGGGTTGTTTTCGAGACTGGGCACTTCCACGGCAACTTCCTGCCGGGTGCACGTCTCTTGTGTATATACCCGCCGGAGGCCAAGCAACATCCCTTCGACGGCATCGCGCGGTTCCAGGGCTATCTCGGGGACGTAGAGGGTTTGTTCACGCTGCTTACGGACCTTCTCAAACGCAGCGACCCAGTGATCGGGATGAGACCGATCAACAGCAAGGTCAGCGACGAGGATCTGCGCGCGTCGGCACAAAAAATTGCAGACGCGCTCCGTTCCAGAGGGCTCGACTGGCAACTTAAGAGCGCCTATGTAGACCTGCAGCTTGCGGCCCGGGACGAGCACACCAAGGAGTCGATATTCGCCTCGCGCGTCGCCGACGCAGGTAACATCGTCGACGTTTTCAATGTCGAGGACGCTAGCATCTGTTCCATGAAGGGCAAGACACTCGCCGAGCTGGTGGCGCGTGCGCCCCCATTCACGCGCAACTACCAGTGGGTGACGACCCTGGCGGAGGTGGTGAACGGCATGCAGAATGCAGAGGCCAACGTTCCGCGATGCGCGAGCTTCATCGGTTCGTCCGGTACGCTGTATCGCCCGCACGTCTTCCAAGTGGGAAAGGCGGGCAACAACATCGAGATGGTCCGCATCGTGTTCAGCGAAGCGCTATCCTCCCGTCCCACTCAGATGAAGGACAAGCTGCTTGCGTTCCAGACGGCCCTGCGCCTGTCGTTCAGGACTCGGTGGGAATTCATCGCGACCTATTCGCGCCACAATTTGAATGCCCAGGATGTTCAGCGTGCGGAGCACTTGCTTCTGACGCTGGAGGCCGAAGCCGAGCTGGACGGCGTGCTCAGTCCACCACTGCTAATCAGCTGCTTCGAGGGCGAGGATGCTGATGCCATCCAGATGATCTATCAGAGCTGGGCCGAGCTTCGCGCCGGCACAACCCAGGATCGGCCGTCTTTCGAACGCGCTTTCCGCAACAAAGACCCGGAGATGTTGCGCGAATGCATCGCGCAGCTACTTCCTATGAATACCCGCTACGTCGAGATTGCCGCACGCAGGATGCCATACATGGTGTCCAGGTATTGGGCCGACGATTAGGCCGCACGCTAGTTGCCGACCGTCGCGCGCATGCACGTCTCGGAGCTCTTCCTCGTGCTGCAGGGTCCGGTGCGCCCGCCCCTCCAGACCGTCGAACTGCCCGCTCGTGATCAACCAGCGGAACACGCTCCGATGAGGAACACGAGCGCGAGGCCGAGAGGAATCGAGGGTTTCAGGATGTATGCACCGTACCAGACCAGCCTCGAGGTGCTAGGCCGGTGGCATGGCAGGCCCCGGCGGTGGCTCGACCTTCGGCGCGATAGCGCGCGCCTCATCCGCCGGTCGCTTCTCGTTGGCCGCCTCGTGTGGCATCGGCATCGCCGACTGGATCGGGCTAGGCCGGCTGCTGCGCGATTGTTCCGGCCCACCGCGCTGATGCACCTCGACCAGGCCTGCGACGACGAGCTCGGCTATCGCTTGCCCAAGTCCCAAGCCGACGGGCGCGCCGGACTGTGGCTCGCGGCTCTGGACTAATCTATGGGCTCACCGCGCTGATCCTGCCCCCTGCCTGCACCACGGCCTGCATCAACGCATTCTGGTACCCGTCCCTGCTCTGCGGCCGCCGGCAAATTGCTACTCTGCGAGGAACCCAACGGCGGCTTTCAACCTACCAATCTGGCTTGGTGAACGACAGAAACTGGCCGTTCAGCGCCCTTAGGCAGTGCGTCCAGTGTCTAATGATCCCTGCTGAACACCGCTTCGAACGGCCGCCCGTCAACGGCTGAGCGGACCTCGACGATCTCGCCGCTGCGGGGCTTCTGCCAGTCGGCCGCCGGCGTCGTCTCCAGCTCGAACAGGACGGCAGCATCCGGGCCTTGCACGATCACGGTCCTCACGTCCACGCGCGTCGTGATTCCGAGCAATCCCATTGGTGCTGCGAGGTATTCCTCGCCGTTGCGATAGGTCTCGAACAGCCCATAGAAAGCCAAGCTCGGCTTCTGATGACGCCGGGGCGTTCCCGGCTGCTCGCCGACCCTTCCATCGCGATCGCCACCGGCCCGAGCGGCAGCTCGCCTCGACCGACGTGCCGTCACGCGGGATACGGCCGACTGAGCGCGTTCGGGCTGACACACGTTCGTCGCGGGCGAGCCGCATCATCGCTCGTGGGGTCCGGCAACGGAATGGGCAGCAGGGCTTGGGTGTCGCGTCTCGGCGGGTTCATGGTGCACTCCTGATCGCGTTCGGGGTGACACACGTTCGTCGCGGAAGAGTGTCGCTCTGTCGAGCCCCACCGCGTGACCCGGCGAACCGAGGCGGATGCGCTTGGACGACTCGGACGCTACGGAGTGCGCGGCGCCACGGGGTTCTCCTGCGCGCTCGGTCCGTGACCGCCTGGGCCTGAGTGTCGATCCGCGGCGTGCGCGCGCTGCCAGGGCCAGCACCCGCTCACCTCCAGCTCGAGCGCGAAGCTGAGGAAGGTCCGGATCGCCACGATGACGGCGAGCACTCCCAAGTTCTGCAACGTGGGCTCGATGGCCACCGTGCCGATGATGTCGGCGATCACCAGAAGCTCCAGCCCGAGCAGGATCGCCCGTCCGAGATCGGCGCGTAGAGCATGGTACGCGTCTTGGAAAGCGGTGCGGCGTGCGAGCCGGCCCGCAAAGAGTCCTGCCGCCAGCAGCGCCCCGAGCAGCAGCACCGCCACGCCTGCGAGCTCGAAAACGCGCGCGGTGGCCGAGACGAGCTGTTCGTAGTCCATCGCTGCCCGGGTCGTCAGCGATGAGCCGACCGGCTCGCCCGGTTGGACACCACTTTCCTCCATCCGCACAGGAGATCGGCGACCCGGGTCGTGAACATGCTCAGCGGCCGCATGGTTCGACTGCGCTCCCCTCGCATCGGGTCGGGAATCGCAACGCCGCCGCCCGGACCAAGCCGTTGGGCCCGAACCAAGCACGGCGCTACCATCCGGCCAGCACCAGCTTTCCGATCATTTTCCCGGACTCGAGCTTCGCGTGCGCGGCGCGGAGATTTGCCGCGTTGATCGGGCGCACGCACTCCCGCATGGTGCCGTAGATGCGGCCCGCATCGATCAGCTCGCCCACGCGCGTCAGCAGATGGTGCTGCTCGATCATGTCGTGCGTGTTGAAGCGCGGGCGAGTGAACATCAGCTCCCAACATACCGTCGCGCTCTTTCCGCGCACGCCGTCCTGTGCAAGCGGTCCGCGGTTGCCGACGATCAGCACGATCGTGCCCTGCGGTCGGATGAGATCGCCCGTCGCTTCCCAATATCGATCGGTGTCGTTGAAGTTCGCGATGTAGTCGACGAACTTCAGCCCCAGCGCCTCGATCTGCGGGCGCAGCGGCTGCGAGTGATCGACGACGTGATCCGCGCCGAGCTGTTTCACCCACTCGACGGTCTCCCGCCGAGAGGCCGTCGCGATCACCCGAAGTCCCGCGATCTTGGCGATCTGGATCCCGATCGAGCCCACGCCGCCGGCCCCGCCGATGATCAGCAACGTAGCGCCGCGGTTTCTGCCGCTGGGATCGATCTTCATGCGGTCGAAATAGGCCTCCCACGCGGTGATGGCGGTCAGCGGAATGGCCGCGGCTTGCGCGAAGTCCAGCTTCCTCGGTTTGAGCGCGACGATGCGCTCGTCGACGAGCTGCAGCTCGCTGTTGGAGCCGGCCCGGGTGACGTCACCGGCGTAATAGACCTCGTCGCCGGGCTTGAACAGCGCGACATCCGGCCCGACTGCAGCGACCGTCCCTGCCGCGTCCCAGCCCAACACGCGCGGCTGCGGCTCGACCTTGCTGCTCGGCGCGCGCTGCTTGGTGTCTACCGGATTTACCGACACCGCCGCCACGCGGACCAGGATGTCACGTCCCGCGGGCACCGGGTCGGGTAGCGTCACATCGAGGAGCGATTCCGGGTCGGAGATCGGAAGATAACGGGTGAGAGCGACAGCTTTCATGACAGGCTCCTGAATGGTCCACGACGAGTGATGCGTCGCAGCTGCGTTTCGCCAAACCTCACGAGCAGTTCCGACCGGCCGATGCCGGTCTCGCGACGGCCCGCGTGCGCCGGACTCCACACGACAGCCGGACAAGCGCTTCGCTCACGCAGGCAACCCGAACAGCGAGCTCATGCGCTGCGTGCCCAGCATCTGCGCCATTTCCTCGTCGGAGGGACGCCGCTTGAACCGGCTGGCGGCGTCGAGGATCCTGGGCAGCAGCGTGAGGTCTCCTGCCGTGTTGATGAACACGTCCGGCAGCAGCCCAAGGATCCAGTGCACCGCCCGGTCGATGTCGGCTTGCGCTTCGAGCGGTTGGTACCAGGTGGTGTGGGTGCGCTCGGCCGTCGCCCACGGGCCGCGTGCGAGCGACTTGATGATCTGCACGGCCACGTTGCGGCTGCGGCAGATCGCGAGGACTTCCTGGAAGTTCTCTCGGTAGCGCTCGTCCTGCGCCATGAAGAAGTTGTACGGCAGCAGCACGGAGTCGAACTCGAAGCGCGCGAGACTGCGCCGGTGCATGGCGGCGATGTTCCAGCCGTGACCGGTCACGCCGATGAAGCGCGCGAGCCCCTGCTGCCGCGCTTCGACGGCCGCCTCCAGCGCACCGCCCGGCCCCATCGCCTGATCCCAGTCGTCGGGATGCCCGAGCGAGTGAAGCTGAATCAGGTCGACATAGTCCACACGCAAGCGTTCGAGCGAGCGATGGAGGTCCTCCCGGGCCTGCGCTGCGCTTCTCGACCCGGTCTTCGTCGCGAGGAAGAAGTCCCTGCGATGAAGCTTCATCCACGGCCCGATCCGCAGCTCCGAATCGCCGTAGCGCAAGGCCGTGTCGATATGGTTGACGCCGTAGCGCAATAGCAGCTCGAGCGCATGGTCCGCATCGTCCTGGCTGGCCCGCGCAAGCGCCGCCGCGCCGAAAACCGTAACCGTGCTCGAGTGGCCGGTCCGTCCGAATGGTCGCTGCTCGATCATGTTGCTGCCTCCCGTTGCGTCTCGTCGATGGCGGGCCGCCGAGACCTGTGGTGCTGCTCCGAGTTTGCGACGCCAGCATATCGCAAACGCCGCGAGCGTTGTCGGCAGGTAGCGGCTCGTCCCAAAGACAGTGCTGGCGCCGAACAGATCCTTGCGGGCTGTCGCCGATGTCACGAGAACTCCTAGCAAAGAAGGTAGCGCCTCGCCGCTGAAGCACCCCCGCAAGCCTTGCGATCGGAGCCTGCGCGTGCTCGAACCCGTAGGGGATTTGAACCATACGCCCCTAGCGAGTAGTCTTACGGTGAGGGCCGCGCCACCCCCACACGGGCGCGCGAATGCTAAAGGTTTAGAAGTGCGCGAGCGATCCCTTGCAGGCGTCTTACTGATCGCGGGAGCAATCCTGGTGCATGGGTTCGCTTACGCGGACATCTTCCGCTGCATCGGCGCGGACGGAGAGGTGCTCCTCACCGACTCGCCCTGCCCTGCGGGTACCGAGACCGCCGCGGTCACGCCCGCCGCCCCCGCATCTTCCGTGACCGTGCAAAAGATGTTCGACCAAGAGGAGCTGGATCGACTCCTGGCTCCGATTGCGCTGTATCCGGATGCACTGCTTGCGCAGATCCTGATGGCCTCTACCTATCCTCTGGAAGTAGTCGAGGCCGCGCGCTGGGTCCGCGCGCATCCCGACCTGAAAGGCGATCCGCTGCAGGCCGCGATCCAAGAGCAAACCTGGGACCCCAGCGTAAAGGGACTGGTGATGGTGCCACAGGTGCTCACGATGATGGACGAGAAGCTGGACTGGACCGAAAAGCTCGGCGATGCATTCCTTTCGCAACAGCAAGCGGTGATGGACACCGTGCAGAACCTGCGCGCCAAAGCACAAGCCGCCGGCCATCTGACCTCGACGCCGCAACAGACGGTCACCACCGAGGGCGAAGCGATACGCGTCGAGCCTGCGAACCCCGAAGTGATCTACGTCCCGGTGTATGACCCGTGGTTGGTCTATGGGCCATGGTGGTGGCCCGGGCCGCCCTATTATTGGTATCCGCCCGGATACTTCGTGCCCGGGCCCATCCTGTACTTCGGGCTGGGCTGGTACGTCGGGCCCGCGATCTGGGGCCACTGCGATTGGAGGCACCGAAGGGTGACCATCGACGTCCACCACTACAACAACTTCAACCACACCCATATCGTCGATCCGCGCTGGAGTCACGACATCGATCATCGCCGAGGAGTGCCCTATCGGGACGATGCCACGCGCCGACAGTATGGCCGTGCGCTGTCGGGCGCCGAAGCACGTCGCGACTTCCGCGGCTACGAGCAACCGCTGCGAATCAGGGAGCCCGCCCGCCCGAGCCAGGAACAGATCCGTCAAGAGCTCGCGCGGCCGCGCGCGGAGCAGGAAAAGCCGCGCCCGCCGCAGCCGCCCGCACAGACCCCACGCGCTCCCGCGGCGCCCGGGCAGTTTCGTCCAGTGCCCGCTCCCCTCACTCCCGCGCATCCCCCCGCAGGCGAGCGCGCCGCCCCCGCGTTCGAGACGTTCGGTCGGGGCGACGCAGCAAGAGCCTATTCGAGCCGCGGCGCGATGAGCCGGGGAGTGCCTCAAAGCGCTGCGGGCCGTGGCGCCGCAGGCGGGCATCGGTGAGTCGCCGCCGGGCTGGCAGCGGAAACCCTGCAACGCAGATGACCACCGAAATGTTGCGAACCCATACAGATGAACCCAGCGATCGCAGTTTGTGAATGCTTGCGCCGGCTTGCGCTGGCGACGGCGATATCGGTTTTCGCTGTGGCAGGGCCCGCCAGCCAGGCTGCCTTCGCCGCACAAAGCACTTTTGACACACCCGACCAGGCCGCCCAAGCGCTGGTCGACGCACTCAGTGCGGGGGACACGCAACAGGCCGAGGCCATCCTCGGCCCCGAGGGCGAGAAGCTGCTGCACTCCGGCGACGCAGTGGCCGACCAGAATGGGAGGGAGAGATTTCTCGGCTCGTACGCGAAGCAGCACAGACTGGAATACGAGAACGACGACAAGGCAGTGCTGCACGTAGGCGATGAGGATTGGCCGTTGCCCATTCCGATCGTGCGCAAACAAGGCGTGTGGCTGTTCGACAGCGCAGCCGGCGCCGACGAGATCCTCAATCGCCGCATCGGTCGAGACGAGCTTGCCGCAATCCAGGTGTGTCTGGCGGTCGTCGACGCGCAGCGTGAATATGCGGCGACGGACCATGACGGCAGCGGAGTGCGCGCATTTGCTCGCCGGCTGGTGAGCACGTCGGGCGCGCACGACGGGCTGTACTGGCCTACCGGCGAGACCGAAGAGCCCAGCCCGCTCGGCCCGCTCGTGGCTCGCGCTGTAGAACAGGGCTACCCCACACCGGGCGCTAGCGGCGAGCCCGTGCCCTACCACGGCTACTTTTACAAGATGCTCACCGCTCAAGGGCAACATGCCAAAGGTGGCGCCTACGATTACCTCGTCGACGGCAGGATGCTCGGGGGCTTTGCGCTGGTGGCCTATCCGGCCCGGTATGGCGTGTCCGGGATCATGACCTTCATCGTCAATCACGACGGAATCGTCTATCAGAAGGACCTCGGTGAGAATAGCTCGCAGATCGCACGGAGCATGACCCAATTCGATCCGGACGAGAGCTGGAGCCGAGTCGAAAACGCAGCGAAGCCGGGCTCCTGAACGGAGCGAGATGCACAGGGGTGGGGCGGGCCGCCGCTCCGGCAAGAAGGGCCAGACCGGATCTCGATCGGCGTTAGCCTGCAACCCTGCTACGCCGCCAAGTAGGCCAAATCGTTGCGCTCGCCGATCCGTGGAGGAGCGCGCTCTGGCCGAGTAGGCATCTGCTGTCGCCTCGCATGCCGGCATCCTAGCGACCGCCAGGACACGAACCCCGGCAGGATGCGGCGCTCTGCATGACGAGATCTACTTTGCCGGAACGGGGACGCGCATATTACGGCGTCCCGTAGCGTCGGTTCGCGTCAGCGCCAGAGCAGCCTGCGTGAAGCTGGGCTCCCCAGCCGGCATTCGCCGGCCGGGGTTGGCTTCGCGCTGAGCGGCAGATCCCGCTCGATCAGTTGTCGTGATGCTTGCGCTCGCCAGATACCGTGATGAACGGAGCGTCGCCGCGGAAGTGACGAAAATCGAAGGCCCCCATCAGATCGCCGATGGCCGGACCGTTGCTGGGTTGGTAGCTGCCGCTGCGCTGGACCGGATTGGGTAAGTTGTCGCGGCTGCGGGCGGACAATGGCTGCAAGCCCCAGTTGCGTTCGATGAACTTCAGGATGGAGACGTGATCGTAGTAGGTGTGATCGACGTAGCCATCCCTCGCGTAGGGTGAGACGATGATCAACGGAATGCGAGTGCCGTCCCCGAAGAAGTCCAACGGCTGCACGTAACCGGAGTCGAAGTACCCCCCGCCCTCGTCCTCGGTCAGAATGATCGCCGTCGAGCTCCACACGTCGGGATTGCGGTGCACGGTGTTGACCAGATCGGTGACGAAGTTCTCGTAGCTCGACTGGATCGAGTCGGCCGGGTGCCCCGCCATCGTTTCCAGCGGACGCACGAACGACACCGCAGGCAGCGAATTGCCCTGAATATCGCTGTAGAGGATCGAAAGGTCCTGCAGGTTTGCCTTCTTGGCCGGATCGGTCATGACCGATGTGTAGGCGATCAACGGATCGCAGATCCCGCAGTAGTCGGCGGTGACGCTCGTGCCGTCGGCGCCACGGCCGCCGATGTAGTACTTCCATGACACGTTCGCAATGGACAGGGCGTCCGCGATGGTGTGCCCACCGAGCTGCGGTGGCAGCGTGAAAGGATGCGCTGACAGGTCGACCGGCACGCCTGCCGGCGAGTAGCCCAGATTGTAGTTGTTCAGCAAATAGTAGCGACCGGCGTCGCAATTCGGCTTGACGTGTAACGTAGCGAGATAGTCCAGGATGGCCTTGACGCCCGGCTGCGTGGAGTCGCTGCAGTTCACGTACGAACCGCCGCTGTAGCCGTCCTCCGTATACCAATTCACGTTGGAACCCGCGGGTTGCGGATTCGGGTTCTCGATCTGGCTCACGGTGGTACCGAGCGCGGGCACCATCGTCGGCGGCATAGTTGGGGTGCCGTGGTTGTCCTGGAAGAACACGGCATCGCCCGTGACAATGGCCTGGAAGTTGGCGCCCGTGCCGCCCATGATGGCTTGGTGATAGTTGTCCCCGAGCACGTAGTGACGCGCCATCTCCTTGAAGAACGGCGCATCGCCCGTGTGCATGTTGTAGAAACCCATCGCCAGCGCGCCCTGGGCCGTATCGTCGGCCGCGTCGCCGGCGGTGTGGTTCCCCGTACCGGCGGTTTCCGCGACCCACACGAACAGGTCGTTCTTGCCTTTGCTCACTTGCTGCCACATCTGGAAGAAGCGATGCACCGGGTCACCGGTGAACGCGTCGTACGGCGCGTACTTGCTGATCTGGAACGGCCCGTTCGGGAGATCGTCGGGGAAGCGGTGATCGGGAATGCCCAGCGGCTGGCCGGTCGCATAGGTCGTGTTGGGTTGCGGCAGAGTCGCGTATGCCCCCACGCGCTGCGGATCGATGGAGTAGCTTGGATTGCCTGTTCCGGTGCCCGGAGGCATGGCGATATGCTGTCGGGCCAGATGGAAGTTCGGCCCGGGGTTGCCGTTCTCATCGACGATCCCTTGCGAGAGCAGATTCAGCACGGCCTGCCCACGGTTCGGGACATACACGCCGAAGATGTTGTCGAAGGTGTGGTTTTCTCCGATCACGACGATCACGTGCTCGATCGGCGTCGTCGGTGCGCCATGCGCCGCGGATACTGCGCCTGCGGCAAGACAAGCGGCGCCGACAACCAAGCCGGCGCGTTGGATGAAGCGGAGGCGTGTCATACCTTGGTTCCTCACTGGTTGGAAGATCGGGTGCGGTAGTGCTCACGCCGATCGGCAGGCGCGCGGTAGCGGATCGAGATGCGGGCTCAGCGCGCCCAATTGGGCTTGCATGATCGGCGGCGGTGGGATTCTCTGCGCGGCGTGTGTCACCGCAATGTTGTCGACCCGTCGCTTCGATGCTCCATTCGGCGGTGATCGCGTGAAGCATTCGGCAGTCGATTTGTGCTCCCGCCGCTGGACGCAGCTCGCGTTGTGTAAGGAAAGCGAGGGAATCTGTAAGCAACTCGGCTGAATGTTTCACCCGCAGCGCTGAAGGGACTACACGAGAAGAAGCCGGCGTCGCGACCGGCGGACATCTGGCGTGTGCTAGGCCGTGAGCTCGCTGAGGTGCACGAGCGCGCGCCGCGCCTTGCATCGATTGCCCACCTCGCGCCAGGCCTGATCCGTTGCAAGCGGGAGCCAAAAGGACTTGCGACATGGACCCTGCATTTCATCGGCGCGTCATGTTGGAGAGGTAGCGTGTCGCCCGCTGTGGGTGCGAAGAACGTCCTCTGTCCTCGGCGACGGGACCAATTAAAAGGAGAAATCACGATGCGAACGCTTATCTCGCTGGGTATCGCAGGGTTGCTGCTGAACGCCGGAACCGAAGCGGCTCTGGCGTGGAAGAACAACGAAACGGAGACCGCCACGCCGATCAGGCATCTGGTGGTGATCTTTCAGGAGAACATCTCCTTCGATCACTACTTCGGGACTTATCCGGTGGCTGCGAATCTGCCCGGAGAGCCTGCGTTTTACGCGTTGCCGCACACCCCGTCAGTAAACGGGTTGGGCGGTGCATTGGTGACGAACAATCCGGACTTTCTCAACACCGCAAACACGCCCGGCAACGTCAACCCGTTCCGGCTCGGGCCTGCGAATGCCTCCACCGCCGATCAGGATCACGATTACACCCCGGAGCAGCAGGCGGCAGATGCAGGTTTGATGGACCTGTATCCGAAGTACACGGGCGCCGGCGGCACCGCCAACGGCAGCCCGCCGCCGACCGGAAGCCCTCCTGCGTTCACCACAAACGGGCTGGCCATGGCTTACTACGACGGCAATACCATCACGGCGCTGTGGAACTACGCCCAGTACTTCGCCATGAGCGACAACTCCTACGGCACGATGTTCGGCCCGTCCACGGTGGGTGCGCTCAATCTGGTTGCCGGGCAGACGAACGGCGTGATCGGACACACGCCTGACACGTCGGACTTGAGCGACGACGGCTACGGCGGGTTCACCGTGACGGGCGACCCGCAGCCGCTCAATGATGTCTGCTCGACCCGGGACGCGGCGCAGATGGGAGGAAAGAACATCGGCGACCTGCTCACCGCCGCCGATGTGACCTGGGGCTGGTTCATGGGCGGATTCGACCTGACGGTCAAGAACGCGAACGGCACCACCGGCTGCGCTCGCACCACGAAGTCCGCCATCACGCAGGTGACCAAGGTCGACTACATTCCTCACCATCAGCCGTTCCAGTATTACGTCTCCACCGCCAACTGGAAGCACACCCGCCCGAGCTCGGTGGTTTCGATCGGCCACAACGGCGATGCCGGCAATCACCAGTACGACATCAACGACTTTTATTCCGCCGTCAACGCTCACAACTTCCCCGCGGTGAGTTTCCTGAAAGCGCCGGGCTACCAGGACGGCCACCCCGGTTACTCGGATCCGATCGACGAGCAGCACTTCCTCGTCCACGTGCTCAACTTCCTGCAGAAGCAGCCGGAGTGGGAGAGCACAGCGGTGGTGATCTCCTATGACGACTCCGACGGCTGGTACGACCACCAGATGGGTCCGATCGTGAATCAGTCGACCGGCGCCGCCGACGCGCTAACCGGCCCCGGACATTGCGGCGACGGTTCCACCGCACTGCCCGGCATCGATCCCACGGCGGAGCCACACGCGCAAGGGCGGTGCGGATACGGCCCACGGCTTCCGCTGCTGGTGATCTCGCCCTGGTCGAAGCGCAACTTCGTCGACCATACCGTCACCGACCAGTCCTCCATCGTGCGATTCATCGAGGACAACTGGCTCGATGGCGAGCGCATCGGGCAAGGCTCGTTCGACGCCCTGGCGGGGAGCCTCGGGAACATGTTCGACTTCGGGCACAGGCACGGCGAAGCCCGTGCGCTCTTCCTGGACGAGAATACCGGCCAGCCGCTGCACCGCTGACCCGCCCTCACCTGCTCGCCCTCTCTTCACCCGGGAGGGCGAGCGGCGCTGCTTCTCAGGCCCCGATCGTGCCGCTCACACGACGAACATTCCTGCGCCGCAGCGGTGGCGTTGCGGCCGCCTTGATCGCTGGGAGCACGACGCGCGACGACCGCCCGTTTCCCTTCGTCTCGATCTGTAGGGCTGCACCGGCTCCGCGTCAGGCGGACGGCGCGCTCCCGCCGAGGCCACCCCGGGCGCAGTTGAACGCAGCCGCGCTCGAGCCGTTCGTCGATCCGCTGCCGGTACCCGGCGCCGCTCCGACCGATGGTCTTCGCGCGAGCCCCACGGATCCTGCCGTGCAGCTTCCCTACTACCGGATCGCGATGCGGGAGTCGGAAGTACAGGTGCATCGGGACCTCAAGCCCACTCGCATCTGGGGCTACGCCGGGATGTTCCCCGGCCCCAGATTGGAGACGCGCAAGGGCCAGGGCATTCTCGTCGAGTGGGTAAATGCGCTGCCCGCCAAGCATTTCCTGCCGATCGATCCCCGCCTGCACGGCGCCGAGCCCGGTCAGCCGGAGGTGCGTGCGGTCGTTCACCTGCACGGAGCCAAAGTGCCGCCGGGAAGCGACGGCTTTCCCGAGAACTGGTACACGCCGGGTAACTCGAGGCTGTATCACTATCCAAGCGAGCAAGACGCGGCGATGTTGTGGTATCACGACCACGCGATGGGAATCAACCGACTGAACGTTTATGCGGGGCTGCTCGGCCCGTTTTTCATTCGCGACGACGCAGAGGACGCGCTCGAGCTTCCGCAGGGCAACCATGAAATCCCGGTGGTCCTCTGCGACCGCATGCTCGACACGGACGGGCAGTTGCTTTATCCGGTATCCGGGTATCCCGGGGCGGACTGGGTCCCCGAGCTGTTCGCCGATACCACGCTCGTCAACGGCAAGCTGCTCCCCTATCTGGAGGTGGAAGCGCGCCAGTATCGGCTGCGCGTGCTCAACGCGTCCAACAGCCGAACGTACCTGCTCTCGCTCTCGAACGGGCAGCCGCTCCACCAGATCGGCACCGATCAAGGCTTGCTCGCCGCTCCGGTGACACTGGATCGCCTATCCCTCGCTTCCGCAGAGCGGGCAGACCTCATCGTGGACTTCGCGGGACACGCAGGCGAGCGCATCGAGCTCAACAATGGTGTTGCTCCGTTGATGCAATTTCGCGTGGCCGCCGCAACGGAACGCCGCCACAGCGTGCTGCCGGCGACGTTGCGGCCGGTGGAGAGGGTCGCAGAAAGCGAAGCCTCGGCCACCCGCGTGCACACGCTCGATGAAAAGGACGACCTGGTCAGCAACCCGGTGGTGCTGTTGCTCGACGGCAGGCACTGGGACATGCCCGTCACGGAAACGCCGGTGCTCGGCACGACCGAGATCTGGAGCTTCGTCAACCTGACCGAGGATGCGCACGCCGTTCACCTGCACACGGTGCGCTTCCAGATCCTCGACCGCCGGCGGTTCGACGTCTCGCACTTCCGGCGCTCGGGGCAATTGCGCTATATGGGCCGCGCGGTTGCGCCCGAACCGGGCGAGGCCGGATGGAAGGACACCGTGCGTGCCGATGCAAGAACGGTCACGCGCATCATCGTTCGCTTCGACGGCTACACAGGCCGCTACGTCTGGCATTGTCACATGCTCGAGCACGAAGACAACGACATGATGCGGCCATTCGAAATCATCCCCAGGCCCGGTGCCTGAAGCTGCCGGCGCGGCCGGGGCAGCGAGACACCTCAACTCTCACCGGGAAGCTTCTCTCCGGCGCCGTACATCCCTCGCACGGGCCGGTGGCAGCCTCGGCTGGCCCGCCTAATTGGCAAGCGGGTCGGGACGTAGCTGGAACTTCACCACCTTGCTGGTCGTGCCCCTGCCGCCTTCGAGATGGAACGGCGTGCGGTTGCCGTAGGTGGTCCACAGTCCGCGGCCCTTCCAGCCGCCGTTGGGGTCATCGATGCGCCCGTCCATGCCTTTCGCATAGAAGCCCATCGGATAGGGCACGCGCAGATCGACCCACTTCCCGTCCACCAACGCGAGCAGCGACTCGTTGGCGTTGCCGGTGGCGATCGGAACATTTGCGCCCAGCCCGAAGGTGTTGTGCTGATCGACCCAGGTGTAATAGCTGGCCTCGGCGCTGCCCGACTCGGTCACGGCCGCGAACTGCGGGCCGGGGAACGGATACAGCGTCCACCCTTCTGGACAGTGCTGCCCAGTAGCCGTGGGCCCGTTGAGCGGTCCTTTGCATTTGCGCCGATCGAAGCTGGCGAGATGACCGCTCGCGAGCGATGCCCATACGACGCCGTTACGGTCGATGTCCATGCCGCGCGGCGAATAACCCGGAAACGGCGGTTCGTAAATCTCCGCGAGTGCGGTTGCCGGCGGGTTCGCGCCCGGGTCGAGCCGGACGATCGATCCGGGAAAACCAAGCACCGAGCCCCAGATGGAGCCGTCCGCCGGATTGGGAGCGAGCCCATAGAACGCGGCTGCGATGCGCTTGTCCTTGCTCGGATCGAGCGGCTGGTCCGGCTCCACGTAGTCGTCGCGCTTGCCGTTGCCGTTCGTGTCGAGCACGAGCGCGGTCCAACCCTGCGAGCGCTCCTCGTCGCCCGTCTGCTCGAACAGCTTGCGGTTGAGCCAGCCCACCACACCGGCTGCGGGACCGCCCGCACTGGTCCATAGCGTGTGATTGGCATCCTCGGCGAACTGAAGATGATGCGTAGGGAAGCACGTGCTGATCAGGGTGAACTTTCCGCTCTTCGGATCGTACATGGCGAGATGCCGGTTGGACCGCTCCAGCGGGAACAGCTTCGCGGACGGATGATTCGACCCCTGCTTGCAGAACGCCGGGTTCTCGGGCGGGCGCACGCGCGCGGTGAACCAGACGCGGCCTTGCTCGTCGAGCATCGGGTTGTGCACGCTCGCCTGGCTGTCCCAGATCGGGTCTGCGCCCCAATACGGCGACGGCAGCATCGGATTGCTCTTCGAGGACGGGGTCGCCGGATCGCGCACCGGGATCCTCACTTCGCTGCTCACGTTGCGGCCCGGGTCCAGGATCGGCACGAAGTCCGTGCTCTCCTCGGGCGATCCATAGATCAAGCCGTTGGCGTTGACCGTGGGATTGCGACGGTCGGTCGCGATCTCGTCGTGGAGATATGCCGTCGGGGTGGACCAGTCCCACATCGTGATCACGACGTTGCGCTCGAGGCCTTGCGGCCGTGTAGGCTGGGCGGAGGGCAGCTCGCCGGCGGCGATGCGGTCGGTCCAGTCCGCGAAGAGTTCGAGCGCGCGCGCAGCATCGATCCTGCCGATCGCGGCCGCCATCTGCGTCATGGCCTGTCCGGACTGGATGCGCCGTGCCCACGCCTGCGTGGAGGAGGGAAACTCGCCCAGTTGCTTGGGGATGGTGCGCGTGGCTGCGTTCCCGAGCTGGTGGCAGGTAAAGCAGCCGTCGGTCTTGATGACGTCCAACCACTGTGCCTGGCTGCGCAGATGCGTAGCCATGCCGTTGCCTTCGGGTCCCGTGCCGGGAAACTCGCTTTTGCCGGGGATCTTGAGCAGGGAATACCAATAGATCGCAGGGTAGTATTGCGCGGCGGCAGCGGCATTGGGAGCAAGCTGCGCGCTCAGGTTCAGGATCCTGCCGGGCATGCTCGCCGTCTTCGGCGAATCGACCAGCCCATAGCCGCGCACCCAGACGCGGTAGTTCGCTCGCGGAAGACCGGGCACCAGGTAGCGGCCGTGATCGTCGGTGACGACGATCTTCGCGAATTTGGTCGGCAGCTCGGTCGTCTCCGCGATCACCCAGACCCCGGCTTCCGGTCCTCTGACGCTGGTGACCACACCGCCCAGATCGTCTGCGCCGATGCGAATCGTTGCGCCGCCCTCGTCTTGAGCGCGAAGCGGCAGTGAAGCGAGCGCTGCAACGGCGCCAGCAGTCATCAACGTGAGGCACAACCATCTCGTAACACTCATCTCACCGCTCCTCGGAGAGTCTTTCACGGTCCTGACTGCACATTGGTCGTGGCCGCTCGGCGGTGGCCGAGACAGGTGCCGCGGGCTACCAATGGTCAGTATGATCCGTCCGGCGGTTCGCTGCAGAGACCGGCGTGCGCGAGCTGGCATGGACAGCGCCGACCGGCCGACTTGATCTCGTCAACCCGTAGGACTGTAATAGCCGGACCGTACGCAAGCGCGGGGAGCCGATGCAGACTGTAAGAGAATGGCTGGAGCAGGTCGGGTTGCCGCAGTACGCGGAGGTATTCGTCGGGAATGACGTCGACCTGGATGTGCTGCGCTTTCTCAGCGACGCCGATCTGGAAAAACTCGGCGTCTCGCTCGGGCACCGCAAGCGGCTGCTGAATGCAATCTCGCGGCTGGATGGCGCGGCTCCAGCGATGCATGCCGCGAGCGTGTCTGCCCGTCTGCGTCCCACCGAAGCCGAGCGCCGGCAGCTCACGGTGATGTTCTGCGATCTGGTGGGGTCGACCGCGCTCGCCTATCAACTCGACCCGGAGCAGCTCCAAGAGCTCATGCGCGCCTACCGGCAGGCGTGCGTGGCGGTGATCGAGAGGTACGACGGCCACGTGGCACAGTACCTGGGCGACGGCTTGATGGTGTACTTCGGCTGGCCGCGCGCGCACGAGGACGATGCGGAACGGGCCCTGCGGGCGAGCCTCGAGATCGTCGCGGCGATCAAGCAGGTCGAGGCCCCGTCCGCACTGCAGGTGCGCGTCGGGATCGCCACCGGGCCGGTAGTGGTGGGAGATACAGCGACGGGCGACGCGAGCGTGCCGATCGTGGCGGTAGGCGAGACGCCCAATCTCGCCGCACGACTTCAGGCCCTGGCAGGCGCGGATCAGATCGTGATCGCGCCCAGCACGCGCCGCCTGGTAGCCGCCGCTTTCGACTGCCAGGACCTGGGCACGCATGCCCTGAAGGGCATCGTCGAGCCGGTGCATGCTTGGCGCGTACTCGGCCTGGGCCGAGTCGAGGGACGCTTCGAGGCCACGCATGCCGGCAGCCTCGCCCCGCTCGTGGGCCGAGAGGAAGAGCTTGCGCTGCTGTTGGCACGCTGGTCGCAGGCCAAGGCAGGCGAGGGTCAAGCGGTCCTGCTCTGCGGAGAGCCGGGCATCGGCAAGAGCCGCGTCGCGCATAGCGTGCGCGAGCGCATCGAGGGGCAAGCGCAGTGGCTGCGCTTCCAATGTTCGCCGTTCCACACGCAAAGTGCCCTCTATCCGATGATCGCCCGGCTGGAGCGCGCAGCCGGCTTTGTGCGCGACGATCGCGCCGAGGACAAGCTCGACAAGCTCGAATCGTTGCTGCGCCAAGCGCTGACACCGGCGCAGCTGCCGTCGTTCGCGCCGTTGCTCGCCACGCTGCTTTCGCTGCCCTCGGACCGTTACCCGCCGCTCGACCACTCGCCGCAAAAACGCAAGAAGCGCACGCTCGAAGCGCTGATCGAGCAGCTGTTGGCGCCGTGCGTGCGCCAGCCTCTCCTGATCGTGTTCGAGGACGTGCACTGGGTCGATCCCACCACGCAGGAACTGCTCGATCTGCTGGTGCCGCGCATCGCAGCGCTGCCCGTGTTGCTGCTGCTCACCTACCGGCCGGAGTACGCTGCGCGCTGGAGCCGCGACGCGCACGTGACGGCACTCACGCTCCACCGCCTCAACCCCACGCTTGGCACGGAGCTGGCGGCCCAGGTGAGCGGCGGCAAGAGGCTACCGGCGGAGGTGCTCGAGCAGATTGTAGCCAAGACCGACGGGGTGCCGCTGTTCGTGGAGGAGCTGACTAAAGCGGTGCTCGAAAGTGGGCTGCTGAAGGACCACGGGGACCGTTATGTCCTCGCCGGCCCGTTCGTGCCGCTGGCAATCCCCTCGACGCTGCAAGACAGCCTGATGGCGCGGTTGGATCGCCTCGCCGAGGTGCGCGAGGTGGCGCAGATCGGCGCCTGCATCGGGCGTGAGTTCGCCTACGATCTGCTCTCAGCCGTAGCGCCACTGCCGGAGGAGAAGCTTCTGCAGGCGCTGGAGCAATTGGCGTCCGCGGAGCTCATCTTCCGCCGCGGGGTGCCGCCGGATGCGCACTACAGCTTCAAGCATGCGCTGGTGCAGGAGGCTGCCTACGCGAGCCTGCTGAAGAGCCGCCGCCAGGTACTGCACCGGATGATCGCCGAGGCCCTGGAGAAGCGGCTGCCCGAGACGAAGGATACCGAGCCCGAGCTGCTGGCGCGGCATTACACCGCAGCCGGCCTCGTCGATGTCGCGATCGACTGGTGGCAGCGCGCAGGCGAATTGGCGCTGCGAGGGGTCGCGCTCCACGAATCCATCTCCCACCTGAGCCGGGGACTCGAGCTCACCGGCATGCTGCCTGCGTCTGAAGGACGCGACGCGAAAGCACTGGCGCTGCGTACCTCGATGGCTACGGCGTGGATCGCCTCGCGCGGATGGGCCGCCACCGAGGTCGAAGCGAGCCTCACACCGGCGCTCGAGCTCGCGAAATCGCTCGGCCACAAGCCGAGTTATCTTCCCGTGTTGTACGGCCTTTGGGCCTACGATCTCGTGCGCGGCCGCGTCGCGCAGTCGTTGCGACGGGCCGTCGAGATGCAAGATCTCGCCGCCGACTTGGACGATGGCGATCTGAGGCTTACCGCGCACAGGCTCGCGCTGGTCACGCACTTCTTCCTCGGCAATCTCGACGACGCGCGCCGCCATGCGGATGGCATCGGACCGCTGTACACGCGCGAGCGCGGCCGGCGCATCGAGGCTCTGACCAACACCGACCCGCTCACTGCGCGTGGCATCTTCGGCGCTCCGTGCCTGTGGATGCTTGGCTACCCCGACGAGGCGAAGCGGCTGTTCGCGCGCACGGAGGCGCATGCGCGCGAACGCGGCCATCCGTTCGGGCTGTGTTTTCTTCTGACGTTCGCAAGCGTGGTGTACGACTTGTGCGGCCAGCCCGAACGGGCCATCGCGTACGTCGAAGAGGCGGAACAACTCGCCCGCTCCCATGGGATCCCGCTGTTCTCTGGCATCGTTGCCCTGCTGTATCGGACCCGGCCCTTGCTGCGCTCGGGGCCTACCGCGGAGGGCATCGCTCAGCTCCGGAATGCTCTGCAGAAGTGGGCGGCAAGGGGTGGGTATCTGCTGATGCCGCACTTCAAGGCGGCCCTCGCCGAAGGCCTCGCGCTCGGCGGGGAGCTCGAAGCCGGCTTGCAGCTGATCGAAGAATGTCTCGCCCAGATCGAGCGCCCCGGATGGGAAGAGCGTGTCTGGCTGGCAGAAGTCTTACGGCTCAAGGGCTGGATGGAGGAACGCCAGGGGATGCTGGACCAAGCGGAGGCGAACCTGCGCGCAGCCCTGAAGCTCGCGTGCGCACAGCGGGCAAAGTCCTGGGAGCTGCGCGCAGCGACGACTCTGGCGCGCTTGCTGAAAGACGCCGGGCGCCCAGACGAGGCGCTCGCACTGCTGCGACCGACCTACACGTGGTTCACTGAAGGCTTCGACACCCGCGATCTGCGGGAGGCGAAAGCCTTGCTCGATAGCTTGTCGTGATGCGTTCGACCTGCTCCAGGCCGTACGGGTACGATCTCTTTGCCGCCTGCGATTGCAGTCAGTTGTAATGTTCCCAACGCACCCGGGCATCCGACGACATGGTAGCGACACGCCCGCCGTTGGCCTATATTTAGAAGGGTTGGGTGGGTCTTCGGGATCTGGCAGGTCGCATCCCGAGAAGGAGGCAGGTATGCGCTTCGAGGCCTTTTCCTTTGGTTCCATTCGCATCGACGGGCTGACTTACGAGCACGACGTGGTGATCGACGGGGAGCGTGTCCGAAAGCGCAACAAGAAGCCCTCGAAGAAGTTCCGCGAGGCCTTCGGCCATACTCCGCTGTCTGTCGAGGAAGACATCCCGTGGAAATGCAAGCGGCTCGTGATCGGCACCGGGACAGGGGCCTTACCGGTCATGGATGAGGTCAAGCGCGAGGCCAAGCGCCGGCATGTCGAATTGGTGATCCTGCCGACCTCGCAGGCGATCGCGGAGTTGCAGGCGCACCCGGACCATGCGAACGCGGTGCTGCACGTCACCTGTTAACACGTGCGAGCATGATCCGACCCGTAACGCGGACGCTCCCGCGTGCGACCACGCCGCGAGCAGGGCGTCCCGGATGGGAGATTGCGTACTCGAGCGACTGGGAGAAGCTGAACATGGATACCGCAGGGATCGACACCGGACGCGTCATTGCTCACCTGCTCGCACCGGCTGGCGCAATCCCCAACCACCCGCGCTGGCCGCTCCTGGTGTACCCGGGCGCGGTCGCCGTCGAGGGCGCGGACCCGGCCTCGGCGTTCGAGGCGCTGTTCGATCGCAACCGTTGGACCGCAGCATGGCGCAATGGGGTTTTCCCGTTCCACCACTTCCATACCGCCGCGCACGAGGCGCTCGGTGTCTACAGCGGCGAGGTGACGGTGCAGTTCGGCGGCGACAGCGGCGTAGTCATCACTGCGCGCCCCGGAGACGTGATCGTGCTGCCGGCAGGCACCGGTCATAAGAAGCTCTCCTCGCGCGGCCGGCTTGGCATCGTGGGGGCGTACCCGGCGGGCCAACACGCGGACATGCACACACCGGTATTGTCCAACGCCCGGCGCAGCGCAGAGGCCGTGGCCGCCGTCCCGCTCCCGGAGTGTGATCCCGTCTACGGCGTTCGCGGGCCCTTGTTCGAGCTCTGGGCGCAGTGAGGCGGCGCAACAAGTCGGTGCAGATCGGTCCCGCTTGAGTTGTCGTCGGAGGTCCTAGCGAACAGCGTTCGCCCTCGGCGCACACAAACCGAGCACGCAGCAAACCGGGTCGCTCGGTGAGCCTTCAGTCGCATGTCGCAGACGCGACAGGCTCCGACGACCGAGCACTACCGCGTTACCTCGCCGGCACCTCCGGGATGGACTCGAGCGGTGAGGCAACTTCCGGATGCGGAGGATGCCGAAGACAGGAAGGACCGAGCCAGTAAGGGGTTGATGCCGACGGGGACGGATCCCCCTGATCCGAATCACGCGGCAACATTTTAGATGTCGGCATATCGCGATGATCGACTGCTTTCTACCGACGGTGTCCAGCGGCATTCTTTCGACGGCGTCGCACGTACGTCGAGTCGGGCAGATTCGTTGGATACCGAGGCCCACGTCTGCGGGTCGGCCGCGGGACGAGTATCCTGCGATCGGGCGCGGTAAGTTCGGGCCGCGCCGCCTTCTCTCAACAACCAACGCGGAGGTGACGCAGTGAGCAAGATCAACCAGCTGGTGCTAGGAGCAGGGATGTGCGTACTGTGGGCAAGCAGCGGTGCATCGGCCGACGAGATGAAACTGACGGCTTGCCTGCATAACGGTGTCACGATCGGCGGAGTGGCTTCCTGTGGCAAAGTGTGGAAGCTGGCATCTGGCTACGCGGAGCTCAAGCCTTCGGGCAAGCTCAAGTTCAAGGTGAAAGGTTTAGTGCTCGACGACACTTCTACCGGTAATGCCAACGGCACGCCCGACGGGGTCGACGCGGTGGCCCCCGCGGTGGTGTGCGGGGACAAGGTGGCCGCCCAGGGCAAGCCTGTAACGCTATCCAAGAAAGGCAACGCCCACGGCAGCGTCAAGCTGAAGGTTCCATCCGACTGTGCTAACCCGGTTGTGATTCTGCGCGAGCGCTACGAAGGCAACATCGGGGGGTGGCTGGCTGCAACCGGCCAGTAGGGCCCGCGCGACACGAGCAGCCATCCCGTCAGGGCGCGGACGTGGCGGATCCGCGAGGTCAGGTCCGCGCCCTCTGCCGCTCGCTGCAGGAATCGCGCGCGGCGATCCGGGCCAGCGCCGAACTCGGGAAGTCCGTGCAGATGTCGCTTCCGGGATGCCCGGATTCGAGATGCACGCGCGCCGCGCTGGCCACCATTCGAAGTGGCGCGACAGCGAGGGGCCTCAAAGACGCCGTCATGGCGGGGACAGGTATTTTCGCAGCCAGTCCAGGGTCGCGTCCCAGGTGCGCCGGGCCTGCTCCGGCTGCTTGAAGTTGAACACATGCCCCGCCCCGGGGACGACAATCAGCTCGACGTCGCGTCCCCGCTCCTTGAGCGCACGCTCGAGACGTCTCGATTCCTCCACCGACGCGGAGGTGTCGTCCGCGCCGTGGATCAGCAACACGGGCGCCGTGATCGAGTCGACGTAAGTCATGGGGGAGGCAAGCCGCAGCATCTCCTCGAATTGCGCGTCGCTCGCCGCACCCGACTCGCGGCGGAAATACCATTCGATCACGCGAAATGCGACGCGAAAGCCCAAGTTGGGCCGCTCGGTGTCGAACCACAGCCGGAAGTCCGTCACGGGATAGTACGCCACGACTGTTTTGACGTCCGGCGCCTGGGCAGCCATCAGCAGGCTGTAGATCCCGCCCTGCGAGAAGCCGAGCGCGGCAATCCGCGTTGGATCGACCTGCGGTTGTGCGCGCACCACCTCCAGCGCGGCGACGGGGTCCGACTGTTCGCGCCACGCGAAGGTGTTGCGACGAAACTTTCCGTCCAGGAGCCGCTCGTAATCGACCGCGACCGCCAGGTACCCGTGCTGCGCCAGGTCGCGCGTCACCCCCTTCATGTCCGAGGCAACGCCCCCGCCCTCCGGATGCACGATCACGGTGGGAAACGGACCGGGGCCGGGCGGTTGCACCCATTCCAGATGCACTTTCAGCGGTCCACGCGTGATGTCCTGGCTCCAGGTCACGACCCCGGGGGGATCGCGCGGAGGGTAGATCAGGTAGTGATTCATGCAGCCGCTTAGCTGCATCGTCAGTGCGGCTAGGAGCGTGGTGACACGAGTGCGGTTCGACGCAAGGCATGTGACGGCACCTTCGCGCCGGCCGGGCAGGCTGCGAGAGCGTGTTAGCGCGATCATTTCGCGCACGCCGGCGACCGACATGCCTCGCCCGATCGGCGATCGCCGCCGTCGCAATGCCGGTCTTGCGCGCGAGCTTGTTCGCGCCTGCGACCCCCTCCTCGATCGTCACCGGCACGCGCTGCGTCCGACCCGCGCCTCGCCATCGCCTCCTCCACCCAGGCGAGCGCATCGGGAAGTGCGTCGCGCGCCTTCCCGCCCTGGCCGCCGTCGAGGATGATACTCGTGTGGTGACGCTAGACATTCGTGTCCGCGCCGGCGACGTCGTCACGCTTCCGTCGCTTCACCCCAGGGGGAACTCGAAGCGCCAGACCGCGACTCACTGTTGGCGCCGTCTTGCGTGCACGCCTGCGCGGGGCCCGACGCCGATCTCGCCCCGCGCGTGCGCTTGCCCTCTATGGGCTTGCCTCTCCGAGCGGAGTTGCGGCGGCCATCACAGCGACCGCAGGAAGTTGAGCAGATCCTGCTTCTGCGGCTCCGTGAGGCGATTGAAGTTGGCGATCACCGCATTGGCTTCGGAGGCCCTGCGCGCCGACGTAGCTGCGCTCCGGTGCTGCTGAATCGCAACGATCAGGTTGGAGGTCCGCCCATCATGCAGGAAGAAGATCCGCTGTCCGAGCCCCCACAGCGGCGCGGTGCGGAATTCGCTCGGGCCGGCTTGGCCCTGGCTCACGCCGTCGGCTAGCCCGGCGCCCATGTCGTGAAGCAGCAGATCGGAGTATAGATTCACCGGCTGATTGCTCAGCGCTGCGACCGCGGAGTCGCCCGTGGTGAGCTTTGGCGTGTGGCACTGGTCGCACCCGACGTGGGCGAACAGCATCGAGCCGTTGCTGATCGACGACGCGCCGCCCGGGGTGTCGGGTGAAGGCGCAGGAGGCGCGAGGAAGCGCATGAACAGGGCGAACTTCTCGATATCGCTGAGCGCATCGGCCGCGGTCTGCGCATCGGGGTTCGTCACATCGTTGGGCGTCGGGGCAAACTGACATGTTGAGGTTTCATCGCGTTCTGTCTGAAACAGCTCGTTGGTGATCCCCATCTCGACGTTGTACGCCTCGCCGGCAAATAGCAATAGCGATTTGTTCTGGGCTTTCCAGCCAAACCGGGCGACGGTGCCGTCGTTGCCGTTGAGATTCGGCTGACCGGAAGTAGCGTTGCCGGCCAGAACGATATTGACCCTGCCGCGAATGCCCAGAGCATGCTTGATCGAGGCGTTGGTCGCTTGATTGGCGAGAATGGCGGAGTCGGGGATCTGCTCGATCAAGCCCGCGCCGAACACCGGTGTTGGGATGCGGAAGATGGCATTGCGGTGTGCAACGGCAGTCGCAAAATCGGGTTGGGCCAAGTCGCAGCCGGACGCATCGCTACGCCCGCCGATCGTGAACAGGGAATGCACGCCTCCGTCGGGAGTGCCGTTCGGATTTCTCACGAAGCGGACCTCGCGCACGGGTCCATTCGCCGAGATGAATGAGGGCAGCGCGTTGGTCGCGCCGCCGCTCGTCGCGAACGCGACCTGAGGATTCAGCAACGGACTCGTTCCTCCTACGGCGGGCTGCGCATGGCAACCGCCGCAGCTGTCCAAGTTCATCCTGGGTCCGAGGCCATCCGTGATCCCTTCGACCTCTTGGAATGCGTCTTGGCCTGCGCTGAACAGAGCGAACTGATTCGCTGTCAACCCTGGCAAGGGAGTGCCGGCAGCACTCACCCCGCCGCGCACTCCCGGGTCCGTGGCTACAGGGGGTGCCGCATCCACTCGGGGTACGGGTTGCAACGCGGATAGAAGCAAGCTGCCTATTCCGGCCGCGACGAGCGGCGCTGCGATGTACTGGTGCCTCATGATGCCTCCGCCTCATGCGTGAGCGATCTCCGGCCGCTGTGCGCGGCTAGAAGCCGGAGCGCAGATACGGCTACCGACGGAGGCGAGGTAAGGAGAAAGCGAGACGTGCTGGTGGGCGCGCAGCGTCAAGCGCGCCCATCGTCCGGCGGTCCCGCTGTCGTAGGCCTTCGCCCTTAGACCGGTAACTTTGCGCCCCCGGCTTTCGCTCGGGTTTGCCCTGATCGAACGTTCCGCGACTTTCGTCGCGTGTGATTACGATATCACCTGCGGCGACT
Source organism: Burkholderiales bacterium (assembly GCA_035501875.1). Classification (GTDB taxonomy): domain Bacteria; phylum Pseudomonadota; class Gammaproteobacteria; order Burkholderiales; family SHXO01; genus SHXO01. The sequence goes on from DATJVI010000020.1 coordinate 36,180, forward strand.
TTGGCAAGAAATTTCGAAGTGCGTCGACTGTTGCATTCGGCATGAATTCTGCAAATGTGCCGACGAATCGGCACCGCGGGAATTCGCGTTGGACGCCTGCGGAGACATCCCGAAGCGCATCTATTTTCGATCGCCCGTCTAGACCACGTTGATCGAGCTCACCTCTGGTACGGGTGCAGTTCCCGACTGTCGGCAGCGGAGGAGGACGGGGCTAGCCACGTGGCCGGACGGCGAACCGCTGCTCCCGCGAACCGCCGCCTGCGACAGCGGGCCGAAGCATGACTCCATCGTTTCAAGGAGTCTTCGGGCCGATTGAAGGGCCTCTCAGACCGGATGCAGTTCAGTAGCGGCGGCACTAGCCGCCGACGATGCGAGGCACCACGACGGTCTCGCCTTCGAGCGCCGAGAACTCGGTCACCCTCTGGTCGGCCTTGCCCTCGCCGCGGTTGACTTTGAACGCCGTCGCCCCTGCTGCCAGCATCATTTCGAACATGGCCTGCGCCTCCGCCCGCGCCGACGCCGTTGCCGCGGTGTCGTCGAACCGGATCGCCCGGTCGCCGCTGGAGTCCAGAATCCGTAGCGTTTTCATCTTCTCTCCCGCCGAACCTGAAGGCTTGCCGCGCGAGCTGACAGTGGGTTGCTCTGTGCGGCGACGCGAAGTTACGATACGCCTTCCAATCCCGCTTGTCGCGATGCGATCATTCCGTCCGTGGCCGCTCGCGGCAGCCATTCCGCTCGGATAGACCAACGCGCATCGCGACGATGCACCGCCCGCTGACTCAGCCTCCCACCAACGCGGCATTGCGGTCGCGTGAGTTGTTGCGTCGGCTTTTGAGCCCGAGGCAGCGAGAGGAACTCAATGCGTTGGGCTGCTTCACAGTGGACGTGCCTTCGCGCGGGCGCTTCTGCCTCTTGCCCGATGTAGGGTACAACGTCGTTCACCTGGCCACTGGGGCCCGCTATTGCGCTCTCCCCTGCACCCCGGTTCCGATCTGGGACGTACTGCTCAGTCAAAAGCTCGTTCTCGAGCGTTGTCCGGAGACGTTCTTCGCGGTGGCCAACATGTATTCGGACCGGCGCGGCCGTGCCGGCATTCCACCTATCGTCACGGCGCTGTTCCTTCCCGAGCGCAACTCCGTCGAAGACGCGCTCAGCGTCCTGATCGCCAAGCTCGGGGTTCTCGCGGACGTGCATCGGGCCAATTCCGCTTCGCCGCCGCGTGGTGTTCGCGCGGAGCAGGTTGCGCTCGTTGTGCTCGATATCGACGCGTTGTCGGGACGGTCCCACCTGCTTGCCGAAGAGTGTCGTACGAGATACCCGCGAGCACAATTGCTGTGGCTTGCACAGGTGCCAGCCGAGGTCCCCTGCGACTGGCGCGCAGCCTGTGCGCCCGAGTTTCCCTTCTTCTCCAAGAGCGGCCTGGTGTCGCCTTGGGCCCAAGGCCGGCTCCGAAAGATCCTGCCGGCGCTGTTCGCATCGACGGCCCCGGCGACCCCGCGCCGGCCGCGCCCTGCTCCACAGGAAACACCTCGATTTGCATCGCGAGAGGAGGAGCTGCTTGCAAGCTTGTGCGCGTGGCAGGCGAGCAAGCGCAGGTAATCGGTTCGACGCAGGGAGTCGCGCGACGCGGTCACTGGCTCGCCGTATTGACCACCTAGCTCATCCCGGGCGAGGCCGACTGTCTACGCGCCTGGAGACGGAAACAATGCGCGACCGGGCGCGCCCGCAGGTGTTGGCCCGTGTGGTCCACGCGCTTGACATGCATGCGCTCCGGACGTAGTTTACCTCCCGGTTAACTATCTCGCCGCAGACACCGATGTCATCCGACCGATTGAGCATCACCTTCGCCGCGCTTGCCGATCCCACACGACGCGCGATCCTGGCTCGCCTGAGCATGGGCGACGCCTCGGTTACCGAGCTGGCCGAACCGTTCGAGATGAGCATGCCCGCAGTCTCCAAGCACCTCAAAGTGCTGGAGCGCGCGGGGCTGATCGCCCGAGGGCGCGATGCGCAGTGGCGGCCCTGCCGGCTCGAAGCAAGCCGGCTGAAGGAGGTCGCCGAGTGGGTGGAGCACTATCGGCGTTTCTGGGAGCAGAGCTTCGATCGCCTGCATTCGTACCTGCACGAGCTGCAACGAAAGGACAAGCAGCATGGCCGCAAGAAGAGTTAGCCCCACGATCGGGCGCGAGTCGCTCCGGCGGCGCTGACGGGGAAGCCGATCTGAACTGGTCGGACTTCGGCATGCGCAAGTACGGCGAAGGCGACACCGACAAGGTACATCTGCGCGTCCAGGTGGAGGCGCTGAAGCAGGAGTGAGCGCACCCGCGAAGTGGCGCTCGCGTGAACATCGGCGGTCGCGGCTTGTGGCGCTCTGCGATCCTGTATCCTGTCTGGCCACTGGATGGATGAACCGTTGCCGCCATGAAGCTCGCTGAGAACGTCATGCACTTCGCACGCGTGCTGCGCGAGGCCGGGCTGCCGGTCGGGCCGGATCGGGTGATCGACGCGCTGCGCGCAATCGAGGTGGCGGGTGTGGAGCGCCGCGAGGATTTCTACTGGACGCTGGCGTCGGTGTTCCTGAGCCGCCGTGAGCAGTTCGATCTCTACGATCAGGCGTTCCACATCTTCTGGCGCGACCCTCAGCTGCTGGAACGCGTGATGGCGCTCTTCCTGCCGAAAGTCCACGGCCGAGCCGTTGACGAGCAGGCACTGCCCAATCGGCTTCGCGGGGCGCTTCCGCATCCGACCCTGCCCGAATCCGGCCCGCGCGACCAGCTCCCGCAGGAGATCGAAATCGACGCGGCGCTGACGTTCTCCGACCGCGAGCTGCTCCAGCGCACCGATTTCGAGACCATGACCGCAGAGGAGCTTGCGCAGGCGAAGAAGATCATCGCCCGGCTGCGCCTGCCGATCCCGATGGTGCGCACTCGGCGCCTGGAGCCGGATCCGCGCGGCCGCCTTGCGGACCTACGCGCGACGCTGCGCGCCAGCCTTCGAGGCAGCAGCGACGTGATCCTCCTGCGCCGGCGGTCGCAGCAGTGCCATCACCCGCCGCTCGTCGTGTTGTGCGACATCTCCGGCTCGATGAGCCGCTACTCGCGCATGTTCCTGCATTTCCTGCACGCGATCACCAACGACCGCGACCGGGTGCACACCTTCGTATTCGGGACTCGGCTCACCAACATCACCCGCCACCTGCGCCATCGCGACGTCGACATCGCGCTGCGCGGCGTCTCGCAAGCGGTGGAGGACTGGTCCGGCGGCACGCGCATCGCGTCGAGCCTGCGCGAGTTCAACCTGCGCTGGTCCCGGCGACTGTTGGGTCAGAATGCGGTCGTGCTGCTGATCAGCGACGGGCTGGATCGAGACATGGGCCACGATCTGGCGCAGCAGATGGAGCGGCTGCACAAGTCCTGCCGGCGGTTGATCTGGCTCAACCCGCTGCTGCGCTTCGAGGGATTCGAGCCACGCGCCGCGGGCGTGCGCCAGATGCTTCCGCATGTGGACGCATTCCTGCCGGCGCACAATATCGACAGCCTGGTAGACTTGGCCCGCGCGCTCGCGCTCGAGCCGGTGTCGCACAACGGCCAACCACACGGGAGAACAACATGGAGATGACCGGTGAGCAGCTCATCCCCTTGCCACAACAGAGGGTATGGCAAGCGCTCAACGACCCCGAGATCCTCAAATCCTGCATCCCGGGCTGCGAATCGATCGAGAAGGTTTCGGACACCGAATACAAGGTCGCGATGACGATGTCCGTCGGCCCCGTCAAAGCCCGCTTCAGCGGCAAGCTGCTGCTCAGCGATCTGCAACCCCCCAACTCCTACTCGCTCGCCTTCGAGGGCTCGGGCGGCGCGGCCGGCTTCGGCAAGGGCGGCGCCCAGGTGAGTCTCGCACCCGACGCAAGCGGCACGCGCCTCACCTACAGGGCCAACGCGTCGGTAGGCGGCAAGCTCGCGCAGGTGGGCTCGCGGCTCATCGACGGCGTAGCGAAGAAGATGGCGGACGACTTCTTCGCCAAGCTCAACGAGACGCTCGCACCTGCCGCGCCGGCGCCCGCGGCGGAGGCTCCCCGCGAACATGTTCCGATCTGGGCCTGGGTGATAGGGATCATCATCCTGTTGCTGCTCGCGCTGTTCGTGGTCAAGACCACCGGCGGGCACTAGCTTCCTCGGTAGTCCCTCGGGAGCAAGCTGCTAGAATTCGCGCTTTACTCTGCGGGAGGGACGCAATGAACAAACTCGATCTTGCGGGCCGCGTGGCGGTCGTGACCGGCGGCGTCTCCGGCATCGGGCTCGCAATCGCACAGCGCATGGCGGACTCGGGCGCAACACTCAGCCTCTGGGACCGCGACGCCAACGCGCTGGGGAGAATCGCCAAGGAGCTCGGGGCGAAGAGCAAGGTGCGTACGGCCGTCGTCGACGTCTCCAACTACCAGCAGGTGGCCGGCGCTGCAAAGGACACGGCAAGCGCGCTGGGCAAGATCGACATCCTGGTCAACTCTGCCGGCGTGGCGGGCGCCAACGCGCTGGTGTGGGAGTACCCGGTGGAGGAATGGATCCGCGTGCACAACATCAACCTGCACGGCACCTTCTACGCCTGCCGCGAGGTCGTGCCGCACATGCAGAAGAACGGTTATGGACGCATCGTCAACATCGCGTCCATCGCGGGGAAGGAAGGCAACCCCACCGCTTCGGCGTACAGCGCGTCGAAAGCGGCGGTGATCGGACTCACCAAGTCGTTGGGCAAGGAGTTGGCGAAGCAGAGCATCACGGTGAATTGCGTCACGCCTGCCGCAGTGAAGACGCCGATCTTCGACCAAGTGACGCAGCAGCACATCGACTTCATGCTGCAGAAGATCCCGATGGGCCGCTTCGGCCTCGTCGACGAGATCGCCTCGATGGTGTGCTGGCTGTGCACGGAAGAGGCTTCGTTCAGCACCGGAGCGGTGTTCGATCTTTCCGGCGGACGGGCCACTTACTGACTCGACACCCCGCACGGGAACCCGGGCGTCACGGAGAGGTTCTCTCCGCACGCTCCGTGTCTTGCGCGCCTCTGCGCTGAAGCTCTCGGTTGCACGCGAACAGGAAGGTCTACGACGATGAAGATCAAAGCCGCAGTCATCCGCCAGATGGGCCTGCCACAGCCCTATGCCAAGTGGCAGCCGCTCGCCATCGAGGAGATCGAGCTGGACCGCCCCGGCGAGCGGGAAGTGCTCGTCCAGGTGAAGGCGGCCGGCTTGTGCCACTCCGACCTGTCGACGATCAATGCGGACCGCCCACGCCAGATGCCGATGGTGTTGGGGCACGAGGCGGCGGGCGTGGTGCTCGAGTGCGGGCCGGGCATCAAAGACCTCGCCGCCGGTGACCATGTGGTGATGGTCTTCGCTCCGAGCTGCGGCGAATGCATCGCGTGCAAGGAAGGCCACCCTGGCCGCTGCGAGCCGGGACAGAAAGCGAACGGCGCCGGGACGCTGCTCAACGGCGCGATCCGCCTGCACAAGGGGCAGGAAAAGGTCTACCACCACGTCGGCGTCTCCGCGTTCGCCGAGTACTGCGTGGTCAACCGCGGCTCGTTGGTGAAGATCGACTCCGCGCTGCCGTTCGATGAAGCCGCGCTGTTCGGCTGCGCCGTGCTCACGGGCGTGGGCGCGGCGCTGAACACGGCCCAGGTTTTTCCCGGCGCACGCACGGCGGTGGTGGGCCTCGGCGGAGTGGGCCTCAACGCGCTGCTCGGCGCGCAGGTGGCCGGCGCCAGCCAAGTGATCGCGATCGACATTCACGACGACAAGCTCGAGCTGGCCAAGCAACTCGGCGCAACCGACGTCGTGAACGCCAAGGACGCCGACGCGATCCAGAAGGTCAAGGACCTCACCGGCGGCGGCGTGGACTTCGGCTTCGAGATGGCGGGCTCCGTCCAGGCCATGGAGCTGGCCTACCGCATCACGCGGCGCGGCGGGACGACGGTCACCGCCGGGCTCCCACACCCGGATGCGCGCTGGGCTTTGCAGCACGTCAATCTGACTGCCGAAGAGCGCACGATCAAAGGCAGCTATGTGGGCTCCTGCGTTCCGCCGCGGGACTTGCCCCGTTACGTGGAGCTGTATCGCAAGGGCAAGCTGCCGGTGAACAAGCTCATGAGCGATCACATCAAGCTGGAGCAGATCAACGAAGGCTTCGACCAGCTCGCCTCGGGGCATACCGTGCGCCAGATCGTCGGCCTTTCCTGAGCACGAGCCCGTGATCGCGCGGCGCGCAAGCTCGGCTCGATCGCAACGTGCTCCTCGTTTCCGTGCACAGCCTCGCGAGCGCTAGACTCGGCGCGACGATGCATCGCGCCCCATGACCAACAGGGAACACAACAAGGGCGTGCTGTTGATGATCGGCGCGACCCTGTGCTGGGCCACCGCCGGAGTTCTGGTCCGCAACATGGACCTCAAAGACGGCTGGGAGATCACGTTCTGGCGCTCGCTGTTCATGACCTTGTTCGTCACGGCCGTGCTGCTCGCCCGCTATGGAGCAGCGACGGTCGAACGCATCCGCGCGGTGGGCAAGACGGGCACCGCGGTGAGCGCGCTCTGGGCGTTGATGTATGTCTGCTTTATCCTGGCGCTGGGGCGCACCACCGTCGCGAACGTGCTGGTGCTCTCGAGCATCTCCCCGTTCACGGCGGCGCTATTGGGCGGACTGGTTCTGCACGAGCGCGTGCCCGGCCGGATCTGGCTCGCCATGACCGCGGCTGTCGGCGGGATCGCGCTGATGTTCGTGGAGTCGATCAACAGCGGCGGCCTCGCCGGCAACCTGATCGCGCTGGCGATCCCGCTGGCCTTCGCTTGCAACGTGGTGCTTCTGCGCCGCGCCGGTACGCACGTGGACATGATCCCGACGCTGATGATCTCGGGATTGCTCTCGATGGCCGTCATGCTTCCGCTCGCGCTCCCGCTGGAGGCTTCGGCGCGGGATCTCCTACTGCTTGTTATCATGGGGGTGCTGCAGCTCGCGATCGGCTGCCTGTTGTTTCTCGCAGCCGCTCCGCGGCTCGCAGCAGCAGAGATCGGTCTGCTCGCGGTCCTGGAGATCGTGTTCGGCACGCTGTCGACCTGGCTCGCAGTCGGCGAGCATCCCGGTAGCCTGGCGCTGACGGGCGGCCTGATCGTGATCGCCGCGCTCGTGATCAACGAGCTCGTCGCGCTCCGAAGCCGCCGGCTGACCGAGACGGAAGCCGAGGCCGCCGGAGCGCAGGCGGGACATTAGCGCCGTCGTCGCGATGTGCGTGGCGGTGGTCGAAGTGAAGGGAAGGGCCGGATGAGCGAACGATCCGACATACTCGCTGCGCGGCTGATGAACTGCTACGCGGCCGCGGTCCACGATGTGCTGCGCGGCATGGGCCACGACCGCTGCGTGCTGCCGCACGCGCTCCAGGCCCTCGATCCGAGCAAGAAGCTGGCGGGAGAGGTCTACACGGTCAGCGGTCACCTCGATCAAACCCATGATCCACACGACACCTTGGTCCAGTGGACCGGCCTGCTGTCGAGGGCCCCGCCCGGCAAGGTGCTGGTATGCCAGCCCAATACGCACCGGGTCGCGCTGATGGGCGAGCTCTCGGCCGAGACGCTCAACTTTCGCGGGGTCCGCGGGTACGTCGTCGATGGAGGTTGCCGCGACACCGACTTCATCCTCGAGCTCGGTTTCCCCGTCTTCTGCTGTTTCACCACACCCTCCGACATCGTCGGTCGCTGGGTTCCCGACCGGTTCGGCGAGCCGATCACCATCGGCGAGGTCACCATTCGCACCGGCGACTATCTGCTCGGGGATCGCGATGGCATCGTAATCATTCCGGGAGAGCTGGTCGACGAGGTGGTCGACAAGACCGAGCAAGTGCTGCAGACCGAGAACAAAGTCCGCACCGCCATCCTCGCGGGAATGGACCCGCAGGAGGCGTACCTGAAGTATGGGAAGTTCTGAGTGCGGAAGTGACGAGTGAAGAGTGAAGGGCGAGGAGGTGAGGAGGTGAGGAGGTGAAGAGGTGAAGAGGTGAAGAGGTGAGGAGGTGAAGATCCCGTACCCCAGCCTCTTCCGCGAACAGGCGGAAGTCGCCCGTCGTTCGAGCGCTTGCTTGCCACCCTTCACCCCGTCCGCTTGTTTCCCTTCTTTCACCTCATTCACCTCCTTCACTTCCTTCACCTCTTTCACTGCTTCACTCTTCACCGTATCTTCCCACCACCAGGCCGCTGAGATCTCGACCCCATGCAAACCAATAAGATCGATCTGACCGGCCGCGTGGCCGTCGTCACTGGCGCAGCGCGCGGAATCGGCTACGCCGTCTCGGAACGCCTGCTGAAGTCGGGGGCTTCTGTATCGATGTGGGATCTCGACGCGGCCAAGCTGCGGGCCGCAAGCCAAGAGCTCGCGCCGCTCGGACGCGTAGTGGCCGAGGAGGTGGACGTCGTCGACGAGGAGAGCGTCAGGCGCGCCACCCAGTCCACCGCTCAACGCTTCGGCAAGATCGACATCCTGGTCAACAACGCCGGGATCGGCGGCCCCGTCGTGCAAACGTGGGAGTACGACCTCGCCACCTTCCGCAAGATCTTCGACGTGAACGTGGTCGGTGTCTTTCTCGGCTGCAAGCATGTGTTGCCGATCATGCGGAAGCAGAACTACGGCCGGGTCGTGAATATCGCGTCGATCGCCGGCAAGAACGGCACACCGAGCTTCTCCGCTTACGGGGCCTCCAAGGCGGCGGTGATCGCGCTGACGAAAGCGCTGGGGCGCGAGCTGGCCGACACCGAAATCTTGGTCAACGCCGTGTGCCCGTCGGCAGCCGATACCGACATCCTCAAGCAGTTCACGCCCGAGAAAGTGAAGTGGCTCGTGCAGCAAGTCCCCAAAGGCCGCTTCGTGCGCACCGACGAGATCGCCGCGATGGTCGCGTGGCTGTGCTCCGAGGAGTGTTCGTTCTCTACGGGACAACTCTTCGACATCACCGGCGGAAGGTCGGTCTACTGAACAGGCGGGATGCCAGGGCCTGGCGCGCCCCCCCGGCAGCCGCACGGTCAAGTTGCGGTCGCGCCTCCGCTGCCAGCGCTCGGTCATGCGCAGCACGAGGCGTGACCAAGGAGCCAATTGCAGGACAGAGTGGTTCGTCGATAGTTCAACAAAGCGCTTCAACCGCTCGGCCGACGGCTCGGCCGATGTCATACTCAGGAGGAGACGCAGCATGAAGAAGAAGCTATTGTTGCTGGGAGTTTGCTTGACAGCCGCCGCCGGGATCGGGCACGCCGCGGACAGCGAGAAGACCGGGACCATGATCCCCGCAAACGAAATGGTTTGGAAGGAGCTCAATCCCGGTTCGCCGGTGAAGATGACGCCGCTCTGGGGCGATCGCAGCGTCGGCGAATACGGGATGCTGCTCCTGATACCCGCCGGGTTCGTTGCGCCGATCCACGCCCATACCGGGGACTACTACGGCGTGAATTTGACCGGCACCTGGCGCCACTCCTTCGACGGCGGCGAGCAGAAAGATCTCCCGCGAGGGTCCTATGTATTTCAGCCGGGGATGGGATGGCACGGGGATGCATGTCTCGGACCCGACGACTGCATCCTGTTCATCCATCAGCACGTGAAGGGGGATTTCATCCCGAAGCAGTAGACGTGGTGATCCGCTGCGCGCTTTTCGGCTGCCCATCGGTTCTGACTTGTCCCAGGGCGTCGTCCCGCAATCCGGAGCTCGCTCGCAGATGACGCCGAACCCACCCATGCGGGGTATTCTTCGCTGGGGTCGCTTCCCGCCGCTGGCCGTCCGCCGCTGATCGGTAGACGCCAGCGGACGGCGGGTGACCGTCCTCATCTCGTCGAGCCTCTCTCCGCGTGCGGCGATGTCGTTGGCAACTCCGGGGAGCCGCATCGAATAATCCCGCCCGGTGGAGAACGTGTCTGCCGGCCGACCGGGACCTGCGGCTCGCAGGGCGATCGTCACCGTGCTCTTGAGCCGCAACCCAGCGTCGCGGGCAAAATGAACTCTCGTTGCAAAGCGCTATGCCGTCTGCAGGCCTCTCGCGCTCGGACGAGGTCTCGGGTGCCGTTCCGGAACTGGACATCCATGCGAGCGAAGCGTGAGAATGGATTATCGGTGGTTGAAATGGGTCCACGTCCTGTCCGCAACACTGCTCTTCGGAACCGGGGTCGCCAGCACACTTCTTGTCGGAGCGTGTTGGGTGCCTGGGGTTCTGCCGCAGCTCGGGATGCGTACACTGGCGGAAGCAGCTGCGCAATCAGGCACGCCGTTGCCTGCGCAGTAGCATCGCGATCCACGCGCCTGGTTCTGGCTCGGTATCCCGGCTTTTTCCCGGCTGCTCGTCGTGCTTTACCTGAGGGTCTTCGAGCCCGCAACGTCGTAAGTCGGCGGCCGGAGTGGCGAGCGTGCCGAACTCGATGAGTGCATCGCGCCTACGATGAACGAACGAGCAACGCCGGTTCCCGCGGCGAACGTCTCCGCCGATGAGCCCGCCTGGGTGGGCCAGTCGATCGAGCGGCGCGAAGACGCAGCCTTGCTCACCGGCACCGGACGCTACGCGGACGATCTCGGCGTGCGCCCGGGCACGCTCCATGCCGCGTTCGTGCGCTCGCCCTACCCTCACGCCCGGGTGCGCGGGGTCGATGTCAGCGCCGCTCTCGGCGTGCCCGGAGTGCGCGTTGTACTCACAGGAGAGGACGTCAAACGCTGGGCGGCGCCGTTCGTAGTCGGTGTCAAAGCTCCCATGGAGCACTGGTGCATCGCGGTGGACAAGGTGCGCTACGTCGGTGAGCCGGTGGCGGTTGTGGTGGCGGAGGACCGCTATCTTGCCGAAGATGCGCTAGAGCTGGTCAAGGTCGACTACGAGCCGCTCGCGCCGGTCGGCGGCCTCGACGCCGCGCTCGCGCCCGGCGCAGCGTTCCTGCACGAAGCAGTCGGCTCCAATGTCGTGAGCGACCGCAGCTTCGTCTACGGCGATCCCGACGCCGCGTTCGTCGCCGCACCGCATCGCGTGCGGTTGAGCATCCGCTATCCGCGCAACTCGTGCACGCCGATCGAATGCTACGTGGTCGTAGCCGAGCATCTGGCCGGGGGCGAGGGCTACGACGTGCTGGCGAACTTCATGGGCCCTTTCTCGCTCCACGCCGTGATGGCGCTTGCGCTCAAGGTCCCGGCATCCAAGCTGCGGCTGCGCCTGCCGCGCGACTCCGGCGGCAGCTTCGGCGTCAAGCAGGGCGTGTTTCCTTATGTGGTCGCGCTCTGCCTCGCCTCGCGCAAAGCCGGCGCTCCCGTGAAATGGGTCGAGGACCGGCTCGAACATCTGCTGGCGGCCACCTCCTCGACCGGGCGCGCATCCACCATCGAGGCGGCTGTGGACCGGGACGGTCGCATCAACGCCCTCGCCTACGATCAGCTCGACGACTGCGGCGGCTATCTCCGTGCGCCCGAGCCGGCTACCTTCTACCGGATGCACGGCTGCCTCACCGGCGCTTATGACATCCGCAACTTGCGCCTCCGCAACCGCGTCGTGCTCACGAGCAAGACGCCCGCCGGCCTGGTGCGCGGGTTCGGCGGCCCGCAGGTGTACTTCGCACTCGAGCGTCTCGTGCAGCGCATCGCCGTCGAGCTCGATCTGGACCCTCTGGAGGTGTACCGCCGGAACTTCATCCCGTGTGCGGCGTTTCCGTACCGCGCCGCGGCCGGTGCGCTGATCGATTCCGGCGACTATCACGCCGCGCTGGATCTGGCGGCTGCCGAAGGCGGCCTCGCCGATCTGCTGCAACGCCGTGCCCAGGCACGCGCGCAGGGCAAGCTCTACGGCATCGGCTATGCCGCCGTCGTCGAGCCGTCCATCTCCAACATGGGCTACATCACCGTGGTGATGACACCCGAGGCGCGCGCCAAGGCGGGCCCCAAGAACGGCGCGCTGGCCACCGCCACGGTGAGTATCGACGCGCTGGGAGGCGTCACCGTGGTCGTCGCCTCCACCCCGCAGGGTCAGGGCCACATGACCGTACTCGCGCAGGTCGTGGCCGATGTGTTCGGCCTCGAACCCGGGACGATCACGGTCAACACCGACGTCGACACGCAGAAGGACGCGTGGTCGGTGGCCTCGGGCAACTACTCCAGCCGCTTCGCCGGCGCCGTCGCGGGCAGCGCGCACCTGGCGGCCGTCAGGCTGCGTGCCAAGCTCGCCGAGATCGCGGCGGTCCAGCTCGGGTGCACGGCCGCGGATGTGGAGTTCTCGCGCGGGAAGGTATTCGCGCGGCACTCACCCGAGCGCGCTGTTCCGTTCGCACGCATGGCGAGCAGCGCACATTGGGCGCCGGCGCTGCTGCCTCGGGGGATGGAGCCCGGCTTGCGCGAGACCGTGTTCTGGACCCCGGAGGTTCTCGCCGCTCCCGACGATCAGGACCGCATCAACACCTCGGCGGCATACGGTTTTCTGTTCGACATCTGCGCCCTGGAGATCGATCGTGACACCGGCAAGGTGCGCATCGATCGCTACGTCACCGCGCACGACGCGGGCATCCTGCTCAACCCCGCGCTGGCCGACGGTCAGATCCGCGGAGGATTCGCCCAGGGCGTCGGCGCAGCACTGATGGAAGAGCTAGCGTACGCGCCCGACGGCGCATTCCTCTCGGGGACGTTCGCCGACTATCTCGTGCCAACCGCCGCCGAGGTCCCCGACCCGGTGATCGTGCACATGCAGACCGCATCGCCGTTCACGCCGCTCGGCGCGAAGGGGCTGGCAGAAGGCAACAACATGAGCACGCCGGTGTGCATCGCGAACGCGGTGGCCGACGCGCTCGGCGCCAGAGTGAACCCCCAGGACATCGTGCTGCCGCTCACGCCATCCAAGCTCATGGCGCTGATGGGGATGCCCGATCCCGCGCCACCGCGAGGGCCGACGTCCGCCACGCAAGAAACCCAATCCACGACACAGATGCCCGCAGCCGGTGCGCGTCGGCGCTTCCTGCGTCGACGGCCGCTCGCTCGATGAAGCCCGCAGCACTGGATTACATCCGCGCCGACTCTTCGGAGGAGGCCTGTGCGCTGCTCGCCGAGTACGGCGAGCAAGGGCGCATCCTGGCCGGCGGCCAGTCGCTCTTGCCGATGCTCAACATGCGCTTGGCGCAGCCGCGGGCGCTGATCGATGTCGCGCGTGCGCAAGATCTGGCACAAGCTCGCATCGAAGACGGCATGCTTCGCATCGGCGCAGCGGTCACGCAAGCGACCGTGCAATGGCGACCCCGGCTCAGGCAGGACGTGCCGCTGCTCGCTCAGGCGTTCCCGCATATCGGGCACGTTCAGACGCGTAACCGCGGCACGGTGTGCGGCTCGATCGCGCATGCCGATCCCAGCGCGGAGCTGCCCCTATGCCTGGCCGTGCTGGGAGGACAGATCGCGCTGCGCTCCGCATCGGGACGGCGGACACTCGCCGCGGCTCGGTTCTTCCAAGGACCTCTGACGACGGTGCGCCGGGCCGACGAGCTAGTGGAGGATGTCGGCTTCCCACTGGCACGCCCAGGTGAACGTTATGGCTTCACGGAGGTCGCCATGCGCCACGGCGACTTCGCGATCGTGTCGCTCGCCGCGGTGGTGAGCGCCGACGAGATCCACCTGGGCGTGGGCGGCGTTGCCGGCATCCCTCGCGTCCAGCGCTGGCCCGCACTCAGAGACAACGACTTGGATGATGCGCTCAACCAGCTCGCCTGGGACCTCGACGCGCGCGACGATGTTCACGCCAGCGCGGCGTATCGACGGCATCTGGTGCGCACGCTCGGCAAGAAGCTTGTCCTGGAGCTGCAAGCGTGAAGCGCTTCGCACGCGACGCGCGACATCGCGTCACGGTGCTGCTCAATGGAGTCCAGCGCAGTGGCGAATGTGAGGCGCGCACGCTGCTTTCCGACTTCCTGCGCCACGAGCTGGGCGCAACCGGGGTCCACGTCGGCTGCGAGCACGGAGTATGCGGAGCCTGCACCGTGTGCGTGGATGGCATCGCCCAGCGTTCTTGCCTGACGCTGGCGGTGGCGGCAGACGGTAAGCAGATCCAAACGGTGGAGGGCCTTGCCGACGCCGGCCATGAGCTGTCGGATTTGCAGGCGGCCTTCCGGCGGCATCACGCGCTGCAATGCGGGTTCTGCACGCCCGGCATCTTGATGTCGGTCGCCGACTTCCTGGCTCGCGTCCCGGCGCCGAGCGAGGCCGAAGTGCGCGAGATGCTGACCGGGCACCTGTGCCGTTGCACCGGCTATACCGGCATCGTCGCGGCCATTCTCGACGTCGCTTCCAGCCGCAGCACCAGGCAAGGCCATGTTTGACCTCGGCCGCACGCTGCTCACGAGTTGCGAGCGCCGCCCCGATGCATTGGCGCTCGTCGACGGACCTTTGCGTCTGACTTACGCCGGTTGGCTCTCGCGCATCTCCGCGGCTGCCGGCGCACTCGAGTCGCTCGGACTGAAGCGCGGCGATCACCTGTTGCTCTTGCTGCAGAATCGCTGGCAGATGGCGACGTTGCATTGGGCGTGCCAGTTTCTCGGCATCATCGTCACGCCGCTCAACTGGCGCGCGAAGGCTCAGGAAGTGCAGTATTGCGCGCTCGACGCCGAGGCCGAGGCCGTCGTCTTCGAAGAGGCGAGCGCGGCAGCGGTGGGCGGCTCCGCGGCGTGTTCGAGCATCCCACGCATCGCGCTCGGCCCAACTGAAGTCGATGCGCTTCTCTTCGACTCGCTGCTCTCTTCCGCTGCGCCGCCGGCGCCGGCGCGCGCCCACGCCGACGACTGGTCCGTGATGTTGTACACCTCCGGTACAACCGGGATGCCCAAGGGCGTGCCTCGGAGGCATCGCGCCGAGCGCGCCGCAGCGCTCGCGCACGTCGCACAGAATTGCTACGGAATAGGCGAGCGCACGCTGGGTGTGATGCCCTTGTATCACACGATGGGCGTGCGATCCCTGCTGGCGATGGCGTTGGTCGACGGCTGCTTCGTGTGCCTGCCGCGGTTCGATGCGGGCGCGGCGCTGCGCCTCATTCAGCAGGAGCGCATCTCGAACCTGTACCTGGTGCCTACGCTCTACCACGATCTGCTCGGGCATCCCGAGCTCACCCGGACCGAGCTCGGCTCCGTGACCAAGCTCGGCTTCGCCGGAGCGCCGATGCCGGAGGCGCTGGTCCGGAGGTTGGAGGCAGCGTTCCGGCCCCAGCTATTCGTCAATCACTACGGGTCGTCGGAGATCTACACGTTCACGATCGACCAGCAGGCGGCCCGCAAGCCCGGCTCCGCCGGCCGCGCTGGAATGAACGCACGAATCCGGGTGATCAAGCTCGACGCGGGCGCGCCGCACGACCTCGCCCCCACGGGACAGGAAGGGCAGATCATCGCCGACCTCTCCGGCGACGAGGCCTTCGAGGGCTATTGGAAGCGGCCGGACGCCGACGCCAAAGCGCTGCACGACGGCTGGTACTACACGGGCGACACGGGCTACATCGACAGCGACGGGGATCTGTTCGTCACCGGGCGGGTGGACGACATGATCCTCTGCGGCGGCGAGAACATCTCGCCGGTAGATGTGGAGTCGGTTCTCTCGCTGAATTCCGCGGTGGACGAGGTCGCGGTGGCGGGGCTTCCGGACGAGCGCTGGGGTCAACGCGTGGTCGCGTTCGTCAAGCGCAAAGCGCCGGTCGAAGCGGCGATGCTCGACGCGCACTGCAAGGCGTCGGGCCTGCCGAATTTCAAGCGACCGCGCCAGTACGTCTTCGTGCGCGCGATCCCCAAGTCTCCCGTCGGGAAGATCCTTCGGCGCAAGCTGATCGCGGGGGAGTACGAGCCCGATGCCTGAGCGATCCATGCACCGACGCAGAGCGGACAGACAATTCGGCGGTGTAGGCAGCGTCGCGGTTCACAACGAGGACCAGACATGACCCTCAAGCATCCAGCGCAGGACCTCATGCGCGATCTGGACGGGTTTCGAGTCGAGATCGACGAGACGCGCGAGCGCGCCGACCTCGTCCTCGACCGGCCGCCGCTCAACGTCGTCACCATGCCTCAGCGCGATCAGCTGCGCTGCGTGTTCGAGGCCCTGGACGCTCACCCTGCGGTCCGGGTGATCGTGCTGCGCGCTGCGGGCGAGCATTTCTCGAGCGGTGGAGAGATCAAAGGCTTCCTCGATGCCAGTCCCGAGCAGGTGTCTACGCTGGCATGGAACATTGGCGCTCCGGCGCGCTGCGCAAAGCCGGTCATCGCCGCGAATCGCGGCTACTGCTTTGGCGTGGGCTTCGAGCTCTCATTGGCATGCGACTTTCGCATCGCCTCGCAGACTGCGCTGTACGCGCTGCCGGAACAGAAGCTGGGGCAGATCCCCGGCTCCGGAGGAAGCGCGCGACTGCAGAAGATGATCGGCATCACACGCACCAAGGAGATGGTGATGCGGTCGCGCCGCATCCCGGCCGAGCAGGCCTACGAGTGGGGCATCATCACGGAGTGGGTGCCCGACCCCGATCTCGAGCGGGCTACCGATGCGCTTGTGGACGAATTGCGCCAGTTCTCGCCTTTGGCGCAGCGCGTCGCCAAGAAGTTGCTCAACGACACCGAAGATGCATCGCTGTCAGCGGCGATCGAGATGGAAGGCCACTGCTACAGCCGGCTGCGCACGTCGGACGATTTCCGAGAGGGCGTGAGCGCGTTCCACGCCAAGCGCAAGCCCCAGTTCAAAGGGACCTGACGAGTCACGAATCACGGGTCACGAGTCACGGATCACGAATCACGGGTCACGAATCACGAGTCACGAATCACGAGTCACGAATCACGGCTCTTCAGGTCTCACTGTTCCCGCGCTCGGCAGACCTCATTCAGCCATCTCTGCTCCTGCGTCCCGGCGCTCGGCGCGCTGGCTTCCGCGGCTCCCGGGGGCGAGATCAATGTCTTGAACGCCCGGCCGGAGGGATCGAACAACCCGACGGCGACCACCATCAGCGTGCCGGCTTTACAGTCGGCCGCGTAGCGAACTCGGCGCGCGATGTAGTCCTGCGGGCGGGAAGCGGTGGAACCGCCCCAGCCGATGGTGACCTCGAAGCGCGTCAGAGGACCGACAGCGGAGACCGTGCCCGTGTCCAGATGCGCCTCTTCTCCTGCTTTGACCGCGGCCCACGCTTCCGGGGTTGTGTAATCCTGCGCTTCGGCGTGACAGCATGCCGACAGCGCGAGCAACGCGATCACTCGTGGCTTCCAGAGCATGGACCTTTCTCTCGTCGAGGTTTCGGGGGATTGCCGAGGCGTTACCGCTTCCGGCTGGCGAGAGTTTGTCACGAATCGGAACCTCCGGCACCCAGAATGCCAGGCCGCGCGGGCACGATCTGGGACGCTGGAATAGAATCGCTGCTGCTCGCTCGCGTAAGCGAGACCGTCTCCAGAGGCGAGCCGCGCGCCGGCGCGCGCAAGGCCCGGATTGCTAAGGACGACGAGCGAGCCTTCAGCAGAGGAGAACAGCGGATGGCGAATACCGGGAACGCGGCAGCCCCAACCGCGCAGGTGGACGATCGAACGCAGCTGAGGCGTGCGGTCATCGCGAGCACCGTGGGCACCACCATCGAGTGGTACGACTTCTTCCTCTACAGCACCGTGACCGGGCTGGTGTTCGCCAAGCTGTATTTCCCCAAATCCGATCCCCTGGTCGGGACTTTGCAGGCATTTCTGATCTACGCGGTCGGCTTCGTCGCCCGGCCGGTGGGCGCCGCGATCTTCGGCCACTATGGGGATCGCATCGGCCGCAAGTCGACGCTCATCGCCACGCTGCTGCTGATGGGCGTCGCGACGTTCCTGGTCGCCTTCGTCCCCACGTACGAAACGATCGGGATCTGGGGCGCCGTGCTGCTCACCATCCTGCGCTTTATCCAGGGCGTGGGGGTGGGAGGCGAGTGGGGAGGATCGGTCCTGCTGTCGATGGAGTGGGCGAAGACGAACGCGCATCGCGGGTATGTAGCGTCCTGGCCGCAGTTCGGCGTGCCGGCCGGGCTGTTCCTGGCCAATCTGGCGGTGCTCGCGTTCAGCCAGATCTCCGGCGAGCATTTCCTGGCCTGGGGATGGCGCATCCCGTTTTTCCTGAGCATCCTGCTGGTGGGGATCGGGCTCTATATCCGTCTCAACATCATGGAGACGCCCACCTTCGCGCGGTTGCTCGCCGAGAAGAAGATCGAGCGCACGCCGATGGTGGAAGTGATCAAGCGGCAGCCGAGGGAGATCCTGCTCTCCGCGTTCGCCCGCATGGGCGAGCAAGCGCCGTTCTACATCTTCACCGCGTTCGTGTTCACTTACGGGACGACCGTTCTGGGCGTTTCCCGTGATCTGCTGATCACCGCGGTGCTCAGCGCTTCGCTCCTCTCGTTCTTCACCATCCCCTTCTGCGGGCATCTGTCCGACCGGATCGGCCGCAAGCGCATGTACCTCATCGGAGCGGCAGTGACCGGAGTGTTCGGCTTCCTGTATTTCGGGCTTCTCGACACGGCGGTGCCGGGCTGGATCTTCCTCGCCATCGTGCTCTCGCTGGTGCCGCACGACATGATGTACGGGCCGCAAGCCGCGCTGATCGCGGAGTCCTTTACCGGACGGCTGCGCTACAGCGGCGCTTCGCTCGGCTACCAGCTGGCCTCGGTGATCGCGGGCGGTCCCGCCCCGTTGATCGCGGCAGCGCTCTTCGCGCAATTCCGATCGGGCTACGCGATCGCGGGCTATATCCTGTTCTGTGCGCTGCTCAGCCTGCTCTCGGCTGCCATGCTCAAGGACTATACGAACCGGGATATCTCGCTGGAATACGATGCCGTCTGACTTTGTGGCGCGGGACCCCCTGCCACGGGGAGCTGCGGGGCGAGGGATGGCACCACCTGCTGACGGTCGCGGAGGCGTCTCTTGCTGGCGTCCCATGCGCTTCCCCCTAGGGGCGACAGTGCTCTCAGCCGTACGCACGAGGAATTACCGCGCCGGCGGGATCGGCTGGAGTACAGCGAAGAAGTGACGCCGCCCGGATCCGCAGGCTGGGGCACTCGCGTCGTGGCGGCGATCCTGGCGGCCGTGTGGATCTTGGCTGGGACCGTGTGTGCGCTCTTCGCGATTCGCGACCGCAGGTGGCTTCTCCTTGCCCTCGCGATCCTCGCGATCTGGTACGGGCTTGTCTGGCTCAGAGTCGTGCGCGAGGGACGCCGGCTTCGCTGGCCCGAGGGCCTGCTTCCGTGGCGGCGGTCGTAGATGCCACGGTCACGACACCTGAGAGAGGAGAGCTGAGATGACGTTGTGTCCCGTCGCAATGGCAATTGGATGCAAGAAGTGTCCGGTCGTCGCGGTCTGCCCGTTAAAGGGTGTCGTGGGCGACTACACGAAGCCCGACGATCCGCGCCCGCAGCAGCCGGCGAGCGAGGCGCAAAGCGGCGAGAAGCGGCAGAAGTAGGCGAACTCGATGAGGCATCGCCGTAGGCTGTGCCGTGGCATTGTCATGCTCGAAGCTGGCAGCACGGCTTCCGTGACGAGCCGTTGAACGAGTCGGCGCAACCGGGGATCTCACCGCAGTATGGCTAGACGCCACCGCGTCCAGGAGTACGTGCGTTGGAGCGACATCGACGCGAGCGGAATCATCTGCTGGGGTGCTTACGTGCGCTTCCTGGAGATCGGCGAGACGGAGTTGTTCCGCGCGCTGGGCCACCCCTATGCGACGCTCTGGGACCGGTTCGACATCTGGCTTCCCCGCGTGCAGGCCCACTTCGAATATCGCAACCCCGCTCGGCTGGACGAACTGCTCGACATCGAAGTCTGGGTCGGGCACGTCGGACGCAGCTCGATACGGCTCGAGTTCGCCATCCGCAAACCGGATGGGCAGCTGGCGGCCGAAGCCCACCTCGTGATCGTCGCCATCAGCCGCAAAGATGCCAAGCCGGTACCGGTTCCGCAGGAGCTGATCGACGCGCTGGCTCCGTACCGGGTGGACGCGCCGCCCTGATCGCGCCTCGGCCGGCGATGCTTCCGGCTCTTGCGCCTGGCATCGCCGGTACACCGCGAGGAGTTTCGGCGTGCGGGCGACCGCATGTGTTGAGGCGGCGACGGGCAGCTGTATCTGAGGATCGCGAGCCGGCGTACAATCCGGCACCACATCGAGAGCGTCCAGCATGAGTGAATATTCGAGTAGATGGACCGAGAGTGCTGCGCGGTCAGGCAGAGCCGTCTTGTTCACCTGCGCGCTCGCTTGGATCGCCGCGACGCGCTGCATGGCACAGGGCCTGGTATGGCCGGCGATCACAGAGCCGCCGACAGGGCAGCATGTCCCGGGGATGTGGGTGTGGGAGGAGCTCCTCACCGAGGATACCCACGTCGCGATCCAGTTCTACCGCACGGCGTTCGACTGGACGTTCAAAGAGTTTCCCGCTGCGCGCGGGTCCGGCTACACGCTGGCGCTATCGGAAGCCGACCCCGTCGCGGGAATCATTCAGCGTGAGCATGCTTACGAGAAGCAGCCGGGCAGCCGTTGGCTGGGCATGCTCTCGGTCCCGGACGTCAAGCTGGCCGCGCGCTACGCCGCGGATCACGGCGGCAAGGTGGTCGTTGCGCCGAGGCTGCTCGCGGGCCGCGGCGAGGTGGCAATCCTCGCCGATCCCGAGGGCGCGCCGTTCGGCGTGATCCGCTCGTCTGCCGGAGATCCGCCCGACTACCTGGGCGAAGACGACCAGTGGGTGTGGATCGAGCTGTGGGCGAAAGATGCGAAGGCGATGGCGCAGTTCTACAGCGGCTTGGCTGGCTATCAGATCGAACCCGTGGAGCGGCCGGACGGGCGCATGGCGTACTTTCTGGCCTCGGGCGGCTACACGCGCTGCGGGATCATCCCGTCTCCGGCTCCCGCGATCGCGCCGGCATGGCTGCCCTACCTGCGCGTGGATGATGTGAAAGCGGCAACCGCACGCGCCGAGCAAGCGGGCGCGCGAGTGGTGGTGCCGCCGAGCGCGGAAGTCCGCGAAGGCCGTGTGGCACTCATCGTGGACCCCACGGGAGCGGCGCTCGGCCTGGCCGAGATCACCCAGTCGGAGGCAAAATGAGCCGCGCTCAGCATGAAGGGAAGTTGCGCGGCGCGTTGGCCGCTTGCGCGTGCGCGGCCGCGATCGTGACCGGCGGCTGCGCGGGCGGAGGCAACGGTTACGGCAGCGCCGGCTACAGCTACGGCGTGGGCTACGGCAGCATGTATTATGGTTCCGGGTGGTATGGGGGCGGCCCCGTCTATGTCGGGCCGCCGCCTGCGGGCTCATCGCCACCGCCGAGCACATCGCCTGGGCCTAGCCCGCGCCCGCCGCACGTTTCCACCCAGCCGTTACCGCCTTCGCGCCCGGCCAGGCCCGGCGGGGGTGGCAGAAGAAGGTAACGCCGCCGCCGGAACGATCAGATGTCGGCGCTCACGCACAGCACTCGCGGCGAAGGAATCTCCGCGTAGAGCTCGGCCACCAGATCGGCGCGGTGCTCGAGCACCGCGCGCTGATTGATCGATCCCTTGTCGGTGAGCTCCGAAGCATCGATCGAAGGCGGCACTTCGAGCAGCAGCCCGCGCTCGATGCGTGTCGAGGTGCCGGTCGCCTCGTCTGCCATGCGGTCCAGCAAAGCCCGAAACCAACGCCGCACCGCCGCGTGGGAGAGGACCTCGGAAGCGGATGCTCGATCCGGCAGATCCGGGCACAGGCTGCGGCATTCGGCAAGCCGCGGAAATACCAGCACGCCGATGTAGTCGCGGTCGGGAGCCGCAATGACGACGTCCTGGACCATGGGCGCACCGGCCGCGATGAACTTCGCGCGCAGCGGGCCCACGCTGGCCCACGTCCCGCTGCTCAGCTTGAAGTCTTCGACCAGCCGCCCGTCGAACATCAGACCCCTTTCGGGATGATCCGGATCGGCGAAGCGCACCGCGTCTCCCATCCGGTAGTAGCCCTCTTCATCGAACGCGGTCTCGCTGAGCTCGGGCTGGCGCCAGTAGCCGGGCGTGATGTTGGGTCCGCGAAAGCGCGCCTCGAGCTTCTCGCCCACCGGCGTGAGCTTCATCTCCAGTCCCACCGCAGGCAAGCCGATGAGCCCGGAGCGTCCCGCCTCCCAGTTCGCGCAGGTGGCAAACGGCGCAGTCTCGGTCGAGCCCAAGCCCGTGATCCACAGGATGCGTTCGCCGCAAGTCTGCAGCGCCAGCTCGTCGAAGGCATCCCATACCGGTTGCGACAGCCCGGCGCCGGCGTAGAACAGCATGCCCACTCGGCTGAAGAAGTTCTCTCGCAGCGCGGGTTCGCGGCGCAGATAGGGCACCAGCTCCTCGAACCCACGCGGCACGTTGAAGTACACGGTGGGCGCGATCTCGCGGAGGTTGCGTACCGTGCGCTCGAACTGGCCGGGCAGCGGGCGGCCGTCGTCGATGTAGAGCGTGCCACCGTTGTAGAGCACCAGCCCGATGTTATGGTTGCCGCCGAAGGTGTGGTTCCAGGGCAGCCAGTCGACGATGATCGGAGGGACCTGGCGCAGGTGCGGCAGCGCGGTAGCGAGCATTTCCTGGTTGCTGCAAAGCATGCGCTGCGTGTTGATGACGCCCTTCGGATGGCCGGTGGAGCCGGAGGTGAACAGGATCTTCGCGACGGTGTCCGGTCCCAGCGCCGCGTGCGCGCGGTCCACCGTGTCCGTTGCTGCGGTCGCGAGCAGCTCGCTGAACGGCGTCGCGGCGCGCGCCGCGTGCGCTCCTTCGGTCAGAATCAGCTCTGCCTGCGGCGACACCGCCGCGGCGATGGCCTTGGCATATCGATCGCCGTGCGCGGCGAACACGAGCCCCGGACCGAGCAGTTCGAGCACGAAGCGAAGCCTCGCGTAGTCCTTGGAGAGCAGCGAATACGCCGGCGAGATCGGAGCGTACGGGACGCCGACATGCATCGCGGCCAACGCGAGCAGCGCATGCTCCAGATCGTTGTCCGACAGGATGGCAACCGGCCGCTCGGCGGACAGGCCCCGGTCCAGCAGCGCCTGCCCGATGGCACGCACGTGCTCATAAGTCTGCCCGTAGCTCAGTGCGCGCCATGCTCCGCTCGCGTCTCGCTGGGCGATGAAGGTGCGCTGCGGCGCTGCGTGTGCCCAGTGCACGAGCCGCGCCGTCAGCGTCGCGGGATACGGCGGCAGCGCATGAGGCGAGCGGATCAAGATCGCGCCATCTCCGCGGCCGGTGAAGACCGCAGCCGAGGGGCCGAGCGCAATTTTGCGCACCGGAGTGTCGTGCATAGAAGCGGGCTACGCGCGCGGCATGCTCAGCGCACGCCCGCGCCGCGAGAGTGATCCTCGTCGAACACGCATAGGGTATGTGGGGCGGGCCGGCTCTGGGACTGCGCTAGCGCTGCGGCCTGAACTCGATCACGATCCCGCGCAGCGGCGCGTCTCCCACGTTCTTCACCACGTGGATCACCGGCGGGCTGAACATGGCGCGGTCCGGCACCGTCTCTACGGTGACCATCGGCTTGCCCTCCGGCCACTGCTCCAGCCGGGTGCGGTTCAACTGCATCACGATGCGCTGGCTGTGGCTGTGCCGCGCGCGCGTATCGCCGGGAGCCAGCCGCTCTTCGAACACGAAGAAGCTTTCGCCCTCGTAGCGCAGCGCGTTCTTCTCCGGCGGGATGATCTCGCCGGGCGACTGCACCGGCGGATGGGTCGCCTTGATCGCGACCTCGAAGTACGCGCCTGACATGGGCGGCTCGTACGACTCCCCGGGCTTGAATACGGCGATGTCGCCTCTTCTCATCTGGCGGCGCGTGCCGGCGGAGACCAACTCGATGTCGCCCAAGGCGACGATCACACGGTCCGCGCAGTCCGGCTCGGCGCCCGAAGCGCAGGGGGCCTCGTCCCGCGAGACTCGTACGTATTCGTTGTCGATCGCCACGAGACTCACCGGGAGTAGCCAAGCAAGCAGCATGAACGTCACAAGACACCTCGCGCAAAAGCTTGAGCTTGCGGGACCGGAGCGCGGCGGATGCCCGGCCGGGACAGGCAAGACTTTACCATGACCCAGCCGCGCGCCATCGCGCGCGCTCAGCTTGCGGATGGCACCCCGCGCAACGCACGCAAGAGCGCCTTCTCCAGCTCCACGGCTAGCCACACCGCTGCGCCGAACAACAACAGCCAACCCCAAGTCGCCGCGTCGAGAGCGGCGGTGCCGAACAGGTCCTGCAGCGGCGCGAGGTAGGTGAAGGCGAGCTGCAGCGCCGCCAGGATCGCCACCGCCGCCAGCGAGATCCGGTTGCCGGTCAGCGCTTCCCACGAAAAGCAGGACTCGAGCAGATGCCGGCTGTTGAACAGATAGAAGATCTCGCCGATGACCAGCGCGTTGACCGCGGCCGTGCGCGCCATCTCTTGCGTGCCGCCGCGGTCCAGTTGCCAGAGGAACAGCGCCATGGTGCCCGCGAACAGCAGCACCGACACGAACAGAACGCGCCAGAGCAGGAAGCGCGACAGCAGCGGTTCGCCGGGAGAGCGCGGGCGAGCTCGCATGAGGGACGGTTCGCCGGGCTCGAACGCCAGCGACAGCGATAACGTCACCTCCGTGACCATGTTCACCCACAGGATCTGCACCGCCGTGATGGGCAAGGTCACGCCGAGCAGGATCGCGACCACGATTGCCGCCGCCTCGCCACCGTTGGTCGGCAGAATGTAGACGATCGCCTTTCTGAGGTTCTCGTACACCGTGCGCCCCTCCTCCACCGCGCTGGCGATGGAAGCGAAGTTGTCGTCGGCGATCACCATATCGGCCGCCTCCTTGGCCGCTTCGGTGCCCTTGAGCCCCATCGCCACACCCACGTCGGCGCGCTTGAGCGCGGGCGAGTCGTTCACGCCGTCGCCCGTCATGGCCACCACTTCCCCGGAGTCCTGCAGGGCGCGCACCAGCCTCAGCTTGTGCTCCGGGCTCACGCGTGCGAATACATCCACCGTGCGCGCCGCCAGGCCGAGCCGCGCATCGGACATGCGCTCCAACTCGGCGCCCGTGACCACCTCCTCGCTCCCGAGCCCGACCTGCGCAGCGACCGCGAGCGCGGTCACCGCATGGTCGCCGGTTACCATTTTGACCCGCACTCCCGCACGCTGGCACCGGGCGATCGCATCGATCGCCTCTTCGCGCGGCGGATCGGCCATGCCCACCAATCCCAACAAAGTGAATCCGTCCTCGGTGTCCGCGAACTCCAGCGCGTGCTGCTCGGGCCGCGCGGGCTGGGTCGCCAACGCGAGCAGGCGCTCACCGCGCGCTGCAGTGGCTTCGATCTGCCGCTGCCAGTAGGCGTTGTCGAGGGGGGTGGTGCGATGTCCCGATCGTTGGGTGCTGCAGCGCGCGAGCACCCGCTCGGGTGCACCCTTGAGATAGATGAAGGCGTGGCCGCGGTGATCGTGATGCAGCGTCGCCATGAAAGAATGCTGAGATTGGAACGGGATCACGTCCAAACGCGGCCGCGCTTCGGCCTCCGCGCGCGGCTCGAGCCCTGCCTTGAGTCCCAGCGTGTACAACGCGCCCTCGGTGGGGTCGCCCTCCAGCACCCAGCCACGCTCCGCCTCGCGCACGACAGCGTCATTGCAGAGCAGCGCGACCCTCGCGATCTCGATCAACGCCGCCTCGGACTCCGGCAGGAGCTGCTGTCCATCGCGGAAGAAGGCGCCGTGAGGCGCGTACCCCGCCCCGCTCACCTCCAGCTCGGCTTCGGCCACGAGCACGTGGCGCACGGTCATCTCGTTGCGGGTGAGCGTGCCCGTCTTGTCGGTGCAGATCACGCTCACCGAGCCCAGCGTCTCGACCGCAGGCAGCTTGCGGATGATCGCGTTGCGCCGTGCCATGCGCTGCACGCCGATGGCGAGCGCGATGGTCATGATGGCGGGCAGCCCCTCCGGGATCGCCGCCACCGCCAACCCGGCCACGGCCATGAACATGTCGAGCCAGCGGTACTGGCGCCCAAGCACGCCGACGGCAAACACGATCGCGGAGAGTCCCAGGATGAACAGGGTCAGCGTGCGCGAGAAGCGCGCCATCTGGCGCAGAAGCGGCGTGGCCACCTCCTCCACCCGCTCGAGCAGGGCGGTGATGCGGCCGATCTCGGTGCGCAACCCGGTGGCCACCACACAGCCCCGCGCCTGCCCGTAAGCCACCAGCGTGCCCGCGTAGGCCATGCAGGTGCGGTCGCCGAGCGCAGCCTCTGCGCTCACCGGCGCAACGGACTTGTCGACCGGCTCCGATTCGCCCGTGAGTGCCGCCTCGTCAACGCGCAGCTGCTTCACCTGCAGCAGCCGCAGGTCGGCCGGCACCTTGTCTCCCGACTCCAGCCACACCACGTCGCCGGGGACCAGCTCCTCCGCCGGGATCTCGTGTCGCGCTCCGGACCGCACGACCCGGGCCCGCAAGCCGAGCATGCCGCGAATCGCTGCGATCGAGCGTTCGGCCTTGCCCTCCTGCACGAAGCCGATGACCGCGTTGATGAGCACCACACCGAGCACGACGCCGGCATCCACCCATTCGCGCAGCAACGCCGCGATCAGGGCCGCGCCCAGCAGCACGTAGATGAGCAGATTGTCGAATTGCGACAGCAGGCGTGCCCAGGCGCTGCGCGGCTTGACCCCCGGAAGCGCGTTGCGGCCGAATCGGGCCAGGCGTGCCGCAGCCTCCTCGGGAGAAAGGCCGAGCGGCGCGCTGTCGAGCGCGTCCAGTGCGGCTTCCGGCGTCAGCGTATGCCATGCGCGAGTCGCCGATGCGGCCATCAGAGGAGCGGAACCGTGCGGGGCCACGACTCTGCGCGGATCTGACATGACTAACGACAGAAGCCTGCGCTGCGGCTCGACGGAGCTCGTCCATGCGCGATTCGAGTGCGGCTACAATCTCGAACGGCGCGGGCGCTGTCCGACCTGAACGCGGGCAACGCACCCGCTACGGCATCCGCCGCGCCGGGATCGGCGGTGCTTGGACGCACGTTAGCCTGCCTGGGGCCCGCAGCAGCGCGGACCTCGGACAGCCAGCTTGCGCGAAGAACCAAGCCCGCCGGAGACGGTCTCACTGACGCCATGGAGAACAGCGGTCCCGATCTCAAGAGACGTCGTGTCTTGCTCGCCGCTTCGGGCGTGCTGGGCGCGGTCGCCGCCGTCGGCGCGGCAACGCCGTTTTTCCTGAGCATGTTGCCCAGCGCGCGGGCACGGGCCGCGGGTGCGCCCGTCGAGGTGGACCTGTCCAAGATCGAGCCCGGCATGCTGGTGCGTACCGAGTGGCGCGGCATGCCGGTGTGGGTGCTCCACCGCACGCCCGAGATGCTAGCAAGCCTCCCCAAGACCGATGGCATCGTCGCCGACCCGCACTCGGAATATCCTCAGCAGCCCGACTACTGTCGCAACGAGGACCGTTCCATCCGGCCCGAGTGGTTCGTGGTCATCGCGATCTGCACGCACCTGGGCTGCGTGCCGCTGCCCGTGCTCACCGTCGCCGAGCTCGGCCCGGATTGGCCCGGCGGGTTCTTCTGCCCCTGTCATGGCTCGAAGTACGATCTGGCCGGGCGCGTCTTCAAGGACGTCCCCGCGCCGCTCAACCTCGTGGTACCGCGCTACGAGTTCCTGTCCGACACTCGCTTGCTGATCGGCGCGGACAAGCTGAGCAGCTGAGCCGCGCTGGGGTCGATGCAACCTCGCGCGCGCGACGCGCTGCGAGCGGATGCACTCAGTAAACGGCCCCTGCGCCGGCTTTGGCCGCAGTCGCTCTCATCTCTTGCACGATCTGGCGCGCGGCTTGAATGAGCAAGCGCGTATCCGTCATGAGCGTCACGAAGTCGAATCCCTTGGCGACCATCGCCTTGGCATAGGCCGAGCTGCCCGTATGCAGGCCGGCGTGGATGCCGTGGCGCTTGCAGCCGGCGAGGATCTGATCGATCGCTTCCACCACCTTGGGGTCGGTCGAGTCGATCCCGGGCTTGCCGCCCAACGAGATGGAGAGATCCGAGGGCCCGACATAGACGGCGTCGAGTCCCGGCGTGGTGAGGATCGAATCGAGATTTTTCACGCCCTCGGCCGTCTCGATCATGGCGAAGGTGAGGATGGTGTCGTCCGCCTTGGCGTGATAGTCGTCGCCGGCCCAGACCATGGCGCGGATGGGGCCCGAGCTGCGGTAGCCCCGCGGTGCGTAGCGGCAGGCCTGCACGAAGCGCTCCGCTTCGGCCCGGTTGTTGATCATCGGGCAGATCACGCCCAACGCCCCGGCGTCGAGGCACTTCATGATCAGGGCGGGATCGTTCCACGGCACGCGCACGATGGGCGTGACCGGGGTGGTGCAGATCGCCTGCATCATCCCCACCGCCATCTGATAATCGATCAGCCCGTGCTGCAGGTCGACGCACAGGGAATCCCAGCCCATGTGCGCCATGACCTCGGCGGAGAAGCTGCTCGGGATCCCGAGCCAGCCGTTGACCACATGGCCCTTTTGCTCCCAGACCGTCCTGATGTTGTTCGGTTTCATCTGCGCTCCCATGGTTGTAGCGGTGCCGCCGCCGGGCGAACCCGGCCGCCTGCTCAGGATCATCGCCTGCGGCGCGAGGATGTGCAAGCGAGTGCCCGGGGCCTTGCTCAGCACTCCGCGCGCCGCGCGGGGCGTAAACTGTCGCATACCCGGGTTGCGCCAGCGACCGGGCACAGGGAGGACAACAAAATGCTGAGCTACGACGTAGTCGAATGGGGCAAGCCGCTGCAAAAAGCGGTGCGCGATACGCCCCAACCCACCGGCACCGAGGTGCTGCTCAAGCTGAAGTACTGCGGGGTGTGCCACAGCGATGTCCACATCCGCGACGGCTACTTCGAGCTGGGGGGCGGCAAGCGCTTCCACATGAGCGAGCGCGGCATGAAGCCACCCGTAACCCTGGGCCACGAACCTTACGGCACGTTGATCGCGGCCGGACCAGAGGCCGGCGAGGTGCCGATCGGCGCCGACCGCTTGGTCTGCCCGTGGACCGGGTGCGGCGAGTGTCCGCGCTGCCGCGAAGGCAACGACAACCTGTGCATGACTCCGCGCTTTGTCGGCGTGCAGCGCCCCGGCGGCTACGCGGACCACCTGTTGGTCCCGCATCGCCGCTATCTGGTCGACGCCACCGGCATCGATCCCGCGTGGGCTGCCACACTCTCCTGCTCGGGGCTCACCACCTATTCCGCTGTCTCCAAGCTCAAGCCGCTCCCGCGTGACGAGTGGGTCGCGGTCATGGGCGCCGGCGGTCTGGGATTGATGGCGATCGCCATGCTCCGCGCGCTGGGGCACGAACGCATTGTCGCGGTGGACATCGATGCGGCCAAGCTGCACGCCGCGCGCGCCGAGGGAGCGGCCGCGCTTCTGGACGGCCGCGACCCGGAGGCGGCGAACAAGCTGAAGCAGATCGCGGGCGGGCCGATCTACGGGGCAGTCGACCTCGTCGGCGCGACCGGAACGGTCAGCCTGGCCTACGGGGCGCTGCGCAAAGGCGGCCGGCTGGTCCTCGTGGGGCTGTACGGCGGCGAGATCCCCTTGTCGGTGGTGCAGGTCATCCAGCGCGCGGTCACGATCCAGGGTTCCTACGTCGGCACCGTGGCGGAGCTCAAGGAGGTGGTTGCGCTCGCGCGGGAGGGCAAGCTCAAGCCGATCCCGATCCAGAAGCGTCCGCTCTCGGAGGTGAGCAGCACGCTGGACGAGCTCAAGGCGGGCACCATCGTCGGCCGCGTGGTGGCCCAGATCGACTGAACCCGTTCGAGCGAGCGGCGCAGCGCGTCGCCAAGTCCGCTTCCGAGCGCGATCGTGGCAGACCGGCGAGTTTCGAGGCGCGCTGACGGGAGCGCTTCCATGTCCCTGCCCACGCGGTGCTTCCTCCTCGTCCTGGCGTTGATCGCATCGAGCGCGGTGCGCTCGGCGAGCGGCCCGATCCCCGAGGCGGATGCACGAGCGATCCGATCGGTGATCGAAGCGCAGCTCGCCGCCTTCGCCGCCGATGACGCCGAGAAGGCATTCTCCTTCGCCTCCGAGGGCATCCGGCAGACCTTCGGCACGGCACAAGTGTTCATCGCAATGGTGAAGCTCAACTACTCGGTCGTCTACCGCCCCGCTTCGGTCTCGTTCCTCGACCCGGAGCAGGTCGACGACAACGTCATGCAGCCGGTGGAGATGTCGGATGAGGACGGCACGCTGTGGCTTGCCTTGTACCGCATGCAGCGCCAGCCCGACCAGTCCTGGCGCATCGGCGGATGCATCCTCAAGCGCTTGAACGGGTCGAGCGCCTGACTGCCGGTGACGCCGTCGGAGCCGTGAACGGTATGCGGCTCAGGTGACGATCCGAGGATACAGACGGGCGCTGAGCGTCACCAGCACGACCAGGGCTGCGCAGAGCACGCCCAGATCGGCTTCCAACCCGATCCGCGCGAGACCCACGCCGGGGAGCAGCAGTTGCCTGAGCGCGTCGACCTGGTAGGTGAGCGGGTTCAGATGCGACAGCACTCTCAACCAGCCCGGCATCATGGCAGTCGGATAGATGGCGTTGCTGGCGAAGAACAGCGGCATGGTGAGCACCTGCCCGATGCCCATGAAGCGCTCGCGCGTCTTGACCAGGCAGGCGATGATCAGAGAGAAGGTCGAGAACACCGCCGCGCCCAGCACGACGAACAGCACCACGCCGGTGAGCGCCAGCGGGTCCCAGCGCAGCCGAACGCTGAGCAGCAAAGCGAGCAGGATGACGACCACCGCCTGCGTGACCGCGCGCACGCCGCCGGCGAGAGCTTTGCCGAGGACTAGCGAGGCGCGCGGAGTGGGGCTGGCGAGGAACTTGTGCACAATCCCCAGGTCGCGTTCCCAGATGACCGAGATGCCGTTGAAGATGGCGATGAACAGCACGCTCTGCGCGAGGATGCCCGGCACCAGAAAATCCAGATACGGCAGATCTCCCGTGTCCACCACGTGGCCGCGGCTGATCACCTGACCGAAGATCAGCAGCCACAACGCCGGCTGAATCGCACGGGTGAACAGCTCCGTGGGATCGTGCCGCAGTTTGCGCACCTCCATGTCGGCGATGGCCAGCGTCTTGCCCACCGCGCGGACCGACGCCCGCAGCCGACCCCGGCGCTGCGGCGGATGCGTGTCAGCCGACTCGCTGCGTGAGATGCCGGGTTCGAGAGACGTCGACATATCTTTCCGTCTGCTCCATCGAGTCTTCCGTGTACTGCGCGAACACATCTTCGAGCGTCGCCTCCGGGCCCGATTTCGCCTTGAGCTCGGCCGGCGTGCCGAGCGCCACCAGCCGTCCGCGGTGCAATATCGCCACGCGATCACACAGCCGGTCGGCTTCGTCCATGTAGTGGGTCGTCACCAAAGTCGTGCTGCGGTATTGCGCCTGCAGACGCTCGACCTGCTCCCACACCGCGTGCCGTGCGAGCGGGTCCAACCCTACAGTGGGTTCATCCAAGAACAGCACCTGCGGCCGGTGCAGCGTGGACTGCGCGATTTCCAGCCGGCGGATCATCCCGCCGGAATAGGACTTGACGAGGCGGTCGGAGGCTTCGCTCAGCCCCATCGACTCGAGCGATTCGCGGATGCGCCCCTCGCGCAGCCGATGCGGCACGTCGAACAGCTTGGCGAACACCAGCAGGTTCTCGTAGCCGGTCAACTCGCCGTCCGCGGACAAGGCCTGGGGAACGTACCCGATCACGCGCCGCACGTCGGCCGCCTCGCGCACCACGTCGAAGCCGGCAACGCGAGCTACCCCCTCGCTCGGCGGCAGCAGCGTGGTAAGGATCTTGATGACCGTGCTCTTGCCCGCGCCGTTGCGGCCGAGCAGGCCGAACACTTCTCCGGGCTCCACGGATAGCGTCAACCCGTCGACGGCAACGGTAGTGCCGAAGCGCCGTACCAGCCCCTCCATCGACAACATTGCTTGCATCACCCTCGACCTTGCCGCACCGAACGTCGATCTCTCATGATACCGAGTGCGTGCTATGCGACTCGGCTCACTCGCGCTTACGCGGGGCTGACCGGAGCATCGCACCGAGCGCACCGGCGCGATGGCGTCCAGCACAACGTTCCAGCCACGTATCCCGATACCTTATCATCGCACCTATGCCGAAGACCGAAGCGGCCGAGAGGAGGCGTAAATGAGATCCTTGCGTCACGATGAGGGGCCGTTTGCCCGTCGCCAGTTCCTGACCACGTGCATCGCGCTGACCGGGGGAGTGCTCCTGGGCGCTTCCGGCCGCGCACGCGCGCAGCTCGCGTCCGCGGGGCCCGCGAATCCGGCATTGATCGAAGACCTGGTGGCTGCCAATCATATCCTCGCCGATCAGGGTGTGGTGGACGGCTACGGCCACGTGAGTGTTCGGCACAACAACGATCCCAATCGCTTCCTGATGTCCCGCTCGGTGGCGCCGGAGCTCGTCACCTCTGCCGATATCCTCGAGTTCGACCTCGACTGCAACCCGGTGGATGGGGGCAAGCACAAGCTCTACCTGGAGCGCTACATCCACGGCGAGATCTACAAGGTGCGTCCGGATGTGATCGCGGTGGTGCACCACCACTCTCAGGCGGTGATCCCGTTTGGCGTGACCAAGGTTCCGCTGCGGCCGGTGTTTCACATGGCCGCTTTTGTCGGCTTGGGGGTGCCGGTGTTCGAGATCCGCGAGGCGGGCGGGACCACCGATATGCTGGTGCGCACGCCGGAGCTAGGCGCGGCGCTTGCGCGCACACTCGGCGACAAGCCCGCGGTCCTGATGCGCGGACATGGCGCTGTGGTGGTGGGCAACTCGCTCCCGGTGGCTGTAGCGCGCAGCGTCTATCTCCAGGTCGATGCACGGCTGCAGGCACAGGCGATGGCGCTCGGTGGCGAAATCACCTATCTCGATGCGGGGGAAGTGCAGAAGGTCGGGGGGCTCGGCGGCTATGACCGCGCCTGGGATCTGTGGAAGCGCAAGGTGATGGGGTCGAAATAACCCTCCAGTGCCCGCGCTTCGTTTCCGGCATATACTCGCCCGCTGTTGCCCAGAGGGAGTCTCACACTCGTAGCCCGCCATCCATCCGTCGTTTGACCCCAGCCGGGGTGCATCGCTTTCTTGGACAAGTTGACCATCAGAGTCGAGGGGGAGGAGAGAAAGACGCGAAGCAAGGCCAGTGTCAAGCAGTGCGCAGTCGAAAGCATTCTGGGATTGCTGTTGCTGGGCGCCGCGGCAGTAGCCGCAGCAGACACCGTCTACCTGCCCATCACACGGGAAGGCGCATGGCCGGTCAAGTGCGCCAAGGAAGCGTTCGGGACCTGCCATAACCGCTGGCATCCGGACATCAAGCCCGCCGCCAAGGCCAACCCCGGCGACACCGTGATCTTCGAAACGCGGGACGCGCTCGATACACCATACAACTTCGAGTCCGGCCCGAAGACCGTAGCGGCAACCAACCTCAATCTGGTCCATCCGCTCACCGGGCCGCTGTATGTCAACGGCGCCGAGCGGGGCGACGTGCTGGCGGTAACCGTCCTCGACGTGATCCCGGGACCGGATCGCTTCGGCTATACCATCATCGTGCCGGGATTCGGATTCCTGCGCGACGTATTCACCGAACCCTACATCGTCCGCTGGAAGCTGCTGCAGCGTCCGACCGGCGTCTACTACGCGATCTCCGACGACCTGCCCGGCGTCGAGCTGCCGCTGCACGGGTTCACCGGCACCATCGGCGTCGCCCTGGGCATGCCCGAGATCGAAGCCGCTTACGAGCGTGAAGAAGAGCTGCGCAAGGCGGGCGGGTTCGTCCTGCCCCCGGAACCGACGGACGCTCTCCCCGCCGATCTGTGCGGCCCGGGCGGGCGCGCGGCCAGCCGGTGTTTGCGCACCGTCCCGCCGAGAGAAAAC
Organism: Burkholderiales bacterium; assembly: GCA_035501875.1. Lineage (GTDB taxonomy): Bacteria > Pseudomonadota > Gammaproteobacteria > Burkholderiales > SHXO01 > SHXO01. The sequence continues at coordinate 70,076 of DATJVI010000020.1, forward strand.
GGCGGCAACACCGACGTGAAGCAGATGGTACGCGGCACCACGCTGCTGTTCCCGTGCTGGACCAAGGGCTGCCTGCTGTCCATGGGCGATACGCACTTCGCGCAGGGCGACGGCGAGGTGTCGGGCACCGCGATCGAGATGAATGCGATCGTCACGGTCAAGGTCGAGGTGCGCAAGGGACAGGGCGCCTTCGTGCGCTGGCCGCAGATCGAGGGCAAGGCCGTGCCTGGGATCCTCAAGGACCTGGAGCCCGAGCGCTTCGTCGCTACCATGGGGATCCCGATCAAGCCCAAGGGCGAGCTGGCCGCGCCGTTGAAGTACCTGGACGGCGCGCGGCTAAGCAACCTCACCAACATGTCCGAGGACACGACCTTGGCCGCACGCGACGCGCTGCTGAAGATGATCGACCTGCTGACCGGGCCTCAGTCGCCGTCGAAACAGAAGCTCACGCGTGAGCAGGCCTACATCTTGTGCAGCGTGGCCTGCGACATGAAGATCAGCAACATGGTCGACGTGCCGAACTACGTCGTCACCGACGTGCTGCACGTGGACGTGTTCAAGTAGCCACCGGCGGCAGGGCGAGGCACGGGCTCGCCCTGCGACTGCGATGCATCGGCGCATGCTGCTCCGGACCGCGCTGGCGATGGCCGGCGCGGTTCTGCTCTCCGGCCACTCGCCCTATCGGCAGTGGTACGTGTTCAGGGCCAAACACTGGATCGTGGTCGCCGCACACGCGGACCCGCAAGCCTCGCGCCTGGCCGATCTGGTCTCGACCGAGCTCGCATCCCGCATCCCGGAGAGCCACGCGATGGCCGCCGAAGCGCAAAGCGAGCGGGAGGTTGTGCAACTGCTGCGCACCAGCCAACTTCAGTTGGCGATCCTCAGTTCCGCGACCGCCGGTGACGCCGTGCAGGGAAGCGGACTTTTTCACGCCGACGGGCCGGTGCCTCTGCGTTCGTTACGTTCCTTCGGGTCTCATCTTCTGGTGACCGTAGAGGATTTCCCTGCGGAGCGAGCGGCCCAGATTGTCGCCGCGCTGGAGGATGTGGCTCGCGAGAACGGCGGCGCGCCCGCCGAGGCCTCGACCCCAGGCTCTCCCGTTCCGGTGCACTCCGGCGTGTCGCGTCCGCCTCCGACGCAGGACCCGAAGACCAGTCAGTAGGCGCGAGCCGCCTCCCAGCGCGCGCCTTCGACCCCGTCGGCTGCGAACACATGTGCGGGTTCCTGCGTCGCGTTCGGATGATTCCTGGCCGCACGCTCCTCACCGCGGCCTTGATTGTTGTGCTGCCGGCCTCGGGGCTCTGCCACACCTTGCTGGATCCCGAGTCGGCACATGCGCTGCTCGACGAGATCGCGCGCTATCGGAAGGCGTCGCAGGTGGAGCCAACGCGAGAGGCGCGCGCCGACGCATTGTTCGCGATGGGCGCCAAGGTGCAGGCGCTGGTCGCGCTGCTCAACCAGGATGTCGACGCGCACGGCACGCCCGGTCCGCTCACCGGTCAGGTCGCCAAGCAGCTCGCCGAATCGGACATCAGAGTGACCTGGTCGGATGAGCGCCGGCGCTATGCCTACGACATGGATGCCTTTCGTCGCTACTGCGCGCTCGCACCCAGCGGCGTGCACGCGGCCGATGCGAGATTCCAGGTTGTCTCCGCGGGCTTCTACGCCACGCTCGAGCTCGACCCGGCAAAGATCGCCGCCGGCGATCTGCCGGCAGTGGTCGAAGCCGTCGAGCAGGAGCAGCGGTTTCTACGAGACTACCCGACCCATGCGCGCGTTCGCGAGGTGAGCTTCTATCTGGGCGTCGACTGCTATCGTCTGTCGCGCAACCTCGCCGACGGCGCTCAAGCGACCGGATACCGCCACTGCGCGAGACAAACGCTGCAGGCGGTCGCCTCCCGCTATCCCGATAGCATCGAAGCGCGGGCGGCGGGTCCGTTGCTCGAGGCTCTCGACCGGCCGAGCGGCCGGTGACCAGACGAGCGCACTCAGTCGAGCACGTGCGACACGAGCCCGTCGGCCAGCTTAGGCTCGAACCAGGTGGACTTGGGCGGCATGACCTCGCCGCGATCCGCCACCGCCATGAGGTCTTCCATGCGCGTGGGATGCAGGGAGAACGCGGCGACCATCTCACCGCTGTCGACGCGCCTTTCGAGCTCGGCCAGTCCGCGCACGCCGCCGACGAAATCGACGCGCTTGTCGCGCCGGGAGTCGTCGATCCCGAGGATCGGGCCGAGGATGTGATCGGCGAGCAGGCTCACGTCCAGACGCGCGACGGGAGCCGAGATCGGGATCAGCCCGGGATGGATGAACAGCCGGTACCACTCACCGCGCAGGTAGAGTCCGAACTGGCCGGGGGCCTCAGGCGCGACCGCCTCGGCCGACGCCTCGACGTTGAAGCGGCCGCGTAGCCGCTCGACAAACCGTTCGGGGCTTAGTCCCCCGAGGTCCGTCACCACCCGGTTGTACGGCAGGATCTTCATCTGCTGTTGCGGGAAGGCGACGGCCAGGAAATATTGGTGACCATCCTCTCCGGTATGCTTCTTGCGCGCGCGCCATCGGGCCGCGACGCGGGCAGCGGCGGCAGAGCGGTGGTGCCCATCGGCGATGTAGAGCGCAGGCAACGCGTCGAAGGCCGTGGTCAGCCGCGCGATGCGATCGGGTTCGCGGATCGGCCAGATCGTGTGCCGCACCCCGCCATCGGCCTCGATGTCGGCGTCGGGCATCCCTCCAGCGGCTTGCAGCAGGATCTCGTCCACCTGCTCCGCCGAGGGGTACGCCAGCAAGACCGGGCCGGTCTGCGCATTGACCGCCTCGATCTGCCGCACGCGGTCGTCTTCCTTGTCCGGGCGCGTGTGCTCATGCTTGCGGATGCGGTTCGCCTCGTACTCGGCCACCGATGCCGTTGCCACCAGACCGGTCTGCACATGGTCGCCGAGGATGAGGCGGTACGCATAGTAGCCGGCCTCCGCATCACGTCGCAGGACGCCGGCGGCGATGATGCGCTGAAGGTTCTCGGCTGCCTTCGCATAGACCGCCGGCGAGTGCGGGTCGGTGCCGGGCGGCAGATCGATCTCGGCTTTGGAGATATGCAAGAAGCTCCACGGCCTGCCCGAGGCGCGGCTGCGCGCTTCTTCGGTGGACAGCACATCGTAGGGTGGCGCGGCGACGTCCGCGGCGCGCTCGGGGATGGGCCGCAGCCCGGCGAAGGGTCGGATCAGAGGCAAGGCGCGATCTCAACTCACGGGAGTTGCGATTCTAACCCGGCCCGCGATCGCGTCGGGCCTCCGGATTGTCCAAAGTAGTGCGGCGCTCGCAACGAGGAGAGGAGGGGTTTCGGCGCATGATGACGAACAGCTTTCTCGGTCTGGGACCGCATGGCTTCCACCGCATCGCCTACACCGAATGGGGCGATGGCGACCATCCGCATGCAGTCATTTGCGTGCACGGCCTGACGCGTAACGCGCGCGACTTCGATTGGCTCGCGCAGTCTCTGCAGCGAAGCTGCCGTGTGGCATGCATGGACGTGGTCGGCCGTGGGGAGAGCGACTGGCTGGCGCACAAGAGCGACTACACCTTTCGCCAATACCAGTCCGATGCCGGTGCGTTGATCGCTCGCATCACCGCAAACCGCAACCGCTCCGGCCTCTCGCGCTGGCTGCACCCTCGTGTCGCCGCGCCCGGTTCTCCGAGCGTGGATTGGGTCGGCACTTCCATGGGCGGGCTGATCGGCATGCTGGTCGCGGCGCAGCCCGGGAGCCCGATACGCCGGCTCGTGCTCAACGACGTGGGGCCGTTCATCCCCTGGCCGGCACTGATCCGGCTCAAAGGCTATCTGGGCAGCCGCAGCCGTTACGAATCGCTGGACGAGGTGGAGCGATGGCTGCGCCAGGCGTGCGCGGAGTGGGGCCCGATGAGCGACGACCAGTGGAAGCACCTCGCCACGCACAGCGCGCAACCGCTCGACGACGGTGGCTATCGACTCAGCTTCGATCCGGCCGTAGGTGCCGCCACCGCGTGGGGCTGGGACCCGGACGCAAAGCTGGGCAACCGGGGTCTGCTCGGCCTGGAGCTTTGGTCGGTATGGGAAGCCATCAGCTGTCCGGTGCTGGTCCTGCGCGGCGCCGAGTCCAGCGTGCTGCCGCCGGAGACCGTGGCACGAATGCGCGACCGCGGCCCGCCCGTCGAGGTGATCGAGCTGCGCGGCGTCGGCCATGCGCCGTCGCTGATGCAAGACGAGCAGATCGAGGCGGTACGCCGGTTCTTGCTCGCGAAGTGAGTGTGAGTGCGTGAAGCGCGTGAAAGCAAACGAGGTGAAGAGGTGAAGAGAAGGTTCCTCTCCCCCGGTGACGGGGGAGAGGGCAGGGTGAGGGGGATCACCCCTTCACTCTTCACCCTTCACTCTTCACCTGTGTGTTCGCCGCCCCTTGACATCCGCCGCACCCTCCGGCTACATTCCGTTCTCATGAGCTTGAATCTGCAGACCCGCCGTCTCCTCGCCAGCGCCCTCCTGGGCCTGGGTCTGCTGCTGCGCGCATAGCGCGCACATCTCACTTCCCTCTCAAATCGTAGTTGCGTGACCTCGGCCCAGCCGAGGTGGGGATCGCGTTTTCGCGCACGGTTTCTCCCGGAGATCGATATGCACCAAACCATTGCTCGTACTGCCCGGCTACGACTGCCGCACGGTTGCCGGGCCATGGACCCGTGGCAGCTCGGCAGCCTCTCGGTCGCCACTCTCGCTATCGACGAACGACCGCAAAGGAGAAGACGATGTTGAAACAGCCCGCCCGCAAGTACCGCCCCTTCCCGCCGATCGCGTTGCCGGACCGGACGTGGCCCGCACAGACGATCACCCGCGCGCCCATCTGGTGCAGCGTCGACCTGCGCGACGGCAACCAGGCGCTGATCGAACCGATGAACGCGGAGCGCAAGCGCCGCATGTTCAGCACGCTGGTGCGCAGCGGCTTCAAGGAGATCGAGGTCGCGTTTCCCTCCGCATCGCAGACCGAGTTCGACTTCGTGCGTCACCTCATCGAGGCCGACGCCGTCCCCGATGACGTCACGATCCAGGTGCTCACGCAGGCGCGCGAAGACCTGATCCGGCGCACGTTCGAGTCGCTGCGCGGCGCCAAGCGCGCCATCGTGCACGTATACAACGCGACCTCTCCGGTGTTCCGCCGCACGGTCTTCAATTTGGATCGATCCGGCGTGACGGACATCGCGGTGCGCGCCGCACGACTCATCCGCCAGCTCGCAGAAGAACGCCCGGAAACCGACTGGCGCTTCGAATACAGCCCCGAGACCTTCACCGCCACCGAGCTGGAGTTCGCGCGCGACATCTGCGAGGCCGTGCTGGACGTGTGGCAACCGACCCCATCCCGGAGAGCGATCATCAATCTTCCGGCGACCGTGGAGGTGGCGACTCCCAACATCTACGCCGACCAGATCGAATGGATGCACCGCAATCTCAGTCGGCGCGACAGCGTGGTGCTCTCGCTCCACCCGCATAACGACCGCGGCACGGGCGTCGCGGCGGCGGAGCTGGGAATGATGGCGGGGGCGGATCGCGTGGAAGGCTGTCTGTTCGGCAACGGGGAGCGCACCGGCAACGTCGACATCGTCACCCTCGCGCTCAACCTCTATACGCAAGGTGTGGATCCCAGGCTGGACTTCGGCGATATCAACGCAGTCGCTCGGACCGTGGAGTACTGCAACCAGCTCCCCATCCATCCGCGCCATCCCTATGTCGGTGATCTCGTCTTCACCGCCTTCTCGGGGTCGCACCAGGACGCCATCAAGAAGGGCTTTGCCGTGCAGGAGCCCGACGCAGCCTGGGAGGTGCCGTACCTGCCGATCGATCCCGCCGATGTGGGACGCACCTACGAGTCGGTGATCCGGGTCAACAGCCAATCGGGCAAAGGCGGGATTGCGTTCCTGCTCGAGCGCGATTATGGCATCGTCCTACCCCGCCGGCTGCAGATCGAGTTCAGCCAGGCCGTGCAGCGCGTGACCGACGCCACCGGCAAGGAGATGACCGCGGCCGAGATCTGGGAGCTGTTCGCTCAGGAGTATCTGCAAACCCGTGCGCCGTACGAGTACGTTTCGCACCATCTTTCGGAGGATCCGACGCGGCCGAACGTGCAGGTGATCCAGGGCCGTTTGAGAATTCGCGGCGTGGAGCGCGAGGTACGCGGCGCCGGGAACGGACCGCTCGACGCGTTCTTCCAGTCGCTTCAGGTGCCCTTCAGCATCCAGAGCTACGAGGAGCGTGCGATCGGGCGAGGCAGCGACGCCACGGCCGTGGCTTTCGTCGAGGTGGGTGGCGGCGGGATGGCGGGCTCGGTCTTCGGTGTCGGGCTGCATCCCAACATCGTCACCGCCTCGTTGCTGGCGGTGCTCTCGGCGGCAAACCGGGCGATAGCGAAGGCACAGATCGAGGTGCCGCCGTCGAGCGCAGAGGTCCGCCGGGTCGCGTAGCCGCGCGGTAGACCTCAGCGCGCCGACGCGAGGAGCGGGCGTACGGCTTGTGCGAGCGCCTCACCCAGCCGCAGATGCTGGTCGGCATCCAGGTGAACACCGTCGACTCTGCTCGCCGTGGTCACCGAGCTTGCATCGAAGAAGTGGCAGTCGAGCGCGGCAGCGGTCTGCCGATAGGCCTCGGCCAGGCCGGCGCACCGGAGCTCGCCGCCGGCGAACTTGGGAGCGATGGGGCCTTTGGGAGTTTCCAGCGGCGGTGGAGCGACGATCAGGATCGGGGCCACAGGCATCCCCGGCTCGATGGGCGCCTGGCGGATCGCCGTCACCAGCGCAGCGATGCCTTGTGCCGAATGCCAGGCGTTGTGCGCATGCATGGACTGGAAGTCGTTGGTGCCCAGCATGAGGATCACCAGCGCCAACGGCGAGTGGATCTCGATGCGCTGGGCGAGCCCAACGAGTCCGTTGCGGCCGGGCTTGAACGGGTCGTCCCATACCGTGCGCCTGCCGTTGAGGCAGTCCTCGATGACACGTACCGAACGGCCTCGCGCGTTCAGCGTGTTCTCCAACACACCGGGCCAGCGCGAATCGAACGGCAGGCGTTTGCGGGTCATCGGGACGATGCCCCAAGACAGCGAGTCCGCGTATACGAGTAGATCCTGCATCGAGTGCTCCCGTCCCGTGATTTAACCAGCGGCAAATGCCCGGGATGCTCACGCTGCAGCCACTGCCGCATCATGGGTCCCTCCGCCGGGGCAACTTACGCCATTTCCGCGCAGCTTGGCAACCGCCCTAACAAGAGCTCTTGATCTAGGTCTAACCCATACCATCGAGACAGACGACAATTGGCGTGAGCCCTGTGGCTCAATAAACGGAGAGGGTAGAGACAGGAGCTGTTGAACTGCCCAAAGTCATGACCGAAACCATTCACTCCCAGGATGCACTGATCAGTGCGGCGATCACCCGCCTCACGCACGGGCTGTCGCCGTCTTCGATCGTCGGTGCATATCGAGACTGGGGCGCACACCTCGCCGCCTCGCCGGGCAAGCAGGAGGAGCTGCGCGAGCGAGCGATCCTGCAGCTCCTGCGCCTTACGTCCTACGCCGCGCAGGCGGTGGCCGCCGAACCACCCCCTTGTATTGAGCCGCTGCCGCAGGACTCCCGCTTCCGCCATCCCGCTTGGCAGCGCTGGCCGTACAACGTCCTGTACCAGTCCTTCCTGTTGCAGCAGCAGTGGTGGTGGTATGCCACGACCGGGGTTCGGGGCGTCACGAAACACCACGAGCACGTCGTGACGTTCATGACGCGCCAGTGGTTGGACGTGCTTTCTCCCTCCAACTCCGCGCTGACCAACCCCGAAGTCACGCTCGAGACGCTGCACCGGGGTGGGATGAACTTCGCGGAGGGCGCAGCGAACTGGTGGGAGGATCTGTCGCGGCTGCTACTCGGTGCACCGCCGGCAGGGGCCGAGGCGTTCCGTGTTGGAGACAACGTCGCGGCAACACCGGGCAAGGTGATCTTCCGCAACCGGCTGATCGAACTGATCCAATACGCACCGCAGACCGAGAGCGTGCGGCCCGAGCCCTTGCTCATCGTGCCCTCTTGGATCATGAAGTACTACATCCTCGACCTGTCCGCACACGACTCGCTCGTGCGCTACCTCGTGCAGCAGGGGCATACGGTGTTCATGATCTCGTGGAAGAACCCGGACGCCGAGGACCGCGACCTCGGCATGGAGGACTATCTGCGCCTGGGCGTGATGGAGGCCCTGGACGCAGTTTCCACGGTCGTGCCGGGAGCGAAGATCAACGCGCTGGGCTACTGCCTCGGCGGAACCCTGCTCGCGATCGCTGCGGCAGCCATGGCGCGCGACGGTGTCGAGCGGCTCAACACCGCGACGCTGCTCGCCGCCGAGCTGGATTACACGGAGCCCGGCGAGCTCGCCTTGTTCATCGACGAGAGCGAGATCGCGTTCCTCGAGGACCTCATGTGGCTCCGCGGGTATCTGGACAGCAAGCAGATGGCGGGTGCGTTCACCCTGCTGCATTCGCGCGACCTCATCTGGTCGAAGATCGTGCGCGACTACCTCATGGGCCAACGCGCACCGCTCACGGATCTGATGGCATGGAACGCGGATGCGACACGACTGCCGCAGCGCATGCATAGCGAGTATCTGCGTCAGTTGTATCTCGATAACGACCTCGCGGAGGGCAAATATCGCGTGGGCGGAAGCCCGGTGGCGCTGACCGACATCCGCGTGCCGCTGTTCGTCGCAGGCACGCAACGGGACCATGTCTCGCCCTGGCGCTCTGTGTACAAAGCGCGCCTGCTCACGGACACAGAGGTGACCTTCCTGCTGGCGAGCGGCGGGCATAACGTCGGCATCGTCAGCCCGCCCGGTCCGAGCAGAGTGCCCGATCGCGGCTACCAGGTGCAAACGTTCGGCGCCGAGGATAAATACATGGCGCCCGACGCCTGGGCTGCGCATGCGACCAAGCAGGAAGGGTCTTGGTGGCCGGAGTGGGTCGCCTGGCTGAATGCGCACTGCGGCGCAAATGCCGCACCGCCCGCTCTGGGCGCGCCCCAGCACGGTTTGGCGCCGCTCTACGACGCGCCGGGGGAGTACGTGCGAGCCACCTGACCGAGCGGACAGGCACGCCGCGAGCGCACCGTCGGACCGGCTTCGCTTGTCGCGGCGACGCCTGCGACACGGCCGGCGGTCTGCTACCGATTCGATCGGCGTTTGTCGTCAGGAGGAGCGGCCGATCTCCAGCTCGAGTAGCTGCGGCGTGATCTGCGATCCGGACACCAACAGTCGTCCCACGGATACCGGTAGCGTGAAGCGCCGAGGGCCGGCACTGCCAGGGTTGACGAACAGCACGCCGTCGCGAAGCTCGCAGCCGGGACGATGCGAATGCCCGGCCACGACGACATGGAAACCGGCCGCCGCGGGATCGATCGGCAGCTCCGCAAGATCGTGGATCACGTAGACGAGCGCCGCACCGACCTCGAGGGTTTCCGTTTCGGGCAAAGCGGCAGCCCACGCGCCTTTGTCGTTGTTGCCGCGCACCGCGGTGACCGGCGCCAGCCGGGCCAGCTCTTCCAGCACGCCGGGGTGTCCGATGTCGCCGGCGTGGACGATGAAGTCGCTGCCCCGTAGCCGCTCCAGGGCTTGCGGCCGCAGCAGGCCATGCGTATCGGAGATGAGGCCAACATGCAAGGTGAGGGAGGATGACATCGGAGGCGCGCGCGAAGAACCAACCTGGCTCCCCGTTCGAAACGCCGCTGCCTAAATCAGCGCCGCTCGGGGATCCAAGCTAGATCGAACGCGCATTGTAAGCCGCCCGCGCCCCAGCTTGTGGCGCGCGGCCGAGCGCCGCCTGGCAATGGCGGCCGATCGGCACAGCGACCTTTCGGCTGGCCGTATCGTCGCGTGTGTCAGCCGCGCCGCGCGAACACGCGCTCGAGATGCTCCATGTCGTTGACCACGCGCCAGTCGATCGCACCGGCCGCACGCGTGCGCTGCTCCCACCACTCGAGCCGCCCCATATAGCGGCGCGGATCGATGTTATCGGTGCCAAGCTTGCTGACGTTGAGCGCGATGATGCGGATGCCGTCGAGCTTGATCGGGAAGTCGCGCTTGGTCTGGGTATCGAGCTCCTCCTGCATGTCGGAGAAGATGATGATGGTCTTGCGGCCGGCGCCGGTCTCGTTGAGAAACTCGGCGGCTTGCATGACCCCGCCGGTGATGTCGGTATAGGCGCTGCCCTTGCTCGCGTGGGTCGCCTTGGCGAACTCCGCCATCTTGTCGCTGAAATCCTTCTTCTGGCCGTTGACCTGGATCGGATCGTTGGTCAGGGTCACCTTGGCGACGATGTCCTTTTCGGTGAAGCTGCGGCTCTTGACCCGCGCCACGGCCAGCGAGTCACCGGGCTCGAGATTGCCGAGCACGTAGTTCACCACGGCCTGGGCCTTGCCGACTTCCTTGGTGTACGAGCCCGAGGTGTCGACCAGGACGTACACGGCCTGGTTGTGGTTGGCGCTCGGACCACACCCCGCGAGGAGCGAGAGCGCGCAGATTGCGAAGACCGGCGTAGCGGCTCTCATGCGGCCTCCTTGCTCTCGGAGGATGCAGCGCGCATCTTGTGAACGAAGCGCTCGATCGCGAGCGGCGCGAAGATCAGCACGTCGTAGGCGCCCACGGCGAGCTTGCCCACCTCGTTGAAGAGGCTGGCGCCAATCCGCAGCAGGAAGGCACTGCCGCGGATGAGCAGGGTCATGGCGGCCCCCAGCACGATGCGTCCTGCGCCCACGAAGTACTCGAGCGGGATCGCGACGAACGCGAGCGCGAACGGCAGGGTGAAGCCGAGAATCATCTGGCCGAAGGTCGGGATGCGCGTGACCCAGCCCGTTTCGGTTTGCACCGTAGCCGATCCCAGGCTGTGCTTGAGTGCCACGTCCGCGGCGATGATGGAGTCGCGCATCACCGCGAGCGCGACTTCCACGCCCGCCAGCACCAGGAGGATCGCGAGCGAGACCCACATCAGCCGCTTGCGCATCTTCTCGGTGATGTTGCCGAGCGGGAACAGACTGGTGAAACGCAGGGTCTCCATCAAGAACAGACCCATTAGCGTCTCGAACAGGATGATCACCAGAGCTGCGATCTCCGAGGCGCGCAGAGTGTCCGTGATGTAGTCGCCGCCACCGACCATCGCGGACATCGGCAGCGAGATCAGCTTGAAGTTCACGTACGCGCCGCCGAAGGCGATCAACATCACGAGAGAGGAGATGAAGAACTGGGTCGACGCCGAGGCGGTCAGCGTGTTCTCGACCTCGGTGCGGCGCGCCATGATGCTCTCGAGCTTGGCGACGTTCTCGTCGATCTTGGCGGCGCTGTCGTGCAAGCTGGTGATGTTGCGCTCGACCTGCACCAGCGTCTGGCTCGCCGTGCGCCAGAACGGCAGGCAGGTACTGAGGATCTTGTGGCGGGCTTGGTACGCGCCGCGATACTCGGACACCACCTTCTTGTAGATGTCGTCGATCGAATCGCGGATATCGGACAGGATGCGCTCCACCACGCCGTCGCCCGTGGCTCTGATCGCCGCGAGCGCCTCGATCGCTCTCACCCACTCGGGAGAAGGCGGGGGAACCTCACCGCTGCGCTTGTAGTCCTCCTCGATCCGCGTGATCTCGTCCAGCAGCTTGCGCTGGAGCACGGGATAGCCCTCGAGATCGCGCTGGACCAGCGTGGTGACGCGCTCCAGCTCGCGCTCGATCGTCAGGCGCAGCTCGCGCGAGCCATGCGCCAGGAGCACCTCGCGGTTGCGCATCCGCATCTTCGCTGCCGCATCGCCGAGCCAGCGCGCACCGAGCCGCAGCGGCCGCACGATCGCACGGCTCGTGCGGCGGAGCAGCGTGTGAACCGGCTCGCGCGCGAAATACAGAAACGGCATCGCCAACAAGAGCAAAGCGAGCAGAGACGGCAACGGCCGGTCCGGCCAAATGTAGAGTGAATGGAGCATGGGAGTGTCCCCCTTCCGGCTTGGAGTCGGGGCGGGAAACTGCGCGCTGCAGCCGCAGACGACCCGCGATCCATTGTTAACCGCAACGCGCGGGCCAGAATTCACCACCGGCGCAGGGCCGGGTCGCAGCCCCGAAACCTGCACTTACTCCTTTGTTCTTCCAGGGAAAATCCGCAAGCCCGAGAGCCGCGTGGCGACGGGGTCGAGCGTACCGCGGCGCCGCATAGCGACGTTGCCTGCCAATTTTTGGAATTCGGTGAAAGAGTTTGTGAATACGTGACACATTCACGCCACCCCGGGGCCGAAAGCGCGCGCCTAGCGCGGCGAGGCGCGTCACGTGTCTCACCGTTGCAGAAGTCGACAAAACAGGAATCACGATCCGGCCAACCCGGGTCGGGCGGGAGCGCCGCCCTGGACCCGTTCTCGGACTGGCCGAACCAGTCCAGGGTGTAGTCAGCCGAGCGTTACGCTCGGGCCTTCCGCGACCTGGGTTGTGTCAGCGACTCCGGTTGCAGGACGGCGTCGAGCTGCTCCTTGGTGAGCAGGCCCTTTGCCAACACCAGCTCGTAGACGCTGCCGCCGGTGGCCTGCGCCTCGCGCGCGATCATCGACGCGTTCTCGTACCCGATGTAGGGGTTGAGCGCCGTCACCAGCCCGATGGATTGCTCCACCGTGCGGCGCAGCTGCTCGCGGTTGGCGGTGATGCCTTTCACGCACCGCTCGGCAAGCGTGAGGCACGCCTGGCGCAGGTGAGTGATGCTCTTGAACAGGCTATGGGCGATGATCGGCTCGAACGCGTTGAGCTGGAGTTGGCCGGCTTCCGCAGCGAAGGACACGGTGACGTCGTTGCCGATGACTTCGAAAGCGACTTGATTGACGACCTCCGGGATCACGGGGTTGACTTTGCCCGGCATGATGCTCGAGCCGGCTTGCACCGCCGGCAGGTTGATCTCTCCGAGCCCGGCACGCGGTCCGCTGGAGAGCAGGCGCAGGTCGTTACAGGTCTTCGACAGCTTCACCGCCACGCGCTTCAACACACCGGACAGTTGCACGAACGCGCCGGCATCCTGGGTCGCCTCGACGAGGTTGGGAGCGGTGATGACCTCTACCCCGGAGATCTCCGCGAGGTAGCGGCGCACGATGCCAGCATATTCGGGCTCGGCGTTGATGCCCGTGCCGATCGCGGTCGCGCCGAGGTTGATCTCCTGGATCAACAGCGCCGCCTCCTTCACGCGGCTCTCGTCTTCCTCCAGCATCACGGCGTAGGCGCTGAACTCCTGCCCGAGCGTCATCGGTACCGCGTCCTGAAGCTGCGTGCGCCCCATCTTGATCACATCGGCGAACTCGCGCGCCTTGGCCTCGAACTCGCGGCGCAGCGTGGCCATGGCGGCGAGCAAGCGGTCGATGCCGAAGCGCAGCGCGACATTGACGGCAGTCGGATACACGTCGTTGGTGCTCTGGCTCAGGTTGACGTGATCCATCGGGTGCAGGTGCCGGTAGTCGCCCTTGGTGTGGCCGAGCAGCTCGAGGCCGCGGTTGGCGATCACCTCGTTGGCGTTCATGTTCGTAGACGTGCCCGCACCGCCTTGGATCACGTCGACGACGAACTCCTCGTGCAACTCGCCGGCGCGGATGTCCCGGCACGCATGCACGATGGCCCCTGCACGCCGCTCCTCCAGCAGCCCCAGCTCCTGATTGGCCAGCGCCGCCGCCTGCTTGACGCACGCGAGCGCCTCGATCAGCTCCGGGTAGCGGCTGATCGACGTGCCCGAGATGCGAAAGTTCTCCAACGCCCGCAGCGTATGGATGCCGTAGTAGGCGTTGGCAGGAACCTGCCGGGCTCCCAGCAGGTCGTGCTCGATGCGGTATCCCTGAGTGCTCATCGCTTCCGCGGCCCGTTTACACCCTTGCTTCGCGTGGCCTCTCCAACCAGCAGACCGCAGCGCCGCAACTTCGTTCCGAATCCACCCGCCCCACGCCGCATGCGAGTCATCCACGAAGGCTGAGCTTCGGCACACGAGCGACAGGCAGCGATGCATGTCGCAGCGCGGGGCAGCTCCGCCCCCCTCACGAAGCATGCGCGGATTATCGGAGCACGCGCGGCAAAACTAAAGCCCGAGTCGCGACTCGGCACTTTGCTTGGCGATGGCCGCTCCGCGGTCGCCTTGGGGCGAGCGTTGCACCAGTGCAAGCCGGCGCTCCTGCGCCCATCCGGGCGTAGCGGGTTTTCCGCGCGCATCGGCTTCAGATCCCCTCGCCGGTGACGTTAGGGTGCGCTGATCTCCGGCCAATCGAGCCAGGGCACCTGTCCGGTCACGCGGCTACGAGCCGTCGGCGGTTCCAGCACGGCTACCCGGCGCTGGGTACATCAGGCGCAGTGCTGGGATACCGATGAGGCCGGGAAGAGTCCGACCGGGTTGCTCAACCGTCGTCCACCGCATTGCGCACCGCGATGAGGACGGCAACGCTTCCCATCGCGGCCGTGCGTGGACGCTTGCACCTGCAAGCCCGCGGAAAGATGTCCGATGCATCGCCGTCTCATGCACCGAGGGGTGGTGGCGGGCACGCCCGCCGATGCGGCCGTTCACGCGCGCGACGCGGATCGCTCTCAAGCGGGTCGACTCGCGGGATTCGAAGCAAGGGCTGACCGTCGGCGCGGACGGCAGCCGGCCAAGCGAGATCGGAATTGTGTGCTTTCGTGCGGCCGTGGGACAATTAAACCCGGTGAGTCCAGATACGCCGGGCGCCCCGCGCGGTTCAGCGCCAGCCCAATCGCGACGAATGGCGCAAGCCCCGGGCCCCGGCGCCGCTGACTGGTTCCGGTCTCCATCGATCGGCACGCGTGGACGACAGGTCCGCCCCGGAGCATATACGACATGGACTTCGCTCCCATCCGAGCCGCTCTGATCGGCTTCTTCGCTCTCGTGGTGACTTCCTCCACGTGGGCATGCAACGATTCGTTCGACCACAAGGTCACATTGGACACGTCGGGCATCTGGAACCCGGACGTCTACCGGTCATTGATGCTCGCGCTCACCGTGGGTCAGGTCGGCGTCGCGCTGTACGAGGGCGATTCGTCGAGGCTGGGTGACACTGCGTGGCGCGGGATCGACTCCGAGATCATCGGGGCGGTCTCGTCCGAAGTGCTCAAACGCGCGTTCACGCGCGAGCGCCCCAGCCAGACCGATGACCCGTGCCTGTTCTTCCAGGGCGACTCATACCAAAGCTTCCCGAGCGGAGAGGCGACCGAGGCAGCCGCGCTCGTGACCCCCTGGATCCTCGAATACGGACACGATTATCCGGCCGTGTATGCGCTGACCCTGATCCCGTTATATGTGGGCGCGGCGCGCGTCAAAAATCAGGCGCACTGGCAGACCGACGTGCTCGCGGGCTGGGCGCTCGGGGCCGCTTCCGGTTGGTACGCCTGGCAGCGGGACACGCCGCTGTTGCTGCAGATCATGCCTCACGGCGTCTACGTGGGCCTGAAGAAGAGCTTCTGACCTCGCGCGGCCGCGGTTGCGGCGACGGGCGAACCGGCCAACTCCGGTATCATGGCGGTCGCGTTGCTCGGCAACGCCATCCAGATCGCCTGGTCCACCAGAAAGGGGGAGCGCGGTGTGCCGTTCGCCGACGCTGATCGCGTCGGGCCCATGCGATGTCATCGCCGTCTCGCCGGGCGATCAGTTTGTCGCCAGCGGGCTGCGAGTCCTGGCCGGGCCGACCCGACATTCCGTGCAACGCGATGCACGATCGAGCTGAGCGGCCCAGCGTCATGCAACCGGCGCAGGCCGAGGCCGTGGCGCAGAGCTGGCGCCACATCGTGCGTCTCGAGAAGGTCGACATGACCTTCGGCAAGGTGGAAGCCCTGTCCAAGGTCGACTTCGAAGTCGGGCGCAATGAGATC
>DATJVI010000021.1:0-13871 GCA_035501875.1 Burkholderiales bacterium
GTTTGAGGGGGGCTGCTCCTAGTACGAGAGGACCGGAGTGGACGCACCTCTGGTGTACCGGTTGTCACGCCAGTGGCATTGCCGGGTAGCTATGTGCGGAAGAGATAAGCGCTGAAAGCATCTAAGCGCGAAACTTGCCCCAAGATGAGACGTCCCGTGGCGCAAGCCACCTGTAGGGTCGCGGAAGACCACCGCGTTGATAGGCCGGATGTGCAAGGCGTGTGAGCGCTTCAGCTAACCGGTACTAATTGCCCGTGCGGCTTGATCCTATAACCTTGAGCTTGATTCAAGGTTGCGACGTCGTATGTCGACGTCATCGTGCTTGGCACGATCATCAAACCTGCTTCTTCCAGACACGTCGGGCGTCGGTTCATCGACTCCCGACAACCGAATTCCTGACGAACATAGCACTGTGGAACCACGCCTTCCCATTCCGAACAGGACCGTGAAACGCAGTTGCGCCGATGATAGTGCGGGGTATACCGCGTGAAAGTAGGTCATCGTCAGGACCCAACAAAGCAAAAGCCCCGGCCAAACGCCGGGGCTTTTTGCTTTGTGGACCTTGCCGACGATGACGGTTTCACGCGGGAAACGCGTGCAGCCTGCGCGCGCGGCAGCGTGCGGAGCCGGCTGAGGCGGAGACTAACCTTCAGGTTATGTGGTTATGTCGGGGCCGAAGCAGGTCATCGTCAGACTTTCCTTCCACCAAGCCCTGCTTTACAACACGTCCACCCGCCCCTGGAATCCTCCCCCCAACGCCCCCATTTCAGGCCAACTTGGAATCGGCGCGTGCATCTGTTAAAGTTTCAAAATTAGAACTTTAATGGGCTGGCAAGCCCATTTTTTGTTTGTGATGAGCCACAAGGACTTGAGCGCTTTGCTCGAGACGACGGTGAGCGGGCTCGGCTTCGAATTGGTGGATCTCGAGGTGCCGGGCCGTGGCGCACTGATCCGCGTATTCATCGATCGCCCCGGCGGGGTGAAGGTGGAGGACTGCGCCGCGGTCAGCAACCACCTGACTCGCCTGTTTGCAGTCGAACAGATCGACTACGGCCGGCTGGAGGTTTCCTCGCCCGGTCTCGACCGGCGCCTGCGCGAAGCCAGCGACTTTCGCCGCTTCCAGGGGCAGCGCGCGCAGATACGGCTGCGCGTGCCGCTGCAGGGGCGCAGAAATTTCGTGGGCACACTCCGGGGCGTGAGCGACGCGCAGTTGCAGCTCGAGGTCGACGGCGCCCTCGTGTCCCTTGAGCTCGCCCAGGTCGAGAAGGCCCGGTTGGTGCCCACTTTATAGCGGAGGCTGACGATGAGCCGAGAGATACTCCTTCTGGTCGATGCCCTGAGTCGAGAAAAGAACGTCGACAAGGATATCGTGTTCAGCGCGCTGGAACAGGCCTTGGCGTCTGCCACCAAGAAGCGTTTCCGCGAGGACGTCGAGGTGCGCGTCGAAGTCGACCGCAACACGGGTGACTATCGCTCTTTCCGCCGCTGGCACGTCGTGGCCGACGAGGTCTTGGAGGCGCCCGACCGCGAAATGACTGTCGAGCAGGCGCGCGCGCTGGTAGCCGACATTCAGCTGGACGAATACATCGAAGAGCCGCTCGAGCCGGTCGAGTTCGGGCGCATCGGTGCGCAGGCGGCCAAGCAGGTGATCCTGCAGAAGATCCGCGACGCCGAGCGCGAGCAGATCCTGAACGATTTCCTGGCGCGCAAGGAGCACTTGGTGACCGGCACCATCAAGCGCATCGAACGCGGCAACGCCATTGTCGAGTCGGGCCGCATCGAAGCCGTGCTGCCCCGCGACCAGATGATCCCCAAGGAGAATCTGCGTGTCGGCGACCGGGTGCGAGCGTTCCTTCTGAAGGTCGATCGCAGCAGCCGCGGTCCGCAGCTCGTGCTGTCGCGCATCGTTCCAGACTTCCTGATCAAGCTGTTCGAACTGGAGGTCCCGGAGATCGAGGAAGGACTGCTCGAGGTCAAGGCGGCGGCACGCGATCCGGGTTCGCGCGCCAAGATCGCGGTCAAGTCGAACGATGCCCGCATCGACCCGATCGGCACCTGCGTTGGCATGCGCGGTTCTCGCGTTCAGGCGGTGACTTCGGAGCTGGCCGGTGAGCGGGTCGACATCATCCTGTGGTCGCCCGACCCCGCGCAGTTCGTGATCAACGCCCTCGCGCCCGCCGAAGTGAGCAGCATCGTGGTCGACGAAGACCGCCACAGCATGGACATCGTGGTGGACGAGGAGAACCTGGCGCAGGCGATCGGGCGCAACGGGCAGAACGTGCGCCTCGCGAGCGAGATGACCGCCTGGGAACTCAATATCATGACCGAAGAGGAGTCCCAGAAGAAGAACGAGGAGGAAACCGCGTCCATCAAGAAGCTGTTCATGGAGAGGCTGGACGTGGATGAGGAGGTAGCCGACATCCTGGTGCAGGAAGGATTCAACACCCTCGAAGAGGTCGCCTACATCCCGATCAACGAGATGCTGGAGATCGAACAGTTCGACGAGGAGACGGTCAACGAGCTGCGCAGCCGCGCGCGCAACGCGCTGCTCATGCAGGACATCGCCAGCGAAGAGAAGGTCGAGGACGTGGCGTCCGACCTGCAGGCCCTGGAGGGCATGGACAGTCAGACCGCGCGTCAGCTCGCCGCGAAGGGGATTCACACGCAGGAGGAGCTCGCCGAGCTGGCGGTCGATGACCTGGTAGAGCTGATCAGCATGGACGCGGAGCGCGCCAAGGTGCTGATCATGGCGGCCCGGGCGCCCTGGTTCGTATGAGGGATCCGCGCTGACCTGAGCACGGGGGGCAACTAGACATGGCGCAGACAAACGTTTCCCAGTTCGCCAAGGAGCTCGGCATGGCCGCCGAGCGCCTGCTTGAGCAATTGCAGGCGGCCGGCGTGAACCGCAAGCTGGTCGAGGACACCCTGCTGACCGAGCAGGACAAGACTCAGCTGCTGGATTATCTGCGCTCGGTTCACGGCACCAAAGAATCCAAGAGCAAGATCACCCTGACGCGCCGGCAGACCACCGAAATCAAAAAAGCGGACAGCACCGGCAAGGCGCGGACCATCCAGGTCGAGGTGCGCAAGAAGCGTGTGCTGGTCAAGCGCGACAGCGCCGCAACCGTCTCGGAGGCGCCCGCAGCAGCAGCTCCGACCATCGACGCACAGCAGACGGCAATCCGCGACGAAGAGGCGCGCAAGCAGGCCGAGCTCGCCGCACGCCAGGCGGCGGACGCGGCCGCGAAGCAGGAGCGTCAGAAGAAGCGCAAGACAGCGCAGGAGCCCGCCGAGGCGCCCGCGCCGGAGGCGAAGTCAACCGAGGCCGCGGCGGAAGCGCCGAAACCTGTTGCCGCACCCGAGGGGGCCGTGACGGCCGAAGCCAAGCCCGCCGGGACCGGCACTCTGCACAAGCCCGCGTCCAAACCGGGCGAGACGGGCGAGAAGAAGGCGCCCAAGAAGCAGGTCAAGCAGGTTGTCTGGCGCGACGAGAGCGCGAAGAAGCGCGTCATCAAGACGCGCGGCGGCGAGGTCGGAGCGGCGGGCTGGCATGCACGCAAGGACCGCCACGCCAAGACCAAGACCGAAACCGAGACCACTCCGACGCACGGCTTTTCGCTGCCAACCGAGCCGATCGTCCACGAGGTGCTGGTGCCCGAGACCGTCACCGTCGCCAACCTGGCGCAGAAGATGTCGGTCAAGGCCGCCGAGGTCATCAAGACCCTCATGAAGCTCGGCACCATGGTGACGATCAACCAGGTGCTGGACCAGGACACCGCGATGATCGCGGTGGAGGAGATGGGGCACGTCGCCAAGCGAGCCAAGCTGGACGATCCGGAGGCGTTGCTGGCTGACTCGCGCCAGGAGGAAACGGCGGTCGCCGAGGCGCGCGCTCCGGTAGTCACCGTGATGGGTCACGTCGACCACGGCAAGACTTCACTGCTGGATTACATCCGCCGCACGCGAGTGGCGAGCGGCGAGGCCGGGGGCATCACCCAGCACATCGGCGCGTATCACGTGCAGACGCCGCGCGGGATGATCACGTTCCTCGATACGCCGGGCCACGAGGCGTTCACCGCAATGCGTGCGCGCGGCGCCAAGGTAACGGACCTGGTGATCCTGGTCGTCGCGGCTGACGACGGTGTGATGCCGCAGACGATCGAGGCCATCCACCACGCGAAAGCGGCCAAGGTTCCCATCGTGGTCGCAGTGAACAAGATCGACAAGCCCGAAGCGCAGCCCGAGCGCATTCGTCACGAGTTGCTGGTGCACGAGGTCGTGCCGGAGAACCTGGGAGGAGAAACGATATTCGTGGACGTCTCGGCCAAGACCGGCAAAGGCATCGACGGCCTGCTCGAGTCGGTGCTGCTGCAGGCCGAAGTGCTGGAGCTCAAGGCGCCCAAGTCGACGCCAGCGCGGGGCATCGTGATCGAATCCAGGCTCGACAAGGGCCGAGGCCCGGTTGCAACGCTGCTGGTTCAGTCTGGCACCTTGAAGCGTGGCGATATCGTCCTCGCGGGTGCGGTGTTCGGACGCGTGCGCGCCATGCTCGACGAGAGCGGGCACAGCATCCCGGAAGCCGGCCCCTCGATTCCGGTCGAGATCCAGGGCCTATCCGATGTGCCGCAGGCCGGCGAAGAGGTCATGGTGCTGGGCGACGAGCGCCGGGCGCGCGAGATTGCACTGTTCCGGCAAGGCAAGTTCCGCGACGTGAAGCTCGCCAAGCAGCAGGCCGCCAAGCTGGAGGGCATGTTCGACATGGTGGCCGGCGGGAGCAAGACGCTGTCCCTGGTGATCAAGGCCGACGTGCAGGGCTCGCAAGAGGCCTTGGCGCACGCCCTGCAAAAACTCTCGACCGACGAGGTCAGGGTCAACCTGGTGCACGCCGGGGTCGGTGCCATCACCGAATCGGACATCAATCTGGCGCTGGCCTCCAACGCGGTCGTCATCGGCTTCAACACGCGTGCCGACGCGACTGCCAAGAAGCTGATCAGCGCCCACGGCGTGGATGTGCGCTACTACAACATCATCTACGAGGCGGTCGACGAAGTGAAGGCAGCGCTGTCCGGCATGCTCGCGCCCGAGCGGAAGGAGTCGGTCACCGGGCTGGTGGAGGTGCGCCAGGTGTTTCACATCTCGAAGGTCGGGACCGTCGCCGGGTGCTATGTCTTGGAGGGTGTCGTCAAGCGCGGATCCTCAGTGCGTGTGCTGCGCGACAATGTCGTGATCCATACCGGCGAGCTCGACTCTCTCAAGCGCTTCAAGGACGACGTCCGCGAGGTGAAGGCCGGGTTCGAGTGCGGGCTTTCGGTCAGGAGCTTCAGCGACATCAAGATCGGCGATCAGCTGGAGGCCTACGAGGTGGTCGAGGTCGCGCGCACGCTGTAACCGCGGGTCGCGCACCTCTGCGCGCACCACGGCCAGGCCGCGCCCGCTATGCCTCGAACTTTTTCTCGCTCCGCCAGGATCGCCGAGCAGATCCACCGCGATTTGTCGGGTCTGCTGGTGCGCGAGCTGAAAGATCCCCGGGTAGGGCCGGTCACCATCACGGCGGTAGAGGTGACACGCGATTTGTCCCAGGCAACCGTTTACGTGAGCTCGCTCGCGGACGCGGCATCCACTGAGCAGAGCGTGGCGGCCCTGCAACATGCCGGCGGATTTCTGCGCAGCCAGCTGGCGCGCACGCTGCAGGCCAGGAGCGTCCCGCATCTGCATTTCGTCTATGACGCGTCGGTCGAGCGCGGCGCGCGCCTGTCGCACCTCATCGATGAAGCGGCTGCCGAAAGCGTGCCGCCTGGCCAGGGTGCGGAAGAGCATGACGACTGATCGCTCCAGCGACGCAAGCGCCTCGGGGGCGGTCGAGGGAGTCGTTCTGCTGGACAAGGCAGCGGGCATGTCATCCAACGCCGCGCTGCAGTCGGTTCGCCGTCTTTTCGGTGGCGTGAAGGGCGGTCACACCGGGACGCTGGACCCGCTCGCGACCGGACTGCTGCCCGTATGCCTGGGGGCAGCCACCAAGTTCGCTGGCGTCCTGCTGGAGACGGACAAGACGTACGAGGCCGTGGTCGCACTCGGGCTTGCCACCACCACAGGCGATGCCGAGGGAGAAGCGCTGTTTCGCGGGCGCGTCGAGGGATGCCTGGAGCGGATGAGCGAGACACTTGCGGCATTCACCGGTGAGATCGAGCAGTTGCCTCCCATGTTCAGCGCCATCAAGCACCGGGGCCGCGCGCTATACCGTTACGCCCGTGCCGGGCAGTCCGTCGAGCGCCGACCCAGGCGGGTAACGATCCATGCTCTCGACCTGATCGCCGGGCACGGCGAGGAGGTTACGCTCAGGATCCACTGCAGCAAGGGGACGTATATCCGGAGCCTGGCGCACGACATCGGGGAGCGCCTTGGATGTGGCGCTCACGTCTCGGCTCTGCGACGCACGCGTATCGGCGCGTTAGCGGTCGCCCAGGCCCTGGGTCTCGAAGCTCTCGCAGGCCTCCCCGACGTGGATCGGAGGAAACAGGTGCTCCCCGCGGACGTACTGCTCTCGCAACTGCCGGCAGTGGTGCTGGATCAGGGCAGCGCCAACGCCGTGTTGCAAGGGCGGCCGGTGGCGCTCGACGAGCCGCTGGGGGCGGGGTCGGTTCGGCTGTATGCCGAGGACGGCCAGTTTCTAGGGCTCGGGGCGCGCGGCGAGCAGGGGCTTCTCTGCCCCAAGCGGATGCGGGCCCTGCCGCTCGGGGTGCTTTATAGGCCGGCTTGAGCGCCGGGGGGTACAACGTTAGAATGGCGCGTTTTTCCGGAGAGATAGCGGAGAGATAGCAATGTCCATCAGCACCGAACAGAAGGCCCGGATCGTAGGCGATTATCAGCGGGCGAGGGGGGACACGGGTTCGCCCGAGGTCCAGATCGCGTTGTTGACCGCCCGCATCAACGAGCTGACCGAGCATTTCAAGACCCACGTGAAGGATTTCCACTCCCGCCGCGGCCTGCTCCGTCTCGTGTCCCGGCGGCGCAAGCTCCTCGATTACCTGAAGCGTGCCAACACCGACCAGTACCGCAGCCTCCTCGACCGTCTGGGGTTGCGTAAGTAGTGCCGGGGGTTCAGCGTTGCTAACGCGCCCGGCGCACCTCGAGCAGAGTGGATCGGCGCCGCGCCGACACACTCTCCAATTTGGGCCAGTTCCCGCCTCGTCATGATATGGACGTCAATCCCATCACGCCGCTGAGAAAATCCATCCCCTTCGGTCGCCACACCCTCACCCTCGAGACAGGGGAGATTGCCCGCCAAGCGCACGGCGCGGTCATGGCGAACCTGGACGACACCTGTGTTCTGGTGACCGTAGTCGGCAAGCGGGAGGCCAAAGAGGGGCAGGATTTCTTCCCCTTGACGGTCGACTACCAGGAGCGAACTTACGCCGCCGGCAAGATCCCCGGCGGCTTCTTCAAGCGTGAAGGCAGGCCCTCCGAGAAAGAGACCCTGACCTCGCGTCTGATCGACCGGCCTATTCGACCGCTTTTCCCCGACGGCTTCTACAACGAGGTCCAGGTCATCGCCACAGTCGTGTCGTCCAACAACGAGATCGACTCGGACATTCCGGCCATGATCGGCGCTTCGGCAGCGCTGGCGCTGTCCGGTATCCCGTTCAACGGCCCGATCGGGGCGGCACGGGTCGGCTACGTCGACGGCCAGTACGTCCTCAACCCCACCGCTACCGAGCTGAAGACCTCGCGGCTGAACCTCGTCGTCGCGGGCACGCGGCAAGCCGTGCTGATGGTCGAATCGGAAGCGAGCGAGCTCGCGGAGGAGATCATGCTCGGCGCGGTGGTCTACGGCCACGAGCAGATGCAGCCGGTCCTCAACATGATCAACGAGCTCGCTGAGCAGGCCGGCAAGCCGCTGTGGGATTGGGCCGCCCCGGCAAAGGATCAGGGGTTGATCGACAAGGTCACCGCCATCGCCTATGCCGGGCTGCAGGAGGCTTACCGCACGCGCCAGAAGCAGTCGCGCTCCGAGCAGATTGCCGCGCTGCACGCGCAGGTCCTGAAGGAGGTCGTCGAGCAGGTCGCCGAGCCTCCCGACGAGAATCTGGTTCGAACGATTTTCGGCGACCTCGAGGCCAAGATCGTCCGTGGCCAGATCTTGAGCGGAGATCCCCGCATCGACGGGCGGGATACGCGCACCGTGCGCCCGATCTCGATCCGCACGGGAGTGCTGCCGCGAGCGCACGGCTCCGCTCTGTTCACGCGCGGGGAGACGCAGGCGCTCGCGGTAGCGACGCTCGGCACTGCACGCGACGAGCAGATCATAGACGCCCTGCAGGGCGAGTACACCGAACGATTCATGCTCCACTACAACATGCCGCCGTACGCGACCGGCGAAACCGGCCGCGTAGGCAGCCCCAAGCGACGCGAGATTGGCCATGGCCGCCTGGCCAAGCGTGCGCTGGCCGCAATGCTGCCCAGCGCCGAGGAGTTCGGCTATTCGATGCGCGTCGTGTCCGAGGTCACCGAATCGAACGGCTCCAGCTCGATGGCCACGGTATGCGGCGGTTGCCTGGCGCTGATGGATGCCGGCGTGCCGGTCAAAGCGCACGTGGCCGGCATCGCCATGGGTCTGATCAAAGAAGGCAACCGCTTCGCGGTGCTGTCGGATATCCTGGGCGACGAAGATCATTTGGGCGACATGGACTTCAAGGTCGCCGGCACCGAGCGCGGCGTCACGGCGCTGCAGATGGACATCAAGATTCAGGGCATCACCAAGGAGATCATGCAGGTTGCGCTGAATCAGGCGCGCGAAGGGCGTATACAGATTCTGTCTCTGATGAAGCAGGCGCTCGAGAGCGCGCGGCCGGAGATCTCGGTCTACGCGCCGCGCATGATCGTGATCAAGATCAAGCCGGAGAAGATCCGCGACGTGATCGGCAAGGGTGGCGCCGTGATCCGCGCCATCACCGAAGAGACCGGCACCACCATCGATATCGCCGAGGACGGCACCGTTACTATCGCCTGCGTGAGCTCCGACGGCGGGCTCGCCGCCAAGAAGCGCATCGAGGAGATCACTGCCGAGGTGGAAGTGGGGCGCGTCTACGAGGGCACCGTGCTCAAGCTTCTCGACTTCGGCGCGATCGTCAGCGTCCTGCCCGGCAAGGACGGCTTGCTGCACATCTCGCAGATCGCCGAAGAGCGGGTGAAGAACGTGTCCGACCACCTCAAGGAGGGCCAGTCGGTGCGGGTGAAAGTGCTGGAGGCGGACGAGAAAGGGCGGTTGCGGCTGTCGATGAAGGCGGTGGCGGCGGAGAGCGCACACTAGAACCTATCTCATCATCATCGTTCCCCGCGAAGCCCACCGCATGGTGGGCTTCGTCTTTCTCAGTCCGGCCTACATCGGGACTTGCATGAAGGGGAACACGTACGCCTGCAAAGTCACGAGCAGACCGACCAGCGCGGCGAGCGCGACGCTGTGAAAGAAGACGTATCGCAGGATGTCGCCCTCGTGCCCGTACCAGCGCGTGGCCGTGCTCGCGACCACGATACTTTGAGCGTCGATCATCTTGCCCATCACTCCGCCTGAGCTGTTGGCGGCAGCCATGAGCACAGGGTTCAGCCCGAGCTGCTCCGCGGAGATCTTCTGCAAGCCCCCGAATAGCACATTGGAAGCGGTGTCGGAACCGGTGAGCGCCACGCCCAGCCACCCGAGCATCGCCCCGAAGAACGGATACAACACACCTGTGTGGGCGAAGGCGAGTCCCATCGTTGCGTCGGTTCCGGAGTAGCGCGTGGTGAAGCCCAGCGCGAGCATCGCTGCGATGGTCAGGAGTGAGAAGCGCACCAGCTTGAGGGTCTCCCAATACTTGCGCAGCAACCCGCCGACAGAGTATTGCATCAGGAAGCCGGCGATGATCGCGGCCAGCAGAATCCCCGAGCCGGTGGCGGAGAGCCAGTTGAGGCTGTAGACGGCCTTTTCTTTGGCGGGCTTCGGTACCACGGGAGGCACTTTCTCGACGCCCTCGTGCAGAGCGGGAATCTTGAAGTCGAACTTGGTTGCGCCATTCCACGGGAATTCGACCTTCGCTGCAGTGTCGGCGCCGTTGAGGAAATTTTTGACCTGCGGGATGCCCCATGCGAACACAAACACGCTCAAGACGATCCACGGCAGCCACGCCTTGAATACCATGGCGGATGCGTGCTTGGTCGGCACGTGAGCCGCGCCAGGGTCGGCTGCACCGCTGTCCGCCTCGTGCCCTTTGAGCGCAGTCGAGAGCCATACGGTCTTCGGCTTCCACACCTTCAGAAAACCCGTGAGGCAGCCCATGGAAATGATCGCGGCGACTACATCGACGAGCCACGGACCGTGGTAGTTGGACACGAGGAACTGCGGTATGGCGAAACTCACACCGGCCACCAGGATCGCCGGCCAGATTTCCTTCATGCCGCGCCACCCGGCGAACGCCCAGATCAACCAGAAGGGCACGAGCAGCGAGAAGAACGGTAGTTGACGACCGACCATCGCGCTGAGTTTGAGCAAATCCAGACCCGTGACGGCGGATAGCGCGATGATCGGTGTTCCGAGGGCACCGTACGCCACCGGCGCGGTATTGGCGATCAGCGAAAGCCCGGATGCCGCGAGGGGAGAAAAGCCCAGCCCGATCAAGATCGCACCGGTCACCGCGACGGGCGTGCCAAATCCGGCGGCACCCTCGAAGAAAGCACCGAAGCTGAACGCGATGAGCAGGAGCTGCAGGCGGCGATCCTCAGTGACCCCGGCGATGCTGTCCTGCAGGATCTGGAAGTAACCCTTTTCCTTGGTGAGCTGATACAGGAAGATGATGTTGAGCACGATCCAGCCGATCGGCAGCAGGCCGAAAAACGCGCCGTACATCGCGGCGGCCCCCGCCATCTGCGTGGGCATGCCGAACACGACTATCGCGATCAGCAAGGCTGAGATGAGTCCCATCACCGCTGCCCAGTGTGCAGCCATGCGCAAAAATGCCAGGCTTCCGAGCAGCACGATGACGGGAAGCGCCGCGCAGACGGTAGAGAGCCAGGGATTGCCGAGCGGATCGTAGACCTGCGTCCAGACCATCTTGATGCCTCCCGAAGTTGGTATGTTCTTGTACGGCTCGCGACCAGCGGGTATCGCACTTTGCCAGGGCCTGGCCGAGGCCGGATCGGGGCTGGCTCCCGTCCCCCTGCTTAGACCGCGGGCATTATAGCCGTCCGGCCTGCGTCGGCGCGCGCAGGTCAGATCGATGACGAGGTCTTATAATCGCGGCTCACGTCCCGAGCCGGGCCCATAGCGAGGACATTACCTGCCGTGAATCAAGACAGGCCTCTGCCGAGCGGCGGCCAGATTCTGGTCGACTGCCTCAAGGCGAACGGCGTCGAGCTGGCGTTTTGCGTTCCCGGTGAGAGCTTTCTTGCCGTGCTCGACGCGCTGTACGACGCACGCGAGCAGGTGCGCCTCATCGTGTGCCGCCAGGAGGGCGGTGCGGCGTTCATGGCCGAGGCCTACGGCAAGCTGACTGGACGCCCGGGCATCTGTTTCGTGACGCGTGGCCCTGGAGCGAGCAACGCCAGCATTGGCGTGCACACCGCTTATCAGGATTCGTCTCCCATGATCCTGTTCATCGGCCAGGTGGGCGGGGACGTCGTCGAGCGCGAGGCGTTTCAGGAAGTCGACTACCGCCGGATGTATGGGCAGATGGCCAAGTGGGTGGCGCAGATCGATCGCGCCGAGCGCATCCCCGAATACCTGAGCCACGCGTTCCATCTTGCCGTCTCCGGACGCCCGGGTCCTGTAGTCCTGTCCCTCCCCGAGGACATGCTCGTCAGCCGGGCGCTCTCGCCTGATGCGCGTCCCTATCAGCGCATCAAGCCGGCTCCGAGCGCAAGTGACATGGTGCGTCTCGCCAGCCTGCTGGGTCAGGCGCAAAGGCCCCTGGCCGTCCTGGGCGGAGGCGACTGGACCGCGCAGGCGTGCCAGGATGCGCGTGCCTTCGCCGAGGCCTGGAACCTGCCGGTGGCCTGTTCGTTCCGGCGCCAGGATCTGCTGGACAACCGCCATCGCAACTATGCCGGCGAGGTGGGTATCGCCATCAGTCCGGAGCTGAAGAAACGCGCCCGCGAAGCCGACCTTGTGCTCGCGATCGGGCCGCGCTTGGGGGAAATGACGACCGGCGGCTACACGCTGTTCGAGGTTCCACGGCCGTCGCAGACGCTGGTCCATGTGCATGCGGGCGCAGAGGAGCTGGGGCGCGTGTACCAGGCACAGCTGATGATCAACTCGGGCATGGAACAGTTCGCCACGTCCGCCAAGGCGCTAACGCCTCCTGCTGAAGTGGCGTGGGGGAAGTGGACCCAGATGCTGCGGCAGGAATATCTGCTCAGCCTGGAGCCCGTGGCGATGCCCGGTGCGCTCAACTTGAGCGAGGCCGTGGCGTGGCTGCGCAGCCGGCTGCCGCCGGACACCATCGTGACAAACGGCGCCGGAAATTTCTCGGGCTGGGTGCAGCGCTTCTATCAGTACACGGGTTTGCGCACCCAACTCGCGCCTACCAACGGAGCGATGGGTTATGGCGTGCCCGCCGCCATAGCCGCGAAGCTCCTGCACCCGGAGCGCACGGTGGTCTGCTTTTCGGGCGACGGCGACTTCCTGATGACCGGGCAAGAGCTGGCCACCGCAGTACAGTACGGCGCCGCCGTCGTTTTCCTCGTGGTCAACAACGGAATGTACGGCACGATCCGCATGCATCAGGAACGCGACTATCCGGCGAGAGTGCATGGGACGGCGCTGCGCAACCCGGATTTTGCCCAGCTCGCTCGCGCTTACGGAGCGCACGGCGCCATCGTGGAGAAAACCCGCCAATTTGCGCCCGCGTTCGAGGAAGCCTTGGCGTGCGGTGGTCCGGCGCTCCTCGAGCTGCGCATCGATCCCGATGCCATCACCACCCGTACCAGCCTCGCGGCTATCCGGGCGAAAGCGCTTCAGCCCGGTTCCTAGGGAACCGTCGCCGAGCCAGCGTCTAGAAGCCCACCGCCTGCCCGTCGCGGCGCGGGTCGGACGCCGCGGCGTAGCCCTGCGGCAGACGGTAGATGAGCTGGGCCGAGCCGAACTCCATGTTCCAGCGCTCGGTGTGCCGCACCTGATGGCCGCGGCGCGCGAGTTCTGCCGCCACGCGCGTCGGTACGGCGTGCTCGAGAGCGATCTGGCATCCGCGAAACACCTTCCAGCGCGGCGCATCGGCTGCCGCCTGGGGATTCTGCGCATAGTCTGTCAGGCGGACCATCATCTGGACATGGCCCTGCGGCTGCATGTCCGCGCCCATCACGCCGAAGCTCATCAGCGGCTCGCCGCGTTGGGTGACGAAGGCCGGGATGATGGTGTGAAATGGCCGCTTCCCGGGCCCGACCTGATTCGGGTGGCCCGCCTCGAGGCTGAAGCCGAAGCCCCGGTTCTGGAGGCTGATCCCGGTATCCGGCACGACGACGCCGGAGCCGAACCCGTTGTAGTTCGATTGGATGTAGGACACCATCATGCCGGATGCGTCTGCTACCGTGAGGTAGATGGTGCCGCGCCCCGCCGGCACACCATGGCCGAAGTCCTGCGCCCGGGAACGGTCGATCAATGCAGCGCGCTGCCGCAGATAGTCTGGATCCAGCAACGACGACGCGGATAACGTCATCGACCTCGGGTCGGCCACGTAGCGGTACGCGTCGGCGAACGCGAGCTTCATCGCTTCCATCTGCAGGTGCAGGCTGTCGGCTGAGTCGACGGGAATCTGCGCCATGTCGAAGTTGCTCAGAATACCGAGCGCCATCAGCGCGGCGATGCCCTGGCCATTGGGCGGGATCTCATGCAGCCGCGCGCTGCGGTA
>DATJVI010000022.1:0-40101 GCA_035501875.1 Burkholderiales bacterium
AACTGCTCCGTGTGGCTCGTGGAGAGCAGCCGCTTCATGAACGTGCCGTTCGGCGCGTTCGTGCCCGATCGCACTTACGTTCCGGGCAGCACCAACCCGATGAGCAACATCAACCTCATCGACATCCCGGTCAACGTCGGCGTGATCAAGTGCGGCAAGGACCTGATCCTCTACGATTCGGGCTGGAAGCAACAGGACTACCACAAGATGACCGGCACCGAGCATTGGGCGCCGTTGCCGAATCAGCTCAAGCTACTCGGCTTCAACGCCGCCGACGTCACCAAGATCGTCGTCGGCCACGCGCACTGGGACCACGCCGGCCAGCTCAGCGACTTTCCGAATGCCGTGCTCTACATCCAGCGCGAGGAGCTGAAGGGGATCGAGTGGGCGCTGAACTATCCCAATCCGCACATCAAGGCGGTCAACACGGATCCGGGCGGCTGCATGCGCACTCCTGCTTGCGGCTACCCGCCCAAGACTCTGGACGAGGTGTACGGCAAGGTGTTGTCGGGTAAGGCGATGATCGTCGACGGCGAGTACGAAGTGCTGCCAGGCGTGCGGATCCATCCGGCATTTCGCGCGCACACCGCCGGCTCGCAGCTGTTGGAGGTGCCCACCTCCATCGGCAAGTTGGTGTTCGGATCCGACGCGTATTCGGATTGGGAAGCGATCCGAGACTGGATGATCGCCAACCCGCAGCAGACCGACACCGTGCAGCAGTTCCTCGCCTACGAGAAATGCTACAAGATCACCGGCGGGTACCAGAACTGCGTCGCGGCACACGAGCCCCTGTCCTACACGGACAAGTATCCGCTCACGAAGAACTCCTGGATCGGAATCAACGGTGGCCGGTTGGCGGAAGTCGCGCTGGCACCGGGCGAGCGTTCACGCAAGCCGCAGTAAACGGCGACTTTCCAATCTCACCTCTCACGGACCATCAAAGCTAGGAGAAGAATCATGCATAGGCAATGGCAGGTCTTGGCGGCGGCCGCGCTCTTTGCTGGCGTCGCGTCGGCATAGGCCCAGGACACGCGGATGTACGCGTTCAGCCACGGGACTTTGACGATCGGCAAGGGCATCCTGCAGAACCTCGCCCCGAACGATCCCCCGATCCAGATCCCGGTGGGCTACTACGTGATCAAGCATCCCAAGGGCAATATCCTGTTCGACACCGGCTGCAACGATAAGCTGATCGACGACATCAACTACTGGCCAAAGGGGCTGCAGGGGCTCAACCCGACGAACACCCCCGATGTCGCCATCGACTATCAGCTGAAGAAGATCGGCTTGACGCCCAACGACATCAAGTACGTGGTGGTGAGCCATCTGGATCTGGACCACGGCGGCAACGTGGGCAAGTTCCCCAACTCCATCATCGTGGTGCAGAAAGACGAGATGCAGAACGCGTTCTGGCCTGAGCCCGGCACCGGCGGCCCGTACATCCTCGGCGACGTCATGCCCCTGCGCGCCGCGAACAGCAACTACCCCAACGCTCAGAAAATGATCCAGCTCAATGGCGATCTGGACATCTTCGGGGATGGTTCGGTGGTGGTGAAGCGCTGGGTGGGGCACACCCCGGGCAGTCAGATGATGACCGTCAAGCTCAAGAATACCGGGCTGGTCATCCTCACGGGCGACAACGTTTACTTCCGCGAGAACGTCGAGAAGAGCATCCCGCCCAACATCGTCCTGGCGTACAAGCCCGATGGCATCTATGCCGCGTACGAGTGGATCCGCCTGATGATGGCGACTCAGAAGGCAGACTTCTTCACGGCCCACGATCTGGACGCGTTCAAGACGATGAAGATGGCGCCCGCCTACTACGACTGATCGGCTGGCCCGGCGACGGGCAGCCAACCAAATCGAGCGCCAGGGCGAAGGATCGGCTCGGCGCTTTTCTTTTTTGCGCAACCCGGCGTCAGGGCAGTCATAGGCGACGGCGACCTCTCGCGTTTCTCCGGGCGCAGGGCATCCGGCTCGAGGCCGCCAGATCGACCAGGCTCGCGCGCCGCGTTTGCCGCCGATCGACGCCCGGTTAAGCCTGCTTTAAGCTATCCTGCGCAGAATATGCGCGTGCCCGAAGCGATCCGCGGACGGCACGGTTCACAGAAGAGCAAGGTTGTGAAAGTCAAAACGATCATCGGCGGGCTCGCGGCCGCGGGCATCGTCGTGGCAGCGCTGGCCGGCTATTCCCAAAGCGGCACCTCGTTGTTCCGCCCGCACCCCACCCCACTGCCTGCGCCGGTCGCGCAAGCACGTCCGGCGACGCCGGCCGCCGTAGGGCTGCCCGACTTCACCTCGATCGCCGAGCGCAACAGCCCCGCCGTGGTGAACATCACGGTGGCGCAGGTCGTCAACCCGGAAGTGTCGAGCCCGATGCAGCGCTCTCCGCAGCTCGATCCGGAGGACCCGTTCTACGAGTTCTACAAGCGCTTCCAGATTCCCCCGCCAAGGCCGATGCCGCGCGGAGCGACTCCCGCCCGCGCGCTGGGCTCCGGCTTCATCGTCAGCCCCGACGGCCTGATCCTGACCAATGCGCACGTGGTCGCCGGCGCCAACGAAGTCACCGTCAGGCTGACCGACAAGCGGGAGTTCAAGGCGAAGATCGTCGGCATCGACCGAGCCACCGACGTGGCCGCGCTCAAGATCGATGCCCGCGAGCTCCCGACCGTGAGCATCGGCAACCCGGACGAGGTCAGGCCGGGCCAGTGGGTGCTGGCCATCGGCTCGCCCTTTGGCATGGACAGCACGGTGACGGCCGGCATCGTCAGCGCCAAGTTCCGCGCGCTGCCGGACGAGAACTACGTCTCCTTCATCCAGACCGACGTCGCGGTCAACCCGGGCAGCTCGGGCGGACCGCTGCTCGACCTGAAGGGCGAAGTGATCGGGATGAACTCGCAGATCTACAGCAACACCGGCGGCTACGAAGGCTTGTCCTTCGCCATTCCCATCGACGTGGCGATGAAGGTCAAGGATCAGCTCGTCAAGTACGGCAAGGTCGAGCGCGGGCGCATCGGCGTCACCATCCAGCCGCTCAACCAGGACCTGGCCAACTCGTTCGGATTGGCGAAGGCCGACGGTGCGCTGGTGAGCGCGGTGGAAAAGGGCAGCCCCGCGGAAAAGGCCGGGCTCAAACCGGGCGATGTCATCCTGAAGTTCAACGGCCAGGCGATCGCGGACGCGATGTTGCTCTCGGTCAAGGTCGCCCAGCTGAGACCCGGCATGAGCGCCACGCTCGAGATCTGGCGCGACGGGTCGGCAAAAGACGTTAGCGTCACACTCGGGTCGCCGAAAGACACGGCGCTCAACTCCTAGCGCAACGCGGCGCGGGGATCCTCGAGCGCCGATGCACGACCCGCGTCGCGAAAGTCAACCCTGCAACGCAGCAGCCGGTGCTCGGCTCGTCGTAAGCGCGGCGATCCGATGGTCGGCCCCGGTAGCGGCCATGCATCCGTCCTGGGTATACTGAGGGCAAGCACCCCTGTGGCGCCGATCCGGCGTCCGGATGGTTTCAAGAAAGATACACGCAACCGTTACCTGCCATAACGTTGCGAAGGAGAACCCAAGATGCGGTTGGAACTCGGCGGATCCATGATCTTGTTCGTCTGGAGTGCAGCGCGATATCGAACGGAGATCGCTCGGCTCATGCAGGGGCTGAACCGGCACCTGTTGCGCGTCGTTCGCGCGCGCCGGCTGTTCGGCCTGTCCTTCGTCCTGGTGCGCCGAATTCCGTCGGCGGCTTCCTGAACGGTCTCGGGCAGCCGCGCGGGCTGAACCGCAGCCGGATAAGCCCGCTCCCCGACATCGCCTTTCGCGGCATCCGCGCGCCGCGCCACTCTCTCGTCATACCGCCTCCAGCGGGGTGCAGGTCCATCCGGGCTAGGGCTGCAGTGTGGGCGCGTCGAGATCGAAGGGTCGGGGGTGACCCGCTTGGATGCGCTCCAGGATCTGCATCTCGCGCATCTGGATCGCATCCAGGAACGGCCGCGCGTCGCTCATCTTCCTGAACGCACTGAACCCGCGCTCCAGAAAATCCTGCAGCTCGCCGAACCCGGCCACTCGGGCCGGCGCTCGCATCGCGTGCAGGACCATATAGACCATCGGCTTGCCTATCAGGAGCGCGAGGTCGTCGCCGACATTGCGCACTAATTCGATCTGGTGCCGGCGCAGCGCATAGTTGTCGCAGCGCCGATACGCCTCGACGTACGCGTCCTCGGTGATCGCATCGCGCAGGCCGAGCTGCTGCACGAGCACGTCGAGCAGCTTCGCGTCCAGCTCTTCGCTCAGCGCGTCCAGTTCCACCGCCAGCCCCACGCTGTGCAGCCCGGTCGCCGGCAGCATCTTCGCCATAATGGGGTAGATCCGCTCCAGTTCCACATCGCGCTTAGTTGTGTCCTGCAGGCCGTACAGGTCGCTCAAAAAGAACTCGGCGGCGGCACGGTACTCGGGGTGCCGGAGCAGATCTTCGTGGGTGCGCGCCAGGCGCCGTGCCTGCCATTCGCGCAGCAGCAACCTCTGCGCTGCGCCCTCCGGGCGCGCTGCATGGGCGAGGCGCAGCTCCTTGGCTCGCCTGATCTGTTGGAGCAGGAACTGCGTGATGTTGCCGCTGTCGGTCGGTGTGGCAGTCACGGGATCGCGCCAGACGGTGGAGGAGCAAGCGGCAAGATAAAGCATCCCTGAGCGAGGGCGGTTGATCTGGGTCAACGGCGGCGGGCCAGTATCCGCTATCCTGGTAGAGGGTTTTCGTCAGACTCCGCGGTCACTGAAGCTTGCTCATGCTGTCGCGCCGGCGCTTCATCCAAGTGGGGCTTGTCGGCGGCGCGGTGCTGGTCGCCGTGCGCGCCGCATACGGCCCGTTCTCGTCCGATCCTTCGATCCCAGAGGATCCTGAGTTCAACTATCTGGCGCTGAACATCCGGGACCGGACCATAGTGGCGGCCGTCTCCCCCGTGATGCTCGCCGGAGCGCTGCCGGAAGATGCCGCGGGCCGCGAGCACGCGCTAATGCAAGTGATCCGCGGTGTGGACACCGCAGTGTCGGGACTGCCGTCTGCGGTCCAAGATGAAGTGGCGCAGTTGTTCGCCCTCTTGGGATTCCCGGTGACGCGCAGAATCGTTGCCGGCGTGACCGCCCCCTGGCTGCGGGCCAAGCCGGAACAGATCAGCGCCTTCCTCGAGCGCTGGCGCAGCAGCAGGTTCGCGCTGTTGCGCAGCGGCTATCGGGGCTTGCAGGAACTGATCATGGCCGCCTGGTACGGCGCCGAGGCCGCTTGGCCCCGCATCGGCTACCCCGGTCCGCCCGCCCTGACGAAGTGAACGCACCTCACTCGATACGCGACCCACTGGCGGAAGGCCTGGCCGCGGGCTGGAAGGCTCACGACGCTTCCACGTTCACGCGAGACATGCACCTGGAGGCCGATGTCGCGATCGTCGGCACCGGCGCAGGCGGCGGCGTGGCGGCGGAAATCCTCGCCAACGCGGGGCTGCAGGTCGTGATGATCGAAGAAGGCCCGCTCGCGAGCTCCAAGGACTTCAGGATGCGCGAGTCGCAAGCCTATCCCCAGCTGTACCAAGAGTCGGCGGCCCGCAAGACCGAGGACAAGGGCATCAATATCCTCCAGGGGCGCTGCGTAGGTGGATCGACCACCGTCAACTGGACCTCCAGCTTTCGCACACCACCGCAAACGCTCGAATTCTGGCGACGCACGTTCGGCCTCGAAGAGCTCACGGTCGAGGAGCTGGCTCCTTGGTTCGCGATGATGGAGCGGCGGCTGAACATCGAGACGTGGACGGTCGCGCCCAACGAGAACAACGACATCCTGCGACGCGGCGCCACGCGGCTCGGGATCCCCACCGCAACCATGCGACGCAATGTCAACGGGTGCTGGAACCTGGGCTACTGCGGCGAGGGCTGTCCCACCAATGCCAAGCAATCCATGCTGGTCACGACGATCCCCGCTGCGCTTTCTCGCGGCGCAGTGCTGGTGAGCCGCGCTCGCGCCCAAAGACTCACTGTGGACGGTGCGCGCGTGAGCGCGTTGGAGTGCGCGGCGCTGGATGCGAGGGGGCTGCGCCCGACGCCGTACAAAGTGACCGTGACGGCGCGCCACTTCGTGCTCGCGGCAGGCGCCATCGGGACCCCTGCGCTGCTGCTGCGAAGCCGCGTTCCCGACCCGCACGGCCGGATCGGACGGCGTACCTTCTTGCATCCCACGTGCATATCCGCAGCCACCATGCCGGAACGAGTAGACGGCTTTGCGGGAGCACCGCAGTCCGTCTATTGCGACCACTTCCTGCAGACGCACGCAATCGACGGTCCGATCGGCTACAAGCTCGAAGTGCCTCCGTTGCACCCGCTGCTCACGGCCACCACGTTGCAGGGGTACGGCGAGGCGCACGCCCAGCTCATGGCGCGGATGCCGTATACGCAGGTGATCATCGCGCTGCAGCGCGACGGCTTCCACGAGCGCAGCCAAGGCGGCGAGGTCTCGCTGCGCGGCGACGGCTCCCCGTTGCTTGCGTATCCGCTCACCGAGTTCGTGTGGGACGGCATACGCCGGGCGTATCTGACGATGGCGGAGATCCAGTTCGCCGCCGGCGCCACGAAGGTTCTGCCCGTCCATGAGGACGCCGTGCCTTACGACACCTGGCCCGCAGCCAGGGAGGCGATCCAGCGCCTGGAGATGAGGGTGCTCAAGGCCCATGTGGTGAGCGCCCATGTCATGGGCGGCTGCCCGATGGGCAGCGACGAGAAGCGGTCGGTCGTCAACGCCGACGGCCGCTATCATCGCTTGGAGAACTTGTCCGTGTTCGACGGCTCGGTGTTCCCGACCAGCATCGGAGCGAACCCGCAGCTTTCGATCTATG
Source organism: Burkholderiales bacterium (assembly GCA_035501875.1). Classification (GTDB taxonomy): domain Bacteria; phylum Pseudomonadota; class Gammaproteobacteria; order Burkholderiales; family SHXO01; genus SHXO01. Next base: position 6,867 of record DATJVI010000022.1, read on the forward strand.
GGCTCACCGCGCGGCAAGCGAGCCGGCTCGCCACGCGCCTGACCGGCAGGCCGGCGGCGCCGCTCAGCCCGACGTCCTGACCCGCGCCTGCTCTTCTTCCTTGATCACCCGGCGCAGGATCTTCCCCACATTGGTCTTGGGGAGCGGCTGGTCGCGGAACACGACTTCCCTGGGGACCTTGTAGCCCGTGAGGTGCTTGCGGCAGTAGTCGATGAGCTCCTCGGCGGTGAGCGCCGCGTCCCTCTTCACGACGATGAGCTTCACGCTCTCGCCCGATCTCTCGTCCGGGACTCCGATCGCAGCCACCTCGAGGACTCCGGGGTGGGTCATGACGACGTCCTCGACCTCGTTCGGGTAGACGTTGAACCCGGAGACCAGCACCATATCCTTCTTGCGATCGACCAGCTTCACGAAACCTTTCTCGTCCATGAAGGCCATGTCCCCCGTGCGCAGCCACCCGTCGGCCGTGAACACCTTCGCGGTCTCCTCGGGCTTGTTCCAGTACCCCTTCATCACCTGCGGCCCGCGCACGCACAGCTCTCCCACCTCACCGAGCGAAAGCTCGTTGCCGGCGTCGTCACGGATGCTCACTTCGGTCGAGGGCAGAGGCAGGCCGATACTGCCGGTGTACTCGCGCACGTCGAGTGGGTTGGCGCAGACGATGGGCGAAGTTTCGGTGAGTCCGTAGCCCTCGATCAGTGGCACGCCGAAGAACTGCTGCCACCGCTCTGCCACCGCCCGCTGCACCGCCATGCCGCCGCCGACCGCGATCTTCAACGCGCTTGCATTGACGTCTTTGATGCCGGGGGCATTGAGCAGCGCGTTGAACAGGGTGTTGACGCCGGTGATCGCGGTGAACCGGATCTTCTTCAACTCCTTGATGAAGCCCTCGATGTCGCGCGGATTCGTGATGAGCACGTTGTGCGCGCCGAGCTTGAGGAAAGTGAGCAGGTTGGCGGTGAGCGAGAACACGTGGTAAAGCGGCAGCGCGGTCACCACGGTCTCGGCGCCCTCCTGCAGGTTGCGGCCGATCCACACGGCGGTCTGTTCCAGGTTCGCCACCATATTCCCATGCGTGAGGATGGCTCCTTTGGGAACCCCGGTCGTGCCGCCCGTGTACTGCAGGAACGCGATGTCGTCGGCTGTGACCTCGACGTCGGTCAGCGGTTTGTTCCCCTGCGCCAAGGCGCGCGGGAACTCCACCGCGTGCGGGATGTTCCAGTCCGGAACCAGCCGCTTCAGGTACTTGGTGACAACGTTGGCGACCAGGCCCATGGGAAAGGACAGCAGGTCCCCGATGCGCGTGGTCACCACATGGGTCACCGGAGTGCGGGGGAGCACTTCCTGGACCGTGTGGGCGAAGTTCTCCAGGACCACGATCAGCTTTGCGCCGGAGTCGTCCAGCTGATGCTGCAGCTCGCGCGGGGTGTAGAGCGGGTTGACGTTGACCACCGTCATGCCCACCCGCAGCGCGCCGAACATCGCCACCGGGTACTGGAGCAGGTTGGGCATCATGAGCGCTACCCGGTCTCCTTTCCCGAGCCCGGCGATCTGCTGCAGATACGCGCCGAAGGCCCGGCTCATCCGGTCCAGCTCGCCGTAGGTGAGAGTGGATCCCATGTTGCTGAAGGCGGGGAGCGCCGCGTACCGCTGGCAGCTCTTCTCCAGGATCTCCTTGAGAGACGCGAATTCCCGCACGTCGACATCGGGCAGAATGCCCTCGGGGTAGCTCTTGAGCCAGATCTTTTCCATTGGCGATGCACCTTCCGTCAGCGGCCGCCCATGCGTTCCTTATACGCCGGGAATGGGGTGTTTCTTTGACCGATATCAAGCGAACGCGCCCCAGAAGCTGGCACAGTCGCATTGCCTTCCGCGGCGGGCGAGCTAGCGTGGCGAGCGCTCTAAGCCCATCATCCCGGAGGCTAGACCATACCAACCTTAGACTTCGCCGACGGAGACTCGAGATGGCACAGAAACTCAAAGAAACACCCGAAGAAGGCAACTTTTCACAGCTCGTGATGAATTCCGCGCACCAGATCTGGCTGGCCGGGCTGGGCGCGTTTGCCAAGGCGCAAGCTGAGGGCGCGAAGCTGTTCGATTCACTGGTCAAGGAGGGCGAAGCCGTGCAGGCGCGCGCAGGGAAGATCGCGCATATCCAGGCAACGCAGTTCGGCAAGAGCGCGGCCGGCGCCTGGGACAAGCTCGAGCAGGTGTTCGAAGAGCGGGTCTCGAAATCGCTCAATCGGCTGGGCGTGCCGACTTACGCCGACATTCAGGCGCTCACCAAGCACGTGAACGAGCTGAATGAGAGCGTGCAGGAACTGCTCAAGTCCAGCAAGGGCGGCGCAGAGAGCGCCCCGAAGCGCACGTCCAAGACCGCATCCAAGTCCGATAAGGCGGCCTCCGGGCCGGCGTGACAACGCCCTATGCTGAGGGCGCAAGCCGGCACAGGCAGAAGGCGCGGTCCGTATCGGTCGCGGATGGGGCTCGCGCTCGCTGGCGGCGGGCCGCTCGGGGGCATCTACGAGATCGGAGCGCTGCTCGCGCTGGATGACGCCCTCGAAGGCGTGGACTTCAACGATCTCGATGTCTACGTCGGGGTGAGCTCGGGGAGCCTCGTCGCAGCGGGTCTGGCCAATGGCCTGAGCCCGCCCGAGCTGTATCGGATCTACATCGAGAACGCCTCGGAGGAGCATCCGATCAGCCCGGGCATCTTCCAGCGGCCGGCGTTCCGGGAGTATTACAACCGCGCGAAGGGCATCCCGGAGCTGCTGCGGGATGCCCTGTGGCGCTACCTGCAAAACCCCCTGGAGCGAGGGCTTTGGGGGTCCTTGCAGGCGCTCGGCCGCGCGATCCCCACCGGAGTGTTCGATAGCACGCCGATCGAGCGGTTCTTGACCAGGCTGTTTACCACCGGCGGCAGGACGAACGACTTCCGCCGCCTCAAGCATCGGCTGTATGTCGTCGCGACCGATCTCGACAGCGGAGAGTCGGTGGAATTCGGGGCGAAAGGCTACGATCACGTGCCGATCGCGACGGCGGTGCAGGCCAGCATGGCTCTGCCCGGGCTTTTTCCTCCGACTCGGATCGGCGGACGCTATTTCGTCGACGGTGCGCTACGCAAGACTTTGCACGCGTCGGTCGCGCTGAACGAAGGGGCGAATCTCGTGATCTGCGTCAACCCGCTGGTGGCGTTCGACGCTGCACTGGCGAGCGAGCGCGGCAAACCCAAGCACGCCAATCTGGTCAACGGCGGCTTGCCGGTGGTCCTGTCGCAGACCTTCCGCGCGCTGATCCACTCGCGCATGCAGGTGGGCATGGCGAAGTACGACACGGCCTATAAGCACGCTGACATCCTGCTGTTCGAGCCCGATCCCGACGACGCGGAGATGTTCTTCGCCAACGTCTTCAGCTACGCGAACCGCCGCCGGGTGTGCAATCACGCCTACCGCAACACCATCAAGGAGCTGGCCCGGCAGCGCTCGGCACTGGCACCCATCTTCGAGCGCCATGGGATCCGCCTGCGCCCGGAGATCGTGGAGCAACCCGAGCCCCACGTTCGGTCCAGTCCCAAGCTGCGGCCGGTATCCGGGAGGGACTTGACGCTCAGCCTCCATGCCAGCCTGCAGCGGCTGGACCAGTGGCTGCAGGCCGCAGGCGGGCCGAAGCGTTCGCTGCGCGCCCGCGCATAGGAGAGCGCAGTGCCGAAAAAGACCGAGTGGGTCGCGTTCCCCTACCCCGCCAATGGCTTCGCCTACACGGCAGCCACGCTGAAGAAACACTGGAGCCGCCTGCACGTCGGCGACAAGGAGCCTTACCCGAGCGCACAACACCTGGCAAAGCTGTGCAAAGCAGACGACGCCGTGGCCGCGTCCATACCCGAGTTCGACGGCGATTACGCGGCGCTGTCGGAACGGGCGCTCGAGGCTTGGCAACATTATCACCGCGGCGACTTTCAGCAGGCGGCACGACTCGGCCTGTCTTTGGGCCTGGTCGGACATTCGGTCGCCAACAAGGCCACCGCGATCTACGCCACCTACTTAGAGCGGGATCGCGCGACGAAGCTCAGGTTGTTCGAGGAGGTCGCTGCGCGAGGTGAGGAAGCGATCGCCGCGCTCCCGGAGCTCGCCAACTCGCATTATCTCTACGCGTATGCGCTGGGCCGCCACAGCCAGGCCATGTCGGTGCTGGAGGCGCTGGCGCAGGGCATCGGAGGCAAGATCAAGGCCGCGCTGGACCGCACTCTCCGGTTGGAGCCGGAGCACGCCGAAGCGCACACCGCGATGGGGACGTACCACGCGGAGATCCTGAACAAAGTCGGTGCGATGCTCGGAGGGCTGACCTACGGCGCCAGCAAGGACGAAGCGGTACGGCACTATCGCAGGGCTCTCGAGCTGCACCCCCACTCGGCGATCGCGCGCATCGAGTTCGCGAACGGGTTGCTGCTGATGTATGGCAAGGCGAGGCTGGAGGAAGCCACGGAGCTGACCGTCGAGGCCGCCAAGCAGGAGCCCTGCGACGCGATGGAGCGGCTCGACATCGAGCTCGCCAAGTCGCGGCTGGAAGAGGCGTAACCGCCCGCGCGCGGACCGCTAGGTCCCCGCCAGGCCCTCGGCCTCGTCCGGGGCGGGCGGCCCATCCCAGGAGCCCATCAGCGTGATCCAGAGCAGCTGTTCGAACTGGCCCTGAAACCGGCGTGCGATGGTCTGCGGGTCCGGGACGAGATTCGTGTCGGTCACGATCCCGAACTGAACGCCATCGTCGTAGCTGAACACGCTAATGCCCATCCCGATCGCGCCCGACTGCGGCACCCAGAAGACGAGCTCGCGCAACTTCGCCCCTGCCATGTAGAGCGGACGCTGCGGCCCCGGAAGGTTCGTCAGCACCGCAGTGGTACGGCTGGCGAGCAGATCGATGATCGTCTGTTGCAGCGCCTTCGGTCCCATGCCGACTGCGGCGAGCAGCCCGATCGTGAATAGCGCCTGGGCAGAGCCCTTCAGCTCGGCCATGCGCCGTTTGACCTCGTACAGCCGCTCCAGCGGATTGTCGATGCCGAGCGGCAGCAGCACGAACACGCCGCCGAAGTAGTTGCCTAACGCGCCGCCCTGCCCTTGCGTGCGCAGGTTCACCGGAACCAGAGCGCGCAGCTCCACGCCTTCGACCGGATCGCCCTTGTCCAGCAGATAGGTGCGCAGCGCGCCTGCCGTACAAGCCAACATCACATCGTTGATCGAGCACCCCGTGGCGTGTGCCACCGCTTTGATCTCCGAAAGCGGGAGCCGCTCCGTCCACGCGGCACGCTTGGCGCCCAGGGGCGCGCCCTTGAAGCGCGTCTGCGAATCCGCCGGCATGAGCGCAAGCCGGGCCGCTTCGGCGGTGAGGTCGATGCCCTGACGCGCATAATCGAGCGCGTGGCTGGGATGAAGCACGGCGTCGAAGTAGGCACCCACCAAGCCGCTGCCGATCCGCAGCGTGTCGGCCACGGTCTTGGTCACCGGACCGAACCAGCGCTGGAGCAGATCGGAGTGCTCCTCTTCGATGGCGGCATCCGGCGTCTCCGCGGGAGGCGTCCAGCCGTCGGTCATCGACAGCAGCACTTTCAGGAGCGCCATGCCGTCGGCGTAGCAATGATGAATCCGGGAGACGATGGCGCTGCCCCCGTCGAACTCGTCGATCACCTGGAATTGCCACAGCGGACGCACGGGATCCAGTGGCGTGCTGATCATGTCGCTCACCAGCTCGGCCAGCTCCTTGCGCCCCGCCGGGCGAGGCAGCGCCGTACGCCGGACGTGAAAGCTCAGGTCGAACGTGGGATCGACCTCCCAGTAGGCCGTGTCGCCTTCCATCACCACCCGCTCGCGGAAGCGCCGGTGCTGCAGGAAGCGCGTGGCGATGATCTCCTTGAAGGCGTCGAACGCGAGCTTGGTCTGCGTCGTCATTACCGCCGCGATGACCATCGGGTTCGTGGGCCGATCCGTCCGCAGCCATGCGGTATCGACGCCGGACATCGCCTCGCGCTTAGCCATGGCTCGCTGCTCCTCGAAGGAACACCCGATCCCCGCAACTCATGCCGGCTACGATACAAATGGGATTCGCCCGCTTCCTTGCGTTACGTCAAGAAACTTGAGCCGGATCGACTCTAGATTACCCGCATCCGTTCGAGGTGGAACGGGCCGGGCTGCGCCGTCCGCCGAACCTGCAAGGAGCCAATGCGATGCGCTACTTCGTCACCGGTGCGACCGGCTTCATCGGGTCGCGTCTCGCAGCCAAACTCCTGGAGCGTGAAGGCTCCGTGGTCTACTTCCTGGTCCGCGAGGCGAAGCTCGCGAAGGTCGACGCGCTGCGCAGCCGCTGGGCAGTAGGGCCTGACCGTGCGATCCCGATCGTAGGCGACCTCACCCGGCCGCAGCTCGGGGTTTCCGCTGCCGACCTCGATCGGCTGCGCGGCGTAGACCACATGTTCCATCTGGCGGCGGTCTACGACCTGAAGGCAAGCGCGCAGGCCCAGGAGCTGGCGAACGTGCAGGGTACGCGCCACGCCGTCCAATTCGCTCAGGAGGCGCAAGTCGGCCGCTTTCATCTAGTGAGCTCGATCGCGGCCGCCGGGCTGTACGAAGGCGTGTTCCGCGAAGACATGTTCGAAGAGGCGGAGAACCTCGACCATCCGTACTTTCGCACCAAGCACGAGTCCGAGGCGATCGTGCGGGGCGAGTGCCGGCGGCCGTGGCGCGTCTACCGCCCGGGCATCGTGGTCGGCGATTCGCGCACCGGCGAAATGGACAAGATCGACGGCCCGTATTACTTCTTCAAGCCGATCCAGAAGCTGCGGCGCCTGCTGCCGCCCTGGATGCCGGCGATCGGCGTGGAGGGCGGGCGCCTGAATCTGGTGCCGGTGGACTTCGTCGTGGCCGCGATGGATCACATCGCTCACCTGCCCGGCCTCGATGGGCAATGCTTCCACCTCACCGACCCCAAGCCGAGGCGCGTGGGCGACATCCTGAATCTGTTCGCTCACGCCGGCCATGCACCGCAGATGAGTCTGCGCTTGAACGCCAGGATGTTCGGATTCATCCCCGAGTCGGTCCGCCTGGCGATTGCACGCATGACGCCGGTGCGGCGCATCGGCGAGCAGGTCATGAAGGACTTCGGCCTGCCGCCCGGCATCATGCAGTTCGTCAACTACCCGACGCGCTTCGATTGCCGCGAAGCCCAGAAGGCCCTCGCGGGAACGGGGATCCGAATTCCTCCTCTGGAGGACTACGCCTGGAAGCTGTGGGACTATTGGGAGCGCCATCTCGACCCCGAGCTGTTTCTCGATCGTAGCCTCGCCGGCGCGGTCAAGGGAAAAGTGGTGATGATCACCGGAGGGGGCGCGGGGATCGGAAAGGCCGCCGTCTTGAAGATCGCCGCGGCCGGGGCGACGCTGGTCGTGGTCGATCGTGAGGAAGAGCGCCTGCGCGAGACCAAGGCGGAGGTAGAAGCTGCGGGCGGACGGATCGCGACCTATGCGTGCGACCTCACCGAGTTCGAGCAGTCCGACGCGATGGTCAAGCAAGTGCTCGAGGAGCACGGCGGTGTGGACATCCTGGTCAACAACGCCGGCCGCTCCATCCGCAGGTCCATCGAGCACTCCTTCGAGCGCTTCCACGACTTCGAGCGCACGATGCGCCTCAACTACTTCGGCGCGCTGCGCGTCACGCTCGGAATCCTGCCAAGCATGCAACGCAAGAAGGCCGGCCAGGTGATCGACATCTCCTCCATCGGCGTGCTGACCAACGCGCCACGCTTCTCCGCCTACGTCGCATCCAAGGCCGCGATGGATGCGTTCGCGCGCTGCGCCGCGTCCGAGTTCGCCGACGACGGCATCGCATTCACCACGATCAACATGCCTCTTGTACGCACCGCGATGAGCGCGCCAACCAAGATCTACGAGCACACGCAGATGCTGACGCCGGAAGAGGCGGCCGATCTCATCGTGCAGGCGATCATCGAACGGCCGGACCGCATCGCCACGCGGCTGGGCATCTTCGCGGAGGTGGTGCACGCAGTGGCGCCGAAGATCTCCCATATCGTCATGAACACCGCCTACCGGATGTTTCCGGAATCGGCGGCGGCGATGGGAGCGAAGGAGGCTGTCGAGCCGCAACTGACTCCCGAGCAGATTGCGTTCGCCGAGTTCACGCACGGCTTTCACATCTGAGCCGCCGATAGGATCTCGCGGCGCACGTGCTGCGCCGCGGCTTCGGAGAACAACAGCGCCAGATGCCCGATGCCGGTGAGCGGGATGTTCGCCGCGTGAGCCAGGATGGGGCTGTCCTGCGGCGCCACGAAGTTATCCTGCCAGCTGAACACGGAGACGATCGGCACCGGCGCCGCCTGCTGCTCCGCGCTGTTCAACGCCGTGAGCCATGCGCTGCCGGGACAGAGCTGGCGCGCGTCTTCTCCAAGGCCCCAACGCGCGATCGCGCTGCCATGATGCGGGGATCCCACTGACACGATCTTGGCGATGCGGCCGCGCGTCGTCGGATCGCGCGCGCATGCGCGTGCGATCAGTCCACCCATGCTGTGGCCGACGAGCACGACGCGCGATGCGCCGGTCGCCTCGCAGATCCGCGCGATGTGCTGCGTGAGCTGCTGTGCCAGATCGTCGATGCTTGCCAGAGGCGGTTCCAGTGTGATCGGCCACAGACTCTGCAACCCCCAGGCTCGAAGGCGCCGTGTCATCGACCACCAGACCGCGGCGTTGCAGTAGATCCCTGGGATCAGCAGCACCGGCCATGACGTTTGGTTCCCTGCGCCAGGCGCCCGCGGCTTGCTCACGAACAGCGCCTCGAGTGGCTGCATGAGCGTGAACAGCGCGGTATGCGCCAGCACTTCACCGGCGAACAGCTTGACGCTCTGGACCGCGTTCAGACGGCTCGCGGGGGGAATCGATGCACCGTACCGGCGAGAAAGCGCGAAGGTCAGCGCGATCAACGCAACCCTGGCAGCGAGCGCTGCGACAAGCGCGAACGGCAATGCCCACAGGGCCGACACACCAAAGTGAGAGGAGAGCCGCGCACCGCCGATGAGGTAGAGCGCAAGCTCGGCGCTCACCAGGCCGAGCAGGAATCGCGCGAGCATATTCGGATCAGGACGGGCGCCGTGCCTGGCCGCTTGGCGGGAACGTCATGCGAGATTGCGACCCCGCGAAGCCTCAATCGTCCGGGTCGGAGGCACCTCCGGTCCGTTCACCGGTGGCTGGATCGAGAAACAGCTCTCCGCGGTGTGGCTTGGCGAAATCGAACAGGTTCTCCAGCGTTCCGGCCACCTCGTCCGTCGAGCCGTTGCCCAATCGCCCCAGCTTCCAGTTGTCCTCGATGAACCGCAGGATCGAGGACTGGTCGATCAGCGTGTGGTCGACGAAGTTGCGCTTTGCCCACGGCGACACGACCAACAGCGGCACCCTGGGACCGAACCCGCAGCGCCCTTGTACCGAACCGGGCGTCGACTGACCGCAGCTGCCCTCGCCGGTGAGCGCATCCTGCGGCGTATTCGATGTCCGGACGATGGGTGGCATGACATGGTCGTACCAGCCATCCGAGTCGTCGTACGCGATGATGATCGCCATGCTCTCCCACTGCGGGAGCCGCTGCAGCGCATTGATGGTTTCCACGAGGTAGCGCTGCTCGGCCAGCGGGTCGGAGTAGCCGGCGTGCCCGTCCTGGTATCCGGGCGCCTTCAAGAATGCGACGTGCGGCAGATTGTGCGCCTGTACCGCGTCCCAGAAATCGGAGAGGTCGTACTGGTGATTCGCTTGGTCCTCGTTGCTCCCGATCACGCCGGGGGAACTGGGCGGCAGGTGGTGCGGATTGGAGGTCGATCTGTAGTACTGGAACGGCTGGTGGTGGGGAATGTAATCGGGCTTGAGCACGCCGTTGCTGCCCATGTGGCTGGCGCCGCAGACGGCCTTGCCCGCGTTCACGGCCGTGGGCTTGAAACCACCCTGGAAGAAGCCCCAGGTCACGCCTTTCTCCGTCAACAAGTTTCCCACGTTGCGCCCGCTCATCCCGGCCGTGTCGCGCGAGGAGCAGTCGTCGAACTTGGGCCGCACGTCCCCGATGATCGTGTTGTGCACGACGTCCACGCCGTGCGCGGTAACCAGCGAGTCGGCCGTCGCGACGCAGCCGACCGAAGCGGCCGCCACAGCGCAGTCCCCCACCGCTCCGTGCGTCTGCCCCGCGATCAGGTTCAGCGCTCCGGGGGTAGACGGACCGAACGTGGTGCCGAAGTGATTGTCGCTCATCGCGAAGTGCTGCGCGTAGTTCCAGATCGCCGTTACCGTGTTGCCGTCGAAGTAACCCATCACGTCGTCCGGGTGACACGCGGTTTGGCCCTGGTTGCTCATGCCTCTGGTGCCCGTGGAATCGACCGCCTTATCGACCAGACCGCGATCATAGGCGCGCTGCTCCGCTTTGTACTCGTGATCCTGGTCGCAGGTTGCGGCGCGCGACCGGTCCAGCCGAAACGGGGGTGCGGCGTTCGGATTACTCGTCAGCAAGACGCCGCTCAGTCCGTTCACCGTCGGGGTGCCGGGACGCGCATGGAATGCGGGCTCCCCCGGCGGATTCTCGGCGTGCGGGTAGGTGGCGAAGTAGTGGTCGAAGGACACGTTCTCCTGATACACCACCACCAGGTACTGGATCGGAGTTGTGGGATCCGCAGACGAGGCCGCGAGCGCGGAGATGGTCCACAGCGACGCGGCGACCGCCTGCATGAGTCCGGCAATCTGTGTTCGCGGCCTGTTCGGCGGCATATCGTAGCTTCCTCGTAGCACCCTGTAGCGACCCCGCGAGTGCGCGGCGTATGAGCGCTTGTCGTGGTTCCTGTGGAACGGTATCCGGGTCTCCGGCAGCCCTAGACCGACTTGGCAGCATGCCGGATCACCGAGCCGCTGCCGGAGGCGGCGCCTCATCGTACAAGCGGCGGCGCGAGCGCACCGTCTGCCGGTAGTGTCCCAAAACAAAGGCGGCGACTCAACGCTACGCCACGGCGCGAGGTCGAAGATGACGCGCCACATCGGAGGCCCCAGACGCCGGGTTCCGCGTAACGCACCGGTCGCGTCCGACATGCAGCACGCGTTCGACACGAGCTCGCTAACGCCTGCCGCTCGTCGCGAATCCCGCACCCGCCGTTGCCGTACGGCGCGACGTGGTAGAGTCCCCGGGGGGATGCCGCGCGCCGAGGGAACGGGAGGAATGGCTTCTTGCACCGAGAAAAACGCCGCAATACCGGGCCCGAGCGTCGGCCTGGCGACGGCTGCCGGCTCGGACTTGTTTCCGCGGTGGAGCACGACGGGCGGCCCTCGCGCCACCCGCGAGCCGGCCGCCGACCCCGTCACAAACCCGAACCAGTCATAAGGAGAAGAAATGAGCAAGATCGCTCTTGCCCTGCTGGGCCTGCTGCTGTTGTCCCCCCAAGCGACATTCGCCGACGATCGTTCGCTGCTCGTGGTCGCCGAGATGATCGAGATCAACGCTAAACCGGCCGACGTCTGGAAGTTCGTGAAGCGCTTCGACGGACTGAAGGACTGGCATCCGGCCTTCGCCAAGAGCGACATCATCAAAGGCAGGGACGGCCACACCGGAGCGGTGCGGGCGCTCACGGTGAAAGACGGTCCGACCTTCACCGAGGAGTTGCTGGCGATCAACGACGCGAGCATGACGTTCACCTACGACATCATCGAATCTCCGCTGCCGCTGGACCACTATCTGTCGACCATGACGGTCAAGCCCAACGGCAGCGGTGGATCGACGGTGGTCTGGATCGGAACCTTCGTGCGCAAGAACCCGCGCGACAATCTGCCTGAAGGCGAGAGCGACGCCGGGGTCGTGAAGTTCATCACCGGTGCCTATGCCGCCGGTCTGGAGAGCCTGAAGAAGATCATGGAAAGCAGGTAGCGCGCAACCAAGCCGGCAGGCTGTGCCCGATCGGGCGAGCGGACCCGCGACTCGGTCCACGCGAGTCACCGCTCGTCTCACAGCCTCCGGCCGCTTCCCACGCCCCACCCGCGCCGGGCTAATGGAGTCCTTGCCGCAGCTTCGCGACCGGCGTATCGTCCCTCTGACCAACAAGAAGAGAGTCGTTCGTCTCCCCGGGAGGAGCAAGGGGAGCGGATGCGGCTCCAGACAAGACGTGGCAGCGCCTGGCAGGCAGCGGCGGAACCCGCGGCCGGCCGAGACCCGTGCGCAGCACGCACTCGCTTCGGCCGTCGCGCGGCACCCGCAGCCCTGTCTTCCGTCCCGACCACCGCATGTGTGCTCCCGGTGCCTTGGACGGAGCAGCCTGCGCGCACCGCACGCGTGAGCAACGCCGGTGGATCTACGCCGGCGGGTTCAGTGTTCAACCTCGAAGGAGACGTTTCACCTATGCCCCAGCTCAACATCAATGGTCAGAGCTACTTCTCCGACTCGCCCCCGGACACCCCGCTGCTCTGGGTGATCCGGGAGGAGCTGAGACTCACCGGGACCAAGTATGGATGCGGACTCGGCCTGTGCGGCTCATGCACGGTCCACGTGAACGGACAAGCCACGCGCTCGTGCCTGGTCACGGTCGGTGACATGGAAGGCGCGCTCATCACCACAATCGAAGGCCTGGATCCCGCCAACGCGCATCCGGTGCAGCAGGCTTGGATCGAGCTGCAGGTGCCGCAGTGCGGTTACTGTCAGTCGGGCCAGATCATGCAAGCCGCCGCGCTGCTCGGCCGCAATCCCAGTCCCAGCGACAAGGAGATCGTGGACGGCATGAACGGCAACCTGTGCCGCTGTGCCACCTACCCGCGGATCGTCGGCGCAGTCAAGCGCGCCGCGCAGATCAAGAAGGAGGGCACGAAGAATGTCTGACACCACCAAACTCGGAGTGACGCGGCGCGACTTTCTGGTGCGCTCCGCGGTGCTCGCCGGCAGCGGTTTCCTGAGCATCGGGCTTCCAGGGCTGGCCGAACGCGATGCCGAGGCCGCGATCGGCGAGGGAATGCCCGCTTTCACGCCGTCGATCTGGTTCACGATCACCCCCGACGGCAAGACCACGATGCACATCGTCAAGGCCGAGATGGGGCAGCACATCGGCACCGGGCTCGCGCAGATCATCGCCGAGGAGCTGGAAGTCAAATGGGACGACGTGCGGCTGGACACGCCGCTGGAGAGCGTCGAGAACTTCGCCATCTATGGGCTGGCGTACACGGTGAACAGCGGCAGCGTGACCACCGAGTTCGACCGCCTGTCGCGTGCCGGCGCCGCCGGACGCATCGCGCTCACCGAAGCCGGCGCGAAGCTGCTCGGCGCGAAAGTCGGCGACTGCTACGCGGAGAACAGCCGCGTGATCGACAAAGGGTCGGGCCGCTCGATCAGCTACGGCGAGATCCTCCAGAAGACAAAGATCGACCGCAAGTTCGCCTACCCCGACGACTTCAAGAGGATCCCGCTGAAGGCGCGCGCCGACTACAAGATCATCGGCCAGTCGGTGCCGGCGCTGGACATCCCGTCCAAGACCAACGGCCAGGCCAAGTACGGCATGGACGTGTTCCTGCCCAACATGGCTTACGCCGCGTTGGTCGTGCCGCGCACGCGCTACGCCTCGAAAGTTCAGGCCGTCGACGAGTCCGCGGCGAAGCAAATCCCTGGCTTCATCAAGGCGGTGAAGATCGACGACACGATGGGCAAGTGCACCGGCTGGGTGTGCGCGGTCGCCGAGACGTTCCCCGCCGCGATGAAGGCCGCGAAGGCGCTCAAGCTCACGGTGGACCCGGGTCCCTACGGCAAGCTCAGCCTGAACGACATCATGGAAGAGATGTCCGGGCTGTCGGAGAAGACCGAGGAGAGCGCCGCCTGGGTGTTGGAAGGCGACGTGGAGAAGGCGTTCACGCAGTCCGACAAGGTGCTGGAGATGGAGTACACGTCGGACATGGTGTGCCACGCCACCATGGAGCCGATCAACGCGACGGTATATCAGGCGCCGGACGGCGGCTGGCATGTCTACACCGGCACGCAGAGCACTTCGTTCGCGCGCATGACGCTGGCTGCTTACCTCGCCAAGGTGCTCAACAAGAAGCAGGAAGACCTGAAGGTCTACGTCCATCAGTTCATCGTGGGCGGCGGCTTCGGCGGCAAGCAGGACTATGACGACATCCTCGCGGCGGCATATTGCTCCATGCAGGTCGGCCGCCCGGTCAAGCTGATCCAGACGCGCGAAACGCAGTTCGCCACCAGCTTCCCGCGCACGCCCACGTTCCACAAGCTGAAGGCGGGCGTCAAGGACGGCAAGCTGGTCGCCATGAACCACGACATCGTGTGCGGCTGGATGGGCCCGCGCTTCTTCGTCGGCAAGAAGTACGGCACTGACTGGCTGCAGCTCGATTCCTGGGACGCGAAGAAGCAGGACATCGATCAATGGTCCATCGGCGGCAGCGATCATTGGTACTACGTGCCCAACCATCGGGTGCGCGCATGGGACAGCGATCGCACCACCTGGGCCGTGCAGGCGAGCGCGCTGCGCACGGTGTCCAACAGCTACAACATGTTCGTGGTCGAGTCGTTCATGGACGAAGTGGCCCACGCGCTGGGCCGCGATCCGCTGGAGTTCCGCCTGGCCATGCTCAACGGCAAGGGCGGCAACCGCGGCATCCCCAACACCGGCTATCCGCCCGGCACCGGCTCCGATTACTACATGGACCGGCTGTGGATCTCGCTGCCTTGGCCCAAGGATGACAGTTGGATCCGCTACGAGTCGGCGACGGTGGGCGGCGCGCTGCGCTTGGCAAACTGCCTGCGCGTAGCAGCTGGCATGGCGGGCTGGGGCGCGAAGAACCTGCCGCCGAACACGGGCATGGGCCTGGCCGTATCCTCGGCGGAGGAGCGGCAGAGCCCGACCTGGGTCGCCGGTGTGGCCGAGGTCACGGTCGATCCCAAGACCGGCAAGTACCGTGTCAACAAGCTCAACATCGCGATGGACATGGGCATCTGCATCAACCCGACGAACACCAAAGCCCAGATCATGGGCGCGGCGCTGTGGGGGACGAGCCAGATCATGTCCGAGCGTCTCACCTACAAGGACGGCGCCATCCAGCAGACCAATTTCCACGAATACCAGCCGATCCGCCTCGCGGAGGTGCCGGAGATCAACGTGGAGATCATCCAGTCTGGGCATCATCCCAGCGGGGTGGGCGAGCCGGCCTCGACGGTAGCAGCACCGGCGATCGCCAACGCGATCTACAACGCGGTGGGCGTACGCGTTCGCCACATGCCGATCACGCCCGATGCCATCCTCGAGGGGCTGAAATACAAGAAGGCGTAATGCGGTAGCGGTCCCCCTCTTCGGGCCGCAAGTAGACGAAGCCGGGCGAGAGCACACTCTCGCCCGTTTTTTTGGGTCCTTCAGACTTCGTTATGGGTCCCGCAGGCTGACAGAACGGATTCCCTCCCCGTCAAGGGGGAGGAGCGCTGTGCGATCGCGGAGCGAGGTTGCCGGGCGTTCGACCCGCTTTTTGCGCAGGAGAGGCACGAAGTATCCGACGATGCCTTATCGCTGCCGGCCGCCGAGGAGTATCGCGGCAAGCGCGTGTCGCCGCTAGAAGCGGCGCGCGGCGCGCCTTCGAGATTCGTCGAAGGCGTGCGCTCCTGGCCGCGCGGGTCCGGCTCGTCAAGGGCAAGGCTTCGCAGTTGCCCCAACGTTGTCGAATCGGATGATCGGGCTCGTTGCTCCGCAGCCAAGGGCGCGCGGCCCGCTTCAGGGTCTGCGGTGCTCGACGCCATACTTCGCGTAGATGCGGGAGACGGTGCCGTCCTCGAGCAATCGGTCGAGCGCTTGGTTGATTGCCGCGAGCAGCGCATCGTCCGATTTGCGCAGCCCCACGCAGACGTTCCAGGTGAGCATCGGTTCGCTGTCGAACGCCATGGTCATGCGTAGTCCCGAGTCGGGCCGCTGAAAGATGTAGTAGCTCATCGTGGGAGCCGACACCGCTGCGGCGTAGATCTCACCGCTTCGCAGCTCGCCCAGCATATCGGACTGGAACGCATAGGGAGAGATGGACTTGCCGGCCTTGCCCAGGACCATCGCGGCGATCGAGCCGACCATGACGCCAACCTTCTGTCCCTTCTTCAATTCCTTGTAGTCGCTGATCGCTTCGGCGTCGCTCCGCAGGCCCAGGGCCAGGCCGGACTTCTGATATGGATGCGACAGGAGCAAACGCCCCTCGTGGACCGCGGGGTCGTCGACGGTATCGAACAACATGTCGCAGTTGACCACGTTGGCGCGGCGCCGGGGAAGGATCCATTCGACGTTGAGCTGGACGCCCAACGCTGCCGCGAGCGCGCGCCCGAGCTCGATCTGGAAGCCGGGGCTCTGCGGGTCGTTGCTCGCATAGGGCAGCGCATCGGCGTTGGCGCACATCGAGATGGCGCCAAGGGATTTCACTTCGGCAAGCGTGCGCGCCTGGACCTGCCCCGCGGAGGCCGAAAGCGCGAGCGCCACGCACACTGCGGCGGGGAGCCAGCGGAGATCGCTCAACCAGCGACGAGAGATCATGACGGGTTCTCGGGCTCCTCCCCCGGCTTCAAGCTGCGGATGAATTTGACGATGTCGCGGATCTGGTCGTCGGTGAACACGCCGCCGAACGCGGCCATCCGGCCCGGCTTGCCGTTCTTGATCCGGTTGAACAGGTACTCGTCGCTGCGCTCGGAGTTCATGAGCTGCGGCCCCTTGGCGGCTTTCCTGCCGTAGTCCTCATGACAGAACCCGCAGATATTGCGGAATGTGTTCTTCACATCCAGCGGTTTTCTCGCGACTTCGTCCGCGAGCGCGGCGAGCGGCAGCGCCGCGGCGGCCAGCAGCGTAAGCGTTCGAAGCGATCTCAGTCGCGGGTTTCTCATAGTGCGCGGCCTCTCGGGTCCCCGGTCTGTGAGCGTCGTTGCCGAGACGATATAACGCATAGAAGCAGAGCTGCGCAGACAAAAAAACAGGCGGGAGGGCCTCCCCCGCCTGTCCCAGCCAACTTGCTGGCCTTTTACGGCAGCGCGAAGACCTTGAGCACGCCCGAGTCCTTCGGCATGCTCTTCCACGGCTCGCCGAACCAGTCGCCGTAGCCGTCGCCGACCAGGCTGCCCCAGCCGGTCATCACCGCTACGTACTGCTTGCCGCCGGCCATGTAGGTGATGATGCCGCCGTTATGGCCTTGGCCATCGTTGTGCGTCCACAGCTTCTTGCCGCTGGTCGCGTCATAGACGGCCAGGGTACCGTCGGCTTCGGGGACGAACAACAAGTTGCCGCCGGTGCTCAGCAGACTGGCATGCGGCGTCGCGCCCGGATACTTGATCTCGAATTTCACCTTGCCCGACACGGGGTCACGCGCGCGAATGTGACCGTGCATCGACTTCTCGCCTGCTGGCGGCACGAAGGTAAAGTCCGCGCCGATGTTCAGCTGCACCACCGGCTCGGTGATCGGCTCCGTCTTGCTCACGGTAAGGTCGATACACCACTCGTATCCCACGCGGTAGAACAAGCCGGTCTTCGGATTGTACGTGCCCGCGTTCCAGCTCAGGCCGCCCGCGATCGCCGGACAGAGGTTTGTGAACTTCCCAGCGGTGAAGTCCCGGCGCCCCACCAGCTCGCCATTGGGCTTGATGTCCTGGACGAAGTTGATGTTGTCCACCGCCTTGTAGACGTTGACGGGCTTGGCCGCACGGTCGTACACGAAGATAAAGCCGCCTTTGTTGGGGTGCACCACATACTTCTTGCCACCGCTCTCGACAAAGACGAATTCGCCCATCGACGAGTCGAAGTCCCACGCATCGTGCGGCAGTTCCTGGTGGTAGGCCTTCAGATCGCCGGTGTCCGGATCGAGCAGGATGACGGACGTGATGTAGAGGTTGATACCGGGACGCGCGCCCTCCGTCATCCACTTGTCGCCGGACCAGTCGTACAGTGGCGCCGGGTTCGCCGTGCCCCACCACACCGAGTTGGTCTCGGGGTCGTAGGCGCCGGCCATCCAGCCGCCGCCACCGCCCACTTTCCAGGAGTCGTTACCCCAGGTGTCGCGCCGATCGGTCGGTGTGCCGTCGTTGCCGCCAACGGTGAAGAACTGCCATACCTTCTCTCCGGTCTTGGCATTGACGCCGAAAATCGGGCCCCGGTATGGCCACTCACCACCTTGCGAGCCGATGATGACTTTGTCTTTCACCAGCAGCGGCGCGCCGGTGAAGCCCACGGTGAGCTTCTCGGAGTCGATCAGCTTGGTTTCCCAGTTGAGCTTGCCGGTCTTCATGTCGATGGCGGCGAGCTTGCCGTCGAGCGTGCCGATGAAGATGTTGCCGTAGCCGGCTGCGATACCGCGGTTGTAGGGCGAGTGCGTCTGGCGAGCGACGAGATCCTCGTTCAACTTCTGCTTGTAGGTCCACAGCACCTTGCCGGTAGCGCCGTCGAGCGCGTATACCTGGTTGTAGGGGCTGCTGTAGTAGAGCACGCCATCGATTGCCAGAGGGAAACCTTGCAACCCACGGTTGGCGCGCGAAGCGACGTGCGACCAGGCTTCGGTGAGCTTGGCTACGTTTCCGGTATTGATCTGGGAAAGCGGGCTGTAGTGCCACGATCTGTACGATCCGTGGTACGTGATCCAGTTACCCTTTTCGAGTTCCTGGTCCGCGTTGAGGAGGCGGTTGCCGTCGACGTCTGCGCTCGATGCGCCCATTGGGGCGAGAGCCGCTGCTGCAAACGCCGCTGCCAATGCGAAACGCAGGCAGTCGTACTTCTTAGTCATGATGCGCTCCTTTACTATTGTTCTGACGTCCTGAATGCTCTTTGTACCGCCCGTTCGCCACCTCGCCGCCGCGGTGATTGGTCGGCTCAGGCCACGGGCCGCGTCGAGCTTCTTCTTGTACACCGCCGTCACCCTCCGGTACGGATTGAACGCCTGCCGGTATGTCGCGTTCGCATACTCGGCAGTCGGACATCCCGGCTGGGCTTAGCGTCACGCGAGCATAGCAGCTTTGCGCGACCGCGCAATAGAGACGTCGCCGGCGCCCCTGCGCGCCAGGCAATCCTCCCCTACCTAGGCACGCCTAGCGACGTGCCCGGGTTGGCTTCCATACGCGGTTCCCACTGCGGGAGCAAGCGCCCGCACGCGTGCCCGAGTACCCGTCCGACCAGCGCCTGAGCTGGTGCCACTGCGCAGCCTCTGTCGACGGGCTCGCCCAGCCGCTGCAGGCAGGCCGAAGGCGACGGCTTGTCGCCGCGGTCAGAACCGCGACGCCGTGAGCTCCAATCATCCTGTTTCAGCGCCGTGGCCGGTCCCGCCCCACGGCTCTCGACTGCGTTCGCAACGCGCGCCGGCCCGCTCGATCCCCCTTGGGCGTGCCCCGCCTCGTCGCGAGCCGGGCGAGAGTACACTCTCTCGCACGTCTTTCTTCTTGGTAAAGGAGGACCCGAAAGTGTCCGACGACGTTCTGTCCCTGCCGGCGGCTGAGTTGGTCGAGCACTATCGCGCCAAGCGGCTGTCGCCTGTGGAAGTGGTGCGCGCAGCGCTCGAGCGCATCCGCAAGCTGCAACCGATCTACAACGCTTTCGTGCTGGTAGACGAGGAGGCCGCGCTCCGCTGGGCGCGCGAGTCCGAGGCGCGCTGGCAGCGCGGCGCACCTTTGGGTCTCGTCGATGGCGTGCCCGCTACCGTCAAGGATCTCCTCCTCACCAAAGGCTGGCCTACGCGGCGCGGCTCGCGCACCATCGATCCCAACCAACCGTGGGAGGAAGACGGCGCTTCGGTAGCGCGCATGAAGGAGCACGGCGCGGTGTTTCTGGGCAAGACGACCACACCCGAGTTCGGCTGGAAAGGCGTGACCGACAGCCCGCTCACCGGCACGACCTGCAACCCGTGGAACACTCGCATGACACCTGGCGGGAGCAGCGGCGGCGCCGCGGTTGCCGCCGCGCTCGGCATGGGTACGCTGCATATCGCCACCGACGGCGGCGGCTCCATTCGCATTCCCGCTGGCTTCACGGGACTGTTCGGATTCAAAGCGACGTGGGGGATCGTCCCCGCGCACCCGCATCCGCCCCCGCTCACGCTGTGGCATCAGGGCCCGATCTCGCGCACGGTGTCCGACGCCGCGCTCATGCTCACCGTGATCGCGCGGCCGGATGCGCGCGACTGGTATCAAGCGCCGCCGCTCAACATCGACTACCGCCAGGGATTAGAAGATGGTGTAAAAGGGCTGCGCGTTGCCTACAGCCCGACCATGGGCTACGCCAAAGTGGACCCGGAGGTCGCAAAGCTGGTCGAGAAGGCCGTCCAGTCTTTCGCCGAGCTTGGCGCGCGCGTCGAGCAGATCGATCTCGCGCTGGAGGACCCGATCGCGATCATGCAGCCCCTGTGGGCTGTGGCGCTCGCAATGGCGGTCGCGCCGCTCACCGCGGCGCAGCGCGCGCTATGCGATCAGCCCATGCTGGAGCTGGCCGAGCCCGGGTTTCGTTTAAGCGCCCTGGAATACCGGCAGATCGAAAAGCAGCGGGAGAACTTCGCGCGGCGCATGCTCGCTCTGCACGCGGAGTACGATCTGCTGGTGACACCACAGCTCGCCACCACCGCGTTCGAGGTCAACCACGAAGTGCCGCCGAACACGGAGATGAAGCGCTGGTGGCAATGGTCGCCGTTCACCTACGCCTTCAATCTCACACAGCAGCCCGCCGCCACGGTGCCGTGCGGGTTCGCGTCGAACGGCCTGCCGGTGGCGATGCAATTGGTCGGCACCAAGTTCGCCGATGCGCTCGTGCTGCGCGCGGCGCGGGCGTACGAGCGGGCGCATCCGTTCGCGATGCCGAAAATCGCGTAACACGGATAGCCCGGTCCACCGGGAGCAGCAGAGGCCTCGCTGCCGAAAGGTGCCGCGCGCCGCCAGCGAGTTGCGTGCCGGCATGTGGCGCGATATGCTTGCCATATGGCGAACCTGCTAGTTTGACCCCGTGAAGGCCTATACCTCGACCCTGGAGATGATCGGCGTCCGCTTAGGCGAGAAGAAGACGCGGTATCGCGTCAAGCGGGCGTCTTCGGGAACCGCCAGTGGACCACTGATCGAATTGGGTGAGCGGACCGTGCCGTTCACGTCGATCGAAGCACTCTCGCAACGGATCCGGATCGATGCGACCGGGTTGCTGGCGGTCATCGGCATGCCCGAACGCACCGCTGCGCGCAGGCGGGAACAGGGTTACCTCAAGCCGGACGAAGCGGATCGTCTGCTGCGCGTCGCACGCGTGGTTGCGGAGGCGACGCGCGTTTTCGGATCCGAGGACAAGGCCGCGCGCTGGCTGAAAACGGCTCATCCCGTCTTGGACGAGGCGACACCCTTCTCGCTTCTCGACTCCGATGCTGGGGTGAAGGCGGTGACCGATGAGCTGACGCGCATCGACTACGGCGATTTCGCCTGATGCGGGCTTGGCGGCTGACTCGCGCCGTCTACCGCGCCGACCCGCTTTCCGGATACGGCGCCGCGCTCGCCGGCAACCGCTGGAATTCTCCAGGAGTGCGCATGGCTTACGCGTCGACGAGCCGGCCCCTCGCGGTGCTGGAAATGCTCGTCCACGTCACCCGGGATACTGTCCCGGCCGACCCGATCTTGGTTCCGATCGACGTGCCCGACAATCTGGTGGTCGAGGCCAGGGCGCTGCCCCCGGATTGGGCCGACCTTCCCTATGGTGAGCAGGCGCGAAGCTTCGGTGACAGGTGGGTTGCCGAGCACGCCTCCGTGGCTCTGCTGGTGCCCTCGATGATATTGCCGGCTGAGCGCAATCTGCTTGTCAATCCGCTGCATCCTGCGGTGCGGAGGATCCGCGTGAGGCCACCGGAGGCGTTCGCATTCGATCGGCGGTTGCTGAGATGAGCGGAAGACCGAGCAGCCGCGTACCATGAGAAAATTCAGACTTCTCGAGGTGCCTTACCGATGTCTGCAGTCACAGCGACCGCCAGTCCGGAGAGCCTGAGCAAGCAACAGCTCGCGAAGCGCTGGGCGCAGATCCTCCAAGATCCGGTCTTGCGAAATCTCCCGTACCGGATCGAGGTCAATAAGTGGGGGCACATCGAGATGATGCCACCGCCTAGCCCTATGCATATGCGAGTCGCCACGACGCTCGCAATTCTGTTACGTGAACAGCTTGGCGGGACAGCGTTCACCGAATCTGCAATCGCGACCGCCAGCGGAGTAAGGATCGCAGACGTAGTCTGCTGCTCCGACGCGTATATGACCCGACATAGCGCCGCTTTCAAGAGCTGGGAACCCTCGTTGGTAGAGGCGCCGGAGCTTTGCATCGAGGTCATGTCCCCTTCCAACCTCTATGCAGAGCTGAGAGAGAAGGTCATGCTCTATTTGGCGGCTGGCGCCAGGGAAGCATGGATCGTGTCGTCGGATTTGACTATCGATGTCTACGACGCAACCGGACGCCGTTCGACGTCCGCCCTCCAGCTGGACCTTGCTGTGCTGGTGGCGGCGCTCCGGGCCTTGTAGCGGTCCGCGGTGTCGAGCCTCAGTCGGCGCCCGAGAGTGTGTGCATGAGGCTGTAGATGTGAGGCCCGTCTACTTGGGCGGCCTCACGGACGCGCGACGCGATCGCATGTAGCTCGGTTGCGCAGCCGCGCGCTTGCTCGACCGAAGAAGCGTGCAGCACGACGATCTGATCCACCATTCGGTCGGCCCCGCCCCGCATTGCCTGTTCCGGCGTGCGTTGGTCGGAAATATTTCGATCCGTTCCCCAAAGCTGCGCGCGAAGCACGTCGCGACCGGGCGTGACCAGATCCGGCGAGACTTCCTGCGTGAGCCGGTCACGCAGCTCGTCGGCGCGGTCGCTCGCGGCGGTGAAACGCAGGACTGCGACTGCGCCACCGATCCCGCGACCGAGATCCACTTTCACCCGGCAAGCGCAGCGCGTCATGTTCTGGAACCACGGCATGATCCTGCGCGTCCACTCGGTCGGATTCGCGAGCCGCTCCAGATAAGCCGGTGAGCGCAACACCTCGACGTTGCGCACGGCATACCACGTGAAGTAGTTCGGCGCTCCCTCGACGACGCGATAGCGGCACACTCCGAGGAAGCCGGGCACGCCGAGCCGCTCCGGAAGGTGCTCTTCCCAGTACCATCGGTGGTACTCGGCCTCGTGCTCGGGATCTGCGTCGTTGAAGATGGCGAGCACGCCCTCGCTGCGAGATCTGGTAGAAGTCATCGGGCACCTCCGATCCAATCTAGGACAACGCCCTGGCGGCGGTGCCAGCGCATCGCTAAGGTCTCAGCCGGGCGTGATCAGAGGAATGACCTGTCGCCCGTTGCGCCGGTAGTGCTCGAAGTCCGCGTCCAGCGTGAAAAGTCTGCAGTCCGAGTATCGTTCCGTGAGGCGGACCAAGCATGCATCCGCAAGCGACATGGGCGTGTCCTCGTATCGCCTGAGCAAAGCCTCGATACTGGGAGCCTCCTCCTCGATGTCGATCGCCACCTCCAGGATCCCCTGGTCCAGCTTCCGGATCAGCTCCGCCGGCCGGCCGCCGGCCCGATGGATAAGGAAGCATGCTTCGGTCAGAACCGGCTCGCATGTGATCAATGGCGGATGCAGCGTCGCCATCTGGCCGACAACCCATCGATGCCAGCGATCCCGTGCGTTGAAATAAGCGACCACCGGACCCGCGTCGATGATGGTTCGAGTCATTCTCCAAAACCGGCCAAATGCTTCGGGTTGGTAGAGAGGTCCCGTGGGCCACGCAGCGTACCGCACACATCGGCCATCAGGTCGTGGCAGGAGACCATATCTTGGCCGGTGCGTGCGCGCTCCAGCGCTTCGCGTACGAGCTCTGATTGAGGGCGCCCCAGCTCTTTCGCGCGACGGGACAACCAGGCCGCGAGTGGCGCAGGAAGCTTAACTGTGATCGTTTTCACTGGGGTATGGTATTACCTATCTGCGTCACAGGCAATACCGCAAGAAGTCGGCCGGCGGACCGGCTATCTGGCGCAGAGCGTCGCTACGAGCTACCGACCCCGGCGGTGGGAGCACCTGGTCGGAGGAGGTCTCACGACGTGCCGGTGCCCCTCACTCCACCGGAAAATCCACCCGCTTGATGAACACGATCTTTCCCCCGTCGTTCTTGACGACGTTGTACCCGTGCAGGCCGTCGCCGCGGGCGTCGAACTCGTAGGTGCCCTCCAGCCCCTTGTAGCCCTTGATGCCGAGAATCGCCTTGCGGATGGCTTCGGGCTCGGTGCTCCTCGCGTTGTTCATGGCGAGCGCGAGGATCTGCAGCGCGTCGTACGACCAGCTCGCGAAGTTGTCCGGATAGATGCCATAGCGCTCGCGGTAGCGCTTGGTGAACTCGCGCGCCGCGTCGTTCGCTTCGGCATTGAAATCGGCGACCGCATAGGTCCCGTACAGCGCCTCTCCGGCGAGGTTTCGCGTCGTGACGGCTGCTGTGGTCGGCGATCCGACCCATTGAATGTTCACGCCGAGCTGGCGCAGTTGCTTCGCGAAGATGGCCTGGTCCGCCGGAACGGTCATGTAAGTCCCGAGCACGTCGGCTCCCGACTTCTTCACGGCGAGCACGATCGGAGTGAAGTCCTGAGCGTTGCTGGTATAGCCCTGATCGAGGATGGGAGTGACGCCCAGCTTCTCCAGCGCTTCGGTGAGCGCCTTCGCCCCGCCCTGGCCGAAGGCGTCGGTAGCGTGCACGATCGCCCACTTCTTCATCTTGAGCGTCTTGACGCCGAACTCCGCGATGACCTTCGACGAGTACAGATCGTTGGGCCGGGCGCGGAACACCCACGGATTGTTGACGCGCGTGAGGCTGGGGTCGGTGCCGCCGATCATCGTCGGGACACCGGCTTTGGCGATCGCCGGCGACGCCGCCTGGATCTGCGTGCTGGCGATCGGGCCTACGATGGCTTTGATGGCCGGATCCGTGAAGAGCTTGGAAAACGCCAGGACGGTGCCGGGGTTGGTGCTGGCGTTGTCTTCGGTGCGCAGTTCCACCGGGCGCCCGAGGACGCCGCCGGACTTGTTGATCTCCTCCAGCGCGAGCTGCAATCCGTTCACCTGAAAGCTCCCGCCCTCTGCGAACGGCCCGGTCAGCATGTTGACTACGCCGATCTTGATCGGCTCGGCGGCATATCCGGGCAGCGCGGCGCCGCCTACGGTTGCGGTCACCGCCAAGAGAACCGACGCGGCAAGCAGGTTCTTCACGCTTCCTCCCCTCGTGTGTTGTGCACCTCCGAGGGAACGATAGCGCCCTTGCAGCGCCGCCGTCAATCCGAACGGAATCCCGCGCTCAGAGGCCGTAGCCGCACGACGTGCGGGACCCATTCGATGCTTGTCGCTGCTCCTATACTCAGAACAGTTGGCGAGCTACCCAGTCAGTCTGCGGCTACATTCCCTCCCCCGTGGAACGCCGGTCTTGCCACTTACGGCTTCTGCCACTGGCATTTCAGCGTGGCCACACCGCGATTTTCTGGAACGAACTGGACGGTATAGCTACAGCGCCCCGTTATTCCGATGTATTTGCCGGTTCCCGCGACGATTTCACTGGTACCGGGAGCGCTGCCCTGCGTAGCCTCACCGGCCCTGCGAATCCCATGCTGGAACAACTTGTCACCGGACGCGTCCGTCGCGGTGCACAGGGAATCCAGGTTGATGCCCGCCGAAGTCTTGCTTGCCAATATGGCGCACTCTTGTGCGCTGGATTGCCCCTTCACGAAAAGACCGCCTGTGCTGTCGATGACTGTCGAAGTTCCGCGGTTGGAACCCGAGGTGACCATTCCGTTGTTGTGCTCGAAGCTGACGTAATTGGTGACGAAGGCGTATACGGCCTCGTATGTTCCGCTCTCGGCGAGCGCGAGTTGGGGCATCGCGAGCGCCGTAACTGCCGCGATGAAGTAGGTCTCGATTCCGATCCGGTTGAACATTTTCTCCACCTCCTGAGTGATTGTTGTGAGCTGTGGGAGCCCGATATGCGCAGAGGACGCGCTCGAACGCCTACCGGGCCCGCAGCGACAGGCTCTATAGCCGCCGTGCACTACTCCTCGAACCAGTACTCGCCAGTCACGTCGGTCGCAACCGTCTTGGCGCCCGGAACGCGCACGGCGTTTTCACGCAGCTGTCCGCGGATGCCGCGAAACCGTCCGGTCCCTCCGATGAAAGTCTCTATGACCGAATACTTGAGCGCTTTTGACCCATCCGGGTTCGGCACGGCTTGCCCAACTACTGCATCCCTCGTCGCGATCTTGTTTCCGTCTTCGAGCACGAACAGGTGGTAGCTCGTGGCAGTTCCGCTTCCGTTCGTATAGTCCGACGTCCCCCGGATGAACGCCTCCTTGACTTTCAGCCCAGCGAACGACAAATCGATGCTCTGAAAATCGACATGGATCTCGAAGACGCGTACCTGGTGGCCCGGGACATCCTCCACATCGACCAGATGCTCCTGCACGAAGCGGGCGACACCCGGCGGAATGCTGTAGGACACCGATTGCTTTTGTTGCGCCCACGCTGCGGACCCCGCCATCAGCATCGCGCATGCGGCTAGGCCGAAACGCGATACCCGATGCATCGCGCTACGTTCAATGCTCATCGGTCCCTGCGTCAGTTAGACCACTTTACCCACGACCAGCGGGCGCAGGCCTGCGCCGCAAACCGGACGCGTTCTACCGAGCTTGACGCCCGGCTTGCGTATCCGCCGGCTCGCTCTTCTTGCTGAGACTCGCGGATGGCCGCTCGGGAGGCTCAGTCCTCGATCCAGTATTCGCCACGCTTGTCCTCCGTGACCGACTTCGCCACGGTGCCGCGTTCGCCACTTCCTGTCGTCTGGCCGCGGATGCCTTTGAACCTACCTGTGCCGCCGACAAAGTTCTCCACATAGGAATACTTCACCACGCGGCTGCCATCGGGCTTCGTCGTCGCCTGTGACGTTCCGCTGCTGCGGCTGAACACCTTGCTCCCGTCCTCGAGCGTATACACCTGGTAGTTCCAGAACGGACCGCTGAAGTTGGTGTAGTCGCTGAAACCGTATACCTCGCTCTCTTTGACGAGCACGCCGGCAAAGGCCAGGTCGCGGTTCGGATATTCGAAGTGCAGCTGATACACGCGCACCTGATGTCCTGACACATCGCCGACATCCATCGCGAGTTGTTGCGGGTAGGAGCTGGTCGTCGCAGGGGGTCGCGAAATGCTGTACTTCGTCTGCGCGCACGCATCGGTCGTCAAGAATAGCGAAGTTGCGCCGGCAACGGCCACAGCGAAGGCGATGAAACGGGTCATGCTCATGGCTTCGTCCTCCTCATTTTGGTTGGATCACGATGAACTACGCCGTACTCTCCCCCGGGCTCGAATGGGACTAGGGAACCCAAGCCGCCGGAAGCTGGGCGAGCTCGGCCTTGGAGGTCGCGACCATCTCAAGGTAGCTCTGGAACAGCGCCCGCGCCTGTTCCACCCCGCCTTCCTGCTGCGCGAACGCCTTCCACCAATCGGCGCCGGGCGGAATGGTATCCATGCGGCTGGGATCGAATGGAAAGTACACGACGTGGTCCCAATCGCCGGTCTGATAGTCGAAGGGGAACACTCTTCGGCCGATTGTCTTGTCCACCTTGTGAAAGTGCTCGTGGATGATTTTCAACGCATCGCCCGTCTTGCCCGGCTTGAACTTCACGGAGACCACTTGATACCAGGCGGGCTTGTCGGTGTCCGCGGCCTGGGCTGGCTGGACCAGTACCGCCGTGAGGAGCGCTACAGCCACCGCTCCGACCGCGGCGCGAAGCGCAGAGCCAATCGAGATCTTTTGCGAGTTCATTGTTTCCTCCCCATTCAGACGAGTGGGCCGCACACCAAACGAGCGCATCCGCCAGGCGGCACCGGCACCGGCGGATGAGCCGAACGATATCCAGACGGGAGATGAAGTAGCCACCACGTTCGCCTGCCCCTCCGTCGTCGCGCCGGCTCCGCTTCACGCCGGGGAGGCGTGGGGCGACAGCAAGCGCCGCGCGAGCCAGTATGCGACCCGGTCAATTACAGATCGCTAACAGCTCGCGCGATTCGACCAAGCTGCTGTGTAGCTTCAGTGTGTTCTCACCGGTACGTATAGTTCTCTATACTTACACTACCCTTACGCAAGCCTCCGGCATTGCGCAGCTCCAAGCCGACCGCCAACAAGCACTACACCACCAGGCCGGCATCTCGGCGTGCATCCCGACCCCGGGAGACTAGTGAGTCGCTGCTTAACCGGCATTTCGGTCCCGCCTTCCCGGCAACTCAGGTCGCATAGCGCGCTGGGCCCAATCGGCGAGGCGGCTTCGCGCAGGCGGCTGTTGGCCCTTTTTGCTTTCCGGCCGAGTAGAGGGCGAACATCTACCCGAGCTGCAGTCGCGACCCGCTCACGCGCTTCCATGCACCGAGAGATTTCGCCAAAGCCTACGCGATCGCTCGGGAAGCCGGTCATCGCGCGCAGAATCTGCTTCATCTCTCCGAGCGCGTGCGAGCGGCCCGGCAACGAGCATCGGAGCCAGACGCCAACGCGCTGCCTGTGCGCGTCGAGCTCCAGGCCGATCGCCTCGCTCGCGCATGGGCCGACCGTGCCTATCCAGTGCGGCACATCTTCGGCTCGGGCAGCGGCAGCGCTTGCTCGCTCGGTAGACCGTGAGTCATTTCGCAAAGAACGATCGTTGCCCCGGGGCAGGCTGCGGGGGAGCAATCGGCACGGTTTGGGGTCTTATTCAGCAAGTCCACTGTGATGGTTCGAACTCGAGCGATCTCACCGCGACAGGGCGCTTTGTGAACCGATCTTCGACGCGCGCGTTAATCAGCGTGGCATATGCGATGAGGCCGAGATGGGAAGCAGGGTCTTGCTGGATCTGATGGGCGGTGTTGCTCTGCTGTTGTGGGGCTTACACATGGTCCACAGTGGGATCGTGCGCGCCTTCGGGTCCGATGTTCGCCGGGTCTTGAGCGGGGCTTTGCGAAACCGTTTCCGCGCATTTCTCGCGGGGGTTGGCATTACGGCGCTCCTGCAGAGCAGTACGGCGACCGCGTTGATGGTGAGCTCTTTCGCCGCTGACGGCTTGGTCAATCTGGTGCCGGCTCTGGCCATGATGCTGGGAGCCAACGTCGGCACCAGCCTGATCGTTCAGCTGCTGTCCTTCAACATCTCGGCTGCGGCCCCGGTATTGCTCGCCATCGGCGTCCTGGCGTTCAGGCGGGGGGCGCGTACGTTGATCCGCGATCTGGGGCGCGTCGCCATCGGCCTCGGGCTCATGCTGCTGTCCTTGCACATCCTCATCGACGGCCTGGCTCCCGCCGAGAGCGCACCCGTGTTGCACACTCTCCTGGCCTCGGTGACCGGCGAGCCATTAGTCAATGTCCTGATCGGGGCGATACTCACTTGGGCGGCCCATTCGAGTGTCGCCATGGTCCTGCTGGTGATGTCGCTCGCCTATTCGAATTTCGTCACCCCGGTCGCGGCCCTGGCTCTGGTGCTCGGGGCCAACCTTGGGAGCGCGCTCAACCCGGTGCTCGAAGCCCGTTCGTCCGACAATCCGGCTGCCTGGCGTCTCCCCGTCGGAAACCTGCTGACGCGCGTCGTGGGCTGCGTCCTGTTCCTGCCTTTCCTGCATCCGGCGGAACGTTTGCTGTCCGGTATCGATCCCAATCCAGTGCGTCTTGCCGCTGACTTCCACATCGCGTTCAATGTCGTGCTCGCCGCGCTCTTCCTTCCGTTCTTGGATGGAGTCTCTTGGTGCTTGCAGCGGGTGTTACCGGAGAAGAAGAGATCCGCCGATTTGGGGTCTCCTCGTTATCTCGACGAGGCCGTCATCGACGTCCCGCCGGTGGCCCTGAGCTGTGCCGCCCGCGAGACGTTGCACATGGGTGACGTCGTCGAGATGATGCTGCGGCAGGGCATGACGGCGCTCATGACCGACGACCGAAAGCTGGTCGCGGAAGTCTCTCGTCTGGACAACGCGATCGATCGCCTGCACGAAGCGATCAAGCTCTACGTCATCAAAGTCACGCGCGGCAGCTTGGGGGACCCCGAAGCGCGGCGCGCCATGGAGATCATCTCATTTTCGATCAACCTGGAGCACATCGGCGACATCATCGACAGGAATCTCATGGAGCTCGCCGCAAAGAAGCTCAAACGGAAGCTCGCGTTCTCCAAGGAGGGTGCGGCAGAGCTGAGCGCCATGTATGGGCGGGTGCTCGATAGCTTGCGGCTCGCCTTCGGCATCTTCCTTTCGGGGGACGTCGGGGTCGCGCGGCAACTGCTCGAGCAGAAGACGCAGTTTCGCGAGGCCGAGCTTGCGGCTGCGGACAGTCACCTCGCTCGGCTGCGCGAGGGCCGACCGGAGAGCATCGAGACGAGCTCGCTGCATCTGGACGTTCTGCGCGATCTCAAGCGCATCCACTCCCATGTCTGCTCGGCCGCCTACCCTGTCCTCGAGACCGCCGGCGAGCTGCAATCCAGCCGGCTGAAGTCCGCGGTGTCCGAAGCACCTCGAACCTCGAGCGAGGAGCGAACCGAGGGCGGTCCGCAGGTCCCGGCGTCCTGACGGACCGGGTGTGGGCAGCTCGCTCATCGAGAGCGGACTGCCACGCGGCCGCTAGTCTTCGTTTTCGTCGTCGCTCTCCTCGACCTTGGCGGAAATCAACTCGCCGGTCCGGGCGTCGTATTTCAGTTCCTTCTTCACCCCGTCGTCGCCCACGACATCGATTTCGTACACATAGCGGCCACGCTTGTACTCCAGCTCCGTCTCCGTGACCCGGCCCGGGTGTTGAGCCTTGACGCGCTGGAGTATTTCCTCGAGCGAGAGGAGATCGGAGCGTGGCGCAGCGGGTGAATCCGCCGGTTTCTGTTGGTCGGCGGCCACCGCCAATAGGCCACCGGAGAGCGCGACGGCCATGAGGACCGCGAGTGTCGATCGCTTGAACATGATGGCACCTCGAAGTGGAGCGCCCGGATCGGCACGCGGACCCGAGCGCGTTGGACGAAAGACGCCGGCCCCGGCAGCGGGCGGTTGAGACAGCTTGCGAGCGGCGTCGCGGAAGAGGCTTGGCATGGCCGCCTCCATCCCCGCGGCCGGGAGTTGCTCTTCTGCCGGCCGCGGGGGTCTTACTCGCGTTCGCGTCAGCTCATCAACCGAGCGCCGCGCCCTGCGTATTGACATAGCACGCGTAGACCGATGTGCTCGCCATGATATACAACCGGTTACGCTGGATTCCGCCAAAGACGAGATTCCCAGCGGTCTCCGGCAGGTGGATCTTGCCGAGCAGCGTGCCATCGGGCGCGTAGCAGCGAACCCCGTCCTCCTTCGGGTCACCCCAGCCTCCGGCGCACCACAGGTTGCCGTCGACATCGCAACGGGCACCGTCACACAATCCGGTCTCATACTTGCAGAAGACCTTGCTGTTTCTCACCGTGCCGCCGCGGACATCGACGTCGAAGCTGCGGATTTGCGCTGGGTTTTGCGGCCCTTCCGAAATCCCGGTGTCGACGACGTAGAGCTTCTTCTCGTCCGGCGAGAACAGGATGCCGTTGGGCTGCACGAAGTCGTCGACCACGACCTTGATGTTCCCGGTATTCGGGTCGACCCGAAAGACATTGTGCTTGCTCTGCTCGATCTCGCCGTGCAGGCTCTCGTACCAGCCTCTCACGCCATAGGTCGGATCGGTGAACCAGATCGAACCGTCGGAAGCGACGACCACGTCGTTTGGCGAGTTGAGCTTCTTGCCGTTGTAACTGTCGGCAATGACGGTGATGGTGCCATCGCGCTCGGTGCGCGTCACGCGCCGCCCCGTGTGCTCGCAAGTGACCAGCCGTCCCTCCCGGTCCACGGTGTTGCCGTTGGAGTTGAGTGACGGGTAACGGAACACGCTCAGGTGATTGTCGTCTTCCAGCAGCCGCATCATCCGGTTGTTGGGAATGTCGCTGAAGATCAGGTAGCGGCCGGCTGCAAAGTATGCCGGCCCCTCGGTCCACCGAAACCCGGTGGCAATTCGTTCAACAGCACCGGTCCCGACGCTGCCCTGGAAACGCTTGTCGAGTGATTCGATGTGCTTGTCCGGATAGCGCGTGTCAGGCAGTGGTCCCAAAGGAAGCTGGCTGCTGGGCGGGACCGGCAACGGGACGCCCGTTTCTCCGAATGGACCTTCGGTTGCGGCACTCGCTGCTTTCGCGACGGCTACGGTTGCGACGGCCGCCGAGGTCGCCAAAAACTTACGTCTGTCCATGTCTCCTCCTCACCTTCATGCCGGATCTGTTCCGGATAACAGGAGGCCGTTTAGCGCCACCTCCGTCGCGCCGCCGTTCTCGCCCGCTGCCCGCAAACCCGTTCGGGTCGTGCGGATAGATCGGACCGAGGCTGGCGTAACTCCTGGCACCGACTTTCGAGTCGGCAAAACGCCGAAACAGCCACGATCACCGGCACTGCAGCAAAGGTGGCTGGAAAGTAGAACCCGGACCCCGACGAGGATCCCGGCCGCTGCCTTCGGGGCACATGCCCCACCCAGCGCTTCACGCCCGCTGTACCGTTTCGAACGGATCGAGGTTCCCCTGCAGCTGAGCCATCCTCTGGGCGTTGCGGCAGCTGCTCTCCGCCGCGCGCCATGGCATGACACCGTCGTGCACGGATGGGCTGCTGGTCCCGCGCTCGGGCTAGACGGCGTTGTGGATTCCCTGCTTCTGGACCGCCATCGTGCAGCTGGGAAACCTGCCTACGTTGCCGCCGTGACCTAGATGCAGACGGCTCCCCACGACATGCTGAGTGTCATCAAGCGTCAAGCCGACGTTCTTCGGCTGCGAGTCGACACCTCGGTGCCCCGCGCCGGGTCGAGGATGGATGCACGGAGGAGCCGCTAGTTGACGTTCTGGATCAGCTGATCGTTGCAGCCGGGGTCGAACGGCACGCCGCACTCGCGATGCCTGACGACGTAGAACTTGTGTTCCTGTTCTTGATCGTTCCTCCAAACCGTGTTTCAACTCATCGCCGGCCGCGGGAAGCGCCCGACAGTAACCAAGAAGGAAGTCTTACGGCCTGCGCGAGCGTTCTCCGGGGGCGAGCGCGATTTCAGCCATCCGGCCACCGTTGATTCCGATCCAGGAGTTCTTCGTGAGCGGATACTTGTCCGTGTAAGACAGGGGCTCGTGTGCCGCGACGCAGTTCTGGTACCCGCCGGTGATCTTGTAGCACTTCTCGTAGGCGAGGAACTGCTG
>DATJVI010000023.1:0-21596 GCA_035501875.1 Burkholderiales bacterium
TCGGCTTCGCCCAGCCATCCAGCGTCCACGCACACCGTGGCTTTCAGAGTCGGCGGAGGCGGCTTGCCGCGGGCGCCGCTCACGCGGACGCGGTCGGTTCCGATCTCTTCGACCGTCACCTCTCCGATGTCGAGGATGACGTCGGGTGTGAGATAGTTGTGCGGGTCGTGCACCTCGTAGAGGAGCTGCTCGATGACCGTGGCCCGGCTCACCCGGCCGCCGGTGCCCGCCGCCTTGGTGACCACCAGATCGCCGTCCGCGGCAACCTCGGCGATGGGGAAGCCCACCCGGGCGAGATCGGGCACGTCCTTGAACCCGGGCTCGGCGAAGTATGCTCCCGTCAACTGTGCGCCGCATTCGAGCAGGTGCCCGCACACGGTGCCTTGCGCGAGCCGCGCGAGATCATCGGCGCGCCAGCCGTGCACGTGAACGAGCGGCCCAAGCGACAGCGCGGCATCGGTGGTGCGCCCGACCAGGACGACGTGAGCGCCGGTGGCAAGCGCCTCGGCGATGCACTGCGCGCCCAGATAGGCGTTGGCGGAGACGATCGTCCGCTGCCCGAGCGCGATGCCCTCGAGGATCGGCAGTGCGCGAATCTGCGCGTCGGACAGGGTCGCGAGCAGATCGTCGCCGGTGACAGCGGCGACCTTGAGCCCGCGAATGCCCAGCTCGCGGGCCAGCGCGTGCACACGTTTGGCCGCACCGAGCGAGTTCGCCGCGCCCATGTTGGTGACGATCCGGATGCCCTGCCGATGGCAATCGGCGAGGACGAGCGGAAGGTAGGTGTCGAGGAACGGCGAGTAGCCTTGATCCGGATTCTCGCGGCGCAGCTTCTGGGCGATCGCGAGCGTGCGCTCGGCGAGCACCTCGTAGATGAGAAACCGCTCGCCGCGCAGGTCGGACAACGTGGCGACGACCGGCACGGCCGCGTCGAAGCGATCGCCCGCGAACCCGGCGCCGCAGCCGATGTAGACGCTGGTCATCGTGATGCTCCGCTGTGCCCGACCCGCTTACCGCGCCGTGGAGGTCACTTCGGCTCGATCTTCCAGTCGCCGTTGACGACTTTGAGGATGACCCCGGTGTCGGGCTGGAAGCCGAAATGGTCGCGCGGCGTGTAGTGGAGCACACCCTGCGAAACCACGATCGTGCCGCTCGTCTCCAGCGCGTCGCGCAGCGCGGCGCGAAATTCGGGCGTGCCCGGCTTGGCCTTCTTCAGCGCCTCGGGGACCGCTTTCTGCAGCACGAGCAGCACGTCGTAGGTGTGCGCGGCAAACTGGTTGCGCGAGCCTGGCCCGTTCAACCTCTCGTACTGCTCGATGAACGCGACCGCGGGTTTCTTCGACGGATGGCTGTCCGGCAACTGGTCGCCCACGACGGCCGGGCCGGATACGACGAACCCGCCCTCGACCTCCTTGCCGCCGATGCGCATCAAGTCGCGCGAGGCGGCGCTGTGCGTCTGGTAGATCTTCCCGTCGTATCCGCGCTCCACCAGTGTCATCTGCGGCATCGCGGCGCCGCTGCCCGAGGCCACGATGAGGATCGCGTCGGGGTTGGCCGCGACCAGCTTGAGCGCCTGCGCGGTCACGCTGGTGTCGGCGCGCGCAAAGCGCTCCACGTCGACGACCCGGATCCCGTTCTCGCCGGCTACGCGCTTGATGTCCCTGAGCCAGGTCTCGCCGTACGGATCCGCATAGCCAAGGAAGCCGAGCGTCTTCACGCCATGCTTCTTCATGTGCTCGACGAGCGCCAAGGCCATCACGCCGGTCGAGTGGGGGATGCGGAAGATCCAGGTATCCCGGCCTTCCGCGAGCTCGATCGGTGCGGCCGCGATCTGCACCGTCCGCGCCTCGGTGGCCACATCGACCATCGCGAGCGCCGCGGGGGTCATCGCCGAGCCGACGATGAGGTCGACATGGTCCTCGGTGACGAAGCGGCGCGCGTTCTGGTTGGCGGTGGTGGGATCGCTTCGGTCGTCGACGATGATCAGGTTGAGCTTCTCGCCGGCGATCTCCTTCGGCCACAGCGCGAAGCCGTTCTTCACCGGGATGCCCAGCCCCGAGGCAGGGCCGGTCAGTGGCAGGCTGACGCCGATCGTCAGATCGGCACGCGCCGTCCCCACCACGAGTGCGGCGGCTGCCGCAAGCAATGCGGTTCGCTTCCTCATCTTCTCCTCGCTTGTGTGCACCGGGAGCCCCCGCGCCCTCCGCTCGGCGTGCGCCATGCGCATGGGGCTAGCGTGCCATAACATCTGCCCGCGGGCCAGGCCCGCGCCGACGCGGCGCAGGAGAGCGCCGCGAAGCCCCGAAATCGAAGGAGCAAAACCGATGGAACGGATCCGCATCATGCATTTCTCGGACGCGCTATGCGTGTGGGCCTATGCGTCGCAGGTGCGCATCGACGAGCTGCGCAGGAACTTTCCCGACGCGGTCGAGCTGGACTATCGCTACTTCCCCGTGTTCGGGAATGTCCCGGGCAAAATGGAAGCGTCGTGGAAAGACCGGGGAGGGGTACGCGGCTACGCCGAGCACGTGCGCGGCGTCGTGGACAAGTTCGGGCATGTGGCCCTGCACCCGCAAGCGTGGGTGCGCGACACGCCGCAATCGTCGCTGCCGGCGCACCTCGTCCTTTGCGCGGTGCGGCTGCTCGAGACCGCCGGCAGCGCGCCGCCGGGTTCGCTGGAACGCATCGCATGGGCCGTGCGGGAGGCGTTCTTCAAGGACGCGCGGGACATCTCACGGCACGGTGTGCTGCTGGACATCGCACAGAGCCTCGCGCTGCCGATAGCGGACCTGGGGCAGGCGATCGAGAGCGGCGCGGCCCACGCCGCGCTGGCGCAAGACCTGGACCTCGCCCGCACGCACGGCATCCAAGCCAGCCCCACGCTGCTGTTCAACGAGGGCCGCCAGCGCCTGACTGGCAATGTCGGGTATCGGATCATCGAGGCAAATATCCGGGAGCTGTTGGAGAGCGCGCCGGGTCAGCTGTCCTGGTGCTGATGGTGGCCCGTCCGGATGGGTGGTCTTCCGGACCGAGCGGGTCAAATCCGAAAGAACGCCCGCGCCGTGCACGTCGTCTCCGCCGCAACCTCGGCCGCGGGCTTCCCGATCGATTGCGCCACGACCTCCAGCACGTAGGGAAGGTATGCCGGCTCGTTGCGCCGATCCGAAGGCGCAGGCTTGATCGTGCGGGGAAGCAGGTAGGGGGCGTCGGTCTCCACCATCAATCGTCCCGGCGGGATCTCCCGCACCAGCTCGCGCAGATGCAGGCCGCGCCGCTCGTCGCAAATCCAGCCGGTGATGCCGATGTGCAGATCGAGGTCGAGGTACGCGGCGAGCTCGTGGCGCTCGCCGGTGAAGCAATGCACGACTGCGTCCGCGAGACGGTCCCGATAGCGCTTGAGCAGCGCGAGCAGATCCCGATGGGCTTCCCGGTCGTGGACGAAGACCGGCAATTGCAACCGGGTCGCCAGTTCGAGCTGTGCCTCGAACGCGGAGAGCTGGGCGTCGCGCGGAGACAGGTTGCGGTGGAAGTCCAATCCACATTCGCCCAGCGCCCGCACGGCCGGGTGGGAGGCGAGGGCGCGCAACTCGCCCACGGTGGAGTGCGTGAAGGATTTGGCTTCGTGCGGATGCACCCCGGCCGTCGCATACAGCGTGGGCGCTCGCTCCGCGGCGAGCGTGACCGCCGCCTCGCTGCTCTCCACGCTCGCCCCGGTGACGACGATCGTCGCGATCCCGGCGGCTTGGGCGCGCTGGATGACCTGCTCGAAGTCCTGGCGAAAGGATCCGTGCGTGAGGTTGGCGCCGATATCGACCAACTCGAGTTTGCCTTGGGGCTCCATGCGCTGCGCATCCACTCCGAAATGAAACGCGCGATAGTAACGGACCGGTGCCCGGGGGAAAAGTGGCGCGTGCCGATCGCCCGACGATCTTCGCGCTTTTGCGGTAGGCTAGCCGTGAACGCACTCGAGAGGAGGAGAGGATGATCAAGGTCAGCGTGCTGTACCCGAACAGCGAGAACAGCCGGTTCGACATCGACTACTACTGCAAGCGGCACATGCCGATGGTGAAAGAGAAGCTGGGCGGCGCGCTCAAGGCGATGTCGGTCGACCACGGAGTGGCGGGCGGGACGCCAGGTTCCAAGCCCACCTACGCCGCCATGGGGCACCTGCACTTCGACAGCGTGGAGGTTTTCCAAGCCGCCTTCGGGCCGCACGCCAAGGCGATCATGGCCGACATCCCGAACTACACCAACGTCCAGCCGATCGTGCAGATCAGCGAGGTGAAGCTGTAGCGGCATAGTCGCGTACGAGCGCAGCGAGCCGCGTCACTCGCTCGGGGAGCAAGGGCCATGACGGAGAAGCGGGCCATACTCGTGGTGGGCGCGGGTAACGCGACGGGTGGTGCTGTCGCGCGGCGCTTCGCTCGCGAGGGATATATCGCCTGCGTGGCGCGCCGGAACGCTGATGAGCTGGCGCCGCTCGTCGCGCGCATCCGGGCCGAAGGAGGGAAAGCGCATCCCGTCGGGTGCGATGCGCGCGAGGAGGAGCAGGTCGTCAAGCTCTTCGGCGAGATCGAACGGGACATCGCACCGCTCGAAGTGGTCGTGTTCAATGCCAGCGCGAACGTCCGTTCCGGCATCACCGAGCTGACGGCGGAGGCGTATCGCAAGGTGTGGGAGACGGGCTGTTTCGCCGGGTTCCTGGTGGGCCGCGAGGCGGCGAAGGCGATGCTTCCGCGTGGCCGAGGCTCGATCTTCTTCACCGGCGCCACGGCGAGCCTGCGAGGCCGACCGGGCTTCGCGGCCTTCGCCGGCGCGAAGCATGGGCTGCGCGCGCTCGGCCAAAGCATGGCTCGAGAGCTGGGGCCCAAAGGCATTCACGTGGCGCAGCTCATCATCGATGGTGGCATCGACACCGAGTGGATGAGGCAGAACTTCCCGGACCGCTACGCGCTCAAAGAGCGGGACGGGATCCTCGATCCGGAAGCGATCGCCGAAGCTTACTGGCGGCTGCACCTCCAGCCGCGTAATGCCTGGACGCACGAGATGGACTTGCGTCCCTGGATCGAACCTTGGTGAGAGGCGGACCGTCCGCGTGGCTCCCGTTCTGATCCAGATCAAAGCGCGGGCCTTGCAGGAAGCTACACTCGGCACCATTTTTGCGGCTCCAGTGGACCCGTTGCAGGAGTTCTAGAGGCGATGTCCGACATTCTGACCGGCGCGCAGCTCAAGGCGAGCGCTTCCCAGCTGCCCATCTCCTGGTACTTCGACCCGGAGGTTTTCGCGCGCGAGAAGGCCATTCTGTTCGACAACGGTCCCGGCTACGTCGGCCACGAGCTGATGGTTCCGGAGGCCGGCGACTTCATGACGCTCGAGCGCAGCAGGCACGGCAAGGTGCTCCTGCGCGGTCCCGAGGGCGTCAAGCTGTTGAGCAACGTCTGCCGCCACCGCCAGTCTCTGCTGCTCGAGGGTCGCGGCCATGTCCAGAACATCGTCTGCCCGGTGCACCGCTGGACCTACGATCTGAGCGGCAAGCTGATGGGCGCGCCGGACTTCGACGAGAACCCGCACATGGGGCTGGCGTCCACTCCGCTGCAGAACTGGCACGGGCTTCTGTTCGCGGGCAAGCGCGACGTCGCGAAGGACCTCGCCGACTTCCCGCTCGGGGACGAGTATGACTTCACCGGGTACGTCTACGACCGGACCCAGGTCGATGTTTGCCCGTACAACTGGAAGAACTTCCTCGAGATCTACCTGGAGATGTACCACGTGGTCCCGTTCCACCCGGGCCTGCAGAAGTTCGTCGACCCGGGCAATTACCAATGGGGCTTCGGCGAGCGCTGGTCCTCCCAGGTGCTGGGGCTTAAAGACGAGCTGAAGGTCCAGACCTCGCCGCGCTACCTGCGCTACCGTGACGAGATCCTGCGCTACAGCGGCGGCAAGCTGCCCAAGTACGGGACGCTTTGGTGCATCCTCTACCCGAACGTCATGCTCGAGTGGTACCCGTATTCGCTCGTAGTGAGCACGCTCGTCCCCGTGTCGCCGAGCGAGACGCTCAACTTCGTGGACTTCTTCTACCCCGAAGAGGTGGCGCTATTCGAGCGCGAGCTCGTCCAGGCGCATCGGGACGCCTACGCGGAGTCCGCCGCCGAGGATGCGCAGATCTGCACCTGGCTGCAGAAAGGCCGGCAGGCCCTGTATTACAACGGCGAGGAAGACAAGGGGCCGTATCACTCCCCGCACGAAGACGGGATGGTCCACCTGCACGAGTTCCTGCGGCGTGAGCTAGCCCTTGGCATGTAGGCGCGAGCCTGGTCCAGCTCGAGGGCATGTGCGTGCCGCAAACGGCGCGGCGACGGGGGCTGAGGTGACGCGTGGCGGGTGGCCGAGCTGAGTTCCCGTTGGGACAGAATCACCCGCCGTCAAGCGATCCCAGCGAATAGCTCTTTGAGATCGATCGCGGCACGAGGAATCGCCAGCGGGGAGACCGTCGCATCTCGATCCGGCCGCAGTAGCGTACGGTAGCCGTCGGGGCCCGGGTCCCGGTACATCTCCACGCGGCGAGTGTTCAGGTC
The DNA here is from genome assembly GCA_035501875.1 of Burkholderiales bacterium. Taxonomy (GTDB): domain Bacteria; phylum Pseudomonadota; class Gammaproteobacteria; order Burkholderiales; family SHXO01; genus SHXO01. The sequence goes on from DATJVI010000023.1 coordinate 6,576, forward strand.
GACCAGCCAGCACTCCGGAATGCCCTGACTGGCATACAACGGCACCTTCACGTCGCGATCATATGCGAGCGTGGTGTCCGAACCTTCGATGACCAACACAACATCGTCCGCGGTAGGCAGGGAATTGAGGTAATCGTCGCTGCGGGGTTTGAGCAAGGCCAGGTCCGGCTGGTGTTCCGACGCCGGGGGAAAGCTGAGAGGGTTCTGTGCCCATACGACGAGGCCGTGGGCTAGATGTGCTTGAAAAGCTCGGTCCAAGCGCCCCACCAGACCCGCGTGCACACTCCCGATCGGTGGCATCTGGATTAGCTCCCCGTCGATCAGCTCAATTCGGTCGTCCTCGCCCACGACCCCAGCCTGTCCGAGCTTGTGATACTCGTCCACTGTGAAGCGTTTGCGCTCTGCCACTACACCCATCTTCTACCTCGCCTGGCGTTCCTGCACTCAACAACTATATCGCAGACCGCGGCTAGTGGCTGGACGTGACGTCTCGAGCAGCGTTGCTGGCAATGGCGAGCGCGGTGCCGATGAAGCCGTCGTGAAGCGCGACGCGGCCGCTTAGCTCCCGGCGCCCAAATAGAGCAGGCAGCTCGTCTCGGGTGAGGCTGGCGCGGAACGTTCCCTGCTCCGGACGAAGCTCGACCTCCACGTCGTGGAACCCGAGTGAGATTTGCGTCTCGGGGAAATAGGCCTTGTAGAACGATTCCTTGGCGCTGAAGAGCGCTTTGGCCCAAATGCCGGTGCTGTCTCCGGCGCGATCACGCAGCATTCTCTCCTCGGCGGCGGAACAGATGAGGTGCATGAGGTCCGGGCTGAGCGGCTCGCATTGTTCCGCGTCGATCCCGAGCGCCAGGACTTGCACCTTGCGGCCAACAGCCACCGCGCAATATTCCGCGGTATGCGTGATGGAGCCAACGATCCCGGTCGGCCAGATCGGCTGTCGCCGGTCACCGGGCAGCAGATCGAACCCCTCGACTCCCAGCTCTCGAAGCGCTGCGCGTGCGGCCGCCCGTCCGGCTTGGAATTCTCGCTGACGTGCCGGGACGGCTTTCGCGACGAAGTGGCTCTCCGCGGGCGTCGGCGGGCACGCCCACATCGACTCGGTCGCCTCGATGACGATCACCTCGGGCGGGAGCAACAGGTTCCACATGTCGCGAGCCGCTTCGGGTTCCCGTCACGCCCGGGCTGCAACCGGCACCCGTTCCGATGCGACTTCCCGGTGCGTTCCGACCAGCGCTTCAATCGTAGGCTTGGCGAAGATCTCGTCGCACGGGATGTCACGCCCCAGCAGCGGGCCCATGCGTGACGCCAGCCGTACGGCGAGTAGCGAGTGTCCGCCCATATCGAAGAAATTATCGCTGATCCCCACCGAGGGCGCGCCGAGCAGCTCCTCCCATACGCGCACGATTTGCTGCTCCAACTCGGTGCGCGGCGCCGAGTAGGTGCGCTCCGATTCGACCGGCTCGGGCAATCGCGCCGGGTCCAGCTTACCGGTCGGAGTCAGCGGCAGTGCATCGACCCAGACATAGCGCGAAGGCAGCATGAATTCGGGGAGCGATTGCGCGAGCGCCGCCTTGAGCTCTCCAATCTCGATCGCACTGTTCGCCTTACGCTCGATCCAGGCGATCAGCCTTGAGCCTCCGGCTCGCTCTTGCCTCACGTCGACTGCCGCGGCTCGAATCCCCGTGAGGCGCATCAGCGCTTGCTCGATCTCCGCGGGTTCGATCCGGAATCCGCGGACCTTCCGCTGGCGATCGGCACGACCGAGAAACTCGAGCACGCCGCCGGGCCGCCATCTCGCGAGATCGCCGGTGCGATATGCGCGCTCGCCGGGATCGGCCGCGAACGGGTCGCCGACGAACCTCTCGCCCGTGAGCGCAGGATCGTTCCAGTAGCCTCGCGCGACGCACGATCCGGCCACGACGAGCTGGCCCGGGACACCGACGGGCACCGGATCCCCGTCCTCATTCAGGATGTACACGCGCGTGTTCGCGATCGGGCGGCCGATGAGCGCGCCGGTTGCCGTGCCGGAGCGGTGGGTCGCGTCGATCGCGGTCTCTGTGCATCCATAGAGCACGGTGAGCTCGGCGTCCACCTCTCGTGAGAACCGCTCTTGGAGCGCCGCATCGAGCGTTTCGCCGCCACAGAAGATGCGCTGGAGTGAATGGCAGCCCTCGAAGGCGTGCTGATCGAGCAACGCGCGCAGCACCGATGGTACCGCCTGCATAACCGTGATGCCGTGCTGGCGGATCGTCCTGCGCAGCACCGCTCCATCATGGACGCCCTCTGGCATCACCACCACGCGCGCACCACAAGTCAACGGCCCGAAGATCTCCCACACCGAGGGGTCGAAGCTCAAGGACGTGGATTGCAGGACGGCGTCGTCGTCGGTGAGCGGATAGACGCTCTGCCGCCAGGCGATCTGATTGCAGATGTTCCTGTGCTCGATCATGACCCCTTTGGGCTTTCCCGTCGACCCCGATGTGTACATCACATAGGCCAAGCTCGCCGGCCCAGCGGTCCCTTGCGGTGCACTCGAGACACGGTTGCTGGCACCCCGTGCGAGCGCCGAGTTCAGGACGATCAGCCTCGCGCCGTCTTCGAAACGGCCGGAGAACTTCTCCTCGGTCAGCACCACATGCGGGTTCGCGTCCTGCAGCATGTAGCCCAGCCGCTGCGCCGGGTAGGCCGGGTCGAGCGGGACGAACGCCGCGCCTGCCTTCAGCGTCCCGAGCATCGCGACCACGGCTTGTGCCGAGCGCGTCAGTGCAACCCCGACCAGCGTCTCGGGGCCTGCGCCGCGATCCCGAAGGACGGCGGCGAGCTCGTGTGCGGCCTGGTCGAGCTCGCGGTACGTGAGGGTTCGGTCTGCTGCGACCACCGCGATGCCATCGGGCGCGCGTCGTGCCTGACGCTCGAACAGCTCGTGCAGCGCGCAATCGGGTGCAGAGGCCGCCGTGAGGTTCCATTCGACGAGCACCGTCTCCCGCTCCGCTCCGCGCAACTGGAGCAGCGCGCCGATGGCACCATCGGGATTGCCGACCGCGCTGGTCAGGATGTGCATGAAGTCGTCGATCAAGGTGTGCGCCCTGGGCGCGTCGAACAGGCTCCTGCTGTATTCGAGCGCGCACTGCCCGGCCTTGCTGTCGATGAGCATCATCAAGTCGAACGGGGAGCTGCCGGGACTGACCAGCGTCGCCGTCAACCGCAGGCCCGGCGCTTCGACCGATGCCTTGGGCATGTTGTGCACGACGAACAGGGTCTGGAACACCGGCAGCCTGCCCGCTAGACGCGGCGGCTGCACCGCTTCGACGACACGCTCCCAGGAGACGTCCTGGTTAGCGAACGCCGCCAGGACCGTCTGCTTCGTCTGCGCAAGCAGCTCGAGAAACGTGAGCGAGCCGCGCACGCGAGCGCGCAGCGCGACCGTGTTGACGAAGCAGCCCACCAGCTCCGTTGCTTCCACGCCCGAACGGCTGGCCACCGGCGAACCGACACAGAAGTCGTCCTGCCCGGAATGCCGTGCCATCAACACATCGAACGCCGCCAGCAGGAGCATGAACAGGGTTGCGCCTTCGCGCTTCGCCAGTTGCTCCAGCGAAGCGCACAAGTCCGCGGGCAGCTCGAACGGCTGCCGCACGCATGGCATGAAGAGCTGCGCCGGGTGAGGTCGGTCTGCAGCGAGTTCCAGCGGCGCGACGCCTGCGAGTTGTTCCTTCCAGTACGCCAGCTGCCGCGTCTCGCACTCGGCAACGCGCTCGAGCTGGCGCAAGACGAACGCGCTATACGAGGCAGTCGGTGCATGGGCGGGAAGCCGAGCGCCGTGCGCATGGGCCGCATAGGATTGCGCAGCCTGCTGGCTGATGATTCCCAGGCACCAGCCGTCGACGACGAGGTGATGCGCCGTCGCGAGGAGCACGTGGTGCTCCTCGGCCAGCCGCACGAGCCGGCAGCGCAGCAGCGGCCCGCGAGACAGATCGAACACCTGCCCGTATTCCTCCCTTTCCAGCCGTCGCAAGGCGGTGTCCGGTTCTGAGTCGCGGCTGAGATCGACGACGGGAAGGGCAAGCTCCGCTTGCGGCGCAATCCACTGCACGGGCTCGCCGTTTTCGATCTGGACCGTGGCGCGCAATGCGTCTTGGCGGCGTACCACGTCGTTGAGCGCGGCATGCAGCGCGGGCACATCGAGCTTGCCTTCGATGCGCATCGCCATGGGCATGTTGTAGGCGACGCATCGGGGATCGAGCTGCTGGAGAAACCAGAGTCTGCGCTGTCCGGCTGCGAGCGGGAGACGCACGCGCTGGGTATTCTCGGGCGCGCCTGCCGGCACCGATGGCCTGGCACCTGCTTCCGCGAGGATGACATCCGCAAGCTGCCGTATGCTCAACCCCTGGAGCAGCCGGAGCGCCGTGACCTGTACCGCGAGGTCCCGCTTGATCACCGATTCCAGCTCCACCGCCATCAGCGAATCCAGCCCGAGGTTCGTCAGCGATAGCTCGGTGTTGATCCGCGCCGCGGGAGCGCCCAGCACCTTCGCCACTTTCTTGCCCAGATAGGTTTCCAGCGACGCGCGACGATCCTTGCCGGAAAGCAGATCCGCAGGGTCTTCCGCTTCCGACGCGACCTCTGCGTCTGCGCTGTCCCGAGCGGCGGGGAGCATCTCGACCACGCGCTTGCGTGCATTGCCCGAGAACGACTGCAGCTTGCTCCAATCCATGCGGAACGGCATCGCGTAGACCGCGCCGCCGCGCAGGAGTCGCTCCAGCGTAGTGAATGCCTCTTCCACGCTGATCGGCTGAAACCCGATCCGCTGAAAGTAGCGCTGCAGATCCGGCCGGTCGACCACCAAGCCGATGCTTCCCAGCAGTCCCCACGCGATCGAGAGTCCAGGCAGGCCGCGCTCCCGTCGATGCCGGGCGAGCGCGTCGAGGAAGGCGTTGCCGGCGGCGTAGTTGGCTTGGCCGACGTTGCCGAGCACCACCGTCGACGAGGAGAACAACACGAAGTAATCGAGGTCTCGCGTGAGGCGATGCAGATTCCAGGCGCCGGCGATCTTGGGCGCCATCACCTTTTCCCAGCCTTCGGGCGTGAGGTCGAGCAGCTTCTGGTCGTCCAGCACCATGGCTTCGTGGAATATGCCGCGTAGCGGGGGCAGCGTGTTCTCGATTCGATCCAGCAGGCGGGCGACCTGATCTTCACAGGCAATGTCGGCGGGGAGGACGGCAACGTCCGCTTCGGAAGCAAGGAGCCGGTCGAGAGCCGCCTGATTGCGGGGTGCGGGCATCGCTCTACGGCCGGTGAGAACCAGATGCCGCGCGCCTTGCTCGACCATCCACTGGGCCGTTGCCAGGCCGAAGCCGCCGAGCCCGCCGGTGATGAGATAGGTCGCCTCGCTCGAGAACAGGTTCTGAGCCGAGGTGGGGCGCGCGGTGTACCGCTGCTGCCTCGCCCTCAACACGATCTTGCCGATGTGCTTGCCCTGCGCCATGGTGCGAAACGCGGAGGCTGCATCGGAAAGCTCGAAATCCGTCCTCGGGAGAGGCTGCAGGCGTCCCGCGTCGAACTGCGCGATCACCTCCTGCGCCAGAGCGGCGCATGCGTGCGGCCTCTCCTTGCGCATGCGATCGAGGTCCACCCCGAAGAAGGAGAGGTTGCGCTCGAACGGCCCGAGGCCGAGCTGCGAGTTCTGGACGAAGTCGCGCTTGCCGAGCTCGACGAACCGCCCGAACGGGCGCAGGATCGACAGGCCTTTCGCGATCGCGGCTCCGGCCAGGGAATTGAGCACGACATCCACGCCGTCGCCGCCGGTGATGTCGCGCACTTGGTCGGCGAACTCGCCGGAACGGGAGTCCATCACGTGCCGGATGCCCATCGCCTCGAGGAAGGCTCTTTTCTCCGGCGTGCCCGCCGTAGCGAAGATCTCGGCGCCCGCGTTCCGAGAGATCTGGATCGCCGCCAATCCCACGCCGCCCGCGGCAGAGTGGATCAGCACGCGCTCCCCGGGCAGCAGGCGCGCCGCATGCTGCAGGCCGAATTGGGCGGTGGTGAAGGGGAGCAGCATGCCGGCGGCATCGTCGAGGCTGAGCGCGGCGGGGCGGTGGAACGTGAACTGCTCCGGTATTCGCACGTGCGAGGCCATCGCGCCCGTGGCGATTCCGCAGACCTCATCTCCTGGCCGGAATCGGGTTACGCTCGCGCCGACTTCGACCACGACACCGGAGCACTCGAACCCGAACGCTTGCCTGGCGTCCGCCCGCGGGTCCTGCAGGTTGAAGCGGAGCAGCCCCAGCGCATGCATCACGTCCTTGAAATTGAGGCCGGCCGCGTGCACGCGGACGAGCACCTCGTCCGGCGCTGGCGCGACAGGCCGGATCTCTCGCAGCGACAGCGCGTCGAGCGAGCCGGGCTGCTCGAGCTCCAGCCGCACCTGCCCGCGCTCCAGGGACACGACACGCTCCCGGCCGCTCGTCTCGATGTCCAGAGCGCAGACCCGCCGCAGCCGGGAGACGAACCGCTGCTCCCCTCGGAAGGCCAGCTCCTCCTCATCGGTCTCGGCGCAGATCTCCGCGGCGAGCGCGTTCAACTCGTCGGCACGGATGGAGGCGCTCACATCGGCCAGGCGGCATCGCACGCTCGGGAACTCGTACATGATCACGCGGCCCAGGGCCCACATTGGCGCCTGCAGGACGTCGAGTGGCTTCGCATCGCCATCCAGCCGTTGCGCTCCCGCGGTGACGAGCCACACGCGCTCCGGAACCCGATCTGCGGCGGCCGCGCAACGCAGCAGCTCGCTTACACCGGAGAGGTTTTGGCGCTCGTATTCCAGCACCTGCGCGGCGGACAGCCGATCGACCGCGGGCAGGTCCAGGCTCGCCAGATGAATGACGCCGGCAATGCCATCGTCGAGTCGCGAAGCCGCCTCTGCCGTGTCCGCGAGGATGCATTCGCATCCCCGCATCTCCAACGCCGATGCCAGCCGGGCCGCGACGCCGCGCCGGTCGCACACGATCAACCACCTTTTGTGAGTCACGGCGACCGGCCCGCGCTCTGCACTCGGATCGCGTGACGCGATCGTCACCGTATGCAACGGCTGTGGGTCCGCTTCCAGGTCTGGCACCGTACGCGGATCCCGAAAGCCGCACTCCTGAAGCACCGCGACCCACCGCTGCCGGTCGAGAATTGCATGCGCCGGCCGCAGATCCATGTCCGTGAAACGCCACCAGCCTTGGAACAGCCCGAACATCAGATCCGCCCAGAACTCTGCGGAGACGAGCTCGAGCATCACGAACAGTCCGCCTGGAGCGAGGAGCTCTCGCACATGGTTCAGACTGGCACGAACGTCGGCAGTCCCGTGGACGACGTTGGCGGCCAGGATGAGGTCGAACTTCGAGAACGGGAGAGATTGCCCCGCTGGCGCTTTCTCGATATCGAGCAGCGCGAACCGAAGCTCCGGGCGCGCTGCGAATCGCTCGCGCGCCTGAGCGAGGAAGAACGGCGAGACGTCTGTGAAGCAATATTCGACTGTGCCGGCCGGCAGTGCTTCCAACACCGCGGCAGTGGCGCCGCCGGTGCCGGCTCCGATCTCGAGCACACGCAGCTTCGCGCGGCTCTCCAGGGACTGCACGGCGCAGCCCACGACCTCGGTGAGCGTGCGGTTGTAGTACGCGAGGCAGGGTCCGCTCGAATACAGCTCCCTGAGCACGGTGAGCCCCGCTGGCGAAAACAGGATCTCCTGGGGTTCGCGCTTTCCGCGCAGGACGTCGCCGAGCCCCTTGCCGCACAGGCCGATCAGTTCGAGCACGCCCGCCCACTCGCTGTGGTCCGCCGCGAGTTGCCGGACGAGGCGATCGGGGTCCGTGGCCTGCTCGAGGGAAGGTTCCGTGCTCCGTGCGATGTGGAAGAGCCTGGTGAGGAAACGGAGATGGCGCGCTCCGATGCCGATCGATTCGGCGACGGCGGACACGTTCGCGTCGCTCGCCGCGCGCCAGTCGCATCCGAGCGTGTCGAGCGTCGCTCGAACGAAAGCGCCCGCCGCAAGGTTCAGGCCTTGCGCGATCGCCGGCGTGTAGAGACAGCGGCTGAACTCCCCGCTCGCCTCGAGCGAGAGGCGCGCTACCTTCTGCACGATCGCGTCCGGCGATGGTAGCGCGAGCGGGGAGTCGCGCTCGTCCGGCTCGCTCCTCGCCTGCGGCGTCCAGAACAGATCGTGCAGGGCAAACTCGGCCTGCCGGCTTTCGCCGACAGTGCTCACCGACACCGCTTCGATGCCCTGCAGGTCGAGCACCAGGTTTCCCTGCTCGTCCAGGATCCGCACGTCGCCTTTGAAGCCGGACGCCGCGCCCAAACGCACGCGCGCATGCACCCACAGCTCCGTGCCGCCTGGACCGCGCCAATCGATGCGCTCCACAGCGGCGGGAAGGAAGCTCGCGCCCGCGGCCTGCGCGTTGCCACGCGCCAGGATCAGGACTTGCAGCGCACAATCGAGCAGTGCGGGATGCAGGCAGTAGGGGACATCGCTCTGGGCGCTCGAACCCGCGAGGCGCAGCCGGCCGATCGATTCGGACTCACCCTCCCACACGGCCTCGATGCTGCGAAATGCGCCCGAGTATCCGAGCCCACGGGCTTCGAGCATCTCGTACAACTCGCGGAGATCCCGGCCCCGGCCGCAGCGCTGCTGGAGCGCGCCGAGATCGACTTTCTCCGGAGGGCCGGCCGGCGGTTCGTGGTGCAGGTTCCCTTTCGCATGCGCGGTCCACGACTTCGGCCCGGGAGCGCAGCTATGGATCTCGAACCGGCCATCCGTGTCGCAGCCGATTTGTATCCGCAGCTCGCGCCGGTCGGTCAAGACCAGCATGCGGTCGAAGCGAATCCGCTCGAGCGAGATGCGGGAGCCCGGCGAGAGCTGCGAGCCTGCCGCCAGCGCCATCTCGATGTACGCGGCAGCGGGATAGATGGCCGTGCCATGCACCCGGTGGTCGAGCAGGTAGTCGAGCCGCCGATCGTCGAGGTCTGCCTGCCAGGACGGGCGCGCGGTCGGGAGACGGACGCCGAGCAGCGGGTGCCCCGTGTCGATCCCGTCGAGGCGGCCGGAGTTGCGGTCGGCGACCTCCCGTCCTGTGCCGAAAACCTCGTGCTGCCATGGGTACGAGGGCAGCGTCACGCAGTTCCCGCGGCGGCCTAGCACGCTGTTCCAGTCGACGCGCCGGCCGTTCGCGTGCAGCGCAGCGGCCGCTCGGGACAACCCGATCCTGTCGTCCTCGCCATGTTTGAGCGTCGCGATGACGAGGGCATGGGAGGAGCGCTCTGCCAGGCAGTCGGTCAGGTAGGTGCGCAAGATCGGGTGCGGTCCCACCTCGAGGTACAGGTCGAACGCCTCCTCGGCGAGCAGGCTCATCGCTGCGGCGAAATGCACCGGCTCGCGGAAGTTCCGCCACCAGTGTGAGGGGCCGAAGACCGTCTGCCCCGACCAACACCCAAGCGTGCTCGACGCGAGCGGCACCTCGGCTTGCTGCCCTCTCACGTCGGCGACCGCAGCCAGGAACTCGTCGCGCACGCTGTCGAATGCGGCACTGTGATAGGGGACGGTGACGGGCAGAAAACGGCAGAACCGCTGATCGGCTTCCAGCCGCGCGGCGATCTGCTCCAAGGCGGCGGACTCTCCGGACAAAGTGACCGAGCGAGAGCTGTTGATCGCCGCGATACACACACGATCTCCGCGATCGCCGATCGCCTGCAGTGCCTCATCGTACGAGAGCGCGGCCGCCAGCATGCGTCCGCTTCCGCTCACACGCTGCGCCAGCCGGCCGCGATGGAACACGAGCCTCAGGCCCTCCTCCAAGGTCAGCGCACCGGCCGCTTGAGCCGCCGCGATCTCGCCCACGCTGTGTCCCGTGACCGCATCCGGCACGAGGCCCCAGGAGCGTAACAGCGCGGTCAGTCCGGCTTGGATCGCGTAATTCTTCACCTGGGCGACAGCGACCTCGCCGACGTTCCTCCCGGCCGACCCGTCAGCAAGCTCGGCGAGCAGCGACCAGCCCGCCAGCGGATGAAGATAGGCGTCGCAGCGCTCCAGGACTTCGCGGAACACGCGCTCCCGGAGGAGTTGCTCGCAGCGCACTGCGGCGATCGGCGAGCCCATTCCGCTGAACACCATGACCAGCCTGGACTGAACGCGCGTTGGCGCTCGCCCGGTCAGGACGTTCGGGTTGTCCTCTCTTTGTACGAACGATTCCAGGCCAGCGCGCAGCTCGGCCCGCGAGCTTCCTACGATGGCGACGCGGTGCTCGAAGTGTGTGCGCCGCTCCGCGCAGGTGTAGCAGATGTCGTCGACGTTCGGCTCGGCGTCGCCCAAGAATGCGGCAAAGCGGGAGGCACGCTCCTGCAATGCGTCCGCGCTCTTTGTGGACAACAAGAGGACGCGGGGGCGGTCCTCCTCATCGCCGGGCTGGGGCTCACGCTGCGGCGCTTCCTGCATCAGGACGTGCGCATTGGCACCCCCGAATCCGAACGAGTTGACGCCGGCGAGCGCCGGTCCGCTCGCTTGGGGCCAGGGCTGCGGCGTGACGGGTACTTTCAGGCGCAGCGCGTCGAACGCGATGGCGGGATTGGGCTGCGAGAAATTCAGATGCGGCGGGATCAGACGGTGCTGCAAGACCAGAGCGGTCTTGATCACGCCCGCGACCCCGGCCGCAGCTTCGAGGTGACCGATGTTGGTCTTGACCGAGCCGATGTGCAGCGGTGAATCGGGATCGCGACCTGCCGAGAATACTCTGCCGATGGCGCCTGCTTCGAGCGGGTCTCCGACGGCGGTGCCGGTCCCATGCGCCTCCATGTACTGAACCGCTTGGGGCTCGACTGCGGCGGCGGCGAGCACCTCTCGAAGCATCGCCTCTTGCGCTTCTGGGTTCGGCACCATGATGCCGACCGTGCGTCCGTCCTGGTTGATTCCGGAGGCGCGGATCAGTGCATAGATCCGGTCCCGATCCCGCACGGCAGCTGTGAGCGGTTTGATGACGATCAGACCCGCGCCCTCGCCACGCACGAACCCGTTGGCTCGCGCGTCGAACGCCTTGCAGTGACCATCCGGCGAGAGCATCGACGCCCTGGCGAGGCCCATCGCAGAGTGCGGATGGAGGAAGAGATTCACGCCGCCGGCCAGCGCCAGGTGGCACTCGCCCGACGCCAGGCTGCGGCAAGCGAGATGCACGGCCGTGAGCGAAGACGAGCAGGCCGTATCCAGCGCGATGCTCGGTCCCCGCAGGTCGAACACGTAGGAGATCCGGTTGGCCGCGATGCTGGTGGCCGTGCCGGTCGCGGTATGTGCTTCGATGGCGTGGCGATTCGCGGAGCCCGCGATCACGTCGCCATAGTCGTGGGTGGAAATGCCGACGAACACACCGGTTCGCGACCCTGCGAGCCGCTCCAGCGTCTGCCCGCCGTCTTCCAGCGCCTCCCAGGCCACCTCCAGCAGCATGCGCTGCTGGGGATCCATCTGCAGCGCTTCGCGCGGGGCGATCCCGAAGAACCCCGCGTCGAACCGGTCCGCGTAGTCGGCGAACCCGCCGCGCCGGATATAGAGCTTGCCCGGGCGGCTGGGGTCGGGATCGTAGTAAGGATCGATGTCGAAGCGCTCGGCCGGAATCTCCGAAACCGCTTCGACCCCGTCGCACAGCAGGCGCCAGAATTCCCGCGGCGAATTGGAGTGCCCCGGAAAGCGACAGCCGATCCCGACTATCGCGTAGCCCGTTCCTTGACTGGCTGCCATACGTGCAACAGCGGAAGCTGCTGCGCCCGACCCGCCAGGCGCGCGCGCGCCGAGCGTGGCGGGCGCCTGACTGGGACAGCTCAAACGCGCGCTCGCCAGCAGTGGCGCGCAGCCTCTCTAACCGATGCGGGTTACCGGATCACCGTCCCCTGGCCTACGATCAGCGAGTAGGACTTCGGGCCGTTCGGATCCGTGCGGACCGCGTCGCCGACGTAGGTGATCCTGACCTTCACACCCGGCTTCCAGAGCGGGAATGGGGCCTGCGCCGCGTGCTTCACCGCCGTGGAGACCAGGGTCATCTCTGCGCTCCCCGACAGCACCCCTTGATTCGGGGCGATCACGCTGTTGACGTCGGAGTCGCGACCGACGGACTTGGCGATCGGTGTGCCGCTCATGAACGGGCCGGGGTCCGGGGTGCACTGGTCGGGGGTCCCCACGCAACCGTGCGCTCCCTGGTCCTCGAAGTAGTACGTCGTCGAAACGTCCGCGACGAGATTGAAGACCGTCTTGCCCGGCGTGCCGTCGCCCACCACGAACCGGGAGACGAACGCGCCGTTGGTTACGAAGGTGTACCGGGCGCTGTCGGCCGGGTTCGCGGGAGGGAACGATCCGGTGAATAAGTCAGCATCGTCGATGCCAAAGATGTGCGTCAGGTAGCCATAAGCGACCAGCGACGCTCCGTTCTGCTCGATATGCCCCACGAAGGTGAACAGGGTCAGCTGCTCGCCTTGGACGCTCGGCCCCGCGCCGCGACCTCCGCCGTCCGCTGCCGCCTGTTGCCCCGCAGCAGAGGCACCGATGCCCATCAGTGTGAGGCTAACGAGCACCCATAACTGCATCAATCCGGATTTGAGCGACATCTTCTTCTTTGCCATTGTGTGGTCTCCTTCCGCGCGGATATTGGACACTTATGACGACTGCAACCGATGTCTAATCTACAGCAAAGCACGCGGCTGTCCAACACCGCTCGTACCAACGGCTTTTGGGTCTCCCCCGTCCAGGGTGATACCCTACTTCCGCCTGCGCGCCAGGCAACGGGAGGAAGACATTCATGGCAGACACCATTCTGATCCAGCGTGAAGGGCCCATCGCAACGGTAGTGCTCAACCGTCCGGAGAAGCTCAACGCGCTCACCAAGCCCATGTGGCAGCGCCTGGGCGAGGCGATCGCCGAGCTGTCGGCCGAGGACGACACTCGCTGTATCGTGCTGCGCGGGGCCGGAGAGAAGGCCTTCGCGCCGGGCAACGACATCTCCGAGTTCGAGAACGAGCGCGCCGATGTCGAACAGGCGCGCGCCTATGGCGCGATCATGCACGCAACCCTGGCCGCGCTCGAGCAGTGCCGGCATCCGCTGGTCGCGATGATCAAGGGGATCTGCGTGGGCGGAGGGCTGGAGATCGCCGCAGCCTGCGATCTACGCATCTGCGGCGAGTCCAGCCGCTTCGGCGCGCCGATCAACAAGCTCGGCCTGGTCATGGCGCACGCGGAACTGCGCGCGCTGCTGGGCCTGGTCGGCCGTGCCATCGCGCTGGAGATCCTGCTCGAAGGGCGGGTGTTCGGCGCGCAGGAAGCCAAGGAGAAAGGCCTCGTCACCCGCATCGTGCCCGACGAGAAGGTGGAAGAGGAGGCCTATGCGACCGCGCGCCGCATCGCCGCGGGCGCGCCGCTCGTCGCCCGCTGGCACAAGAAGTTTGCGCGCCGGCTCGTCGATCCCCAGCCTTTGACGCAGGCCGAGATCGACGAGGGTTACGCGTGCTTCGGAACGCAGGACTTTCGTATCGGCTACCGCGCGTTTCTCGCCAAGAGCACACCCCACTTCGAAGGGCGCTGAGATGGGGCCGCTCGCCGGAGTCAAGGTCATCGAGCTTGCCCAGGTAATGGCAGGGCCGACCTGCGGGCTGATGCTCGCCGACATGGGCGCCGAAGTGATCAAGCTGGAGAAGGTCCCCGACGGCGACGACACGCGTCGCATGCGCCCGCCGGCGATCGGAGGCGAAGCGGCGGCGTATCTCATGCTCAACCGCAACAAGCGCGGCATCGCGGTCGATCTCAAGCGCCCGCAAGGACTCGAGATCGGACGCCGGCTGCTGAGCACGGCCGACGTCGTGATCGAGAATTTCCGCAAGGGCACGATGGAGCGCCTGGGCCTGGGCTACGAGTCGCTGCGCGAGCGCTGTCCCGGGTTGATCTACTGCGAGATCTCGGGCTTCGGCCGCACGGGCCCGTATGCGCAGCGCGGCGGTTTCGATCTCGTCGCGCAAGGGATGTCGGGATTGATGAGCATCACCGGAGAGGCGCCCGGGCGTGCGCCGATCAAGTGTGGGGCGCCGATCACCGACATCACCGCCGGGATCCTCGCCGCGATGGGTGTGCTCGCCGCCTACGTGCACCGGCTCAAGACGGGCGAAGGCCAGCGCGTGGACGCCTCGTTGTTCGAGGCCGGAATCGTGCAGACCTATTGGCAGTCTGCCATTGCGTTGGCCACCGGCGTGGCGCCGGGGCCGCTCGGCTCCGCGCATCCGCTCAACGCGCCGTATCAGGCGTTCGAGACTGCCGACGGATGGATTACGGTCGGCGCAGCCAACCAAGCAAACTGGGTGAAGCTCACCGAAGCGCTCGAAGCGGACGCCCTGAAGACCGACCTGCGCTTCGCTAGCAACGATGTGCGCATGGCCAACCTGCCCGCGCTGGTGGCGGCGCTGGCCCCGCTGTTCAGGCAGCGCAGCAGCGCGGAGTGGCTGCGACGGCTCGAGGCCGCCGGTGTACCGGCCGGGCCGGTGCTCGACGTCGTTCAGATGCAGGCCGATCCGCAGACGCAGGCGCGCGAGATGGTGGTCGAGGTGCCGCACAGCCGCCTGGGAAAAACGAAGACGCTCGGCGCGGCGGTCAAGTTCTCGGCCACGCCGAGCGGCGTGCGGCGCGGCGCACCCGTGCTCGGGGAACACACGCGCGAGGTGCTGCGCGAATACGGCTATTCGGATGCCGACATCGATGCGCTGGTGGCCGCGGGCGTGGTGATCGCTGTCTGAGCGCGACGCGTTGACCGGTCGTCTGCGGTCTTGTGGAGGCTCCCCGACCCATCCCTACGAAGTCAGGAGATCCAGTGATGACCACGCAACAAGCGCCGAGCGCCTTCGAGCACCTGAAAGTCGTGCGCTGCGAGCGGGTGCTGCATATCGAGCTGAATCGGCCCGAGCGGCTGAATGCACTGTCGAAGCGGACTTTGCTCGAGCTCGAAGCCTGCGTGGATGCCGCGG
>DATJVI010000024.1:0-12023 GCA_035501875.1 Burkholderiales bacterium
GCCGCCTGCGCGTCGGACAGGGATCCGCCCACCGACGAGGCGGAACCATTGTCCGGGCGTGCCGACTGCAACTCGTTCAGGCGCAGCAGCGCGTGACAAAACACGTGAAGGGCCTCCTTGATCGCCGTACGTGAGTCGTCGTCCAGGCGTTTGGATGCAATCCCCAGACCGGTGAAAAGAACACGCACCCGTCCGCTCAGATCGCTCGCCTCGCGCGGCGGAACACCGGGGACGACCTCGGCGAGCCGCATGATTTGATCGTCGAGTCGAGTCGCCTTCGCATACGCCGCCACCAGCCGGTGGATTTCCTGCTCGGTCGTGGCTTCCTGGACAGCCTGCTGGATCGAAGTCATTTGCTTGAAATGTCCGCTTGTCGTTTGAGGCTCCTATTTGACCACGCGTCTGTAAACAGAACATTGCAAGGCCGGCACGATTTGCATCGACCAGGCTGAACCTGCCCTTACGATGGGGTGCCCCGCTTCAAGGACAGTTGGAGTACCATTCGCGTCCTTCGCCGTGCCACGTCCGAATGACAAGGACGCGCCCGGCGCGGTGCTTACGTTCGTCACTTCTCCCTTGACCAGCTTCGACTATGTGATCGTGGGCGCGGGCTCGGCGGGCTGCGTGCTCGCCAACCGCCTGACCGCCGACGGGCGCGCGACCGTGCTGCTGCTCGAAGCGGGCCCGCGCGACAAGGACTTCTGGATCCACGTGCCGCTCGGCTACGGGAAGTTGTTCGCGCGCACCGACGTCAACTGGGCCTATCAGTCCGAGCCCGAGCCGGCGCTCAACGGCCGGCGCGTCTTCACGCCACGCGGCAAAGTGCTGGGCGGCTCCTCGTCGATCAACGGTCTCGTTCACATCCGCGGCCAGCGCGAGGACTACGACGGCTGGGGCGTGCCCGGTTGGAGATTCGGCGATTTGCTGCCGTATTTCAAGAGATCGGAGGATCATCAGCGCGGCGCGAACGAGTGGCATGGCGTGGGCGGCCCCATCACCGTCTCCGATCTGCCGGACCGGCACGAGCTGTGCGACGCCTTCATCGCTTCAGCGATGGCGCTCGGCATTCCGCGCAACGACGATTTCAACGGCGCCACGCAAGAGGGCACCGGCTACTATCAGGCCACGGCGAGAAATGGCCGACGCTGTAGCACTGCGGTGGGCTATCTGCGTCCCGCGCAGAAGCGCCCGAACCTGCGGGTGGAAGTCAAGGCGCTCGCGACCCGGTTGCTGTTCGATGGCAAGCGCGCCGCCGGCGTGGCCTATGAAGCGGACGGCGTAAAGCGCGAGGTCCGCGCGACACGCGAGGTGATTCTTGCCGCGGGCACGATCAACTCGCCCCAGCTTCTCCAACTCTCGGGCGTCGGCCCCCGCGCTTTGCTCGAGCGCCACGGCATTCCCGTCCTGCACGACGCGCCCGGCGTAGGCGAGGACCTGCAGGACCACTTCTACTGCCGGACTTTCTGGCGCTGCACCCGCCCGATCACGCTCAACGACGACATGCAAAGCTGGTGGCGACAGGCGAAGATCGGTCTGCAATATCTGCTGTTCCGGCACGGCCCGCTGACCGTCAGTGCAGGTTACGCCGCTGCTTTCGTGCGTACTCGGCCCGAGCTCCCACGCCCGGACGCGCAGCTCTACTTCATCAACTTCTCCACCGCCAAGCGGGGCGGCGTGCTGCACCCGTTTTCCGGCTTCACGCTGTCGATGTCGCAAACCCAGGTCGAGTCACGGGGCCATGTGCACATCGCATCGCCCGACCCGCGCGCTGCCCCCTCGATCCGCTATAACTATTTGGCCACTCCCAACGATCGCCGTGTGATGGTGGACGGCTTGAAGCTCATCCGGCGCATCGCCGGCACCGCCCCCTTGCGCGACTATGTAGCAGCGGAGGAATTTCCGGGGCCGCGCGTTCAGAGCGATGAGGACTGGCTGGCCTTTTGCCGCGAGGCCGGCGACACGGTGTTCCATCCAACCTCGACCTGTCGCATGGGGACGGACGCGCGCGCCGTAGTCGACCCCGAGCTGCGCGTCCGTGGGATCGAGCGGCTCCGCGTGGTCGACGCCTCGATCATGCCGTCCGTTCCCTCGGGCAACATCAACGCCGCAGTGATCGCGGTTGCCGAGAAGGCGGCCGATCTGATCGGTAAAAATCCCGCATGACCGGCCCGCTCTCCGGCCAGGTCGTTCTGCTGACCGGGGCGTCCGAGGGCATCGGCCGCGCCCTCGCGCATGAGCTTGCGCGGCAGCGGCTCTCTCTCGTGCTCGCAGCGCGCAACGGCGAACGGCTGGAAGAAGTCAGGCGCGAGTGCGAGGCCCGGGGCAGCGCTGCTCTGAGCGTGCCGACGGACCTGCTCGATCCGCGTCAACGTCAATCGCTGATGGATGCGACGCTGGCTCGGTTCGGCCGTCTCGACGTGCTCATCAACAACGCGGGCGCCACGATGTGGTCGCGCCTGGACGCGCTGGCTGATCTCGCGGTACTCGAGAGGCTGATCGACATCAACTATCTGAGCCCCGCGCATCTCACCGCGCTCGCGCTGCCGTGGCTCGAGCGCACGCAGGGGCGTTTGGTTGGGATTGCGAGCCTGGCCGGTTTCACCGGCGTGCCCGAACGCTCGGGGTATGCGGCGAGCAAGCACGCGATGGTCGGCTTCTTCGAGTCGCTGCGCATCGAGCTGCAGGGCTCCGGCGTCACCGTCACCATCGTTGCGCCCGACTTCGTGCGCTCGGAAATTCATAAGCGCGCGATCGGCCCCGATGGCCGGCCGCTGGGCACGAGCCCGATGCAGCAAGAGCGCATCATGAGCGCCGAGCAATGCGCACGGCTGATCGTGCCGGCGATCGAGCAGCGCAGGCGGCTGCTGATCATGTCCCGACGCGGGCGACTCGGACGCTGGCTCAAGCTTTTCGCTCCCCGCTTGGTGGATCGGATAGCGGCCGCCGCAATCCGCGATCGGCGCTAGCGGCGCTCCCCCTCATCCCGCCCTACTCCGTGAGGGGGGTGAGCGCTCATCCAGCTTGATCGGCCGGCGAAGCCGGCTGCTGCAGCCCTATCGCCGGAATCGCCCTGCCGCGCTCGAACAGCAGATACAGGATCGGAAGCACAATCAACGTCAGCACGGTGGCGCTGATCAGGCCCCCGATCACCACCAAGGCCAGCGGCCTCTGGGTCTCGGAACCGATGCTGGTGGAAAGCGCCATCGGCAGCAGCCCCAGCATTGCGAGCAGGGCCGTCATCAGTACAGTGCGCAGCCGCACCTCTGCCCCTTCGGTGACCGCACGCTCCGGCGTGAGCCCGCTCGCGCGCAGCTGGTTGAAGTAGGTGACCATGACCACACCGTTGAGCACCGCCTGTCCGAACAGCGCGATGAAGCCGATGGCTGCGGACACCGACAGAGGCGTTCCGGTCGCGTAGAGCATCACAACACCCCCGATGAGCGCGAAAGGAATGTTGAGCACGATCAGCACGGCGTGGCGCAGCGACTTGAATGCGTTGAACAGCAGCAGGAAGATGATCAGAATACTGAGCGGAACGATGATCGACAGGCGCTCCATCGCCCGCTTCTGGTTCTCGAACTCGCCCGACCAGGAAATCGCGTACCCCTCGGGCAGCTGCACCTGGCTCGCCACACGCGCCTGCATGTCCGCCACCACGCTCCCCATGTCGCGGTCCTTGATGAACACACCGATCGACAGCACGCGCTGGCCGTTCTCCCGGCTGATGTTCATCGCGCCGCCGGCCGTGCGGAAATTCGCGACCTGCGACAGCGGTATGAACTGACCGTCGGGCGTGCTGACCAGGATGTCGCCCATTTTGTCGAGGAGCCGCTCCGCCTCGCGCACGCGCACGACGACACCGAAGCGCCGTTCGCCCTCCCAGATCTGGGTGGCGGCGCGTCCGCCCAGCGCCGTTTCGATCACATCGTCGATGTCCGCCACATTCAGCCCGTAGCGGGCGGCGCGCTCGCGGTCGACCTCGATCATCACCTGCGGCAGCTCCCCCTCGCGGTCGATGAAGGCGCGGACGACGCCAGGCACGCCGCGCACTGCCTCCAGCGTTTTTTTGCCCTGCTCTTTGAGCACGCCGAGGTCGTCGCCTGCCACCTTGATCACGATCTGGCCGTCGATCTGCGAGATGCTCTCGAGCACGTTGTCGCGGATCGGCTGCGAGAAGCTGGTGTCCAGCCCTGGCAGATTCTGATCGAGGAGGCGGTCCATCTGATCGAGCAGCTGGCGCTTGGTGACGCCCTTGCGCCACTGCGACTCCGGTTTCAGGTCCACGAGCAGCTCGGCCATGCTGATGAGCTTGGGATCGGTGCCGTCCTCGGGGCGCCCGGTCTTGGAGATGACCGTGTTGACTTCGGGAATGGTGTGCAGCAGCGCTCGGACCTTGCCGAGCAACGCCTGCGCTTCCGACACGGACACACTCGCGGGCATGGGCAGGTTGATCCAGATCGAGCCTTCGTTGAGCTCCGGCAGGAACTCGCTGCCCAACCGAGGCACGAGCGCAAGGCTCGCGGCCAGAGCCGCGGCGGCCGCGGCCAGCACTGGCGTCTTGTGCGCAAGAGCCCAGCCAAGGATTGGGCGGTAGAACGCCTTGCTGCGCCGGACCAGCCAGTTTTCTTCGTGGGGCATTCGCTTTCCGAGCAGGAGCAGACACAGCAGCGGCACGAGGGTCAGCGATACAACGAGCGAGCCGACCAGAGCGGAGCTCACCGACCATGCCATGGGGGCGAAGATCCGCCCCTCGTGGCGCTGCAACGTGAAGATGGGGATGTTGGCGGCGATGATGATCAGCATCGAGAACAACGTAGGCCGCCCTACCTCCAACGTCGCCTCCAGGACCCGAGCGGTGCGGCGCTCCCGATGCGTCTCCCCGCTGCCCTGCGACAGGTTGCGGAAGATGTTCTCCACCACGATTACCGCGCCGTCGACGATGATGCCGAAGTCCATCGCACCGAGCGAAAGCAGATTGGCGGGAATGCCCACCCACGTCAGGCCGAGGAACGTGGCCAGCAGCGACAGCGGGATGACCAGAGCGACGATCGCCGCCGCTCGCAGATTGCCCAGAAACAGCAGCAGCACCAGGGTGACCAGTGCGGCACCCTCGGCCAGATTCGTGAATACGGTACGCAGCGTCTTGCCGATCAGCCAGGTGCGATCGTAGAAGGAGACGATCTGCACGCCCTTGGGCAGCACGTAGCGGTTGAGGTGATCGATCTTTGCCTTGAGCGCTTTCAGCACGCGCGACGGATTCTCGCCCTGGCGCATCAGCACCACGCCCGTCACCACGTCATCGTCGGCGTCCTGGCCCACGATGCCCTGCCGCGGGACGGCCCCGACGTTGACCTCCGCGATGTGCTTGACCATGACAGGCGTGCCGTTGCGTGACGCGACTACCACGTCGCCGATCTCCGAGGCATCGCGGAACATGCCGATGCCGCGGATGAGATACTGCTGCCGCCCCTGCTCGACGTAGCTGCCGCCGGCATTGGCGTTGCCGTTGGACAGCGCCTGGAACAGCTGCTGCAGCGTCACGCGGTACAGCTTCATGCGCGCGAGATCGGGATTCACCTCGTACTGCTTGATCAGGCCGCCCATCGTGACGATGTCGGCCACCCCGGGAACCTGTTTGAGCTGGCGCTCCACCGTCCAATCTTCGATGGTACGCAGCTGCATCGGGCTCAAACCGTCTCCGCGTAAACGATAGCGGTAGACCTCACCGATGGCGGTGGAGAGCGGTGCCAGCGACGGCGTAACGCCGTTGGGCAGATCCGCGTCGCGCAGCCGCTCGGCAACCTGCTGACGTGCGAAGTACGGCGTGGCACGGTCGTCGAACGTCAGGATCAGATACGACAGGCCAAACTGGGTGTGCGAGAACATGCGGACGGCATCGGGCAGTCCCGCCAGGGCCACTTCCAGCGGAATGGTCACCTGCTTCTCCACCTCTTCCGCGGCGCGTCCCGGGTAGAGCGTGATGACGGTAACCTGGGTGTCGGAGACGTCGGGGAACGCCTCGATCGGCAGTTGCAGGAACGCCGCGATGCCGGCGCCCACGAACAGCAGAGTTCCGAGCAGGACGAACAACGGCTGCCGCAGGCAAAAGGAGACGACCGCCCTGATCATGCGCTCAGCGCTTCGGCCTTCGGCGGCGCTTGCTCAGCCGCCGCCCTCGCTCGCCACCAGCTGCTGAAGGAGAAGTGAACCACCCGTTACGACGCGCTGCCCGGCCGCGAGCCCCGAGCGGACCGCAACATGCCCATCGACTTCGCCGGCACGGCTCACCTCGGTGCGCTGATAGTGGCCGTGTCCCTCGTCGATGAACACGAAGTGCCGATCACCTACCAGGAACACGGCCTGCGGGGGCACGAGCACACCGGTCCCCGAGGCGTCGGTAATTTCCGCGGTGACGAACATTTCGCCTTTCAGCTCCCGGCCCGCGTTCGCCACCGAGGCGCGCACCTTGATCATGCGGGAGCTGGGGTCGATGTAGTCCGACACCGACTCGATGCGCGCCGGGAATGCGTGGTCCGGGTAGGCCGGCGTGCGCAGGCTGATGGTCAGACCGGAGCGGAGGAAACGCAGGTCGCGCTCCGTGGCGTCGAGCAGCGCCCACAGCCGCGCGGGATCGGTGATGACGAACAGCGGCGGCACGTTGGCGGTGATCTGGTCGGGCCGCACCTCCTGACCCGGGTTGAGGTTCTTCTCCACTACAACCCCCGCAACCGGCGCACGCAGCGGGTAGAGCTGGTCGACGCTGTCACCCCCGCCATAGAGGTTCTTGCGCGCCTTCACGCGCTCGAGCTCCGCGCGTGCACGCTCGAAGTCGGCCTCTGCCGCGTGCAGATCCTTCTCGGCCGCGACGCCGTTGGCGGCGAGATCGCGCAGGCGCTCCACGTTCTTCTGCGCGACCGCGAAGTCGGCGGCCGCCCGGCTCGCTTCTGCTTGAGTCTGTCCGAAATCCGGGGATGCGATGCTCGCCAGCGTCTGGCCGGCTGCGACCCGCTCACCCACCCTCGCGCGGATGGCCTGGATGCGTCCCGCGAAGGGGGAAAACACGCGTACCGTGCGGTCCTCGTCCCAGGTCAGCCTCCCGGTGAGGTTGTGGGTGATGGGTTTGGTGACCTCGACTGCCTGGCTGGCAAACGCGGCGAGCTGCGGGCTGCCGTCAGGGAATACGACGCTTGCGCCCTTCACGACCGGCGCCTGGGTTGCGTCTTCGCGGCTCTTGTCGCTGCAGCCCGCAATCAGGCCGAGCACACCTGCCAGCGCGGCGGCACCGAATCCAGCGCGCACGAGGGCCAGTGGTCGAGACATGTTCCGCACGCTAGGCCGAGGATCGCTCATGATCCCGCCGCGTCCGCTCCGGTCGCCGCTTGCCAGGCCGCCAGCGCCTTCGCATAGTCGGCCTGCGCCGCCGCAGCGTCCAACCGCGTGGCATACCATGTGCGCCGGGCATCGAGCAGATCTGTGACGCCCACAGCCCCGCGCTTGTAGGCGTACTCGGCCGCATCGGCCGCGCGTTGCGCCTCCTTGAGCAGCGAGTCGCTGTACCGCTGCACGCGTTCCTGGGCAGACTCCAGGTCTGCGCGTGCGCGTGCGATATCCGCGCGCGCCAGCGCGCGGGTGCGCTCGAGATCTTCCTCCGCAGAGTTGACCACCACTTCGGCTTTCTTGATCTCCCCTTCGAATTGGTAGAAGAGGAACAGCGGTACGCTGACGCTGACGCCGAAGGTGTTGTTGCTGATCTGCGTGGGAAAGTGATCGTATCCCACCCCCACGGTGACGTCGCGGGTGCGCGCCGCACGCGCAAGGTCGCGGTTCTTGCGAGCCGCCTCCAGGCGCTGGCGAGCGGCGCGCACATCGGCGCGCTGATCGAGAAGATCGTCGATGCTCTTCGGCGCCGGAACGGCAGCGGGGGCGGGCCAATCCTGCTCGGCGCGGATGGCGGCCGCGCTCTTCTCCAATCCCAGAAAATAGGCGAGCACGAGCTGCGCCTTTTCGCGATCGGCTCGAGTCTGACGCACGTCGTTCTCGGCCCGCAGCGCGTCCACTCGCAGGCGCGACAGATCCGAAGAGGCAATGTCTCCGGCCTTGAGGCGCAGCTCGGCCGCGTCGACGCTGCGGCGGAAAAGCGCCTGCGTCTCCTCGCTCACGCGCACGCGCTCCTGCGTCAGCAGCAGGTCGTAGAATGCGCTGCGCATGGCAAGCGTCTGTTGCCGCAGCACATCCTGGAAATCGTGCCGGCTCGCTTCCAGGCTGCTCTGCGCCGCTTCGGTGCGAAGCTCACGTTTGTTGCCGCGCTCGATCAGCTGACTCAACTGAATGCCCGTGTCGATCGGCTTGTCACGAAAACCGGAAGCAGCGCTCCAATTCTGCGCCGAGAGCGACGAGACACCGGCGGACAGCGTGGGATTAGGGCGCTGCGCCGCTATCACCTTGTCCGCCTCGGCCGACTCGATCGAGCGCCTGGCGGCGAGCAGCTCACGGCTATGGTCTCGAAACAGCTCTTCGGCCATCACCAAAGTGAGATGCTCGGGATTCGGCGCTACTCGCGGCTCGGCGCCAGCCGCGTTGAGGGCCGCGAACGCAGCGATGGCCAATGCCATCCATCGGTGGGGCGGATTCTGCATGCGGGCAAGAGTGATCTCGGACGGGAATGGCGGTCCGGGCAGAGTACGCAGACGGCCTTACAGATGCCTTAATGTCGCCTTGCTATTTCCTGACACAAGACCTTGCTTTTGTGTATAGAGCATAATCCCGCCCCATCAAGCCGACCGAGTCGTGGGGCGTGTTGCGGAAGCGAGACTTGAACCGGACCAATCATGACATCAGCGTCAGACGCGAAACGGCCTGTCGATATCGGGGGAAAGCCCAGCGTGGACGCGGGCGAAGGCAGGTTCCCTCTCGGCGATTTCGTGCTTGGCTCGGGCACCACTCTGCCCGGCGCGATACTGACCTTCAAGACTCACGGAAGGCTAAACGCCGACAAGAGGAACGCAGTCGTTTACCCTACGTCCTACGGCGCGCACCACTCCGACATCGAGTGGCCGATCGGTCCAGGCAAGGCACTCGACCCGGAGCGGTACTTCATCGTCGTTCCCGACATGCTCGGCAACGGCCTGTCCTCTTCGCCCAGCAACATGGCGCCACCGCATGACCGTGCGCACTTTCCTCGTGTGACGGTGCTCGACAACGTCATCGCCCAGCATCGCCTGGTGGCGGAGCGATTTGGGATCTCGCGCATCGCACTGGTGGTGGGGTGGTCGATGGGGGCACAACAGACCTTCCAGTGGGCCGCAAGCCATCCCGAGATGGTCGAGCGCATCGCGCCGTTCTGCGGGACAGCGCGCACCACCGCACACAACTTTGTCTTTCTCGAAGGGATCAAAGCAGCGTTGACCGCTGACGCCGCCTGGAAGGATGGCTGGTACGAAGATCAGCCCGTTCGCGGCATCCGCGCCTTCGCTCGCGTCTACGCGGGCTGGGGCTTCTCGCAGCCGTTCTATCGCCAGGAGCTGTACCGTCAGCTTGGCTTTTCTTCGCTGGAGGATTTTCTCGTCGGATTCTGGGAACGGCGCTTTCTGCGCCGCGACGCCAACAATCTGCTGTCGATGCTGCGGACATGGCAGCATAACGATCTCGGCGCCACGCCGGGTTGCGGGGGAAGCCTGGAGCAGGCGCTCGGTTCGATCCGCGCCAAGGCCTTGGTCATGGCGGGCGAAACGGACCTCTATTTCACGCCAGAGGATATTCGTTACGAGGCGTCATGCATCCCAGGCGCCGAGTTTCGCGTGATCCCCTCGGTATGGGGTCACCAGGCCGGGAACGGTCTCAACCCGGTGGACAGCCGGTTCATCGACCAGGCACTGAAGAGCCTGCTCGCCGCCTGACCCGCCGCTATGCGGTGATCTCTTGCGCGCTCGGCTCGCCGGCCGTCGCGTTGGATCGTTCGAGCGGAAGCGAGAGGGTCGCGGAGGGACGGCGCCCTCATGCTTCGGGACGTTGCACTGCTAGGAAAGTCACCAAGGAACGAACGCGGTTGACCTACCGACGCTCGATGGATAATTTGACTCGCGCTTACGCAGCCCGCGCGGACTGATCGCCGCTCGCCAGCTCATCGTAGCGGCACACGCGGTTGCGGCCGGTGGACTTGGCGAGATACAGGGCCTGATCGGCCTGCTTGATGAGCTCGGCCAGCGTTCTGGCACCAAAGTCGAACGACGCCACCCCGAAGCTCGCAGTGATTCGCGCCGCCTCGCCCGGGATGACCGCGGGGCCACAGGTGGTCTCGACTACTTTGCGGATCTGGTCGGCGAACTGCTGTGCCTGTCCGGTCTTGATGCCGGACACCAGCATGCAGAATTCTTCGCCGCCATAACGGCAAACGAGGTCACCTGCCGGCGTAGCATCGCGCAGTATCAGCGCAACACGATGGATCACCTGATCGCCAATCAGGTGGCCATAGCGGTCGTTTACCGACTTGAAGTGATCGACGTCAACCATGACACAGCACAGGTCGCGGCCGCGCTGTGACGCCGTCTTGAGGAACGCCTGCTGGGCCCGTTCCAGAAACGCGCGTCGAGTGAGGACGGAGGTGAGCGGATCGTGATCGGCCAGGTGCCTCAGCTGAACGTTTTGCTGCTCGATCTGAGCTTTCGCCACCTCGAGCTGAGCCACGGTGTCGAGCAGCTGCTGATTCATGTGCTCGACCAGACTCAAGTCATCGAGCGTGATGAGGCAGCCGCGCACGCTGTCGCGCTCGCCCAGAACCGGCGCGCAGTTGAGGGTGACCTTCACCCCATCGCCCTCGCCGCGCTGGATCTTTATGGTTTCCCCGGTCACCGAGGCCTTGGTTGCCATCGCGCGTTCCCAGGGCCAGGCCGCGGGATGGTTGCCGATCGCGCTGACCAGCCATTCCATGTCTGCGATCTTCTTGCCGGTGAGATCTCGCACGGCATCCGGATGGAGGCTGCGGAACCCCGCATTCGCGAGCACGATCTGCCCCTGCCTGTCGATCACGACCAAGCCTTCAGACAGCGCATCGAACGCGGTGCGCACCCGATCCGGGATGGCTGCGTTCGGGTCGAGGTGCTGCAGAATGCGCTTGAGGTAGAGATAGAACAACAGGAAGCCGAGCGACAGCATGATCGACGTCAGGACGACGCTGGGATATTTGAGCCAGCCCAGCAGCGTCTGAGGCGTGAGCGGACGGTACGCAACCTCGACCTGCCCCCAGACCCCGTTCGGCGTCTTGATCGGAACCAATACGTCGGTCAAGGTGGATTTGTCCTGTGGCGGCGGCACCCAGTAGCGCTCGTGGCTGCCGGTCTGCGCTGCCACGTGTCCGTCGGCCCGACGGACCGCGATGGACAGCACGTCCACATCACGCGTCACGACGGCATGCAGTGTCCGCTTCAACGTCTCGATATCGTCGCTCTGCGCCAGCGCCGCGAGCTGAATTGCCAAGCTCTCGCTCGATTTCTTTCGGATCTGGCGTGCGACAGAACCTTCGTCGGGAATCACGCCGAGGATCAGATCGGCGGTCAAGAGGAGGCAGCTGGCGAGCGACACCAGTCCCAGGCTGATTCGCGCTACCGGACCGAGCTTGATGCGCGACAACGGTCCGAGCTTGATGCGTGATAGCGGTCCGAACGGGATCTGCACGCCGCCTCCTTACGCGCCCACGGCCGCGCCGCTACGCGGGCCGTCCAGAACCATGGAGATGGCGAGCTCGTCCGCATCCGCGTCTGAGTCTTTCGCGTCGTACCACTCCTCCTCGTCGTCGCGGCCGACAATGGGTAACGGATCAAGATGGCGCCAGGCGGGCATCGAAGCCAGCAGGCTGCCGACCAGTCCGGTGACCCGGCTCGCCCACCACACGACCCCCACCGACAGCGCGATGCCGCCCATGCGGACCGACTCCATCATGACCTTGATCTGATCGTGCTCAGAGCCGTGCTCGCTGCCCGGGAAGGCGGTCTGGGCGCTCCAGTCGACTTTGGTGTTGGGTCCGAACT
>DATJVI010000025.1:0-56029 GCA_035501875.1 Burkholderiales bacterium
CGCTCCAATGGGCAAGGACATCGTCCTCGGCTGCGGCCGACAGTCCCTGCAGGCCGGCGAAGCGCGAGAAAACGCCGGTAGTAGGCGATGACCGCAGTCACCTGGGCCTGCTGCAGCATGACCTCCGACAGCCGGATGCGGTAAGGATCACGCGTCTGCTGTCACCGCAGGTCGTGGCGTCCGCGCTCGCGTTCCCACGCGATGACGCGCAGCAAACCCACCCGTGGCAGGACTCGACACATCACTGACAGCCTGGTTGGCATTCGCGTCGGCCGCCACCGCCCGCTGCATGCTGCCCTCGTACAGGTTTGCGGTCAGCGGATCGACGCTGAGCTTGCCGTTTTTCACCTTGTCTTCGACGCGCACGTCGCTCGCCCGGATGCCCTCGGCTGCAAGCTGTCCGATCTATTGATAGTAGAGGCGACCCTCCAGGTTGAGCGCCTTCAATGGCGACAAGTCGATCGGCTGCTCGGGTCGTTTGGGCTGAGCCGGGGAGGGCTTGGCTTGCGCGCTCTTCTGCCTGGAAGGTAGATACTTGTCCACGTCGAACCGGTCGATGTCGACTAGGAGTGATAGCCGGCGCACTGAGCGGACCGAGGTCGAGCCTGGCCTTGACCGTGCTCTCATCCAGCTTGACGATGAGGTCCGCGGCAAGGCGCTCGTTCTCCGGATCTGCACGGAGGGCGCCGAATAGCGACGCCCTCATCGCCTTCTGTGGGAGCGTCGGACTGGCGAGACTCAGATCCGCGGCGATCTTCTGCAGCTCGACGAGCCTCGGGTGCAGAGTGAGTGGCTATCGGCGTGCCGAGCGCCACCTTCACCGCGCTGTCCGTCTGCTTGGCATCGACGTTCAGCGTCAGCGAACCGATCTTGAGCGCCTTGGCCGGGCCTTCGAGCGCAGACAGCTTGAGGATCACATCGGCGTTGCATTCCGCGCCGGACAGCTTCGCGGTGAGCTGCATCGACTCGCCGCCGGCTTTGTCGGGACAACTTCCAACTTGGGGCGCTCACATTCACGTCGACGGCGTCGGCGCCGAGCTTGCCTTTGCAAGCAGCGCCAGGCCTTCGACCACAACCTCGGTTGCGCCCGGACTCAGCCGCAGCCTGTACACCCGCGTAGCCTCCTTTTACAATAGACATGAGGATATTGTGATGGTGGGCTTGGTTGCCCATTTGTAGTGATCCCGCGTGCGCTGAGTCGGCGTCGGGTGAGCTGTTTGGCGAATCGCCGCTCCGCGGCCGATGGATGGCGGGCGTTGATGCTCGTGACGCGTACGAAATACGCTAAGTGGGCAGCGCGGTGTCCTTGCTCTCGATACGCACGTCGTACTTCCAGCCGAGCCCAAGGCTTTCCACGTCGTAGCGAGCGTCCTTGCCGGTCTCACGAAGGTCGAGGTGAACAGCGACGGTCGCGGCCGCGCGCCCCAGTCTACGCTTCACCGACTAGGGCGTCGCGATGCTCTCCCCGATGCTGAGATCCGCGCGCGAGCGCGGTCAAGCGGGGATCATGCGCGCCTTCGTCGGACCGCGAGATGGTCGCCAGCGAAGAAGGGGGCACCGTTTGAGTGAGGATCAGGGCGGCTTTGTCGCGGCCGGCAATCTAAGCGATCTGAGACGGCGCTTTCGATGTGCAACGATGTCGATCACCTGCGTACTGCGATGCCTACAGGGCAGAGACGATTTGCCGAGAGCTGGCTTCCGCGTGACTGCTGCACTCTTGCTTTCGGCCGGCTCCGCGCTAGCTGCGGGATGCTCGTCGCCAGAGCAGGAGACAAGTTACAAGACGCTCAGCGCTGCCCGGACAGCCGGCGCTCTTCAGAACGGGTGGATTCCCGCGTGGCTGCCGGCAGACGCCTACAACTTGAAGGAGAAACACGAACTCGATGCAAGCCGCAGCATCGTTCGCTTCAACTTCCCCGCAGCCGAAAAATGGGCTCCGCCGCACGACTGCTCGCAGGTTCCCCCTGCTCAGGTTTCCGGGGCAAGAATGGCAGCGGCATGGTGGCCAAGCGACGTGCCGGCGCCAGCTGCTGGTACACCCCACCATTCCTATTTCGCCTGCGGAGGCAAAGGCGAGTTTCTCGCCGTGGATTACCCTGTAGGGGAAGGGTTCTACTGGCGGGTCGGACGCTAGCCCCAATGGGCGGAGTGTCACGCCGCTCGCCAGTCGGGGATCCGGTCGCGGATCCTATCCTTCATACGGCGTGATTCTGCTTGGCGTCGATGGCCAGACCGCAGTGTGGGGCGAAGCGCTCATGCCGAGGGGGGACGGGCCGCCGCGAACGCCGCCAGCTCGAACTGAGTAAAGTGGTTGTTGGCTTTGCGGTCGAGATCCGTGCTGCCGACTTCGATCGAGGGACACTCGTGGCGCCGGCAAATTCCAAGTCGTGGTTGAGGCGTTCTAACCGGGCACGTGCGGGCATATCGCTCGGGGCCTGGCGTTCCGGGTGTTCGGGCAACGTCCTTGGCGCTCCTCCTTCGTGTGTTTGCGGTCCATGTGGGAGGCTCAGCTTTCGAGCAGGCTTCGCAGCATCCATGCGTTCTTCTCATGCGCCTGCATGCGCTGAGTGAGCAGGTCAGTAGTCGGCGCATCGTGCACTTCCTCGACCAGGGAGAACAGCTCGCGGGCAGTGCGCGCGACCGTTTCCTGACCCTCGACCAGCAGGCGGACCATTTCCTCGGCTTTGGGCACGCCGTCGGTCTCCTTGATGGACGACAGCCGCGCATATTCCTTGTAGGTGCCGGGCGCTGGAAGGCCTAGCGCGCGAATGCGCTCGGCGATGAGGTCGATCGCTAGCCACAGCTCGTTGTACTGCTGCTCGAACATCAGATGCAGCGTATTGAACATCGGCCCGGTGACGTTCCAGTGGAAATTATGCGTCTTGAGATAGAGCGTGTAGGTATCGGCCAGCAGCCGGGACAAACCCTGGGCGATGCGTCCCCGATCCTTGGCGCCGATGCCGATGTCGATTTCGGGCGCGTGCGCGCCGGAATCGGGTTTCTCCGAGATTGCGTTTTTCACGTGGCTCTCCTTTTCTGAGTCGCGTCCGTCAAAGCCCGTAGGCCACGCGGAGCAGCGTCATCGGGTGCTCGGGTTTCTTGCCGCGCCTCAGGCCATTCTCGATCTGATGCCCGGCCATCGGGCAGTCGCTGGAGTAGTGGTCGGGATTGTCCGATTGCACCCGGCTTACCACTGGCCTGCCGATCTTCATCGAGACCTTGTGGAACTCGCTCTTTACCGCGTATGTCCCGTCGTGACCGGAGCAGCGCTCGATCGTGTCGATCTTGGTGCCGGGGACGAGGCTCAGCAGGCCGCGGGTCTTGAGGCCGATGTTCTGCACGCGCAAGTGGCACGGCGCATGGTACGAAACCGTGCCGAGCGGCCGCTTGAAATCGGTGCGCAGCTTGCCTTCCCGGTGGCGCAACATCAGATACTCGAACGGGTCGAAGGTGGCGCTCTTGACCTTCTGGACATCTGCGTCATTGGGGAACATGAGCGGCAGCTCCTGCTTGAACATCAGGACGCAGGAGGGCACCGGGGCGACGATGTCCCAGCCAGCGTCCACCAGTCTGGCAAGCACCGGGATGTTTGCTTCCTTCGCCCGCGCCACCGCGTCGAGATCGCCCAGCTCGAGCTTGGGCATGCCGCAACAGCGTTCCTTCTCGGCGATGGTCACCGGAATGCCGTTGTGCTCGAAGACCTCGATCAGATCCTCGCCGATCTGCGGCTCGTCGTAGTTGCAGTAGCACGTGGCGAACAGCACTACCTTTTCCTTTCGTGGTCCCGGTCGGCACCGCCAGGAGTTCCTCGGCCGGACGGCGCTCCGCGCGTTTACGCAAAGTGTCGCTGTGATACTGCGGCACCAGCGCCTCGGGATGCACACCCACTACCTTGTCGAGCAGCTTGCGTGCAACCGCATTCTTGTTGGCGGCATTCACAACCTGTGCGACCACTGGAATGCCGCCGAGCTTGCCGACCATATCGGTATTGGACAGCAGCTTGTGGCTTGCCTTGACCTCGCCCTTCTTGAACTTGACCGCTTTGGCGCGCAGCATCAGGTGCGGGAAGTCTACGTCCCACTGATGCGGCGGCACGTACGGGCACTTCGTCATGTAGCGTAGGTCGCACAGGTAGCAGTGCTCCACGACCTTTACATAGTCCTCCTGCCTGACCCCGTCCACCTCCATGGTGGGCGAGCTGTCCACTAGGTCGAACAGCGTTGGGAAGGCGTTGCACAGGCTTACGCAGCGGCGGCAGCCGTGGCGGATGTCGAACACGCGCTCGAGCTCTTTGTTGAGCGCTTGCTCGCTGTAGAACTCGGGGCTGCGCCAGTCCACCGGGTGGCGAATGGGCGCCTCGAGGCTGCCCTCGCCCGCGGTTTCGGTCGGTGCATCCATGTCGTCCACCTGCTCTGTTCTGGCACGCAGACAGCGCTGGCCGGCCGCGCCGGCTGCTCCCTGCGGCCGCAGTAGTGCCTATTTGCCGAGGGCGTCCAGCGCCTTCTGGAAGCGGTTGGCGTGAGAACGCTCCGCCTTCGCCAGCGTCTCGAACCAATCCGCGATCTCGTCGAAACCTTCCTCACGCGCCTTCTTTGCCACCCCCGGGTACATATCGGTGTATTCGTGAGTTTCGCCTGCGATCGCGGACTTCAGGTTGTCTGAAGTCGGGCCGATCCGAAGCCCGGTAACCGGGTCGCCCACCTGCGCGAGGTATTCGAGATGGCCGTGCGCATGACCGGTCTCGCCCTCGGCGGTGGAGCGGAACACGGCGGAGACATCGTTATACCCCTCGACGTCGGCCTTCCCGGCGAAGTACAGATAACGGCGGTTGGCCTGCGACTCGCCGGCAAAGGCGTACTTGAGGTTCTCTTCGGTCTTGCTTCCCTTCATGCTTTTCATGAAAGATCTCCACTTGGTTCTCGTTGCATGGCTAGGATGCGACAGAGCGCTCGCCAGTGCTGCAGCACCCTTCGTACTACCGCAACGCTCAATTTAGTATGACCCGGGTCAGCGTCCTTGACGTGGGTCAAAACAGACTTCCGGGCGCACGCTCGGCGATAAGAACGAAGAAGGCTCCCCGACTGTCCGAACCGAGGCAAGCGTGCTGGGCTTGTCGCCTATCTCGGCGATTATGGCAACCACCCGACCCGATCGAAGGTCGACCGCAGTCAGTCTGTTCGACGCGCGGTGCGCTGTGAACACCTGCCGCCGTCGAGCATGAGCGCGAGGCTGGGGGCGCTCCGGCCGCGAGCCTTCGGCGAGGGTGCGACACGTGGCCGGCTCGATAATCCAGTAGGCGAGCCACAGCCGGACGACTTGGCGGGCACGCTTGGAAAGATGGCCAAGCAGCATCGTGTCATTGCCGGCTTCTTGGTCAAGCAAGCGTGACTGCGCCGCTGTGAGCTTGGCTACGTTTGAGCCCCGCCTGCTTGATCAGAATGAATGAAAACCTGCGGCGTTACGTTGTGGCTCCGCTGGGACACGTTGGGACTGGCCCCACAATCCGTTTCAGA
Source organism: Burkholderiales bacterium (assembly GCA_035501875.1). Taxonomy (GTDB): domain Bacteria; phylum Pseudomonadota; class Gammaproteobacteria; order Burkholderiales; family SHXO01; genus SHXO01. Next base: position 5,514 of record DATJVI010000025.1, read on the forward strand.
GGCGCGCATAAACCATAATGGTCATGCGTGGTCGTCGATCGTTCGCCCCCCGATTTTCGTATGGATTCGGCGGGTCAGCCGATCTCACTACGCTGCGGGGGTCCAAGTCGGCGCTGCGACGTCGGGCTTGCGGTTGCGCCTTGCCTCGTTCACCAGCGGCGGACACACGGTCGCATCCTTGTGGATGACCTGGCAGTCGAGGCAATAGAAGCATTCGTCCATGTTGATTGCCCCACTCGGCTCGATGGCCTGGATCGGGCAGCGTTTTGCGCACAGCTGGCAGGGGCTGCCGCATTCCGGGCGGCGCTTCAACGGCATGAACCGGCGCAGGCGCAGCCGGCCGCCAATCGCCATCACCGCGCCGAGCGGGCAGAGAAACCGGCAAAACGCCCGTTCGACGAACAAGCCGGCGGCGAGCAGCACCAACGCGTACACCACGAAGGGCCAGGCTCGGTCCATTCTCAGCGAGATGACGGTCTTGAACGGCTCGATCTCAGCCGCGACCGCCATGGTCTGCAGTCCGTGCAGGGCGGCGACGGCCAGCACCGCGAGCGACACGTACTTCAAGCGCCAGAGCATACGATGAGTCCGGTACGACGGCGACCACTGGGGCAAGCGGACGACGCGGGCGAGCTTGGCCAGGAGCTCCTGTAGCGCGCCGAACGGGCACAGCCAGCCGCAGAACACGCCACGGCCCCAAATGACGAAGCTTACGACCACGAACGCCAGCAACACGCACAGCAACGGGTCGGCGAGGAGCACGGCCAGGCCGTGGCCATGGATGAGCCCGTGCAACCACGCAAAAACGTTGATGACGGTTAGCTGGGCTCCTGCGATCCAGCCTATCCACACCAGCGTGAAGAGTAGAAAGCCAATGCGCAGCGCCTGATACAGACGCGCGTGGCGCGTCAGCCTGTGCATCGCGATGAGCAGCACCGTGAGCACCAGTAGACCAAAGCCAAGCACGACAAGGTTGTGCGCCTGTGCGCGCCAACTCTCTCGCCAAGGCGCCTCGAGCGGCTCCTGGGCAGACGGCGCGGCCGGTGGCAGTACGAATCGCGGGGGCAAGGTGTAGCTGAGCTTGAATTCTCGCGTTCGTGCGCGAGAACCGGAGCCTTCGCCCACTACTGCCAGCTGCCACGGCGCGAGAACATCGATCCCCTTCTCTGCCGGTATCCGGAACAGGCCGATCTCGTCGAATTTCGGTGCCCCTTGCGCCGAGACGAACGGCAGATAGTGATAGTACTTTGGCTCTCGCTGCAGCACGAATGTGCGTGCACCCTGCTCGATCCGGATCCGATCGAACGTGCCCGTATCGAACACCTTGGTGCCGACGAAGGAGTAGGGTCCCTTGCCCATGAGCAGAACGATCAGGTCCTGCGGGCTGTACGGCGCCACAAGCTCGCCGTAGCGCACGGTGCCGAGAAGATTGCGACCGATCGAGGCGGGATTGACCACGGCCGCATGGAGCTCGAGTGCGACATCCTGGCTACCTGGGCCCGCCTTGCGGCCAAGTGGAATCTGGAGTCGCTCTACCGCACCGGCCGCGATGAGCTGCGACCAGGTCAAGGGTTCGAAATTCGCGATATCGACCATGGCGGTCGACGCGCCGCCAGCCGTAAGTCCACGCGAGAGAGCCACCAAGCGGGCGCTCTGAACAATGGCATTATTGAACGCCCGTGCACTCACGGTCGCCGAGCTGATGCCGTCGATACCGCCCGGCGTGCCCCGGCCGGAGAGCGAAATCGACCTGCCCGGGTCGAGACCGGCGTACTGCCCGATGAAACGCGTGAGCTGCGCACCCAGGGAGTTGTACTTGATGATCGGCTCGGCGTGCTCCACGAGGACGACGCCAACGATCTTCCCATGCAGATCCAGTCCGACCACGAAGTTGAACGGCGCGCCGGAGAAGCCGACGACATCTGTCAATTCGGCGGTGGAGAACACATAGCCGATAAGGCCCCCGGGGCCGTAAACAGGTACGGCCGGCGGCTTTCCAGACCGTGGGCGGGTGTAGGTCGCCTCCGGGAAGAGGCGATCAATCGTGTCTTTCTTCAACCAGTCAGGCTGCTCCCCCGCACACACGGATCCGGGGATACCGAGGAGCGCGAGACCTACCAGGAACACGAGCGCCGCGACGGTACGAGAGGGGGAAAGCGCCGCGGAGCGATGGTGCTCGCCAAGCTGAGATGAGGACCTCGCCGTCTTGGTCCCGAGACCTGACGGGACCTCACATGGGGTGAGCCTCACAGGACGCACGGCCTGCGGGCGCCTCGGCTCGTTGCTTGACCATCTGATATGCAAGATTCTCCCCGGTCTGACGACAGCGGCGTGCTAGCCGACAAGATGGGCACGAAGCGCGTCGGTGACACGGACATCGAACGTGGACCCGGAGGCCGTCACGAGCATCGCCGCGAGACCGCGCGCCTGCGCCAACGCGTACCCTCGCTCCGGTCCGTGGACCACCAGCGCCGTCGCCCACGCGTCGGCTTCCATGGTCGTATCAGCGACCACGCTCGCCGCCATGGGCGGATGCTCGACCGGCCGCGCCGTCATGGGATCGATAATGTGCGAATAGTGCCGTCCATCCTGCACGAAGAAGTCTTCGGTGGTGCCGGAGGTGGCAATCCCCCGGTTCTCGAGGACGACGATCTCTCCAACGACGTGTTTACCCTCCACCGGGCGCTCGATGCCGACCCGCCAGGGTCTTCCCGCCGCCGTGGTGCCCCTGGCCCGCAGCTCTCCGCCGATTTCCACGAGGTAGTCGTGAATACCCTGGCGATCCAGGACCATGGCCACGCGATCGACACCGTACCCCTTGGCAATTGCGCACAAGTCGACCTGGGTGCGACCGTGCCTCTTTCGGATCGCACCGGCGGATGGGTCGATTTGCACGTGCCGGTAGTCGACGCTTTCCCGAACCCGCTCGATGACGGCGTCATCGGGAACTTGCCGGGCACGGTACTCCGGACCGAATCCCCAGAGATCGACCAATGGTCCGACGGTTACATCGAACGCACCCTGAGTCGAGGTGCTGATCCGCGATGCGTTAACGAGCACCTCGAGCAGGCCCGTCGATGCAGGCACCCAACGGAAATCTTGTCGACGGTTGAATGCCGACAGCTCCGACCGAGGGTCGTAGGTGGACATCGACTGGTTGATCGCGGCCAGCTCGGCCTCGATAAGCTCCGTGAGCCGCGTCCGCACAGCATCGTCGATCGGCGCCGCCAACTCCACGGTGTAGCTCGTGCCCATGGTGAGACCGCGAATCGTTGCGTGAGCCGGCCGAGCGCATGCGCTTACAGAGCCCACTGCCAGTAACGTGATGAACGTGCGACGTCTCATGCCACCATCCTCAGGCCCGCCGTTTCCGTGACAATTGATGCGCTGTAAGCCGACGGCGTTTGCCAGTCGCCCGGCGCTAGACAGTTTGCCGTGTCTCAGACTATCGGAAGTATAAGCGGGATTTTGTTGCCATGAGCAAGCCTGCACCGACGAAGAATGCGCCGACGCACTCGCTCGCTGGTGTGCGCGCGGGCAGCTTGGGGGTGCGTTTCGTGCAGCGCGTCGGCAGCACGTTGAATGCACATGTCCAGTTCCACTGCTGGGTAATCGACGGGGTGTTCGTTGCCGGCGCCAACGGGCAGGTCCAGTTCGCCGAGGCGGCCGCGCTGCGGCCAGAGGATCTCGCCGCAGTGCGGCGACCGGTGCAGCATGAGCTACCCGGCGAGGGGCCCCGCTTGAGCGGGGATCGACGGCAAAGCGATTGCTGCCAGCCGCCGACGCGTTTACGCTCGCACCACCGCGATGCTATGCAGAGGCGGCCAAGTTGGTTCGCCCGTGCCGGCCATCTCGATGCTGCCGATGCGCGGGACATGGCGAGCGGGGATCACGGCGGAGGCTTTTGGCTCCGGCCGCTTCGTTTTCACCGGATGGTTCGATCTGCGTCGAAGGCCCCGACCGCGCCGGCCTGGAACGGCTGCTGCGCTATTGCGCGCGGCCGCCCTTTGCCCTGGAGCGCCTCGAATGGATGGCCGACGGTGCGCTCATCGATCGCTTCGACAAGCCGCAGCCCGATGGGCGCACCCAGTTGCGGCATACGCCCCTGGAACTGACCGAGCGCGTGGCGCAGATCCCGCTCAGGCGCATCCACCGCCACGCCTATCACGCGGTGCTGGACTGAGTTCACGTCACCGGATGACAGCTTTCGGGCGTGGAGCTCGGACCAGTCAATGTCGCAAAGTGGCCGACCCGATCCGCTCAAACGACAGGCGCAAGCCGGCCACAAGCGGACGATCGGCCGCACATGCTGCGCCAGCTCGATCCGCTTCGAGAGTTGTCCGAGAACCTGGTCACGAGCGTCCAGCGTGCTCGCCCCTCCGGACGCGACGCCGCAGGGCAACGAGGGCGAAGAACCCCGCGATCTTGACTCGGGTCAGCAATGAAGGCCGCCAGTTCCCGGCGAGGACCGATACGATCGCGCCGTAGATGCCGAACCGCGGGTTAGGCGTGAACCACAGGTCGCGGAACGCCGGGTCGTAGAACCCGATCGCGAACCGACGGAAGTGGTGATAGCGCTTGCGGACAATGCGTTCATAGCGAGCGAAGGCGCGCTCCGAGAGGTCGCCCGTTTTGAGCCCAACGTCGATCGCCTCTGCGGCGTCCAGACCTGCCTGCATGGCGAGCAACACGCCGGTCGAGAAGATGGGGTCCAGGAACGCCGCGGCGTCGCCCACCGCCACCCAGCGGTCCCCAGCCATGCGCGTGGCCAGATAGGAGTAGTCGACATCGACGCGCGCCGGAGACACGCGTCGCCCCCGCTCGAGCAGCGACGCGGCTAGCGGCGTGGCCGCCAGATAGTGGGTGAGGCTCTCCTCGGGGGTCGCCTTCGCTTCGCGCTGATGGACCGCCTTCGGGATCACGGCGCCCACGCTCGTCACCGTCTCCGAGAGCGGGATCAGCCACAGCCATCCCATGTCGGGGCGTGTGAACATCCGGATATCGCCGGCGCGGCGCCCCTCGGCGCGCGGGATGCCCTCGTATTGCGCGTGAACGGCGATGTTGCGCAGGAGCGGATCGTATTCGTGCCGGCCGAAGCGCTTCATCACAACGCCAGCCCGCCCCGAGGCGTCGACGACGGCCCCCACCCGCGCGGTGCGCTCGACGCCCTCCGGGTCCGCAAAGCGAAGCGTGACGCCTCCGGCGTCAAACGCTGCATCCAACAGGCGATGCGCCTCGCGCACCGTGACTCCGCACCGCTCGGAATGGCGCAGGAGAACGTCGTCGAATCGCTCCCGGAGGACCTGGAACGTCTGCGGCGTAGGCGTCTCCACTGCGTCCGCGAAATCCGCATACTGTTCAACCCCACTGTCGGGCGCACGGAAGCTCGCGCCCCACTTCTTGACGAAGCCGGCGGCAGCGATCGCCTCGTCCACGCCGAGGGCCCGGAAGACCTCGTTGCTCCACGGCAGTTGCGACTCGCCGATGTGAAAGCGGGGAAACCGGTCCCGCTCCAGCAGGACGACCCTCCTGCCGCGCCGTGCCAGCGCAGTCGCGGCGCTGGAGCCGCCCGGGCCCCCGCCCACGACGGCTACGTCGAAATCCCACCCGTTCATGGTCATGCCCATGGCATTGCTCTGAGACCGAGAAGACACAAAGGGCTTACTCGAGACGGTCGCGTCCCGGCAAGCGCCGCCGGTGGTGAGGAGCATACCAGCCAGGGAGCGACACCAGAGGCGCCCCAACGTCACGGGCGCCGCTAGGCCGAATGCCACGGCCTGTCGTCCGAGCCCGCGGCTCCACGGTCGAGCGATCCCGCTCGCAGGCTAGGCGAGGCTCTGCCGCACGATGTCGAGCAGCTCCTCGCCGTAGCGCTCGAGCTTGCGGTCGCCGACTCCCGACACGCCGCGCAGCTGCTCGCGCGTGCGAGGGCGCAGCGCGGCGATGCTCTCTAGCGTGGCGTCGTGGAACACCACGTAAGCGGGGACGCCGTGCTCGCGGGCGACACCGAGACGCCAGCTGCGCAGCGCTTCCAAAAGCGCGCCCGAGATGGGTTGCACGGGGTCCACGGTGCGAGCCGGCGTCCGGCGAGCTTTTTCCTTGGGCGGTCGACCCGCATCCTCGCGCAGCATCACGGCGGTCTCGCCTCTGAGAACGTCGCGGGCGCTGTCGGCGAGCTTCAGCGCGCCGAATGCTTCACTGTCAGTGCGCAGATGCCCCAGCGCGACCAGCTGCCGGAACACCGCGCGCCATTGCCGCTCGCTGAGCTCCGCGCCAATGCCGAACGTGGAGAGCCGATCGTGCCGGAACTTCTCTACTCGCTCCGTCGCCCGACCCAACAGCACATCGACCACGTGCCCGGCGCCGAAGCGCTGCCCTGTCCGATATACGCAAGAGAGCGCCTTCTGCGCGGGGACCGTGCCATCCCACACGCGCGGCGGATGCAGGCAGTTGTCGCAGTTGCCGCACGGCTTTGCCGATTCGCCGAAGTAAGCCAGTAGCCGAACGCGCCGGCAGCCGGGCGTCTCGACCAGTCCTGTCAGCGCATCGAGCTTGCGCACAGCCAGACGCTTGTAGGCCTCCTCGGCCTCCGACTCGTCGATCATGCGCCGCTGCTGCACGAGATCGCCCAGGCCGTAGGCCATCCATGCGTCGGCGGGTTTGCCGTCACGGCCGGCGCGTCCCGTCTCCTGGTAGTACGCCTCGATGCTCTTCGGCAGATCGAGGTGCGCCACGAAGCGCACGTCGGGCTTGTCCACTCCCATCCCGAAAGCGATCGTCGCTACCACGACCACGCCCGGCTCGTTCATGAAGCGGTCCTGATGCGCGGTGCGGGTCGCGGTGTCCATGCCAGCGTGGTAGGGCAGCGCGTTGATGCCATGCAGTTGCAGCGCTGCTGCCGTCTCCTCCACACGCGCGCGCGACAAGCAGTACACGATCCCCGACTCGCCGGGGTGACGCCGGCGGATGAACTCGAGCAGCTGCGTGCGCGGGCTGTGCTTCTCGACGATCTCGTAGCGGATGTTGGGCCGGTCGAAGCTCGCGACGAACACGCGGGCACCGTCGAGTTTCAGGCGCGAAACGATCTCGCTGCGGGTGTGCTCATCGGCGGTCGCGGTGAGCGCGATGCGCGGAATCTGCGGATAGCGCTCCGCAAGCAATGCGAGCTGAATGTATTCCGGCCGGAAGTCGTGGCCCCATTGCGAGACGCAGTGCGCTTCGTCGATCGCGAACAGCGCCAGCCGCGCCCGATCCAGCAGGCTCAAGAAACGCGGCGTGACCAGCCGCTCGGGTGCGACGTAGAGCAGATCCAGGCGGCCCGAGACCAGGTCCCGCTCCAGCGCCGCTGCGGCCGCCGGCTCGAGCGTTGAATTGAGATACGCGGCGCGCACGCCCGCCTCGCGCAGCGCCGCCACTTGATCGTGCATGAGCGCGATCAGCGGCGAGACGACGATCCCGCAACCCTCGCGCATCAGGGCCGGGACCTGATAGCACAGCGATTTCCCGCCACCGGTCGGCATCAGCACCAGGCAGTCGCCGCCGCCGCTCAGGTGCTCGATGATCTCGCGCTGGGCCCCGCGGAAGGACGTAAAGCCGAAGACGGTACTGAGGATCGAGAGCGCGTCGGGCACTGACTGGGGTATCTGCGGCGGTCGCGTGTGCTGGCGCAATTCTACCGCGCGGCTCGCAGCGACGGCCGGTCCTGGCTCGCCGGTGTCGGGGCGCATCGAGGCGCTCGCAGGTACGCGAGGCGAGCGGCCCGGCGCTAAGGGGTGCGGGGTCTGAACGTGATGATCGCAGCCGACAGCGCCGCTGCCTTTACCTTGTACGGTTCCCGGAACAGGCCGCCCGATCGCCTCTGCGGTTGGGCGACCTGGCAGCCCGGTAAGCGGCGCGCGCGCCAGGCAGATCAGGCGGCGAGGGAGGGATCGAGATCCATCGGCGCCGCCAGCGTGCCCTCGTCCAGATCGAGGCGCAGCGTCAGGCAGTACGCCGCTCCGCCGCTCAAGTTGAAGCTCGAGAGCGGGATGACGTGGACACGGTAGCCCAGGCCCGCAAGCAGCGCGCGCAGCTTGGGCGAGCAGGCGCCCATCACCACATCCTGACCGAACGAGAAGGCGTTGACGGCGAGCGCGAGCGCGTCTTCCGAGCTCGCTTCGATGCGCTGCTCCGGGGCAACGCGCGCGTGGATGGCGGCGAGCGCCGCGGCGGTGAATGCCGGCGGATAGTACAGGATCTCGCCGCGTGGGAGCACGGCAAAGCACGTGTCGAGATGGTAGAAGCGCGGGTCGACCAACTCCAACGCGACCGCCGCCCGGCCGAACGCCCGCTGGATGAGCGCGGGTGCGCCGGCGCCCGAGCGCTGACCCCACCCGGCCCAGAACACAGTGCGCACCGCATCCCAGATGCAGTCGCCCGCCCCCTCGAAGTACTCGCCGTCGGCGGGCGCGACGAGGCGGTCGACGAGCCCCAGCTCGCGCAGCCGCTCGAACGTGCGCTCCCCGGGCACCTGCTCGCCGCGCCGCTCGGCGTGCCGGAAGCGCGACAGCAGCACGGTGCCGTTGAACACCGCCGCGCTGTTCGCGGTGAACACCATGTCGGGCAGCCCTTCTTGCGGGGGCATCTCGGCCACATGCGCGCCCAGCCGGCGGTAAGTGGTGGCCAGCGAATCCCACTCGCGGTGAGCGTCGGCCGTCAACCGCTCGCTCTCGCGTTGCCAACGCTCCACGCGCATCCATGGGTTGATGTGATAGCACACGCTGTAGTGGCGCGGCGGACACATGAGCAGCAGGGGTGAGCGGTGCACCATATCTTGTCCTCGCAGTCCCGGGGGGGCTTGCGCGGTGAACTCAGGCCGCGCGCGCCAGCTCCGATTGCCGGAACGCAGCGGCGATGCGCTCCAGGCCCCAATCGATCTGCTCGCGGGTGATTACCAGCGGCGGAGCGAAACGCAGCACCGTCTCGTGCGCGTCCTTGGTCAGCACCTCGTGCGAGATCAGCACTTCGCACAATCGGCGGGCGGGCACGCGTGCGGCATCGATTTCGACGCCTACCCACAAGCCGCGACCGCGCACCGCACGCACCAGCGGCGAGCGGATCGCCGCCAGTCCCGCACGCAGATGATCGCCCAGGCGCGCACTGTTGCCCACGAGATCTTCCTCTTCCAGCACGCGCAGCGCCTCGAGCCCGACCGCGGCGGCAAGCGGGTTGCCGCCGAAAGTCGAGCCATGGCTGCCCGGCTCGAACTGATCCATGAGGGGCCGATCGGCGCAGAACGCGGACACCGGCAGCAGGCCGCCGCCGAGCGCCTTGCCGAGAATCAGGCCGTCAGGCCGGATGCCCTCGTGCTGGAAGGCGAACATGCGCCCGGTGCGTCCCAGTCCGGATTGCACTTCGTCGAGCACCAGCAGCACGTTGTGCTCGTCGCACAAGGTTCGCAGCGCGCGCAGAAATCCGTCGGGCGGAACCACCACACCGGCCTCGCCTTGGATGGGCTCGACCAGCACCGCGCAGGTGTTGGGCCCGATGGCCGCGCGAACGCTGTCGATATCGCCGAAATCGAAATGTGCGAAACCGGGCGTGAACGGGCCGAAGTCGCGGCGGTAATCCGGCTCCGTCGAGGCGCTGATGATGGTGGTGGTGCGTCCGTGGAAGTTGTTGCGCGCGACCAGGATTTCGGCGCGTCCGGGCGGGATGCCGCGTACGCGGTAGCCCCAGCGACGCACGGCCTTGATCGCGGTCTCGACCGCCTCGGCGCCGCTGTTCATCGGCAGCGCGCACTCGAATCCGGTCAGCTCCGAAAGCTTGGCCAAGAACGGTCCCAGCGCGCTGGCATGGTATGCGCGCGAGACCACCGCCACGCGCGAGAGCTGGGCAATCGCCGCCGCAACGATGCGAGGATGGCGATGGCCGTGGCTGACCGCGGAGTAGGCCGACATCATATCGAGATAGCGTCGGCCGCGACGGTCGTAGAGCCATACGCCCTCGCCGTGCTCGATTTCCACCGGGAGCGGGTCGTAGTTGCGCGCGCCGTGCCGGCGCTCAAGATCGATAGCGTCCATGATCGTCTCCTGGCTTGAGGGATCCGCTTCTAGTATCGGCGCGGGCGCGCGCCGCTATCGGCTGACCTCGCGGGCGCGCGCGGCGGCTTTGGCGGTCGCCACACCCCTGCGCCGCCGGTTCGGCGGCGCGAGGCTTCACTGCGGTACCGGGTAGCCGGAGAATTCCTTGACCGTCTCCAGCTCGGGGCAGGAGACGACGCGTGCGACTGCCATGCGCGGATCGTCGATCCACGACGACGTCAGCTCGCGGTAGTGATCCAGGTCGCGGCAGGCGAAGCGCACGATGTAATCGAACGCGCCGGACACCAGGTGGCACTCGATGACCTCTGGGCATGTGAGCAGGCGCTTCTCGAACACCTGGCGCGTGGCGCGGCGCTGGTCGGTGAGCGTGACCTCGGCGGTCACCGCCACCAGTTGCCCGATGCGGCGCGGATCGATGCAGGCGCGATAGCCGCTGATGTAGCCTTCCCGCTCCAGTCGGCGTACGCGGTCGAGGCACGCGCGCGGCGAGAGCGAGACGCGTTCCGCGAGCGCGGCGTGGGAGATGCGCCCGTCGGTCTGCAGCAGAGCGAGGATGCGGCGGTCGATCCGGTCCAGGGGCTTCATCTGACGGGACTACCAGATCTCCCTTTCGCAGCAGCGGCGCCTCGCGATCGTACTCGAACGCCGCCGCAGGTGTCGAAGCATATAGAAGGACAAACTCAAACGCCCCGTTGCATCAAACGGGACTGTATCGCCGTGCCAGCGGGTGGTCAATCGCGTGAGTTCTCGGTCAAGGGCTGCGGTTTTCTGGGATTTGCACGTCGGCGGTGACTCGGCGCACTCGGGCGCTCGCACGTGTGCAGGACGAGCAGGAGCAAGACTGTGCGCAATCGCGGGAAGGACCAGGCCTCTGCGCGTGGCGGGGCTGAAGCGGGCGTACCGCTGGTGATTGGGACCACCCCGTCGCTTTCGCGCCACTCCTCGTTGAACAGGAGGGGAGAAGTAGGTCCTCCCCTGCTCTCCCAGGTGGTGCGTGCGTAGCAGGCGGGGTGGTCGAAGTCACCCTACGCAGCAGGCCCCCGGGGCCGTTATAATATTTGTTATACCTGCGACCGGAGCCCTGCATGGCCACTCTGAAAGTCACCCGGATCGGCAATTCGCTGGGCGTCATCCTGCCCAAGGAAGTCGCCGCGCGCCTGAAGGTCGAAAAGGGCGACGAGCTCGCCTACGTCGAAACCCCAGGCGGGATCGAGCTCACATCCTACGACCCCAGCTTCGAACAGAAGATGGACGCCGCCCGACGCGTCGCGAAGCGCTACCGCAACGCGCTGCGTGAGCTGGCGAAGTGACACGATGGCGCTGGCTGGAGGCCGCCGACCTGATCGCGATGCACCGAGAGGTCATCGCCGAGTTCGGTGGCCGGCCAGGCCTGCGCGATCAGGCGCTGCTGGAATCCGCAGCCGCGCGCCCTAAAAACCTTGCGGCATACGGGCCAACGAGCGCGTTCGACCTGGCCGCGGCCTATGCCTTCGGGCTCGCCCGCAACCATCCCTTCGTCGACGGCAACAAGCGGATCTCTCTCATTGCCTCCTACACCTTCCTGGCGCTGAACGGCTGGGAAGTCCACGCCGAGGAAACGGCAACCGTTATGGTGTTCGTCGATCTCGCCGCCGGCAAGCTCGATGAAAGGCAGCTCGCGCGCTGGCTCGAGGCCAACTCGCGGCGCGCAACCTCTCGCACTTGAAGGGAAGGAAACCGGGGGTCAGATCTTGAATCGTGAATCACGCGGGGCAGATCTGCAAGGCGGATTGCGCGAAGTTGGCCGTAATACAATTATGCAGGCCTGACCCCAGCCGTCGCCTAGAGTTGCAGCGTGCATGGAACCGGGGGGGTCAGATCTTGAATCGTGAATCACGCGGGGGCAGATCTGCAAGGCGGATTGCGAGAAGTCGACCGTAATACAATTATGCAGGCCTGACCCCAGCCGTCGCCTAGAGTTGTAGCCGGCCTGCAAGCGCAGGATGCCAGCGGCTGCTACGAGTTCGGCAATGTGAACTAAGGCGGATCGGTCAGTATTGAACTGCCGGTATTACAGTCGTTGCCGGCTCGGCATCGGGCTGTGCGGGGCAATTCGGTTGCTGGCACACGCCGCCGGCGTGCGCGTCAGAAGTCGTCGAACTCCCCGCGCGCCCGGCGGTTCGCTTCGATCTGACGGCGCACGCGCTCGAGTTCCGCGCGCTTGGCTGCCGGAGTTCCCCAGCGCGGCGGCTCGGCATCTGGGAGTGGCGCGGGCCGTGGCTGGGCGCGGCGGTGCTCCTCCGCTTCTCGCAACAATCTCTCGAGCTCGGCCTGGTGACGTTGCCACCAGCGCTCGCCCGCCACAGGCACCGGCAGCTCCGCCCCGCCTGCAAGTTTCCACAGCGCTTGGCTCAGAGCCCAATGCTTCGGATGCGCCAGCTCGTGCACCAGCGGCAGATTGAGCGCGGCATAGACCGGCTGCCACACCTCGCCGTCACGAGTGCGGCGGCGGATCGCCAGCGCCGGGTTGAACTGGTACCAGCCGGTGCCCACGCGCTTGAACAACCGCCGGTTGTAGGCGTAGTCGCGATCGACCTCGTTGCGCGACAACACACTGGAGAGGTGCTGCCGCCGGTTGCGCTCGGGTGCCAGCACGCTCGCAGGCAGGTCGCCCCAGGCCTCGAGCACGGTAGCCGTGGCAAAGCCACCGCGCTGCCAATACTCCTCCTTCGCGAAGGCGTGCTTGAACAGCACCCACAGCGTCTGGAACAGGAAATACTCGGTGAGATGCCGGTCCAGGCGCACGAGGCGCTCGCCGACCATGACGTCGACGGCCGCGGGTGCGATGCGGTCGTATAGCGCGGGGAAGGGGCCGCGCGCGAAACCGGGGTCCTCGAACGCCGCGGCCATCGCCCAGTGCAAGGCGTTGCGCCCCAGATGGTCGGTCGCCTCCGGATCGGCGCCGCGTGCGATCAGCGCCTCCACCAGCGCCAAGTTGCCCGCAGCAGCAGCCGCGATCAGCGGGGTCTGATTCATCGCCGTGCGGTGCTCCACACCATGACGATCGCATTGCTGCAGCACGTCCTTGATGTTCTTTGCGAAGTACGCCGCATAATGCTTGCGGCCGAGCGCCCTGCGCTGGGTCTCGAAGTCCTCGGCGGCGCCGAAGCCGACCTCCTCGGCGAGCCAGCGCGCGAGCACCGGCTCGTTGTAGCATGTAGCGTATTCATGGAGCTGCTGGCGCAGCTTGCCGCTGGGGACGCGTTCGCGGAACACCTTGACGAGCGTGTCGCAAAGCCGTTGTCCGTCCAGCACCGGCCAGGGCACCGAGGTCTCGCGCAAGATGGTCGAGCGGATCGCATCCGCCTGCTCCTGCCGGCCCTGCAGCTCGAGCTTACGCGCTTCCTTCTGCCACTCGTCGCGCGATGAGGCGCGCGCCTCCACGCGCACCTGCTCTTGAGCGGCCACCAGGCCGAGCAGCCGCAGCAGGTCGTGCTCCAGATCGGACTCGATGATGTAGAGGTTGCGGATTGCGCGGGTCAGCGCGACATACAGTGCGTTGACGTAGAACTTGTAGATCTCCAGCGATTTGTCCGACTTGTCGCGCGCGCGCCGGTATTCGAGCGCCTCGTCCGCCAGCTCCGCCGCCACCACGCCCGAGGCGATCTCGGCGAAGGCCGCGCGATGATCGGAGAGGAAGCGGTACAGCACGATGTTCTCGTACTCCAGGCCCTTCGCCTCGTGGATCGCGAACACCAGCGGCGTGCGAAAATGCCTCCGGGCTTCGGCCTTGTCCTCGTCGCGCAGCACCAGCACCGCGAACCGTGTCGACTGCCGCGTCCGCTCGTCGAGGCTGCGCTTGACGGCGTCCTTGTCCGGCAGCAGGGTGACGGCTCCGGGTTCGTCCCCCACCGCATCCACCAGGAAGTTGCTCTCCCGGTCGATCGAGCCGAAGCGCCGCTGCTTGATCTTGAGCAGCGTGTTGGCCACCCGCGTGGCTTCCCGACTGTTGCGGAAGTTGGCCCGCAACATCCGCAGCTCCTGACGCGCGGCCAGCGTCTCATCGCGCCAGAACAGGGTCTTCACCTTGCTCCAGGAGAAGAAGTTCGGGTGCACGATCTGGTTCGAGTCGCCGCACAGCAGGAAGTTGTCGGGATGCTTCAAGGTCTTGAGCACCAGCAACAGCTGGGCGGGGGTGAGGTCCTGGACCTCGTCGACCACCACGAAATCGTAGCGCGGCTGCGCCAGCGGCAGCCAGCTCTGAGCGATCAAGCTCAGATCGAAGAGGTTCGCCTCGGCAAGCCACTCCCGATAGCGCTCGAACAGGTCGTAGAGTCGAGCGCGCTCGGCGTCCCCAAACAGCGACTGCCGCACGCCCAGATCGCGATACGCCTGTCGCGCCAGCACGCCGCCCGCTTCCGCCGCGATCACGCCGCGCATTTCCTCGAACGCCTGATGTGCGTCCACGCCCCTGAAGGCCTGCTGCTGGCGCGCAAACCAGCCGCGGAAGTCCCGCCAAGTCGCCTCGCGGCCTGGCGGCACGCGCAGGGTCTCGACGAACTCGCGATAGGAGAGAAACACCGCGTCCTGTCCCGCGCGTTCGAAACCGTGGGCATAGTACAGGTCGCGCGCGTTCTGGGCGAGGTAGGCCGAGTGCGTGACGTAGAGCACCTCGCCTTCGGCGTGCTTCATCTTCTCGAGCGTAAGCGCGGTCTTGCCGCTGCCGGCACTGCCCACGATCACCAGTGGGGCGGGCAGGCGGTACACCGCCTCCTGCGCGTCGTCGAAGGAGAGCGGCTTGTCGAGATAGTGGATCTCGCGCCGTTGCGGGTGCAGATAGCGCACCGGCTCGGCCTCGCCCGACGCCGTGCTGCTGTCCACCGGCGGAATCTTCTCCTCGTCCACCGCCGCCCCGCGCAGGAAGCGCGAGCGCTCGTAGGCGTGCTGCTCGATCACCTCCAACATCAGCGCACACGTCTCGCCGTCATGCCGGATCAGCGTGAACAACAACCGGTTGGCGTAGTCGAGCTTGGCGCGGTAGAACTTGCGGTGGCTGAAATTGGTGAGCTTCTTGACGTCCGCGGAGCGGAAGTCCCCCCGGACGATCGCCTCACAGACCGCACGGTACTGCGTGGCGACTCGCGCGGTGTCGAGCCCCGAGTATTCGAGAATGCGCATAGGCTGCCGATGCGCATCTTATCGGCGCACCGAACCCCCCGCAACCGAATCGCGTCGGCTCGTGGTCCCGGCCCCTCCACCGCCGCTACGCCGAAGCCGGGCCGAAACATACCTGGCCCGTGCCGAGGCGTTGTTCTTCCTGCCGTATCTGGTGCACCACGCAGCGAATTCGTCGGGATCTAGCGTGACTTTGACGGGAGAGATGCCCACCCCCGCGAGATCAAGCAACGACTTCTCCGCCATGGTGCGCCACTCTTCGTAGGTGGCTTCGAATCGCTCAGGGTCGGTTGCGGTCTCCTTGACCCGTGCCCAGCCGGTCTCGGTGTACCAGCAGACCCCCACAACCACCGCCTGGCCCGAGCCTTTGTTCGCACGGAGTCGCTCGAGCAGTGAAGGCTTCTTCATCTTCATAGGGTGGGGGTGGTTCAGGGCGAGCCGGGCATGAGTTCAGCTTAAGTTTATCGTATCGAAGAAAGCAGCCTCCCGCTTGATCCGACGCGATAGCGCAAGTGCCGGGGTTGGTCACTGAGAGCTCCCGCCCGGCAGCTGCACAGAGTTACGCATCTAGACACCGTACCTCTTGTGGCGTCCGATGACCCACCCACATCGCGTTCGGTCCATCTTGATATGTCCAGCCGACCGCCTTCGTCGAGGCATTGCGACAGGGGTTCTTCCGACAAGATGCGTTGGGAGTACACTAAGGCCGTTCGCTTATTGGTTATTGAGGTCGTCGATGGGCGATGTATTCACACCCCAGCGCACGCAGATTTCGGTGGAGCGCTTCCAGAAGATGGTGGCGACAGGGGTAATCACGCCCCAGGATCGCATCGAGTTGATCGACGGGGAGATGATCGATATGGCGCCTATCGGCGCTCCGCATGCCTGGGCGGTCACGCGGCTGGCCACGCAGCTCATCCGAATACTGGGGGATCGCAATATCGTCTGGGTCCAGTCTCCGGTGGTGCTGTCCGACCGGTCGCAACCTCAACCCGATCTTTGCGTGCTGCGAGATCGGGACGAAGGTTACGGAAAGGCTCTGCCGAGCGCAGGTGATGTGCTGCTACTCGTGGAGGTGGCGGATACGACGTTGAGCTTCGACCGCGGGAAGAAGCTCGATCTGTACGCCAAACAACGCATCCCGGAGTACTGGATCGTCAACCTCATGGACAAGCGCCTCGAGCTGTATCGCAAGCCGGGACCGGCTGGCTATGCAGCGGAACTCGCGCTCGAGGCCGGACAGGATGCAGCCCTGGTCCTGTTGCCCGATGTAGTGGTCAGGGTGTCCGAGGTCCTCGGCTGAGAGCCTGAGATCTACAAACCCAGACTTCATCCAGCAGGCAGCGTCAGGACGTCCCGGAGGTCGACAGCGCTCTCTCCCCCGAAATTGCGTCATCGGGCATGACGCCAGCAAGTGTGGCCGTCGACAGCGCTGGCGGGTCGGCAACCGCTCGGGCTCGCCCCGCAACGCGGAGCCCTCACCGCTCTTTCTTTCTCCACGGGTGTAGGGCCCGTTGGAGCCGGCCGGTTTGGCCGCCAGCCGCTCAACCCATGTGCAGGCCGCCGTTACAGGAGAAGTCCGCGCCGGTGGTGAAACTCGCTTCGTCGGTGGTGAGCCACCCGACGATCGAACCGATCTCCTCGGCCTTGCCGAATCGCTTGACCGGGATCGTCTGGATGATCTTCTCGCGCACGTCCTCGCGGACCGCCATCACCATGTCGGTGGCGATGTAGCCGGGCGAGACGGTATTGACCGTTACACCCTTGCTGGCGACCTCCTGCGCCAGTGCCATGGTGAAGCCGTGCATACCGGCCTTCGCCGCCGAGTAGTTGGTTTGGCCGAACTGTCCCTTCTCTCCGTTCACCGAGGAGATGTTGATGATCCGTCCCCAGCCTTTGTCCAGCATGCCGTCGATTACCTGCTTGGTGACGTGGAAGAGGCTGTTCAGATTGGTGTTGATCACCCCCAGCCAGTCTTCGAGCGGCATCTTGCGAAACACCCCATCGCGGGTGATGCCGGCGTTGTTCACCAGGATGTCGATGGTGCCGTGCTGTGCCTTGGCCTTGTCGAAGGCGGTTTTTGTCGACTCCCAGTCGGCCACGTTGCCTACGGAGGCGTAGAACTGGTAGCCGCTTGCCTTTTGCTCGGTCAACCACTTGTCGAAGTTGCGCGTCGGCCCGCACCCGGCGATCACCTTGTAGCCCATGTCGTGGAACTTCCGGCAGATGGCGGTGCCGATCCCACCCATCCCGCCTGTGACGTACGCAACCTTGCTCATGTTTGCCTCCTATCAAACGATCGTTTGGTTGTCTGCCTGGACGATCGCGTGAAGCTTTCCGTTTTCGCCGAATGCCGCACCGGTGGCGCTCGATCCGGTCATCCGCAACCGGCGAGACGGTTGCGCTCGGCGATCGTCGTTGCCCATGATTGCTGCCCGAGAGTTGGGCGTCAACTGCTCCGGCCGGGGGCGTTCAACCACCGGTGAGCTGCGCTCGCTCTGTCCCGACATTTCGCTGCCCGGCGGGAAGAACTTCGCGCCGAAGCTGGGACCAGGCTGGAGCGGTCGGGAGCAGTCGTCGCGGCCGGCCACCTGTTCGATGCTCTCTCGCGGAGCCCCGCGGAAGGATGGTAAGCCGAAGACGGTGCTGAGGATCGAGAGCGCATCGCGCACTGACTGTGGGTAGTTGCGAGGGTCGGGTGCAGTGGCGCAATTCTAGCGCGCGCCCGCTCCGGCCATCGAGTTTCTGCGATAATTTCCGATATGGTGCTCTCCGGAACACGGAAGCCGCACCATCCCGAAGCATGCCCGATTCGTCCAGCCCGCCCCGCAGCACGGCCGCAGCGCCCTCTCCTTCGTCGGTACCGCAGGGCTCGCCTGTGCGCCGGTTCCTGGCGTACGTGCGTCCGTACTGGGCGCTGATCGTTGGGGCGACGCTGTGCGGGATCCTCAAGTTCACGCTGCCCGCGGCCTTCGCGATCGTGCTGCGCTTCATGACCGATCGGCTGGTGCCGCAGTTCGGCGCCGCGCCGCCGCCCACCGATCCGGTCTTCGCTGCGACCCAACACTACCTCGCCTGGCTGGCGGGCTTGATGCCGGCCTCGTGGCATGCGACGACGGCGTGGGGCCAGTTCAATCTCCTGGCGGGCACGCTGTTGGTGGTGTACGCAGTCTGGGGGGTGGCGATGTACTACCGCAGCTACCTCGCCCAGCTCGCCGGGCACCGCGTGATGCTGGACCTGCGCAGCGACCTGTTCCAGCATATCCAGCGGCTCAGCCACTCGTTCTTCCAGACGCGCCAATCCGGCGGCATCGTCTCGCGGCTCACCGCCGACATCGCGCTCGCGCAGAATTTCGTGGGCGCGGCCATGACCAATATCTGGATGGATGCGGTGAGCTGCGTGTTCTACCTCGCGCTGCTGCTGGCCATGGACGTGCGGCTCACGCTCGCGGCGCTGCTCGTGTTTCCGCTCTATATCGCCTGCATGCGCATCTACGGCGCCGAGTCGAAGCGCACCTCGCGCGAGGTCCAGGAGGCGATGGAAGAGTTTTCCGGCGAGCTGCAGGAGCGCATCGCGGGCTACGCGGTGGTCAAGAGCTTCGCGGCGGAGCGACGCGAGTCGCGCGGGTTTTTCACGCGCGCCCGCAACCTCTTCGACCTGGTGATGGCCAACGTGCGCACCACGAATATGTCCAGCTCGCTGGTCCAGTGGCTGACCGAGATGGCCACGCTGGGGCTCATCTGGTACGGCGGATGGCAGATCTTCAAGGGCCAATCGAGCATCGGCGTGGTGGTGGCGTTCATCCACCTGCTGCGGCAGCTGTATTTCCCCGTCAACCGCATCAGCGAGATGAACACCGTGCTGCAGAACTCGCTTGCTGCGATCGAGCGCATCTTCGAGGTGTTCGACACCGAGCCCGACGTGCGCGAGCGTCCCGGCGCGACGCCGCTGCCGCGCATCCACGGCGAGATCCGCTTCGACCATGTGAGCTTCGGCTACACATCCGAGCAGCTCATTCTCAAAGACATCGATCTCGCCATTCGCCCGGGCGAGGTCGTGGCGCTGGTGGGACCGAGCGGTGCCGGCAAGACTACGCTCGTGCAGTTGCTGCCACGCTTCTACGACCCCGTGCGCGGCAGCGTACGCGTGGACGGCGTCGATCTGCGCGAAGTCACGCTGCGCTCCCTGCGCAGCCAGATCGGCATCGTGGCGCAGGATACGCTGCTGTTCTCGGGCTCGGTGCGCGACAACATCCTGTACGGCCGGCCCGATGCCAGCGAGGGCGAGCTGGAGCGGGTCGTCAAGGCCGCCCATGCCGATGTCTTCATTCGCGAGCTGCCGGAAGGCTACGACACGCTGCTCGGCGAGCGCGGCGCCAAGCTCTCCGGAGGCCAGCGGCAGCGCATCGCGATTGCGCGCGCGTTTCTGGGCGACCCGCGGATCCTCATTCTGGACGAAGCCACCAGCGCACTCGACAGCGAGAGCGAGCACTTGATCCAGGACGCGCTCAAGCGGCTCATGCGCGGGCGCACGAACGTGGTAATCGCACACCGCTTGTCCACGGTCCTGCACGCGGACCGGATCGTCGTGCTCGACCGCGGGCGCATCGTTCAAGTTGGCCCGCACGAACTCCTGCTCTCCGAAGGCGGGCTGTATCGCCGTCTGTACGAGACCCAGTTCCGCTCGGCGACGCGGGTGCTCGCGGACGTCCCGGATCTGTGACCCGGTTGCGGCCGTAGTCGCGCTTCCGGTACATTGCGCCGATGCCCACCGACCCAGCCCCCGCGGCAGCGCTCCCCGCTTCCATCGACGATACGGTCGCGCTGCTCGCCTCCGGCGACTACGTTGCCGAGCGCAGTCTCGCCACCGCCGTGTTTCTGGCGCTGCGCATGGGTCGCCCCTTGTTCCTGGAAGGCGAAGCGGGCGTGGGCAAGACCGAGATCGCCAAGGTCCTGGCCCGCATCCTGGGCCGCGAATTGATCCGGCTGCAATGCTACGAGGGGCTCGACATCGCATCCGCGGTGTACGAGTGGAACTATTCCCGGCAGATGATAGAGATCCGCCTGGCCGAGGCCGAGGGTGTGCACTCCCGCGAGGCGCTGGGTCAGGACATCTTCTCGGAGCGCTTTCTGATCCGTCGTCCCCTGCTCAGAGCGCTGGAAGGCTCGCTGGGAGCGGCGCCCGTGCTGCTCATCGATGAGCTCGACCGCACCGACGAGCCCTTCGAAGCGTATCTGCTGGAAGTGCTGTCCGACTTCCAGGTCACCATCCCCGAGATCGGCACCATCCGCGCGCAGGAGCCGCCGATCGTGGTGATCACCTCGAACCGCACGCGCGAGATCCACGACGCGATCAAGCGCCGCTGCCTGTACCACTGGGTGGACTACCCGACTGCGGCGCGCGAGCTGGAGATCCTCGCGCGCAAAGCGCCGGAAGCGCCGCGCGAGCTCTCGCGCCAGGTCGTCGCATTCGTGCAGAAGCTGCGCGGACTGGACCTGTTCAAGCTGCCCGGCGTGGCCGAGACCATCGACTGGTCCAAGGCGCTCGCCGTGCTCGACCGACTGAGCCTCGACCCGCAGGTCATCAACGACACGCTCGGCACGCTGCTCAAATATCAGGACGACATCGCACGTGTGCGCGGCAGCGAGGCGGCGCGGCTGTTGGACGAGGTGCGGTCGGAGCTCGCGGGGCAATAGCGCCAACCCTCACACGGCAGAGCGAGGATCGACTTCCTACGCTAGGGTATCGCGGATAACCTCACTGCGTAGGCGCCCGGGTCGCGTCCGGTCGTCGCTCCTTTCATCAGCTCGTTAGGGATGGCGCGACTGGGTGTGGGCCCCATCGGCCCTGCTCCTCAGCGTACGCCAATAAGGATTTGTATCAGGTTCGAGGCCCACGCCGGTCACGCTGCCTCGGGACCTCCAGGGCTCCGGCCAGCGCATGGCCGCTCGCACGGATACCCCAACAGTCAGCAAATGACATGATCAGCGGCCGGTGGGCGCTTCCGATAGGACTACATTCCTCCGCAGCGCGCCTCCCGCTAACGACGAATCACGAGCACGAGACTTCTGTCGATCGGCTTGATGTGCGCGCACCGCTCCGGCGGACTGGCGCCTATTGACGCTTGCCTAAATACCTAACCACCCCATCGCGCTGCGCGCGTCACCCCTCCTCGGGCAGGAGGGGAAAAAAACTCTCCCCTCTCGCGAGGAGGGGTCGGCCGAAAGCCGGGGGTGATGTGGCTCGTGTTAGGCAATTTCGCGAGGCTCAATAGACTGCGACGCAAGAAGCGGAGTCGCACGAGAGCTCGACCACAATCCGCAGTGAGCAACGTCGGTCAGCGCGGTCGATAGCCCAGCTCGCGTTGATGCCTGACCGCCAAGATACGCACCTCACCTGTGGACGGCACAACTCGATACAGCGCGAGGTACCCGGTGCTACCAAAGGAGATCACCAGTTCTCGCAGATCATGGGAATGAGGGCGGCCGATCCACGGGTGCTCCGCGAGCACGTCAATCGCCGAACGGATTGCTGAGGCTCCTGCCGCCGCCGCCGCCGCGTCCTCCTCGGCCAAGAACTCGAACAGACGCTGGAGATGTGCAATTGCACGCGCAGAGTAGACTACCCGCGGCACGGCTTCGGTCTAGCGGCTTTCTTACCTTGCGCGATCCGCTCCAGCCACGTGTGCACATCATCCGCGGCGTACACCTCCCCGGAGCGCTCGATCTCGCGGTCTGCCGCGAGCGCTTCCTCGACAAAATCCCTTACGCGTTCCTCGTACTCGATGTGCCGCTCGATGGCCTCCAGCATGAGGCTGTGGGGCGAGCGCCCGGTTTGCCCCGCAAGCGAGAGGATCCGGGCCTTGAGCTCTGGAGGGAGCTTCAGGGTGGTGGTCGCGGACATGTTCTTGTGAATGAATTGGAGGTGGCACTAGGGTAACACCGGCCAGATGCTCTGGCAACCTCCTGAACTGGAACGGGCACTGTGCTCGGGCGGTTGACGTCGCTGTGGTCGGCGATCCGTCATCCGGACTATCAGGATGGTGGGATCTGTTTCGCCGAGCTCGACGTGGGCCTGCAAGGCCGGATCAGTCATGTACGTTACGCCGACAGCTGGGGTCTGCTCCGGCAATCCTGGCGCCGTGTCTGCGCGAGCCGCGCGACGGCGCGCAGAAAAGAACCGCGCGGCCTGGTAGTGGACGGGGGACGAACAACGTAACCGGAGACCTTGTAAATGGTCGTCGGAGCCCGAGTGCCCGCTTCTGATGTGCCACGACAGGCGCAATGATCTCATCGGGCTCCTCAACACGGATCAGCAAGAACGGAAGTCGTTGAAACGGCGCCCGGCCGCGGCGACGCGCGCACAGGGGAGCGAGGGTCGCCCGCTAAGGCGCTGCGGCGTCAGGGATCACTTCACCGTGTCGCCGCTCCGGCGGCGCCTGGCCCGCGACGGCAGCGCAGAACCGGCAGGGCTTAGCGGTGGCGGCAACGCAGCCAGGCGAAGGTTCGGCGCCGTTGCCACGATGAAGCCCTCCGCAACTGGTTTCATGTCGGTTCCACTTCAGACAGAGGGCCAGCGTTCCGCGCCGAAATGTCACCGGGACGACGGCCAACAACCCCGGCCCCGAGTTCGCAAATCGGTAAGTCCGAGGTAAGTGTGTTTCGGATACGATCGCAGGCGGAGGAGACGGTCCCCACGCAGCGAGGTTATCGGGGCGCCGCGCCCCGAGATGGGAGGCGTGCATGGCGAGACAGCCGAGCGCGTTGCCGAAGATCAGTCGGCCACGGCTATTCGGAGTGTTGCCTCGCGTTCGGCTGTTCGAACTGCTGGATGAGCGTCGCGAGCACGCTGTCATCTGGGTCTGCGGTCCGCCTGGCGCCGGCAAGACCACGCTGGTAGCGAGTTGGCTGGAGGGACGGGAGATCGCCGGCATCTGGTACCAGGTCGACTCAGGGGATGCCGACCCCGCCACCTTTTTCTACTACCTTGGGCTAGCGGCCACCAGAGCGGGATCCGGCAAGCATCGGCCGCTACCGGTGCTGGCCCCGGAGTATCTGCCCGACCTGGAAGGATTCAGCCGCAGGTTCTTCCGCGAACTGTTCCGCCGCCTACCCGAGACGGCCGCTCTGGTACTGGACAACTACCAGGAGGTCGCCGTCGAGGGGGCGCTTCACCAGGTGATCGAGGCGGCCGCCTCGGAAATCCCGGAAGGCCACAACCTGATCGTCGTCAGCCGCTCGGATCCGCCGCCTTGCCTCTCCAGGATCGCGCTCGCATCCGGCGTAGCAACCATAGACTGGCCGGAGCTCAAGCTCACGCTCGAAGAAACGCGCCAGATCGCCGGCTCGAAGCTCGCGCTCGACGAGGACATGCTCGTGCGGCTACACCGCAACTCGAACGGCTGGGCGGCCGGCCTGACACTGATGGTAGAGCGCTTGAAGCGCGCCGGACTGGCACCCGAGGCGATCGACGCAGAGACCCGCGAGGCGGTGTTCAACTATCTCTCGGGAGTGATCTTCGAGAAGACCGCACCCGAAAACCGCCATGTACTGATCTGCACGGCATTTCTGCCGCAAGTCACGCCCACCATGGCGGAGAAGCTCACCGGCAACAGCGGTGCAGGGAAACTCCTGGAGTGGCTCTACCGCCGGCACCTGTTCACCGACCGCAGGGTGGACGGCGAGCCGATCTATCAGTATCACGCGTTGTTTCGCGAGTTCTTGCTGGCCCGCGCGCGCGAGCTATACACGGCCGAGGGCGCGCCCAGCTGGCAGCCGATGCGGCCGCCCTGTTGGAAGCATCCGGACACGTCGAAGACGCGGTCGCGCTGTATCGCGATGCCGGACGGTTCGACGCAACAGCTGCGCTGATCTTGGCTCACGCCCCACGGCTTCTGGCGCAGGGTCGCTTGCAGACGTTGCGGGAATGGATCGACGCGCTGCCGCGCGACCTGATCTCCTCGACGCCGTGGCTGCGATACTGGTTGGGGACCGCGCTGATCCCGATCGATCAGGTGGCCGCGCGAAAAGAGCTGGAGCCGGCGTACACGGACTTCGAATCGAGGGCCGACGCGAGTGGCCAGCTGCACGCCGCGGCCGGCATCATGGAAGCCCACTATTACGAATACCGCAGCCTGCGCGAGCTCGATCCCTGGATCGTCGTCATGGAGCGCTTGCTGGCAATCGGTTCGGTCTTCCCTTCCGCCGAGGCCGAACTGCGCGCCTATGCCAGCTTGCTGCTCGCGATCTTCTACCGGGAGCCGAAGCATGCATTGCTCCCGGTATGCCTGGAGCGAATCGACAGTCTGCTCCAAGCCGAGATCGACGCAAACCGAAGAGTCAGCGCCGGCACGTGGCTGTTGCAGTACTACACCTACGCGAACCAGGTGGAGCCGGCACAAAGGCTCATCGAATCGGTGTCCCTACTCGTCAAGCATCCGGGTGTGACGCCGCTTACTCAGCTGTTCTGGTGGGCGCGGCTGGCACACTATCATCTGTTTCAAGCCGACTGCGCCGGTGCCGACGGTGCCCTGGATCGCGCAGAGGCGCTGACCTCCGACCTTGGCGCGCATGCAGGCAAGGTGTTGGTGTACAGCTATCGGGTAGACGCGGGCCTGCTCAGGCACGACGCTGCCGAGACGGAACGGTGCGCGGCGGAGCTGATGCGCGCGGCGCGGCCCGGTCAACCTTTCCACGACGCGCTGATCAACTTCGCGCGCTACAGGGTCGCGGCCCAGCGCGGCGACAGCGAGGAGATGCTGGCTGCGATCCGGCTCACCCGCGATGCGTTCGAGCGCGGGGGAAACCTCTGGGCTGCGGTCGAGTTCAGCCTCCCGTATGCATATGCGCTGATCGAATTCGGCGATATCGCGGCAGCGCAGCGCCAGATCGAGGAGACGGCGCGGCTGATCTCGGGAACTTTCCTGCAGCACTACTCCTACGAACTGCTGCTTCTCGGAGCGTACGCCGCCCTGCGGACTGGAGACGGCGAGAGCGCGCAGCGTCTGCTCGAGAAGGGACTGGGCGGCGCGTCGGGAGGAGGCTTGTTCCACCTGTTGTTGGCCGGACAGATGGTCCCGGCTCTGTGCGAGGAGGCGTTGCGCGCGGGCGTCGCGGTCGCGACTGTGCAGCAGCTGGTCCGGCGACACGGGCTGCTTCCGGCATCACCTGATGTCGAGGATTGGCCGTGGCCAATCCGGATCGAAACCCTGGGCCGCTTCGCCCTCTACAAAGACGGTAAGCCAGTTGCCTTCGCCGGCAAAGTGCAGCAGAAGCCGCTGGAGCTGCTCAAGGCGGTTGTCGCGCTAGGTGCAACCGAGGTGGACGCCGGGACAGTGAAGCAGCTGTTGTGGGCGGACGCTGAGGGAGACGCGGCGCAGAACGCGTTTGACATCACGCTCCATCGGCTGCGCAAGCTGCTGGCCCATGATGGGGCGATCGAGTTGCAGCATGGCAAGCTCGGGCTTAATCCGCAGCTGTGCTGGGTGGATGCGGTCGCGCTCGAACGACTGATCGACCGGGCCGCGGCGTGGCAAGAGATTGCGGAGCGAGTGTTTCGACTCTATCGGGGTCATTTCCTTGCACAGGACGGCGAGCAACCTTGGCTCATCGCGCCACGCAACCGCTTGCGCAGCAAATTCATGAGGGCGCTCTGCGAAGCAGGCGCGCAACTCGAGCATGCTGGAGACTGGAGTGGGGCTGCCGCGCTGTATCAGCGGGGATTAGAGCTCGACACGCTGGCAGAACCGCTGTACCGGCGACTGATGGTGTGCCATCAGCGGCGCGGCGACCGAGCGGAGGCAATGAACGTCTACCGCCGCTGTCGCGATTCTCTGTCGATCGTCCTCGGCACACGCCCGTCGACGGAGACGGAGAATCTGTACCAAGCGCTGCGAAAGAGCTAAATCACCGGCAGCGGCGTCGGCTTTCCTAAAGAATCGGTAAGCCCGCAGTAGGTTATGGCAGGCGATAGTGGACACCGGGCTGAGCTCGGTGGCGGTGCTCTACGAGAGCGCTGAGGTGCGGCCCAGCAGGTCTATGAGGCTGGTTCCCACAAAGGAGGAGGAAATGACCACGATCACTCGCCTGCCTTTCGCTTGCCTGTTTCTCGGAGCGCTGCTTGCCGCGGGTGCGGCGGCGCAGAGGACCTACGGCCCTGGCGTTACCGATACGGAGATCAAGCTGGGACAGACCATGCCGTACAGTGGACCTGCATCCAGCTTGAGCACCGAGGGCAAGACAGACCTCGCCTACTTCACGAAAATCAATCACGAGCAAGGCGGCGTCAACGGCCGGACGATCAAGCTCATCAGCCTGGATGACGGCTACAGTCCCCCCAGGACGGTGGAGCAAGTTCGCAAGCTGATCGAAGACGAGCAGGTGCTGGCCCTGTTCAAGACGCTGGGGACGGCGCCCAACTCTGCGATCTACAAATATGCCAACGGCAGAAAGGTCCCGCAGCTGTTCATCTTGTCGGGCGCCGAGAAGTTCAGGGATTCGGATGGAGCCCCATGGACGGTACCGCTGATCCCGGCCTACACCGCGGAGGGAAAGACGTTTGCCAGATACGTCCTAAGCGCTCGGCCGAACGCGAAGGTGGCCGTGCTCTACCAGAACGACGACTTCGGTAAGGATCTTCTGAAGGGATTGCGACAAGGCTTCGGCGCAAGCGCTGACTCAAGGGTCGTTGCCGAGGCGAGCTACGAGGTAAGTGACCCGACAGTGGATTCGCAGATCGTGACACTCTACAGCGCCCACGCGGACACGTTGATGGTGTTCGCGCTGCCGCGCTTCGCTGTGCAGGCTCTCAGAAAAGCCGCCGCGATCGGCTGGCAGCCGTTGCGGTTCGTGTTCTCGCCCTCGGCCAACGTCGAGCAGGTCATGAAGCCGGTGGGGCTGGACGTCGCAACAGGCGTGATGGCGGTCAAGTGGTTCAAAGATCCCAGTGACTCGGCATGGAAAGACGACCCGGGAATGCAGGCCTACATCGCATTCATGAAGCGCTACTACCCCGAGGGCGACCCGAGGGACCCGCTCAACGCGAACGCCTACACCGGGGCCCAGCTGATGGTCGAGGTGCTGCGGAGGTGCGGCGAGGACCTGAGCCGAGACAACGTCATGCGGCAAGCACTCAGCTTGAACGCCCTCCAGATGCCGATGTTGCTGCCGGGAATACGCGTGAGCACCAGCCCGACTCGTCACACTCCGATCAGCCAGTTTCAGCTCGTGCGCTTCGACGGAACCCGCTGGGTCCCGGTCGGCGGGATCGTCGGTGACGGTGTCGCGTCGCGGTGAAGACACGGGGCCGGAGACGCATCAACGCCGTCATGGGTGACGATCACCTGACGCCAGGTCGTCGCATTCGTGCAGAAGCTGCGCGGACTGGACCTGTTCAAGCTGCCCGGCGTGGCCGAGACCATCGACTGGTCCAAGGCACTCGCCGTGCTCGACCGACTGAGCCTCGACCCGCAGGTCATCAACGACACGCTCGGCACGCTGCTCAAATATCAGGACGACATCGCACGCGTGCGCGGCAGCGAGGCGGCGCGGCTGTTGGACGACGTGCGGTCGGAGCTGGCAAGTCAGTAGCGCAAGCCCAGGTGGGTGAGGATCTGCACAATCACCCGGGGATCAACGATGGCGGCGATGATCTGCAAGCACCCGGCGCAGCGCGGGCAGCCTTCGATGTCGATGGCGAACACGCGCTTGGAGACAAGCAGGCCCAACCGATGCGCCCGGGCGCTTTAGGATGCGCGGCGCGGGCGTGATCGGCGCAGGGCTGCGGGAGGCTGACGGGCGCGCTCACAACGATTTGGGCGCGTGATTTGGCGTGCGGGGCGAGCACACCATGAAAGCGAATCAGATGCAACGCGGACGTGGGACCAGTGCAGCCAGGCGCTGCAGGAACTCCGAGGGCCACATCACGATGTGGGTGGTGCCGTCGCGCCAGAAAGCGCAGTGACGGCTCTCGTCGCAGCGTGCTGCCTGTGGACTTCAGGTCAAGCGAGGCGCTCGCGGCAACTGTTATACGCACCACGTTTGCGCTGTGGGCCATCGGAACCGCTCCCTCGTTGACCTCAAAGGTCTGAAGCGCTTCGATCCCGGGCGTTCGTATTGCTGCTCACTTCGAGCGCCCGCGCGGCGAGCAGGCTCTTTCTACCCGACTTCAGCGCCTTGGCTACCCGCGCCATCTGGGCGGCGCGCGGCTCGTTGTGGCCGCGCCGGAACAGGCGCATCGTGGGGTACCAGGGCGAATCCTCGCGTTCTAGCAGCCAGCGCCAATCCGGGTTGGGCGGCAGTATGGTCCAGACGGGCTTGCCGATCGCCCCGGCGAGGTGGACGACCGCGGTATCGGTGCTGATGACCAGGTCTAGGTTGGCGACCATTGCGGCGCTGTCGGTGAAGTCCCCCCACTGCGCTGTAAAGTCCACCAGGCCGCACTCTGCGAGATCCAAGTCGGTGTAGCGCTCGCCGTCGGAGCGCTGCAGGCTGAAGCATTGCACACCGGCCATCGCGAGCAGCGGCCGAAACTGCGAAAGCGGCATGCAGCGATTGTGGTAGTTGGTATTCAGATGGTTTCCGGCCCAAGCGATACCCACTTTGAGCTTGCGGTCCCACTTCGCTAGGCGCTCGCGCCATTGCGCGATCTTGTCGGCTGGCGCGCACAGATAGGGCACGTCGGCGGGGATGTTCTCCAGGTTCGTGCGATAGTGCTGAGGGAGATCGAGAAGCGCCACGTGCCAGTCGGCTGCAATGCTCAGGCCGGGCTTGAGCGCAGTCAGCCGAGGCATGCTTTCCACCAGCGCCGTCAGCTCGGAGGGGACCGCGCAACACACCGTAGCACCGTCAGCCTGCACCAGTCTTGCGTAGCGGATGAACTGAATCACATCGCCCAGACCCTGCTCGGCGTAGATCAGGATGCGCTTGCCGTTGAGCGGCTGCGCCTGCGGGCCTTGCCACTGCAGCTGCGGTGGATAGCGGGGCGGCCGGTGCATGCCTTCGGGGTCGTTCCACCGGTACTGGTAAAAACGCCAGGCTTCGTCGAATCGGGCGCTCTGCAGCAGGAGCAGCGCGAGTTCCAGGCTCGCAGCCGGAGAGTCTGGCATGAGCTCCAGCCCACGCCGCAACTGTGCCTCGGCCTGCTCCACGCGGTGCAACTGCTTAAGCGAGGTGCCGAGGATTTGGACTGCCAGGGGGTGGCCAGGGCTGAGTTGCACTGCACGCTGCGCGTGCGCTAGCGACCCGTTGAAGTCACCGAGGCGCCACAGCACGCCGGCCAAGTTTCCGTGTGCCTCCAGGAATTCCGGCCGCAGCGCGATGGCGTCGCGGTAGCGCTGCGCAGCGTCCTCCAGCCGGTGAACATGTTGGAGGCAGAGAGCGTAATGCAGCAGCGTCTTGCCGTCGGTGCCATCGAGCGCGAGAAGTTGCTCGTATGTCTTTACGCCGTCTGCATAGCGTTTGCAATCCAGGTAGTACTCTGACAATGCCTGGACCAACGGTTTGTGCTGCGGGTTGGCTGCCACCGCGCTGCGCAGGACTGGCTCGACCTCGGCCTGACGGTTCTGCGCAGCCAACAAATCGACAAGCCTCATCCATAGCTGCGGCTGCTGCGGCGCTACACGGCACGCATCACTCACCCAGGCGGCGGCGCTGAAGCCGTCGTTGAGCGC
The DNA here is from genome assembly GCA_035501875.1 of Burkholderiales bacterium. Classification (GTDB taxonomy): domain Bacteria; phylum Pseudomonadota; class Gammaproteobacteria; order Burkholderiales; family SHXO01; genus SHXO01. The sequence continues at coordinate 35,419 of DATJVI010000025.1, forward strand.
CAGATACGCCTCCGCCAGCGCGAGCCGGGTTTCGACCGACATGGGATCGAGGCGGACGGCGTTGGTGAGCTTGGTGAGAGCCTCCTGGGCGCGCTCGAGCCGAAGAAGCACCAGCCCGCAGCGGTGCTGAACCGCGGCGTTGCCGGGATGCTGCTGCTCGGCGCTGGCGGCGGCTTGCAGCGCTTCTTGCAAGTCACCGACGGCCAGGGCCTGGTCGATCGGCGCTTCCGGACGCGCAATACGGGAGGACATTTTCGATCGGTGTGGCGGATATCGAAGGCGGGAGCGCCGGCAATGGGAGCGCTTCGCGGTAGTCGCGGCTCGCACCCGTCCTGCGATCGAGTGCCCGCGTCTCGCGCACGTGCCAGCCGGTTGATGCCGTCGAGCAAGTGCTGTGCCCATCCAGCGGGCCCGGAGGCCGCTCATGCGACTGAGGTAGACGTCGTCTGCTTGGCCTGGCGCGTGGGCGGCCCTTGCCGTTGTTCCAAGCGGCATGACCCTCTACACCGCAAGAGCGGCTTCAACAACTCAGCCGGCGGGCGGGCTCGTCCCGCGCGGGCGCAAGCCGCGCAACGCGCCTGCGCATCGCCGAGCTTGGCTCACGAATCGGCCGCGCATAGCGAGCCGCCCGCGAGTTTTCAGCTCCAACTCACCCGATAGACCGCCCGCTGCCACTGCGCTAGTGTGCTCTTCGAAGAAAACCAGCGTTTCAAATTCCTTCTATGCGCCGCACGGTCTCTCGAACGAACGGGTTGGAATCCCGCGAGCAGTGAGACTCGGCTCGCGGACTCAACGCGAGCTGTCAGCGGGCTCGCGCAACGTCCGATACAGCGCCTCGCTTTCGGCCGAGGGCTCGATGCCCAGCACGACGGACAAGACTTGCCGCATGCGCCGATAGGCGCCCAGCGCCTCGGCGCGCCGCTGGCGCGCCAGGTGACATCGGATGAGGCCCTGATAGAAGGTCTCCGCGATCTCGTCCGCCTCGATGCCGCGTGCGTACCACTTCATTGCCGTGTCGAAATCGGAGGATCGCTCGCGTTCCTTCGCTTCCTCGGCGAGATGCTGCAAGAACTTGGCGCGCAGGCGCTCGCGGGCGGGGATCGCCCACCGAGCGTCCGGCTCCTCGTGCAGGAAGGGGCCGCGATACAGCTCAAGTGCATCGGCACGGGGTGCAGCACCGGCGTTCGCGTCTGTCATCCGCACGAAAGCACGCACATCGGTCCAGCAACGCTGCGGGTCGAGTCCCACTTTGCCGTCGCGCTGGCGCACGACATCGGGATGGCCGAGCAGGTCCCTTAGCCTGCGGACGGCGACGCTGAGAGCGCGGTGCCCTGCGTCGCCTTCGAGGTCCGGCCAGATCGCGTCGACCAAGCGCTGTTCGGAAACGTCCTGTTCACCGAATGCCACGATGGCCTTGAGCAACCGCAGCAGCGTACGAGGTGCCTTGCGGGAGAGCCGCAATGGCTCGTCGTCGCACAGAACGGCGAAACGCCCCAGCGTGTAGATCTTCACCGGCCAGGGCCAATCCCCCGTCTCTTGCTGCGGCTGCCACGCATGCTCCCGGATCTGTTGCTTCACATAATCCGCCTCGATATCCGCCGCCAATGCTTCGGAACACAGACGCGGCATCCATCCAGGCAACCAGGCGAGCATGTGACCGAACTGGTGCTGCCGGGCCCTGCCAAGAAGGTCGCGCAGTCGCCCCTCGAACCGCGTTCGGTTGCCATGGGTGAGCGCTACCCACGCGTCGATCGCGTCCAGGCATGGCAGCCAGAACCCGCAGTAGTATTTTTCACAGCGCTGCCTGCAATCGGCTGCGAGCTCGCTTGCAGCCTGGAGATCGCCTTCCTGGGCCAGTCCCCAGGCAATGGGCACGCGGTACATGATGGGATGCATGTACGAACCGATGCGGTCGAAGATGTCGATTGCAATACGCCCGTGCCGGATCGCCGCCTTCGCGTCGCCGTTGAACAGCGCAAACCAGCTGCGCATGCCGGACACGCTGCCGGTGTCGTACAACGCCGCAGGGTTCGCGACCTGCTCCATCTCGCGCAGCCTGGATTCGGCCGCCTCGAGGTGGCCTTCAGTCGCTTCCAGGTAGAACCCTGCAATCGCGGCAAAGCGCGTGACCAGGCGCAACCCCTCCTTCGCGCCGATCTCCTCCACCCGGCGCACGGCACGCGAGCCGATCTTGTAGTCTCCCGACACGCAGCAGTACCAGGCCAGGATGAACGAGCACAAAGCACGGTTGAGTGCGCTCGCCTCTGGATTCTCCAACAGCGGGTCGAGGATCGGCAGCAGGCGCCGGCCGGCATCGAGCGAGATGTTGTGCGCATAGAGCAGGATCTGATAACAGCCTCGTAGCCGCGCATTGGCACTGGCGTTCGCGCCAAGCAGTTCGGTGATGCGGGCCACGCATCGATTCACCAGAGCGTCTGCGCCGCGAATCAGCTGGACCGCGATCGCCACAGCGGCGAGCGCGCTCAGCTCTTCATCCGGGCTGGGCAGCGCCTCGCCGTGGATCAGCTCCTCGAGAATCGGGAGCCATGTCTCGAGTGGGCGGAAGTTGACGTACTCGAGCAGGTAACTGTCAGCCATTGCGGCCGCAACGAGGAGCTGGGAGCGCCGGTCCTGACGCTCTGCGGCCAGGGCGTACGCCTGCTCGAGCGGCTGGCGCGCCCCTTTTGGGTCGACCGGGCTCAGCGCGAGGCCGCGCCAATACAGCAGCCACGAGTCCGTCGCGAAGCACTCGGCGGGAAGCGCGGTGAGCCACTCCAAGACGGTCTCGCGCCGGCCTTGACCGATGAGCGTGCCAGCGGCGTGTCGCACCTGCGTCGCGGCGCGCTCGTACTCGCGTGCGGCGATCAGCAGCTTCACCGCATCTTCGATCGAGTGCTCCGCCTCCAGCGCCTCTGCCGAGCGCTGCACTACCTGCGCGTGCTCTTCGGGCGTGAGCAGTTGAGCCGCTTGGCTTTGCAGGAACTCGCGGAACAGAGCATGGAACTCATAGGCCGGGACCGACCCCGCGCGGCGGTCGGTGAATAGATGACGGCGATAGAGGTAGTCCAAGAGGCGTGCAGAGCCCGGGTCGCCGGTGACTTGCTCGGCCGCGCTGGGCGTGATCCTCGGCAGATAGGCGAGCCGCAGAAGGATGGAGCGCGTCTGTTCGCTCGCTTGCGCGAACATCTGTGTCGCGAAATAGTCGAATACGGCCTGCTGCGAAGCCGAGTCGGCGATCTGGTCGAGCGTGGGCTGACTGCGTGCGCGCTCGAGCAGCAAGCGCAAGCCCGCGGCCCACCCCGAGCAGCGCCGGTGCAGCGCTTCGATTACTCCGTGGTCGACGGCTTCGTGGCTGACGACGATATCGCGTGTTTCCTCGTACGTGAGCTTGAGCTGCTCCCAGTCGATGGTGACCAATGCGTGGTTCGCGCGCAACCGCGCGAGGCAGCGAGGCATATCACTGCGGCTCAGCAGATGGACGGTGATGCCTGCAGGCACTTCTTCGAACGCCTTGGAAAGCGCTTCGAGCAAGGGAGACTCTTCCCCGAGCTCGTGGAGGTTATCGAGCGTCAGCGTCGCTCCGCCAGCCAGCCGCGAAAACAGTTCTCGGAAGAAGCGGCGCGTGAAGCCGGTCAGGTCGGGGAGATATTCCGGGGTGAAGAGCGGCAGCGCGGGCGCCTTTGGCGCTCGGCGGCGCGTGAGCGAGGAGGCCGCCAATCCGAGATAGTAGAAAAACGTCGCCGGATCGCAGTCGCCGCTGTCGATCTGGTACCAGATTCCGGAGATCTTGCGGGCGTCGAGATAGCTCGCCATCAAGGTCGTTTTGCCCGCCCCCGGGGGACCTGAAACGAACGTGAGCGGCTGGAGCCGCGCTTCGTCGAGCGCAGCGAACAAACGGCCGCGCATTACCGCGTCATAGGGACGCGGCCGGGTAAGCTTGGCCAGCGCGGTCATGGCGTCTCCGCGCTAGGACCCCGCACGCCCCGCGAGGCGTGCAGGGTCAGTGGTGGATGGATGCGTGCGTCAGCGCACCTTCTGCCAGACATCGATGAACGCGCCCGGTGCAGTGGCGGTGAGCCGATCGGCCTCGAAAAGCGCCGTTGGCAGGTCGAAGGGGAACTTGAACTGTACGCTCCTGCCGGTGAGCTGGACGGGCACGGTCGCGGTCTTTGGCTCCAGTCCGTATACCGGTCCCGTGCTTTCCGGGGGGCGATTGTACAGGGTGTACAGGAGCGTCTCGGTGTACTCGGAGGAAGTCAGCTTGTAGGTCGAGACCAGCGAGTACGACCGCGGCGTTCCATCGGCATCGGTCCACATCACGTTCAGGTTGCGATGCTGCCGGCTGTAGGACATCAACCCGTTGATGGTGGGCGGCTTCTGGAGCGTACCGTCAGGCAGCGTGCGTGAGACCAGCAGGTAGGTTCCCTCTATGTTCGGCCCGTCTGCATATGCCGATGGCAACGACAGCGGGGCGGCTGCGACGACCAGGGATACCGCCAGCCAGGCGCGAAAGATCGAAGAACGGAACATGGTTTGCCCTCCTTGGATGGTAGTGAGTCGACTCGGTTTGACGTCATCGCTCCCGCTCAGTTAGTTGAGCAGGTAGCGCTTGAACCAATCCACCGCCGGCAGTACGAACGCTTCATGCTTCGCGCCTTCATACGCGTCGAAGTGTCTTCCGGGCACGATGACCAGCTGCTTGGGCTGCAACGCGCGCTCGTAGGCGGCCAGAGCCTGGTCGGTGGGCGTGATGATGTCCTCACTCGCCACGATCATCAGCAGTGGAGTCGGCGAAATCCTCTGAATCTGCGCACCCGGGCTGAGCTCGAGCGATCTCTCCAGGGTCTCCACGGTCACGCGATTCTCCCAGCGTGGCGCCAACTGCGCTGCACGCGTGAACCACTCCAGCGCTTCCTTCTGCGGCAGCGAGGAAGGTCCTTCCGCCGCCACCACGGGAATATAGTTGATCTTGCCGGTCGTGTAGCGCTCCCTCCGGTCCTGCGCGAACCAAGCGAACATCCCATCCCATTGCGCCCCGGTGACATTCCGGCGCACCAGGTCCCAGCTGTCCAGCCCGGGTACCTGCGCGACCACGGCCTTCACGCGCCGGTCGAACGCAGCGATCTGCAGGACATGCGCGCCGCTGTAGGAAGTGCCCCAGATGCCGATCCGGCTCGGGTCCACTTGCGATTGCATCGACACCCACGTGATGGCGTTGCGGTAGTCCTCCTCCTGGTCTGCGGGAAAGAGTTGTCCGCGGGGCTCGCCTTCGCTGCTGCCGAGGAAACGGTAGTCGAAGGCCAGGACGACGAACCCGGCGCGCGCGAATCGGCTGGCGAAGTTGTCCAGATACATCTCTTTGGTTGCGCTCCAGCCATGCGCCATCACGATCGCGGGGTGCTTCCCGCCAGCGGTCTGTGAATGGGGAAGATAAAGCCAACCGGCGCACTTCAGGCCCTGGCTGACGAAGGTGACATCCCGCCGGTCATAGTCCTGCGCCCGTGCCGTACCGGCGCAGGCCAGCGACGTCATGGCAGCGACCACGAGCCCGAAAGACCCAATCCAACGCCTCGCTCTGTTCATGCTAGATCCTCCAGTGTGCTCGGCTCTACCATGGCCGACGCCACCCAGCATAGGGCGAGCACCTGCACAGATCAGAGACGAATTGCCGCTACGAAATGCAAAGCCCGCGAGTGCAGCGATCGCGAAGGCGTTACTTACGCGGAACTGACACGATCTGCGAGACGACCCGCTGGCGAGCGTATGCACCGTGCGGACCCATTGCGCGATGTGCGAGCTTCTTCGGAGGCCGCTCCCAGGAAGCGAGTCGGCCGGATGTCCGCAGGCTTCTGAAACCCGCAACCTCGGCTCTCCCAAAGCGGGACCGAGGCCGGATGCTACGGTTTGATCAGCAGTGCAACACCAGACAGGACCAGAGCCAAGCCGGCGAAGCTGGAAGCGAGCCTTCTCCCGGGCAAGAGCTTTTCGACGAACACAAAGCCCGCGATGAGCGCGACCCAGAGCAGGTTCATGACACCGGCGACAAAGAGGAGCAGCATGAGCACCCAGCAGCAGCCCACGCAGTACGCGCCGCTCTCGGCGCCCATGCGAAGCGCTCCGCTGGTGCCGGGGCGCCACCGGGTCACGAAGAACTGCAGCGGGCTCCGGCATCTGCGGAGGCAAGCCTCTTTGAACGGAAGCCATTGGTAGATTCCCGCGGCGATGAGGATGGCTGCGCTGAGGCTCCTGCTGGCCGAGACCATCATCGGCGTTACGAGCGACGCCTGCTCGAGTGCCATTTGCAGCAGCGTGGCGAGAAGGCTAAAGCCCGTCCAGACGGCGAGGTAGCCGCTCGTGAAAACCCAGACTCCGGGCAGCACGGTCCCGCGCTCGCCGTTCTTGCGGACCAGGGTCCCGTAGAGAAGGATCGTTGCCGCCGCACTCGGCAGCATCATGCCGACCATCATCACCGTCCACATCGCGAAGGTCAGCGCAAACGCTGCCGGACCCGTGGCGCGTGCCATGCCCGGCATGAGCATGTCAGGCATGTCAGGCATGTACATCTGCCGCATCGATTCCGCATCGCGCCAGAGATAGAGCCACGCCAGCGCAACGACTACGACAAGGCTCGCCGCGACGAGCCAGCGGTCGCGCCGCAGCGTCGCTTCGAGGCTGCGGTCGAGCACGCCTCGACGGGCTACCCCGCCCACGAGAACGGTGCGAAATGGCCGTTGCGAGTACCGCTGGCGTCGTCCCAATCGATGCCGAAGGCATGCATGCTGCTGCGCGTGGCCTTGGCGAGCGCAATCCGGGGATTCACCGGATGGCAGGTGTTTTCGAGATGAATGGGTTCGCCCGCGCGCGCGGGCCCGGGCACGCCCTCGCAGGCCTGGTCGACGAGCTCGCCCGCCTTGACGCTGCGCTTCAGCCCGTCCACTTCGAAGCTGATCGGCCGCTTCTCGACGCCAGCCACGCGCCCGACGAGCGGGCCAAGCGCCGCCATCGGTCCGCCAGCTGCACCGGTGGCGATTCCGCTGATCGCCTCGGCCTGCTTGTCGTTGGCACGCGCGTCGACGATCAGGCCCACGGTGATGTTCCCCTCTCCCATCGCCTTGGGCGAGTGCATGAGCACAATAAAGGACAGCCCGTCGAGCTTGATGCCGTCCTTCTCTCCTTTGTCGATCTTCATCGCGACGGCCACCTTGCACTCCCCCTCCGTGGGCCGTGCCGCCAGATTGGAACTGATGCACGGGCAGAGATAGCTGCAGTTGCAGGTCTCCATGTATTGCCCTTCGACACGCCAGCCGGCCATAGTCGTCCTCCTCCTGTTCAGAGTTGGTAGGAAGGTGCAAACAGCGTCCGATGATCCGCAGCCTAGGGTACGCCCGCACTCGGTCGCTTACAAGCCGCCCCCCGTCTATTCCAGCACCAGGCGGAGCTCACTCCGGCGGCGACCTCATGCCGGCGGATGGAGGGCAGCTCATCGCCAGTCCGGACGGATTTGCTTGCACGCTGACTTGCACGCCTGCGGGCTTCGCTCGCGCCCGTTGCGTGTTCCATGGAAATGCTGTCCAATGGGCGAGCGGCACCCAGTCGTTCCTGGCGACCAAGGGGGAGAGCATGGACGTCCCGCTCGAACGTTCGGCGATGCGGAAGATCTATCTGCGTCTGCTTCCGTTTGCCTTCATCACCTACAGCCTCTGCTATGTCGACCGCATCAATGCCACCTTCGCGGGGCTGACGATGCGCGGCGATCTCGGCATGTCGGCCACCGCCTATGGCTTCGCCGTCGGCACGTTCTACTGGGGTTATTTCCTGTTCGAAGTACCCAGCAACATCATCCTCGAGAAGGTGGGGGCACGCCTGTGGATCGCGCGCATCATGATCACCTGGGGCGCGCTCGCCGCCTTGACCGCTCTGTCCACCGGAACGACGAGCTTCGCCATCATCCGCTTCCTGCTGGGTGTCGCGGAGGCCGGCTTCTTCCCCGGCATGGTGCTGTACTTCACCTACTGGTTCCCTGCCCGGCATCACGCGCGCATCGTGTCCGGCATCCTGGCCGGGTTTGTCGTCGCAGTCGCGGGCGGCGCGCCGATTTCCACCGCGCTCCTGAGCCTCGACGGCATGTTCGGCCTGCGCGGCTGGCAGATCATGTACATCGCAGAAGGGCTGCCGACCATCGTCGCCGGGGTCGCGACCTTGTTCATCATGAACGACAAGCCGGAGCAGGCGAAATTCCTCACCGCCGAGGAGAAGGCCTGGCTGGCCGCGAAGCTCGCGTCGGAGCGGCAGGCCAAGGAAGCGGTGCGCAAATTCGGTCTCTGGGAGGGCATGTTCAATCCGAAAGTCCTGCTTCTGGCGCTCAACTATTTCGGGATCGTGACCGCCAGCCTCGGCATGCTGTTCTTCATTCCACAGATCATCAAGTCGATCGGCGTCACCAACAACATGACGGTGGGCTGGCTGACCATGCTGCCCTACATCTGCGGCGGCATCTCGCTCGTCGTCTGGGGCCGGATCTCCGACCGGATGCACGAGCGGCGCTGGAACCTGCTGGCTGCATGCATCGTGTCCACAGTGGGCCTGGTGATCGCCGGCATGACGATGGGAACCTGGTGGGCGCTGGTCGGAATGTCGGTCGCCGCGATCGGGTTCTATGGTTCCAAGGGTCCGTTCTGGGCGATGCCGCCCATGTTCCTCACCGGCACGGCCGCCGCGGCGTCGCTCGCCTGGATCAACTCCCTCGGCAATCTCGGCGGCTTCTTCGGTCCCTGGTATGTCGGGGTAATCAAGGACCTCACCGGCAGCTTTGCCGGGGGGCTATTCGGGCTCGCGCTGCTGGGCTTGATCGCCGCGACGGTCGCGGCGTTCTACCTGCATATCCCCGATGCGACGAAGGACGCGAAGCTCGCCCCTGCCCAGTCCGACGATCGACCGTTTCCGCTTTCCGAAGCGCGGTGAACGACCGTTGCGCTGTCGATCGGGAGCGGATGACGCGGCGGACTCACTCGAAACGGCCCGAACCGCTATTGGGCAGCGGTCGAATCCGCAGCCAGCCGACGGCGAGGAGCCGCTAGTGCACCGCCTTCGATCGCTTCGGTTCCGCCGGGATCGCTAGAGGCCAGACTCGAGCGCCGCCTCGAGCACAACAGGACACCCACGCGATGCGCCGCGTCTATCTCGATTGGCTGCGCGTGCTGGCCATCCTCACGATCTTCTTGTTTCACAGCGCCCGCTTCTTCGATCGGGGCGACTGGCACGTCAAGAACGCGACCACCTACCTTGCGGTCCAGATCTGGACGGATTTTCTTGCGAGTTGGGGGATGCCGTTGATCTTCGTGATCTCCGGAGCAAGCTCGTTCTTTGCACTCGGCAAGCGCAGCCCAACCGAGTTCGTCAGGGAACGGGCACGGCGACTGCTCGTCCCGCTCGCAGTCGGAGTCTTCACCCATTGCGCGGTGCAGGTGTATCTCGACCGAACCACGCACGGTGTTTTTCGGGGCTCCTTCTGGGCCTTCTACCCGCACTACCTCAATGGTCCGATGGGCCACGACGGCAACTTCGCCTGGCAACCAATGCACCTGTGGTACCTGGAAGTACTGTTTGTCTTCAGTGTGCTTCTGCTACCGGTCATGGCTTGGTTGAAGCGGGGCAGCGGCGCGCGCTGGCTGGCTAAGACCACCGCGCTGCTCGCCGTGCCCGGGATGCCCTACGCGCTTGCACTGCCCGTCATGCTTGCCGTCGTCACGCTCGATCCGAGCACGTTCTTGGGCAGACGCGGGTGGGCGGGCTGGTGCCTCGTCGCGCATGCGCTCTTCTTCCTGAACGGCTTCGTGCTCGCTTCGAATGACTCTTTGCAGGCGCGCGTCGAGCAAGCGCGCTGGGTGTCGCTCGCGCTGGGAGTGGTGACGGTGGGGGGGCTAGTCGTCATCACAACGCGTGGCGGCCGGTTCGATTTTGCCGCCTCACGCGATCCGCTTTTCTTTTCTGTCATGGGGCTGAACGCCTGGTGCTGGATCCTGACGATCTGGGGCTTCGGGCGGAGGCATCTCAACGCGGTGACGCCGTTTCTCGCCTATGCCGGCGAGGCCGTCTTGCCCTTCTACGTCCTGCACCAGACGGTACTGCTCGTCGTCGGCTACTTCGTCGTCCAATGGGCGATCCCCGACGTGCTCAAGTGGGCGATCATCAGCTCGAGCTCGCTCGCTCTCATCCTGCTGATCTACGACCGCCTGATCCGGCCGAACAATGTTCTTCGTTTCCTGTTCGGCATGCGACCGCTGCCTCGCAAACCGCCGGTGGCTGAGCTACCAGCCACGTAGGCTCGCTGGCCAGCGCAGGTGTTCTCGCTCACCAGGGCCATGTACAGCGTCGCCTCAACTGCGCTATCTTCCTGCTTGCGGGGCGCTGGGTTCGTGCTTTGGTTTGGTTCTCTCGCAGACGAAAGAGCCACCAGAGCGTAACGCACCAGGCCCTACATCCGATCGATCAGTCGGCCGCCGCGATAGCAGCACGGTCATACGCGCGCTGCGGCGGGTGGAGTGCAGCGAAACCATCGCTTCCCGGGAGGTGCCATGACGTACACCGACGTGCTCTACGAGAAGAAGGACGGCATCGCGTGGATCACCATCAACCGTCCCGAGGTGCGCAACGCCTTCCGCGCGCGCACGGTGCACGAGCTGACCGATGCGTTCGACGATGCGCGCTTCGATCCCGCCGTCGGCGTCGTCGTGCTCACCGGGGCCGGGGACAAGGCATTCTGCTCCGGCGGCGACCAGAAGGAGCGCGGCGCGGGCGGCTACTCGCAGGAAGGGCAGCGGCCGATGAACGTCGATGCGCTGCACTCCGCCATCCGCCACTGTCCCAAGCCCGTGATCGCGATGGTGAACGGGTTCGCGATCGGTGGCGGGCATGTGCTGCACGTGCTGTGCGATCTCTCCATCGCCGCCGACACCGCGATCTTCGGGCAGACGGGCCCGCGCGTGGGCAGCGTGGACGCGGGACATGGCACCGGATACCTGGCTCGCGTGGTCGGCGAGAAGAAGGCCCGGGAGATCTGGTACCTATGCCGGCAGTACTCCGCGCAGGACGCTCTGGCGATGGGGCTGGTGAACAAGGTGGTGCCGGCGAAAGATTTGAGAGCCGAGGTCGAGCAATGGTGCCGAGAGCTGCTCGACAAGAGCCCGACGGCGCTCGCGCTCGCCAAGCAGTCGTTCAACATCGACTCCGAGGCGCGCGCCGGTGTGGCCGAGTTCGCCAGCACCGCGCTCAACCTCTACTACAAGACCGACGAGGCGATGGAAGGCCGCAACGCGTTCGTCGAGAAGCGGCCCGTCGACTTCAAGAAATTCCGGAAGTAACTGTGGCCACGTTCGACACGGATGTGACCGGGGAGCGCGTGCGCGACTGCACCGCGCGCGGCCTCTGGCGCAACGAGACGGTCGAGACCTATCTCGACCGGTGGGCGACCGGACGGGCCGACCGCACGGCGATGGTGGACGGCGCCGGCCGCTGCACCTGGGCCGAGCTGGCGCGCATGGTCGAGCGCGTCGCGCACGGGCTCGCCGCCCATGGTGTCGAGCGTGGGCGCGTGATCGCCTGCCAGCTTCCGAACTGGAGCGAGTTCATCGTCACGCTGCTCGCGGCAGGGCGGCTGGGCGCGATCGTCAACCCGATCCCGCCGATCTATCGCGCCAGCGAGCTGCGCTTCATGCTGAATCGCCTCGAAGCGTGTGCCGTCGTCATCCCGGGCGTGTTTCGCGGTTTCGACCATGCGGCCATGCTGGCAGCGCTGCGTCCCGAGATCCCAAGTGTGGAGCGAGTCTTCGTTGCGCGCGGCGCGCCCGGTGAGGGAACGTTGCCGTTCACGGCGCTCACGGACACGGCGTGGGAGGCGCGAGCGGGCCGCCGCAGCCTGCCGGGCACCGATCCCAACGCGGTGCACGAGGTGATCTTCACCTCGGGGACCACGGGCGAGCCCAAAGGCGTGATGCACACGCCGAACACGGCGCTTGCCAACGTACTGCCGGTGATCGAGCGCCTCAGCCTCTCCGAGCGCGACGTCGTGCTGATGGCGTCCACCTTCGCGCACCAGACGGGCTTTCTGTTCGGCTTTTGCGCCACGCTGGCGCTCGGTGCCACCGGCGTCTGGATGGACGTCTGGAACGCGGGGACGGCAGCGGCTCTGGTCGAGCGCGAACGCGTCACGTTCACGATGGGCGCCACACCGTTCCTGCGCGATCTCACCTACGTCACCGGCCGCCACGACTTCTCCTCTCTTCGCGTCTTCATCTCGGCGGGCGCGCCCATCCCACGGCCGCTCGTCGCGGACGCACGCGCGCGACTCGGCTGCGCGATCTCCCCGGGCTGGGGCATGACCGAGAACGGCCTGGTGACCTGCGTCGGGCCGCGCGATCCCGAGGACAAGGTCCTCGCTACGGACGGCTCGCCGGCGCGCGGCATGGAGCTCGCGATCGTGGATGCCGACGGCCGGCCGGCACCGCCGAACGCCGAAGGAGACCTGCTCGTGCGCGGCGCGTCGCAGTTCGTCGGCTACTTCAAGCGGCCCGACTTCACGCGCGACTCGTACACCGCCGACGGTTGGTTCCGCACCGGCGATCGCGGACGCATCGACGCCGACGGCTATCTCTCGATCACCGGGCGCACGAAGGACCTGATCATCCGCGGCGGCGAGAACATCCCGGTGGCCGAGGTGGAAGGCGTGCTCTTTACCCACCCCAAGGTCGCCGGTGTCGCCATCGTCGGCATGCCGGACGCGCGGCTCGGCGAGCGCGCCTGCGCCTTCGTGGTCCCGAAGAGTGGCGAGGCGCCCACGCTCGCCGAGCTCACGGCATGGCTCGACCGCCATCAGTTGGCGCGGCAAAAATTCCCCGAGCGACTCGAGATCGTGGACGAGTTCCCGATGACGCCCAGCGGGAAGGTGCAGAAGTTCCGCCTGCGCCAGGCGATCGCCGAGCGACTGGCCAGCGAAGCCGGAAACCAGAAGGCGGTTTGACACGCGCGTCGTGCGTGACGCGCGGCAGGAGAGGACGCGATGAACCTGGAGCTGGCGGGAAAGAATGTGATCGTCACCGGCGGCGGCTCGAACATCGGCCGCGCCATCAGCCTGGCCTTCGCGCGCGAGGGCAGCCGCGTCGCGATCGCCGACGTGGACGAGGGGCAGGCGCGCAAGGCCGCGGCGGAGGCCGAACACCTCGGCGCCACGGCGGTGGCCGTCCCCACCGACGTAACCGACTGGAATTCCGTGCAGGCGATGGTCAAGGAAGTCGAGACCCGCTTCGGCGGCGTCGACGTCCTGGTGAACAACGTAGGCTGGACCCTCGACCGCCTCTTCGTCGAGAAGACGCGCGACGAGTGGGAGAAGGAGATCCGGCTCAACCTCTGGGGGATGATCAACTGCACGCGCGCGGTGCTCGACGGCATGATCGCGCGCAAGGCGGGCGCGATCGTCAGCATGGGCTCCGATGCCGGACGCATGGGCGAGTTCCGTGAAGGCGTCTACGCCGCGTGCAAGGCCGGCGTGATCGCGCTGTCCAAGAGCCTCGCGCGCGAGGTCGGCCGCTACGGCATCCGCCTCAACGTCGTCTGCCCCGGCATGACCATGCCGGACTCGGACGAGGACATCGGCACGCTCAGCATGTGGGCGGCCGAAGTCAACAAGCAGTGGCAAACCCCCGAGATGAAGGAGCGCATCGCCAAGGCGTACCCGCTGCGCCGCGTCGCACGGCCCGACGACATCACGGGCGCCGTCGTCTTCCTCGCCTCCGCCGCAGCCGGCTTCATCACGGGCCAGACGCTGTCCGTGAGCGGCGGCTACACCATGATGTGAGCAGTTCACGGCAGCCTAGGCAAACGTCATGGACTTCGATCTCACACCCGAGCACCAAGAGCTGAGCCGCGCGCTGCGCAAGTTCACCGAGAAGGAGCTTGCCCCGCGCTCGGCGGCGTGGGACAAGAGCGGGGAGTTTCCGTGGGATGCCTGGCGGCAGATGGGCGAACTGGGCCTGCTGGGGTTGCGCACGCCGGCCGCGTACGGCGGGCAGGAGGCGGACTATCTCACGTTCGGCATCGCGATGGAGGAGATCGCGCGCGGCGACTTCGGCTGCACGTACGGCATCCAGCTCGCGGGGCTAGCCGGAGAGATCCTGGGCAAGAACGCCTCCGAGGAAATCAAGCGGCAGTGGCTGCCTTCGACGGCGCGCGGCGAGACGGTCATTGCGCTCGCATTGACCGAACCCAGCGTGGGCTCCGACGCCGCCAAGCTCCTATGCCGCGCCGAGCGCGACAGCGACGCATACGTGCTCACGGGCGAGAAATCCGGCATCAGCCTGGCCATGGTGGCACAGGCAGCGATCGTCTTCGCGCGCACGGAACCCGGCGGCGCGCGCGGCGTCAGCGCGTTTCTCGTTCCGCTCGATCTGCCCGGAGTGTCGCGCAGCCCGCTCCGTGACATGGGCACGCGCGTGGTCGGCCGCGCGGTGCTGGCTTTCGATCACGTGCGCGTGCCCGCGTCCCACCGCATCGGCGAGGAGGGCAGCGGCTTCTACCAGGTCATGCAGGGCTTCGATTACAACCGCGTCGGCATCGCGCTCGCCTGCCTCGGCGTTGCCCAGGTGTCGCTCGAGGAAACGATGGCCTATGCGAAGCAGCGCAGCGCGTTCGGCCGCGCGCTCGCCGGCTTCGAGGGCGTGTCGTTCGCGATCGCGGAGGCCGCGACGCACGTCGACGCGTGCCGCTGGCTTTGTTATCGCGCGCTCTGGCTCGCCGATGCGGGGAGGCCCTACACGAAGGAGTCGGCGATGACCAAGTGGTGGGCGCCGCGTCTGGCCGTGGATACGATCCACCAGTGCCTGCTGCTGCACGGCCACTACGGCTACACCGACGAGCTACCCTTCGAGCAGCGCATGCGCGATGTGATCGGGCTCGAGATCGGTGACGGAACGGCCGAGGTGATGAAGCTGATCGTGGCCCGCCAGCTCATGGGCCGCGAAGTCGTCGGTTAGGCTGGGCGCATTCGGCGCTCGGCTCCGAACCGGGGCACCGACTCGAGTCTAGCCTTCCTGTCACTGCGACGTACTCACCTGAATGAGCTCGATGCTCACGCCATCCGGGGCGGCGACATAGCACAGGACCATCCCGGGTTTGAACTCCCACGGCTCGACCGCCATCCGGACGCCTTTTCGCTTCAGCTCCGTGCAGAACGCGCGCAGGTCCCCGCGGTAAGTGAACCCGAAGTGATCGGTCCCCCACTCGTCGTGGCTGGAGTAGCCGTCGAAATGGTGCATGGGCCTGGTTTGGGCGGGCTGTTCCCCCGGACGCTGCCCGCGAATGACGATCGTCATGCCACCGACCCGGACGTCGATCTGCGGCGCACCGCGCAGATTCTCCTGTACGGCGGTGACCTCGCCCCCGAACATCTCTCGATACCAGTCCGCTGCCGCTCTCGGATCGCGGCTGATCAAATGGATGTGGTCGAACGCCATCACTCCGTCCATACACCTTCTCCCTCGGTCGGTTCTCCCGTGCGCACGATGATGCCTCTCGCGGGCATCACCTTCCCGCTCATCCTACCACCGCTGCTCAGAGCCCCGTCCGGTGCGACGCGCGCGGGCTTCGAGCCGTCTCCTCCATCCGCGCACGCGGGAGAGGCGACTTGAAAGATCCCGCTGAACGGCTAGCACCGACCCGTCCTCGGTGGGAGCAGACGGGCGGAGCAAGAATCGGCCTGCGGGGAGATCGACTGACGCTGAAGGTACAATCTCCGGAGCCGCCCGCTGCGGGGCGAACAGGCAAGGGAGTGCGCGCATGAGACTCGGACTATTGCTTCGATATGCGGGAGAGCCCGGCGGCCCGCACATGGACCCGGTGCTCGAGGCGGAGCGGTTGGGCTACGCGTCGGTGTGGGCGGGAGAGTCCTACGGAACGGATGCCGTGACGCCGATCGCCTGGGTGCTGGCGCGTACCCACCGGATCAAGGCCGGCACCGGCATCATGCAGATCCCGGCGCGCACCCCGGCCTGCGCCGCCATGACGGCGGCAACCCTGCAGGCGATGTCGAACGACCGCTTCTTGTTCGGCATCGGCCCGTCGGGGCCGCAGGTGATCGAGGGTTGGCACGGCGTGCCGTACGGCAAGCCGCTCACCCGCACGAAAGAGTACATCGAGATCGTGCGCAAAGTGTTCGCTCGCGAGGCTCCGCTGCAGCACCGGGGCGAGCACTACCAGATCCCCTACGCAGGCCCGGACGCGAGCGGTCTCGGCAAGCCGCTGAAGAGCATTCTGCACGCCATCCCCGTCCTGCAGATCTACACGGCCGCGATCTCGCCTGCCGGCCTGCGCACCGCAGGCGAGGTCGCGGATGGCGTGTTGCCGTTCCTGATGAGTCCGGAGCACGCTGGCCTCGTCACGGAGCCAGTACTCGAAGGGCGCGTCACGGCGGGAAAAGGCGCGACGCTGACCGGATTCGACATCGCCCCGTTCGTACCTGTCGCCATGGGCAAGGACCTGCAGGCCTGCCGCGACGCCATCAAACCGCAGATGGCGCTTTACATCGGCGGGATGGGCGCGCGCGGCAAGAACTTCTACAACGACTATGTCGGGCGCATGGGCTACGAAGCTGCGGCCGCAAGGATCCAAGACGCCTATCTAGCTGGGCGGCGCGACGAAGCGATCGCCGCTGTCCCGGATCCCCTCATCGACGAGACGGCGCTGGTCGGTCCGCCCGAACGCATCAAGGACAGGCTGCAGGCGTGGAAAGAGAGCTCCAAGGACGGCAAGATCGGCACCATGCTCTTGGGCGGAGCCAGCATCGACGCACTCCGTGTGGCCGCCGAAGCCGTTCTCTAGCCGCTGACCTCGGAGCCAGCACTCGGGCTCACGTAGAGCCATTGGGGTCAAGCCATTGGGGTCAGGTCAAGCCATTGGGGTCAGATCTCACAAGCCATTGGGGTCACCATTGGGGTCAGATCTTGAATCTTGAATGCCGGGGACCTACCCCGCGAGCCCAATAGCTGATTATGCAATTATGCAGGCCTGATCCCCATGGGGTTTGACGAGCCTGACGCACACCATTGGGGTCAGATCTTGAATCTTGAATGCCGGGGAGCTACTCCGCGAGGCCAATAGCTGATTATGCAATTATGCAGGCCTGACCCCATGGGGTTTGACGAGCCTGACGGGTCGAGATCTGGAAGTGGATACCGGAGGCTGCCGCTAGGTCGGATCGATCGGCGGCGAAGGCCTGCCTCCGGCTTGCTCTTGCGCGCCGGCCGAGGAAAGCCGGCTATTGCACGGTCGCGTGCTTGCGGTGGATGGAAGCTTCGATCTGCACGCGCCGGTCTTTCTGCAGGCAGGCGATGAGATCCTCGCGCACCAGCTCGCGGCATTCGTCGTCCCGGGTCAACGGATCGCTGGCACCGCGCCCTTCGTAGCGAATCTTGTTCTCAGGCACCCCTTTGCGCACGAGGTATTGAGCCACGGCGTAGGCCCGCAGCTCGGACAGGCGCTGGTTGTGCTCGACCGACCCGATGCGGTCGGTATAACCGACGATGTCGAGGCGATCGTATTCGGCCGCCTTCAGCGTCTCCGCCAGAGCGTCCAGGATGGCCTTCACTTCATCGCGCAGAGCATACTGATCGAAATCGAAGCGCCCCTCCTCGTTCACCCCGAGTACGAGCGGCAGCGCTCCGCCCAGAGTCACGCGCTGGTAGTCCTCGTCGATCTCGACCTTGTTGCTCGGCACTTCCACAGCGGCGATCAGGGTCCTGGAACCCTCGCCAGCCCCATCGCCAACGCTGTCGTCCGAACCCTCCACGCTGCCTCCGCCGCGCCCAGTGGCCGCACCGCGCGCGCCGCTGGCCGCGCCTGCCCCAGTGCCATCCGCAGCTGAATCGACCCCGTCGGTGTCATCGCCGCCTGTACCGCCGCCCGCGGCCATTCCGTGTCTTGCGCTCCGTGCACCGCGCCGGCCGGTGCCCCGCCCGCCAAGCCTCCCGCCCCCTGACGCGCTGTCGGTGAGCGACGACTCTTGATCGGCATCGACGCCCTCACCCCCTGCCATCGCCGTATCGGATTGGTTCATTGCATCGGGCGTATCCCCGGCTCCGCCAACGCCCGCGTGACCTGTCTTTCCCCTCCCGGTGGCACCGCCCTGCATCGACGACGCACCGGATGAATCTGCAGACACGCCACTCGAGTCGTCGGCCTGCCCCGCGTGAGCCCCATATCCACGCTCCCCACCGGGGCCATGGCCCGAAGCGGACGCGGACTTCCCCGTCGAAGCACAGCCGGCCAGCGCCGCGACCAACAGGATCGGTGTGAGTCTGAACAGCAGCGAAGTGCGGAACGCCGCGCCCCGATTTCCCTCTGAAAGGCGCCCCTGCGTCGTATTGACGTTTGACATTTGAACCCTGCTCCTGACGATTGCACGACTGCGCAAACGGTCTTCTATCGGCAGGAAAACGAGGCGACTTGAGCGGTCGTGGCGGACCCCAACGCCAGCGACCGCGTCCGCCGTCGGTCGTCCCTACGCGGGTCTTTCGCCGCCCGCGCCCTCCTCTGATGACATCTGCATTGGGCGCCATGCACATCTTTCGATGCTCTGTCCGCTGCACTGCGCCTCGACGGGCCGCGGGTTCAGACCGGCGTTTGGGGGGCGCCGTGCTTTCGGTCCGCTGGCCCCAACGCTTGAGATCGGAGGGTTCCTGCGCTACGCTAGGCATCCCGCCACCGGTGCACGAACGAGAGGGCCCCATCATGAGCGACAAGAAGCAGAAGTTCTCCGCGAGTTACGCCAAGGACGCCGTCTACAAGACGGGCCTGCGCGAGTTCATGGAATACCGCGACCTCGGCATCGCCGACGCCACGCACGGCCAGTTCCGCGCCCACGTGATCCGGGTGAAGCAGGACCACACAGGCGACCAGGACATGCATACCACCGGCCTGCACCAGCACCTGTGCGACTTCCAGATGTTCTACGTGCTGAAGGGCTGGATCAAATTCGTCTACGAAGGCCAGAAGGGCGAGCACATCTTCCGTGCGGGAGACTGCGTGCTGCAGCCGGCGGGCATCGTCCACAACGAGATCGCCTGCTCGGACGATGTGGAGGTGCTGGAGATCTACTCGCCGGCGATCCACGAGACCCGCGTGGTCGAGGCCATGCCGGAAGAGGCCGTCCAGTAGCCGGGCCCGAGCGCGGCGCGCCGGGGGAGGTTGTCTAGGTCCTCAGCTTCGCACCGCGCTCTCTTCCGCGAGCTCGAGCTCGAAAGCAGCCGAGATCAGAGCGCGCGTGTAGGGTTCGCGGGGACTGTCGAAGATCTGCGCGGCCGGCCCGTGCTCCACCAGGTGACCGTCGCGCAGGACCAGGACCTCGTCGCTCAGCGCACGAATCACCTTGAGGTCGTGGCTGATGAACAGATAGGCGAGCCGGTGCTGCACCTGTAGCTCACGCAGCAGATCCACGATCTGCGCCTGCACCGACATGTCGAGCGCCGAGGTCGGCTCGTCGAGCACGAGGAAGCGCGGCTTGAGCACCATGGCGCGCGCGATCGCGATGCGCTGGCGCTGCCCTCCCGAGAACTCGTGCGGATAGCGGTGTCGCGACTCGGGATCGAGCCCCACCTCCTGCAGCGCCTGCACGATAAGCCGCGCGTGCTCCTCCGGTGCGCCGCCGGGGTCATGCACGCGCAACCCCTCGCCGATGATTTGAGCCACCGACATGCGCGGGCTCAGGCTGCCGAACGGGTCCTGGAATACGATCTGCATCTCCCGGCGTAGAGGCCGCAACTGCTTCGAGCGCAGCGCCTGGATCTCGCGGCCTGCAAACTCGATCGTGCCGCGGCTTCGCTCCAGGCGCAGCAGCGCGAGACCCAGCGTCGTCTTGCCCGAGCCGCTCTCTCCGACTACGCCCAGCGTATGGCCCTCGCGCACGGTCAGGCTGATCCCGTCGACGGCCTTGACATGACCGACCGTGCGCCGCAGCACTCCGCGCTTGATCGGGAACCACACTCTGAGATCGTTGCCGCCCATCACGGCGGGCGCGCGAGGATCGGCTGCGACCGGCCGGCCCTTGGGCTGTGCGGCGAGCAGACGCTGCGTATACGTGTGCCGCGGCCGGTCGAATACCTGATCCACCGGGCCGGACTCGACCACTTGTCCGCGGTACATCACGTACACGCGGCTCGCCATCTTGCGCACGATCCTCAGGTCGTGCGTGATGAGCAGCATCGCCATCCGTAGCCGGGTCTGCAGCTGCTTGAGCAGCTTCAGGATCTGCGCCTGCACGGTGACGTCGACCGCGGTCGTCGGCTCGTCTGCGATGAGCAGATCGGGCTCGTTGGCGAGCGCCATCGCGATCATCACGCGCTGTCGCTGGCCGCCCGAGAGCTGATGCGGATAGGCCGAAAGGCGCTGTGCCGGATCTGGAATGCCGACTTCCGTCAACAATTCGACGATGCGCTGCGTCAGCGCCGGCCCCTTGCGCGCGCCGTGAAGCTCGAGGATCTCGCCGATCTGCCGCGCGATCGTATGCAGCGGGTTGAGCGAGGTCATCGGCTCCTGGAATACCATAGTGACGGCGTTGCCGGATCGCTCG
>DATJVI010000026.1:0-86747 GCA_035501875.1 Burkholderiales bacterium
TCAGTGTTAGCCCAGGGGGCTGCCTTCGCCATCGGTGTTCTTCCTGATCTCTACGCATTTCACTGCTACACCAGGAGTTCCACCCCCCTCTGCCACACTCCAGCTCGCCAGTTTCCAATGCCATTCCCAGGTTAAGCCCGGGGCTTTCACATCGGACACAACGAACCGCCTGCGCACGCTTTACGCCCAGTAATTCCGATTAACGCTCGCACCCTACGTATTACCGCGGCTGCTGGCACGTAGTTAGCCGGTGCTTATTCCGCCGGTACCGTCAAGAACGACCCGTATTAGAGATCGCCTTTTCTTCCCGGCTAAAAGCGGTTTACAACCCGAAGGCCTTCTTCCCGCACGCGGCATGGCTGGATCAGGGTTGCCCCCATTGTCCAAAATTCCCCACTGCTGCCTCCCGTAGGAGTCTGGGCCGTGTCTCAGTCCCAGTGTGGCTGATCATCCTCTCAGACCAGCTACCGATCGTCGCCTTGGTGAGCCTTTACCCCACCAACTAGCTAATCGGACATCGGCCGCTCCAATCGCGCGAGGTCTTACGATCCCCCGCTTTCCTGTCGCCAGCTCATGCGGTATTAGCCTACCTTTCGATAGGTTATCCCCCACGACTGGGCACGTTCCGATGTATTACTCACCCGTTCGCCACTCGCCACCAGGGTTGCCCCCGTGCTGCCGTTCGACTTGCATGTGTAAGGCATGCCGCCAGCGTTCAATCTGAGCCAGGATCAAACTCTTCAGTTCAATCCGAAAACTCGCAAGAATCCAAGGTCCCAAGCCTCCAGGCCCAATCGAGCCCAAAGGCGAAACCTCAATTACCGTGCGAGCACTTCAATCCTTCATGCTCCGGATCGATCGCGCCCGAGCACTAGGCATAAGCCCGGCTGCAAGCGAAGACCAACCCGGCGCGCGCCCTTTCGAAGCGCCCACACCTATCGGCTGTTGAGTTGTTAAAGAGCGGTGGTTGCGGGGGCAGGATTTGAACCTACGACCTTCGGGTTATGAGCCCGACGAGCTGCCAGACTGCTCCACCCCGCGCCCGAACTCCAGAGAAGCGCGATTATAGGAGCCGGAAGGACAAACAGTCAAGAAAGTGAAACCACATCCTTAAGCCTCTTCGCTCACCCAGTCGAGCAACGGCCCCCACTGCTCCACATCGCGCTCGGCCAGATAGCGAGGCAGATCGAACACCCCCAGCCCGTTGAAGGCGGCATTCGGATAGACCTGGCTGTCACGCAGATAGCCCAAGATTGGGAGGTCGAACTGCTCCAGGAAGGCCTCCAGCGTTGCCGCCGCCTTGGTTCGCGCATCTACGCGCACGCCCACGATGCCGACAAAAGCTCGGCTCTTGCGCACTGCCTTCTCTTCCCTCAGGACCTGGAGGAACGCGCTCGTGGCCGCCATGTCGAACACGGACGGTTGAATCGGCACGATGATCTTACCGGCGAGCTTGACGGCGTGCGACAGGTTTTTACCGTGAAACCCGGCCGGCGAATCGATGATGAGCCAGCTCCCTTTCCCGAAGTCCGGCCGGGCGCTCGGTTCCCGAGCGGCAAGCCCGTGCACGACCGGCACATGCGCCGGACGCATCCCCAGCCAGGTCTGGGACGACTGCTGCCGATCGAGGTCCCAGAGATAAACCTCGTCGCCTCTGCCAGCCAGGCCGCTGGCGAGATTGACGGCAACCGTCGTCTTGCCGGACCCGCCTTTCGGGTTTACCACCAGAACGGAGCGCACAAGGACATTCTGGGCGCCAACCGCCTAGGGGCTGACGGACGCCTCCTCCGCGGTTCGCTCCCCGGCAGCCAGCTCTGACGATGCCACCGGCGTCGGCTGCCCGCCAGCTTCGGGCGCTTCCGGCTCAAGCAGAGCGCCCAACTCGTCTAGCGGGGGCAGCTCCTGCAGGGAGCGCAGATTGAGGTCGTCGAGGAACGCCTTGGTCGTTGAATACAGTGCCGGGCGACCCGGCGCCTCCCGATGGCCGACGATGTCGATCCAGCCGCGCGATTCCAGCGCCTTCAGGATCCCAGGGGACACCGACACACCGCGGATGCCTTCGATGTCCCCGCGTGTGACGGGCTGCCGATAGGCGATGACGGCCAAGGTCTCCATCACGGCGCGCGAATAGCGCGGGGGCTTCTGCGGGTTGAGTCGGTCAAGGAATTTTTGGTACTCCATGCGCGCCTGGAAGCGCCAGCCACTCGCCACGCAGACCAGTTCGATCCCTCGCCCGTTCCACTGCGCTGAAAGATCCTCGAGCAGCCCCCGGATCACATCCGCGTCGATGTGCCCGTCGAAGAGCTTGCACAGTTCCGAAACTGCAAGCGGCTCGGCGCTGGTGAGCAATGCGGCCTCCAGAACCGTCGTCACGTACCCCAGGTCATCAAGCGGCTGTTCCATCGAGTGCTCGGACATAAATGGGTGCGAAGCTACCTTGCTGCGTAACCTGAACCAAGCTCTCCCTCGCCAGTTCGAGCAGCGCCAGAAAGGTGACCACCAGATCGGCGATCCCTCGTGCGGGATTGAAAAGCTGCGCGAATTCGAGAAAGCCATGACCCCGCAGGCGGCGCAAGATCGTGCTCATGCGCTCGCGCACCGAGAGTTGCTCGCGAGTTACTTTGTGATGGCGGGCCGCGCGGGCACGCGCGACCAGCACGAGCCAGGCAGCGCGAAGGTCCTCGGCATCGACGTCGGGCAGCCGCACACTGATCGCCTTTTCCACCAGGACACAGACCAGGGAGAAATCGCGTCCGAGCTGCGGCAGTTCGTCGAGCCTGCCGGCGGCCTTCTTCATCTGCTCGTACTCGAGCAGTCGACGAACCAGTTCGGCGCGTGGATCCTCCGGCTCTTCAGTCTCCTCACGTGGCCGCGGCAGCAACATGCGCGACTTGATCTCGATCAGCAGCGCAGCCATCAACAGGTATTCGGCCGCCAGCTCAAGCTGGTGCGCTCGCATCGCCTCGACGTATCCCATGTACTGCGCAGTGAGCTGGGCCATCGGGATGTCCAGCACGTCCAGATTGTGCTTGCGGATCAGGTAAAGCAGGAGATCCAGCGGGCCTTCAAACGCCTCCAGGATGACGCGCAATGCGTCAGGCGGGATGAATAGATCCGCGGGGATTTCGATGACGGGTTGGCCGTACAGCCGGGCCACGGGCCCCCCTGGATACAGCGCCGCCTCGCTCTCCGCTGCACCCACCTCGCTGGACTGCATTGTTTTGGAAAGCCTTACCTCAGGTTGTCCCGGCCTCATCGCGACGCCGCACGGACCCTGGACCGAAAAAGGTTGGCGGATTATCCGCTAAAGCGAACTCGGTTTCTAGACTCGGACGGCGTGCGCCCCGCAGGCAGCGTTGCGATTTCCCGACTGGCCGGTCCGGTTAATGTTTCCCGCCGCTTTGCCGTAAATTCCCACGGTGGGGAGTCGCACCTGGTCGCACGCCCGCCTGAGTGACAGACCGAGGACCTTCCCATGTCGGAGTTGCTGCGGCAGATCGACGCGAGGACCAAGCTCGCCGGGACGAACAAACTCGAGATCCTCCTGTTCTCGCTCGGAACCGACACAGCGAGCGGACGCCGCGAGATCTATGGCATCAACGTCTTCAAGGTACGCGAGGTGATGCGAACCCCGGACATTACCCGCCCGCCGAAGCTGCCTGTGGCCCTCGAGGGAATGGTGAACCTGCGCGGCGCCCTGGTTCCGGTCATCGATCTCGCCAAGTATGTGGGGATCTCGGTGAACAGCCAGCCTAAGGTCATGGTCGTCACCGAATACATCGGCCACACCCAGGGGTTCCTCGTCGAGGCAGTGGACACCATCTTGCGGCTGGACTGGTCGAGCATGCGGATGCCCCCGGAGATGCTGGTTAAGCAGACGGGAGGCTTCGTGACTGCCGTCACGGAGCTCGCGGACGGGAGGCTCGCCATGATGCTCGACGTCGAGCGGGTGCTGTCCGAGACAACGCAGTACGACGACGCGTTCCGGTTCCGTGGCATTGAGCCTCTCGCGGGAGCGCACCGAACCGTCCTGTTCGCGGACGACTCCGCGGTGGCCCGCAAGCAGATCGAGCGCACGCTGGATGCGCTGCACCTGCGCCATGTGGGCACGCTCAATGGAAGAGAAGCCTGGGGCGAGCTGGAACGCATCGCGAACAGCGCCGAGTCGACTCACCGGAGGGCATCCGACCTGGTCCATGCCGTGCTTACCGACATCGAAATGCCGGAGATGGATGGATTCATGCTCACGAAGCGGATCAAGGCCGACCCGCGCTTCGCTGGCATCCCCGTGATCATGCACTCGTCGCTTTCGGGGGACCAGAACCGGCACCTGGGGCGCTCCGTGGGCGTGGACGAGTACGTGTCGAAGTTCGAGCCGCAAGACCTAGCACGCGCCCTTAGCCGACTGCTAGCCGCTTAGCTTATACACCAGCTCCTGCTCCCGATACGACGAGTGCACCTGGCTCAGGATAGCAACCCGCTGGAAGCGGTCGACGCGCGCACCAAGCTCGCCGGCTCGAACAAGCTGGAGATCCTGTTGTTCTCTCTCGGCAAGAGCGAAACCTTCGGCATCAACGTGTTCAAGGTACGAGAAGTCACCCCCACGCCGCCGATCACGAGAACGCCGTATGTTCCCCCCGGAGTGGAAGGAGTGATCTCCTTGCGCGGCAACATCATCCCTGTGCTCAGCTTGGCTTGGTTCGTGAACGGAGGGAAGCATCTGGGCCGCCTCGGTCAGACCATGATGGTGACCGAGTACAGCCGGCGTACACAGGGGTTCCTGGTCGAGTCGGTAGATCGGATCGTGTGCGTAGACTGGGAGCGAGTGAAGGCCGCGGAGTCCACGGTCACCGGGCACGACGGGCTGATCACCGCGGTGACCCAACTCGCAGACGGCAGGCTGATCTCCATCCTCGACGTGGAGCAGGTGCTGGCGAATGCCTTCGGCGAGCCTGCGATCCCGACCCTGCAACCCGTTGCGCAGCAGACGGACGCGATGGTCCTGTTCGCCGACGACTCTCTGGTCGCGCGCAAGCAGATCGCGCAAGTTCTAGACCGGCTGCAAGTGAGATACCACCAGGCCAACAACGGGCAAGAGGCCTGGCAGCGTCTGCAGGCGATGGCTCAGCGCGCAGGACAGGACGGACAGCCACTCGCAACGCAGCTCAGGCTCATCCTGATCGATGCCGAGATGCCGGAGATGGACGGCTATGTGCTGACCCGCCACATCAAGGCCGACCGCCGGTTCAGCGGCATCCCGGTGGTCATGCACTCGTCGCTGTCGTCTGCCGCCAGCCGGGCGCTGGGGGAGAGTGTGGGCGTGGACGCCTATGTGGCCAAGTTCGACCCCGTGGTCCTGGCCGGGACGCTGCGGCGCTTGCTGCGGCCCGAATGACAGACCACCCCTCGGGAGTGCCGTGAATGCGATCGTTTGCCGAACCCGCACTTGCACCCGTGCCCCTACGCGTAGCACTCGATGCCTAACAGCGATCTCAGGTTCCTCGTCGTAGACGACTTCTCGACCATGCGACGCATCGTCCGCAATCTGCTCAAGGAGCTCGGGTTCATGAACGTGGATGAGGCCGATGATGGCGCGATGGCTTTGCAGAAACTGAGAAGCGGAGTGTTTGACTTCGTGATCTCGGATTGGAACATGCCCAACATGACCGGCATCGAGTTGTTGCGCGCTGTCCGCGCGGATCCCGCGCTTAAGCATCTGCCAGTGTTGATCATCACCGCTGAAGCAAAGAAGGAGAACATCATCGAGGCGGCCCAGTCGGGAGCGAGCGGGTACATCGTCAAGCCCTTCACCGCGGCCACCCTGGACGAGAAGCTCACCAAGATCCTCCAGCGCATGCAGGAAGCCGGAGCGGCCGGGTGAGCTCAGCCACCCGATCCGCCTCGGGTACCGAGGACTCTCCGGAGCTCGAAGCACTTTTCGACACCATCGCCCGTGCGGCGCGGGAGCGCTCCGCCGGCGCCGCATCGTCGGGCCAGGCCCGCGAGCAGCTCCCGGCGGAGAAGGTCATCTCACAGCTCGGCCAGCTCACGCGCAGGCTCCACGATACCCTGCGAGAGCTCGGATACGACAAGCTGGTCCACCAAGCCGCACAGGCGATCCCCGATGCACAAGAGCGGCTGGCCTACGTGGCGACGATGTCCGAGCAGGCCGCTGTTCGGGCCCTCGCCGCAGTCGAGGCCGCCAAACCGATCCAACAGCGGCTACGAGCGGATGCGGCGATGTTGGCCGAGGACTGGGACCGGTTGTACAACCGCCAGCTCGGCATCGAAGAGTTCAAAGCGCTGGCCGACCGCACTCGCTCGTTCTTGTCGGCGGTACCTGCGCGGACAGATGCCACCAGTGCCCGCCTGACGGACATCATGATGGCCCAGGATTTCCATGATCTCACCGGCCAGGTCATCAAGCGCACCGCCGACATCGTGAAGGACCTGGAGACGCAACTGCTGCAGCTGCTGTTGGACAACTGTCCGCTCGAGCAGCGTGAGGCAGCGGAACGGAGCGGCCTGCTACACGGCCCGGTGATCGATGGCGTCGGCCGCGATGACATCGTCACCAGCCAGAGCCAAGTCGATGCGCTGCTGGCCAGCCTTGGGTTTTGAACGCAAGTCCAGGATCGCGCGATGTCCGAGAGCGCTTTTCACGATATGGACGAGCTGCTGCAGGACTTCCTGACCGAGGCCTCGGAGCTTCTCTCCGAGGTCGAAAACCAGTTGGTCGCCCTGGAGAAACACCCGGGCGATCGCGCGTTGCTCAACGACATCTTCCGCGGGTTCCACACGATCAAAGGCGGCGCCGGCTTCGTCAATGTCACGGAGCTGGTCACGTTGTGTCATCTCGCCGAGAGCCTGCTCGACCGGCTGCGTAACGGCGACATGGTGGTCGATGCAGCGATCATGGATGTCATCCTGGAGGCGGCCGCGGCGGTGCGCGAGATGTTTGCCGACCTGTCGCGGGGCGCCAGGCCGGCCGCCGTAGAGGCGGCCATTGTCGCCCGCTTGGAGAGTGCGCTTCACGGCCCTGCCAATGCCCACGTCAGCCGTCCGGCGCCGCCGGCACCGCGCTCAGGCCGAAGCTTTGCGCCGAACGAGAAGGATCTGGACTGGGCTGCGTTGTACGAGGCGGTGGCTGGAGCGGCCCCACAAGGACAATCCGACCCCGCACCCCTTGCCGCGGCAGCTGCGACGGATCGGCGCGATGCCCTGCATGGGCGTCGCGCGGGCGACGATCCCGACGTCGAGGCGATGCGCGCGGGCCGGCGCGAGACCGATCGCGTCGTCGCTCCGGTGGAGTCGACCATCCGCGTCGACACCACACGCCTGGATCAAGTGCTGAATCTGTCCGGTGAGATCGGGCTCGCCAAGAACCGGCTCAATTGCCTGCGCACCGATCTCGTCCAGGGCAAGATCGACGCGGACACGGTGAGGCAGCTCGACAAGGCGGTGAGCCACCTCGACTTGCTGGTTGGGGATCTGCAGAACGCAGTGATGAAGACGCGCATGCAGCCGGTGGGACGGTTGTTCCAGAGGTATCCGAGAGTGGCGCGCGACCTGGCTCGGCAGCTCGGGAAACGCGTCGAGCTGGAGATCTCCGGCGAGGACACCGAGCTCGACAAGACCATGATCGAAGACCTCAGCGACCCGTTGATCCATCTGCTGCGCAACGCGGTAGACCACGGCATCGAGACGCTGGAGGAACGCCGAAGCCAAGGCAAACCCGACACCGCTCTGCTTCGGCTGTCCGCCGAGCAGGTGGGCGACCAGATCGTGATCCAGATCAGCGACGACGGGCGTGGGATCCGCCCCGACGTGCTGCGCCGAAAGGCCGTGCAGAAGCATCTGATCGACGCGGATAGCGCGGCCAACATGGCCGACCAGGAGGCGCTCAAGCTGATCTTCCTTCCCGGCTTCTCGACCAAAGAGACCATCAGCGACCTGTCTGGGCGCGGCGTCGGGATGGATGTGGTCAAGACGAACATCCAAAAGCTCAACGGCCGCATCGAGATCGATTCAGTCGTGGGTCAGGGTTCCCGATTCACGATCCATCTCCCGCTCACGGTGGCCATCCTTCCCGTGTTGGTGATCCAGCTCGGGGAGCAGCCCTTCGCCGTCCCGCTCTCGCTCGTGCGCGAGATCGTCCCGATCCGTTCCGAAGAGGTGCAGGAGGTCTCTGGCCGGGCAACGATGATGATCCGCGACAAGATGCTGCCGGTGCGTTCGCTAGCCTGCATGCTGGGCTGGCCGCTGCTCAAGCCGCCCGCCTACGGTGTGCTGATGCAGAGCGCCCTGTGCGCATTCGTGCTGGCGGTGGACGGCTTCGTGGGCCGCGACGACGTCGTCATCAAGCCGCTCGAGGACATCAAACCCAAAGGCGTAGCCGGCGCGACGCTGTCGGGAGATGGGTCGGTGGTCCTCGTGCTCGACCTGGAACAACTGTTGACCGAGCCGCTGCGCGAGAC
Organism: Burkholderiales bacterium; assembly: GCA_035501875.1. Lineage (GTDB taxonomy): Bacteria > Pseudomonadota > Gammaproteobacteria > Burkholderiales > SHXO01 > SHXO01. Next base: position 8,478 of record DATJVI010000026.1, read on the forward strand.
GCGTGAGGACCTGTTTCGCCTCGCGGCTTAGCCTGCGTTGGAGAACCTGACCATGCCAGAACCTTCCCTGCTAGTCCGCATCCCGGTCGTCAATCGCTCGCGGGAGATGGCCGGCTACGACCTGCGGATGTCCGCAGCCGCCTCCTCCGGCAACGAGGAGTTGGCTGCGCTATTCGGTCTCGCCAACGACCAAAGCAGCCTGTTCTCACGTGTGCCGAACCGGTTCGTGCTCAGCGACGGTGCCCAGGGTGAACTCGCCGCTCCGGCCCAACAGCATGCCGGTCGACTGAACCTGTCCGTCGATCCCGCCGCACCGGGAGCTCCGGTTTCAGTGCCGCAGCTCAAGAAATGGAGAGCGGCCGGCTTCGGCATCTGCGTACACCGGCCGTACGCCTCGGAACTGGCTCCGGAGGTGCTGGATGAGGCGAGCTTCGTGACGCTCGATTGCGCCGAGCTCGGTGCACGCTCCGAGAAGACCTGCACGCAACTGCGCCGGCACAGCGCAAAGCAGATCGCGATCGGCGTAGATAGCCTGCATGCGTTCGAAACCGCGCTCGCTGCTGGTTGCGACCTGTTCCGCGGATATCACTTCACCAAGGTGGCGGGCCAGCAATCGCACGCCATCAGCCCGAGCTACGCGACGATTGTCACCCTGATGCAGCTCACCCAGCAGAACGCCCCGGTGGCCAAGATCGAGGAAGCGCTCAAACGCGATGCCACGATCTCGTTCCGGCTGTTGCGCTACATCAATAGCGCCGGATTCGGTCTGTCCTGCGAGATCCAGTCCTTCCGCCACGCCGTGGCCGTGCTGGGCTACCAGAACCTGTACCGATGGCTGGCGCTGCTGATGGTCACGGCGGCACGCCAATCCGCCTCGGCTCTGCTCACCACCGCCGTGATGCGCGGTAGGCTGACCGAGCTGCTCGGAGATGGCCTGTTCGACCAGCAACAGCGCGACAACCTGTTCATCGTCGGCGCCTTCTCGCTGCTCGACGCGATCTTGAAAGCACCACTGGAGGACATCGTCGAACAGATCCCGCTGTCGGAGAACATCCTCGAGGCCCTGTTCCGGCATGAGGGGCCCTATGGGCCTTTACTGTCGATCGTGGAGGCAGCGGAGTCCTTCTCCCAGCCGCAAGCGCGGGCGAAGGCGCTGGAGACCGCTGAGCTGCTGGGCATCTCTGCCCAGCAGCTCAACCGAGCGCAGCTCGAAGCCCTGGTATGGGCCGAGGCGATCGGCCATTAGCAGCGGCCCGAGCGCCTCGGCCCGTCGATCCCGCACCAGTGGCGAAGCGCCGGCCACGCACGCGCTGCCTTGGTTCGCGCAACCGCGAGCGTTAAGCGGCCTTGGGCTGCACGGCGGGGCCGGCCTTGTGGAAGCTGAAGCGCCCGCCCGCGAAATCCGCCACGACCGTGTCCTTCGGTCCGAAGCGACCTTCCAAGATCTCCTTCGCTAGAGGGTTCTCGATGGCCGACTGGATCGCCCGTTTGAGCGGGCGGGCGCCATAGATCGGATCGAACCCAGCCTTCGCCAGCTCGGCCAGCACCGAGTCGTCCACCTGCAGCTGCATTTCCATGGCCGCCAAGCGCTTCTCCAGGGCGATGAGCTGGATTTTCGCGATCGACTTGATGTGCCTCTCGTCCAGACCGTGGAACACCACGACCTCGTCGATGCGGTTGATGAACTCGGGCCGGAAGTAGTTCTTGACCTCCGTCATCACCGCCGACTTGACGGCGTCATAGGTTTCTCCCGCCATCTGCTGGATCATCTGCGAGCCGAGGTTCGAGGTCATCACGATCACGGTGTTGCGGAAGTCCACCGTGCGGCCCTGCCCGTCGGTCAAGCGCCCGTCATCGAGCACCTGCAGCAGCACGTTGAACACGTCCGGGTGCGCCTTTTCGATCTCGTCGAATAGGATCACCGAGTAGGGTTTGCGCCGCACCGCTTCGGTGAGATAGCCGCCCTCCTCGTAGCCGACATAACCGGGTGGCGCGCCGATCAAGCGCGCCACGGAATGCTTCTCCATGAACTCGGACATGTCGATGCGGATCAGATGATCCTCGGAATCGAACAGGAACTGCGCGAGCGCCTTGCATAGCTCCGTCTTGCCCACTCCGGTGGGGCCCAGGAACAGGAAGGAGCCATACGGCCGGCGCGGATCGGACAGCCCCGCGCGCGAGCGGCGGATCGCATCCGACACCAGTCGCACCGCCTCGTCCTGGCCCACCACGCGCTGGTGCAAGCGCTCTTCCATCTGGAGCAGCTTCTCGCGCTCACCTTGCATCAGCTTGGACACCGGAATCCCGGTGGCGCGCGATACGACGTCGGCGATCTCCTCTGCGCCGACCTGGGTACGCAAAAGTCGGAACCGCGGCTTCTTTCCCTCGCCCGACTCCGCCTGCTTGATCTGCGTCTCCAACTGCGGGAGCTTCCCGTACTGGATTTCGGACACCTTCTGCCAGTCGCCTTTGCGCTTGGCCGCCTCCATCTCGAGCTTCAGCTTCTCGACTTCCTCCTTGAGGTGCTGCGAGCCCTGGACCTGGGCCTTCTCCGCCTTCCAGACATCCTCCAGGTCGGAATACTCGCGCTCGAGCTTGGCGACCTCTTCCTCGATCAGCTTCAGCCGCTTCTTCGAGGCCTCGTCGCGTTCCTTGCGCACCGCCTCACGCTCGATCTTGAGCTGGATCAGGCGGCGCTCAAGCTTGTCCATCTCCTCCGGCTTGGAGTCGATTTCCATCTTGATGCGCGCGGCCGCCTCGTCGATCAGATCGATCGCCTTATCCGGCAGGAAGCGGTCCGTGATGTAACGATGCGACAGCTCGGCCGCAGCCACGATCGCCGGGTCGGTGATCTCCACGCCGTGGTGCACCTCGTACTTCTCCTGCAGGCCGCGCAGGATCGCAATGGTGTCCTCGACGCTCGGCTCGTCCACCATGACCTTCTGGAACCGCCGCTCCAGCGCCGCGTCCTTCTCGATGTACTTGCGGTATTCGTCGAGCGTGGTGGCGCCGATGCAATGCAGCTCGCCCCGCGCCAGCGCGGGTTTGAGCATGTTCCCTGCGTCGATGGCGCCCTCGGCCTTGCCGGCGCCCACCATGGTGTGGATCTCGTCGATGAAGACGATCGTGCGGCCCTCGTCTTGAGCGATCTCCTTGAGCACCGACTTGAGGCGCTCCTCGAACTCGCCGCGATACTTGGCACCGGCGAGCAGCAGGGCCATGTCGAGCACCAGAACCCGCTTGTCCTTGAGACTGTCAGGGACCTCCCCGTTGACGATCCGCTGGGCCAAGCCCTCCACGATAGCCGTCTTGCCCACACCCGGCTCGCCGATGAGCACGGGGTTGTTCTTCGTGCGCCGCTGCAGGATCTGGATGGTGCGACGGATCTCGTCATCGCGGCCGATGACCGGATCGAGCTTGCCATGGCGCGCGCGCTCGGTGAGATCTAGCGTGTACTTGGCCAGCGCTTCGCGTTGCCCCTCCGCCTCCGGACTGGTCACGGCCTCGCCGCCCCGGACCGACTCGATGGCGCGCTCCAGGTGCTGCCGGTTCGCGCCATGCTGTTTGAACAACCGGCCCGTCTCGCCTTTGTCCTGCGTCAACGCGAGCAGGAACAGCTCCGACGCAATGAACTGGTCGCCGCGCTTTTGTGCTTCCTTGTCGGTCAGGTTGAGCAGATTGGAGAGCTCCCGGGATACGCTGACCTCGCCGGCCGTGCCCTCCACCCTCGGCAGCCGCTCCAGGCTCTCCTTGAGCGCCTCGCGCAGCGGCTGGAGGTTGACGCCGGCTTTGGACAGGATGGAGGCGGTCGCGCCATCCTGCTGATCGATCAAGGCGAGCAGTAGATGCTGCGGTTCGATATAGGCGTTGTCCTTGCCCACTCCCAGGGACTGGGCGTCCGCCAGCGCCTGCTGGAACTTGGTCGTAAACTTGTCGAAGCGCATCGTGGCTGGTCCTTGAATGTAGGGTTTGGGCGTAGATAGGGGCGAGCCAGGTGTTTTCAACGATTGGCGACGGGAGCGCCGTTCAGCCGGGGACGGCGCAGTGCGCAGTGTAGAAGTGGATGCATCGATGATGATCAGGACCGGGGCGGCGATGCTTGCGGCTGCCGTGCTGCTCCCTGGGCCTGTGCTCGGGCAGGATGGCAGCGAGCTGCTGTCCTCTAGCCGTCAGGCGGTGACGGAGCTGACCCAGCAGCTCGCCGTGCAGCTCAAGGCTGAGCTTGCCAAGGGCGGTCCCGAGGCCGCGATTGGAGTGTGCAGGGACGTCGCCCCGGAGATCGCGGGGCGGTTGTCGCGGGCGCGCGGTTGGCGCGTGGCGCGAGTGAGCCTGAAGACGCGCAACCCGCTCCTCGGAACACCGGACGCGTGGGAGCAGGCTGTGCTGGCAGACTTCGACTGGCGGGCTGCCTCGGGAGAGAAGCCCGAGACGCTCGAATACGCCGAGGTGGTACAAGAGCCCGCGGGCCGTTATTACCGGTACATGAAGGCCATACCGGTGCAGCCGCTATGCCTCGCTTGCCACGGCAACGGCGAGGCGATCGCGCCTGGCGTCGCGGCCGGACTCCGCGCCGACTACCCTCATGATCGGGCCACAGGTTATGCGGTGGGCCAGATCCGTGGGGCGGTCACCATCAAGCAGCCGCTGCCGTAGATGCCGGGTCGAAAGACCGAATGGGGAGCCTCTCGCTTGGGCGCTGTGGGTGAGAAGCACATCACTCGGGAACTACACGATGCAAGATGCGGTGCGCCCCCTCGGGTTGAGCGAGCGCTTCTGCCGGACGCCGTCGTCGTCACGCAGCGAGGCGCCGCGCACAACGCGCAGCCTATGCCGCACCGACAAGGAGAGGAGCATGCCAGGCATCCAAGCGGTGGTGTTCGACGCGTACGGCACCCTGTTCGACGTACATTCGGTGGTTCAGCGGTGCGACGGGCTCTTCCCCGGGAGCGGCGCGCGGCTGTCCCAGCTATGGCGCGCCAAGCAGCTCGAGTACACTTGGCTGCGCAGCCTGATGGGCCGCTACGAGGATTTCGGGTCCATCACCCGCGCAGCGCTTCGCCATGCCTGCGGCTCGCTGACGCTGGAGGTGAGCGAGGCCGGGATCCAGAGCTTGATGGACGAGTATCTGCGTCTGGCTCCTTATCCCGAAGTGGACGGCGCACTGCGGCGGCTGCAAGATCGGAAGCTCGCGATTCTCTCCAACGGCTCCCCGGCTATGCTGGAGCCGCTGTTGCGTAATGCCGGTCTTACGAGTTACTTCCATGCCGTGCTGAGCGTAGACGAGCGGCGGATCTACAAGCCGCATCCCAGCGTCTACCAGCTCGCTCCTGAGCGGCTGGGCGTCCCGGCTGCATCGATCGCGTTTGTCTCCTCCAATTTCTGGGACGTGGCGGGGGCGAGCTCGTTCGGCTTCCACACCTTCTGGATCAACCGCTCCGGGGGGCAGCCCGATCCACTGGGTTTTGCGCCTGCGGCGGTGCTGCGCCGGCTGGACGAGCTGCCGGCGGCATTGACTTAGGCGGCCGCTGCAGTCTCGTCGCAGCACAGGACGCGCCTGGTGGGGTCGGCGTCTGGCCGCGATCGCCTCGGTCGCATCCCCAAAGGGGCCCCTGCTCCCTGCCTCACGCGGCCGCCTCCGTACCGTCTCGGTGCATGCCACGCCCGATGGGGTCGGCGTCTGGCCGCGATCGCCTCGGTCGCATCCCCAAAGGGGCCCCTGCTCCCTGCCTCACGCGGCGGTGGGCAGCTTGACGGATCCCGCCCGGCGGGGATACGGGTAGAGCATGTTGAGCGCCACGCTGCGCCCGGCAGTCTCGACGATGCGCACGTGCTCGCGCCGCAGCTCCCGCGCGTGCGGAAGGCCGCACGAATGCGCGATCATGTCGATCTCCTTGTTCATATTCGTCGCATAGTGGGCAACGCGCTCAGATTTTTCCTCGACCACCAGCCCGCGCTGCAAACGCCGGTTATGCGTGGTGACGCCGGTCGGACAGGTGTTGGTATGGCAGCGCAGCGCCTGGATGCACCCCAACGCGAACATGAACCCGCGCGCGGTGTTGACGAAGTCCGCGCCCGCGCACAGAGCCCACGCAGCCTTGGCCGGCGTGACCAGCTTGCCGGCCGCGATGACCTTGATGCGCCCGCGCAGATCCGCCTCGACGAGTGCGTCCACCGCGCGTGGCAGTGCCTCGGCGATCGGCAAGCTCATGTGGTCCGCCAGCGCCTGCGGGGCGGCTCCACTGCCGCCCTCGCCGCCGTCGATGGCCAGGAAGTCGGGTGCCCACTCCAGGCCCCGGCGCAGGACGGCGTCCGCCAGATCGCTCAGTAGCTGCCAGCCACCGATAGAGGTCTTGACTCCGACCGGCCGCCCCGTGAGGTCGCGCAGGTAGGCCACGCGGTCCAGCAGGTCGTCTACGCTCGCGATGTCACGGTGGCGGTTGGGGCTGATCGAATCCCGGTGTGGTGCGATCCCTCGGATCGCGGCGATTTCCTCGGTGACTTTGGCTGCCAGCAGTACGCCGCCTTTGCCGGGCTTCGCGCCCTGCGACAGCTTGACCTCGAACGCCTTGACCCGCTGAGCGATCTGCCGTGCGCGCTCCGGTGAGAAGTCCCCGGCCGTGTCGCGCACGCCATACTTCGCGGTGCCGATCTGCATGATGACGTCGCAGCCGCCCTCCAAGTGGTAGGGAGCGAGCCCGCCTTCTCCGGTGTCCAGCCAGCATCCGGCCAGTGCGGCTCCGCGCGACAGCGCACGCACCGCAGGCTGAGAGATGGCGCCGAAACTCATCCCGCTGATGTTGACCAGCGAGCGCGCCAGGAAGGGGTACTTGCAGAATCCTTCTCCGATCGCGAGCGGCGGCGTGGGCAGGCGCTCTTCTTCCAGTACGGGGAACGGCGCGTTCACGAAGATGATCGAGCCGGGCTCGCGCAGGTCGTTCGTGGAGCCGAACCCGATGATCCCGCCCTCGTTCTTGGCCAGACGATAGACCCAGCTGCGGGTGGCCCGGTTGAACGGCATCTCATCCCGGTCCCCGGCGAACAGGTACTGGCGCAGGTATTCGCCCTGCCTCTCCAGGACGTAGCGCAGCCGCCCGATCACCGGGTAATTGCGCAGCACGGTGTGCTTTTTCTGCGTAATGTCCTGGACGAACCAGTACAGGAGCAACGCCACCAGCAGGAAGCCGAGTAGGCTGCCGAGTCCGTAGGCCACTACCCCCATTGCGCCATCCATCCCTGCCTCCACGTCCTGCTCGCTGGCCCCGACTGGGCCGCCTAGCGGACCGCGGCATGCAAGAGAAGCGCCTGATCAGGACGCCTTGCGAGCCACCAGGTCGATTAGCGCCGATCGCCCGACGTGCTTGATGCCCTCATGCAGCACGTCCTCGTGTTCGAGCAAGTGGAGGATCTCGATGTCGGCGAATGCCGCCCCCAGCATCGCCTCTGTGTACATATGCTCAGCCTGTGGCGGCCCGCCGGTCTTGTATTCGACCTGCTTGGGGGTATAGCCCTGCAGCAGCAGCACGCCGCCGGGCTTAAGCGTTGTCTTGAACCCCTCGAAGAGGTGGCCTCGATCCTGTGGAGCGGCAAACTGGATGAACAGGCATACCACCGCATCGAAGGCCTCCGGCTGCCACTGCCAGTCCCGGATGTCGGCTTCTACGAACGTGACGGACACGCCGCGCTTGGCCGCCAGATGCCGCGCCTTTTCGAGCGCCAGAGGCGAGATGTCTACCCCCAGCACCTCGCAGCCACGTTCAGCCAGCCAGACGCTGTTGCGACCTTCTCCGCACGCGACGTCGAGGACTTTATCGCCCGATCTGAAGCGCTGCGCCTGCGTCGTCAGAAACAGGTTCGGCTCGGTGCCGAAGATATACTCGGGCACGGCGAAGCGCTGATTCCAGAAGTCGCGTGCGTCGTCGAAGCCCTGTGCCACAGGCGTCACCCTCCGCTGTGGCGAGCGATGAAGGCTTTCACCGACTCGATATCCACGTCCATCACCTCGACCCGCTGCGGACGGCGTTCCAGACCTTCGAAACCCGGGGGCACCTCCGGGTCGCGCCCGAGCGCCTCACGCACGGTGGCAGCGAACTTGGCCGGCAGTGCGGTTTCCAGGGACAACAATGGGACGCCGGCTTCCCGATGCTCCAAGCCTACCTTGAGCCCGTCGGCGGTGTGGGTGTCGATGATCACGCCCGATTCCCGGTACACACGCCGGATCGTCTCGAGGCGATCGGCGTGGCTGCTGGACCCGGAAACGAATCCGAAGTCGGGCAGCCGCCGCATGTATTGCGTTCCGGCCAGGTCGAATCCGCCCTTCTCATCGACCTGCCGCCACAACGCGACGACTGTTGGGGCATCCCGCCCGGTGAGGTCGTAGATGAAGCGCTCGAAGTTCGACGCCTTGGAAATGTCCATCGACGGGCTGGAAGTCTGCTTCACTTCAGCCGCCTTGCGCACCCGGTAGCGGCCGGTGCGAAAGAACTCGTCCAACACGTCGTTCTCGTTCGTGGCGAGGACCAATCGGATCGGCAACCCCATCTGGCGAGCGATATGCCCGGCGAAGATGTTGCCGAAGTTCCCCGAAGGCACGGAGAAGCAGACGGGTTGCCCGAGCTCCTTGGCGACGGCGAGGTAGCCCTTGAAGTAGTAAACGGCTTGTGCCACCACGCGCGCCCAGTTGATCGAGTTGACCGTACCGATGCGGTGGCGAGCCTTGAACTGCGCATCGTTGCTGACTGCCTTGACGATGTCCTGGCAATCGTCGAACACCCCACGGATGGCGATGTTGAAGATATTGGCGTCCTGTAGAGAGTACATCTGCGCCGTCTGGAACGGGCTCATCTTGCCGTATGGCGACAGCATGAACACCCGGATCCCCGGCTTCCCGCGCATGGCATATTCGGCCGCGGAGCCGGTGTCACCGGACGTCGCGCCGAGGATATTGAGCTCGCTCCCGCTGTTGGCCAGAACGTACTGGAACAAATTCCCCAACAGCTGCATCGCCAGGTCCTTGAACGCCAGGGTCGGGCCGTAGGACAAGCCGAGCAGGTAGACGTCCGGTTGCAGCGCCTTGACCGGGGTGACTTCCGGGCTGCCGAAGGCCTGAGCTGTATAAGTTCGTTCCACTAGGCTCTTGAGGTCCGCCTCCGGGATGTCATCGGCAAAACGCCGCAGAATCTGGTAGGCGAGGCCCGCATACGGCAGGTCCCGCCATCGCACGAGATCGTCGGGAGCAACCCGCGGATAGCTCTCGGGAACGACGAGGCCGCCATCGGGGGCAAGGCCTTCGAGCAGGATGTCGCAGAAGCGCCTCGCGGGCATACCGCCCCGCGTGCTGACGTAACGCATTGCCGTCACGCTTCGGGGTAGACGCTACGCCCCGCGGGGCCCGTGTCCGACCCAGCTCGCCCCGGTCGCATCCCCAGAGGGGCCCCTGCTCCCTGCCTCACGCGGCTAACTCCTCCAGGCGAATGCGGGTCACCTTCCCCAAGTTGGCAGGCAGCTTCTCGATCCGCGCAATCCCGGCGTTGATGTTCTTCTCCACCGTCAGGTGCGTCAGCATGATGATGTCGACCTGTTCTTCTCCCTCGCCCGGCTCCTTCTGCACCATGGCGTCGATGGAGATCGACAGGTCGGCCAGGATCCGCGTGATATCGGCGAGCACACCAGGGCGGTCGAGGACGCGCAACCGCAGGTAGTAGGCGGTCTCCACCTGGTCCATCGGCAGGATGGGCAGGTCGGACAGCGCTTCGGGCTGAAACGCAAGATGCGGTACCCGGTGTTCGGGATCCGCGGTTTGCAGCCGCGTGACATCCACCAAATCCGCCACCACCGCCGAAGCTGTCGGTTCCGCGCCCGCGCCTGCGCCGTAGTACAGCGTTTGCCCTACCGCATCGCCCTTGACCAGGATGGCGTTCATCACTCCCTCGACGTTGGCGATCAGCCGCCGTGCCGGAATCAGCGTCGGATGCACGCGCAGCTCGATCCCTTGCGGAGTGCGGCGCGTGATCCCCAACAGCTTGATGCGGTAGCCCAGCTCTTCGGCGTAGCGGATGTCCTGGCGCGTGAGGTTGGAAATGCCCTCCGTATACGCCTTGTCGAACTGCATCGGGATGCCGAACCCGATGGCCGACAGGATGGTGAGCTTATGGGCGGCATCGATGCCTTCGATGTCGAACGTGGGGTCGGCCTCCGCGTAGCCCCGGTCCTGCGCCTGGCGCAGCACTTCCTCGAAGCTCGCTCCCTTGTCGCGCATCTCGGACAGGATGAAGTTGCTCGTGCCATTGATGATGCCGGCGATCCATTCGATCCGGTTGGCCGTCAGGCCTTCACGCAGCGCCTTGATGATCGGGATGCCCCCGGCGACGGCGGCCTCGAACGCCACCATCACCCCCTTGCGCTGTGCGGCGGAAAAGATCTCGGTGCCATGCTGGGCCAGCAACGCCTTGTTCGCGGTGACCACATGCTTGCCGTTGTCGATGGCCTGCATGATGAGGTCCTTCGCGATTGTGGTGCCCCCGATGAGCTCGACAACGATATCGATCTCCGGGTTGCGCACCACGGCGTACGCATCGGCGGTGACTTCGGCCGCGCCTCCGACAATGCGCTTGGCTCGCTCCAGATCCTTGTCGGCGACGACCTTGAGCGTGATGGCGCGCCCGGCGCGCCGGGTGATCTCTTCCTGGTTCCGCCGCAGCACGGCGAACGTGCCGCCACCTACCGTGCCGATGCCAAGGAGGCCGACGTGGATCGGTCTCATCGCAGGTCCTTGCGGAAGACGAAGGCCGGGATCACAAAGCCTTCGCGGAAGTAGAACTTGTGCGCCCGAGTGCGCTGTGTACCCGAGTCGAGCTCCAGGCTGTCGCAGCCGCGAGCGCGAGCGAGCTTCTCGAGGAAGGCGAGCATCGCGTGCCCGATTCCCCCGGATCGGAACGCCTCGTCGGTGACTAGATCGTCCACATAGAACTTGCGCCCGGAGAACGTGTTCTCGTAGTAACGGAACACCGCCACGCCCACTACCAGGGCGCCTTCGGCCACGATGCACATCTCGCCTCCCGACCCGAATACGGCCTGCATCTTGCCGACATAATCGGGCGCCAGTTGCGGCCGTAACTGGCGGTGAACTCGCTCGGCACGTTCCAGCCAGGCAGGCTCGACGACTTGCCGGTTGTCGTCGGTGATGCGGATGATCTCCATATCCTTGGACGGTTCAGTACCCCTTGTGATGTGTGGCCTGCCGAGCAATGGGGTCAACGGCAACGCACGCTGCGGATCGCAGGCCAAGCCGCACGCAGTAGCGAAGCCGATCTCGCGCAGCAGCTACGCGGAAACGAGGCGCACCGACGGACTCGCCGATACCCCATCGCGCCGGAACATCTCCTTCATGCCGCGGATGGCTTGTCTGGTTCGTGCCTCATTCTCGATCAAGCTGAAGCGGACGTGGTCGTCACCATACTGGCCGAACCCGATTCCAGGCGAGACGGCGACCCGGGCATCCGCAAGAAGCTTCTTCGCAAACTCGAGCGACCCCAGCGCCCGGTATGCTTCGGGGATCGGTGCCCAGACATACATCGTGGCCTTGGGGACCTGCACGGCCCAGCCTAACGCATTTAGCCCGGCGCACAGCACGTCTCGCCGCTTCTGATACGTCATCCGGATCTGCTCCACACACTCTTGCGGCCCCTCGAGCGCCACGATCGACGCGACCTGGATGGGCGTAAACGTGCCATAGTCGTGATAGCTCTTGATGCGCGCGAGCGCCGACACGAGCTCGGGATTGCCGACCATGAAACCCACGCGCCACCCAGCCATGTTGTAGCTCTTCGACAGAGTAAAGAACTCTACGGCCACCTCTTTCGCTCCCGGGACCTGCATGATCGAGGGCGCGCGATAGCCGTCGAAGACGATGTCCGCGTAGGCCAAATCGTGCACGACGTAGATGCCATGCTCACGAGCAAGCGCGACGATGCGCTCGAAGAACGCCAGCTCGACGCACTGGGTGGTCGGGTTGCTCGGGAAGTTGAGGATCAGCATCTTCGGCCGCGGATAGGAGTCGCTGATCGCCTGTGTCAGCTCGCCGAAGAAGTCCGTCCCCGGAAGCATCGGTACGTGGCGGATATCGGCGCCCGCGATCACCGGGCCGTAGATGTGGATCGGATAGCTCGGGTTGGGGACCAGCACGATGTCGCCCGACGCGAGCGTGGCGAGGGCCAGGTGCGCGATGCCTTCCTTCGAGCCGATGGTGACGATCGCCTCACGGTCCGGGTCGAGCTCTACACCGTAGCGTGACCGGTACCAGTTGCAAATGGCCTTGCGCAGCCGGATGATGCCCCGCGAGACGGAATAGCGATGAGTGTCGCCGCGCTGGGCGGTCTCGACCAGCTTGTCCACGATGTGCTTGGGCGTGGGCTGATCTGGATTGCCCATGCCGAAGTCGATGACATCCTCGCCGCGTTTGCGGGCGGCCGCCTTGAGCTCGGCGGTGATGTTGAACACATAGGGCGGCAAGCGCTTGATGCGCGGGAACTGCTCCATCGACGAGTACGCTCCGGGGAAATGTGCCCGAGGGGTGACCGCCTCGAGCGCTTAACACTATGATAGGAAAGAAACGATGGTACCGGACGGCAGAATTTGCGGCAAATGAAACTGCACCTGGCGCGCTCCGACGGGCGCAATCGCTTTACCGGCTACGGCCCGGGCTACGTGACGGTCAACGACGTCCGCCACGAGCGCAGCCTGGTCGTCCTGCCGGACCGCGTTCTCGAGTGGGAGCCGGCCCGCCTCGACGATTTGACCCAGCTGGTGTTCGCACGACTCGCGGAGCTGCCGGTGGAGATCTTGATCCTCGGGACCGGCACATGCCTGCGGTTTCCGCACCCATCCCGCACGCAGGCGCTGGCCGACGCGCGCATCGGACTGGAGGTCATGGATACCCAGGCTGCCTGCCGCACCTACAACATCCTCTTGGCCGAGGACCGGAGGGTGGGAGCGGCCCTGCTGCTGGACAACGCGTAGCCCGCGCGCGTCTCAGGCCGCCTTCCGCCCGATCAGCGCGAGCGGGCTGAAGCCCACACGGATCGCGCCCCAGTGACGGCCGTTCAAGTAGATCGGCATGGCCAGATCTACCAGTGTCTCTCCGGTGTCCCGAAGGTAGGTCTGCATCAGGCTCGGTTCGGTGTTCGATGCCGCGCGCTGCTCTGTGGGCTTGTTGAACAGGCGCTTGTCGCGGCTGTGCACGAGATCCACAGCGGCGTCCCCGGTCAAGGGCCGCGAGGCGCTCTTGATATGCGTCGGCGCGTAGCCATTGCCATCCACCGCGATGACGAATGCACAGTCCTCGATTCGCCGCATCGCCTGCTCGAACAGCTCTTGCAGGCGGGCTTCGACCCTTTGATCGTAGCCGGTGTGGTACTTCTGCGGATTCGTGTTCGCAATCGGCTGGTATTGCCTGTCGAACACGTCGACGCCCTGATCCAGCTGCTCGGCGAGGTAGCCGGCAACCTGGTCGCGGCACTCGGAGGTGACGCGCAAAATGCGGTCGAACGCGCTATCGCTGATCTGGAACCGCGACACCACGCTCAACACGCTCTCGGTCACGCTCGCGAGGTCGCGCGCCGAGGTCTGGGAGTCGCTCATGCGCGCCGAGACGCTGCTGCTCAGCTCCTGGATCTGATACACCTGCGCGTGGATGTGGGCGTTGGCAGACTGCAAGCCGTGCATCGCGTCGGAGATTTCGCGCAGCTGGCCGTTCATCACGGCGAAGCCCTGCACCAAGCCCTCGAAGTTGCGCGAGGACTTCTGCACCACTTCACGCGTACGCTCCGTGTCGGCGTTGATCTTCTGCGTTTCCGACTCCGTGCTGCCCACTAAGCCGATGATGCGCTCCGTGTTCAGGGCGATGACGCCGGTGGCGGATTTGACCTTCTCGGCGAGCTTGCGCACTTCGTCGGCCACCACGGCAAACCCCCGACCGACCTCTCCGGCGCGCGCCGCTTCGATCGCGGCGTTCAGAGCGAGCAGATTGGTCTGGTCGGAGATGTCGTTGATGAGCATGCCGATGTCGCGGATGCCCTGGGAGTTGCGCGAGAGCTCGTTGACCGTCGCGTTGAACTGGGCCAGCCGCTGGCCGATTTCCTCGATCCGGTCTGTCACCTCGAGCAGCTCGCGATAGGACGCCTGCGCCGCATCGACGTGAGATGCTGTCGCGGTCGAGATCGACGTCGTGTTGTCCGACACGCTGTCGATGGCGCCCTGGACCTGGCCGCTGGAGGTGAAGATGACGCCAGTCAGGCTCCCTTGCTCCACCGCACTGTGCGACGTCTCCTCGATGCGTCGAGCCAGCTTGGCAGCATCGATGGCAATGCTCACGCACAGGCGACGGACGTCGGAGATCAGCTCACGCACGCGGCCCACGAACTGGTTGATGGCCCCCGCCAGCTCCTCGGCCTCTGCGCTCCCCTGCAGTTCCAGGGTCCAGCCGAGATCGCCGCGGCCGGCACCGAGCTCCTCGAACATCTCCCTGGCGCTTCTCAGCATGCGGGTCGTGCGGGCGCGACAGACCGCCCAGCCCGCCGCCGATGCAACGGCTATGGACGCGAACATCCCGACGCCGATCCACAGCTGCTGCGCAGCGAGCGAACGAAGCGCCGCCGCCATGCGTGCATCCTGCGTAGCGTCCGCCAACGCACTTGCGTTTACGGCGACGCCGTACATGGCAGCCAATGGCAGCAACGCCAGCAGAAGCGTAACCCCCACCGTCGCCCACAGTCGGAGTTTACGGAGGACAGAACTGGAATCGGGTGCGACCGCGCCTTTGCCGGCGACCATGGTCGGCTCCTCCCGTGACGTAAGGAATGCAGAGCAGGTAGTTCGGAATCGGCGGCATCACCGCCTTGCCACCGGCCTTGGTTAACGAACCGCCGCCAGCGAACTTTAGCAGCCTTGTCCGGGTCCTCCGGTCCTTCGCGCAGAGCCGCGAGCGCGGGGTGACGCTCCCGCCTCAAACTCCTGCCAGCACCTTGAGATGCGCCGTGACGCTGCGGGCCAGCGCGCTCAGGTTATAGCCGCCCTCGAGGACGGATACGATCCGCCCTCCGGCGTAGCGGTCCGCGACTTCTTGGATCCGCTCGGTAACCCAGACGTAATCGGCCTCGACCAGCCCCAGCGACGCCATGTCGTCCTCCCGGTGGGCGTCGAAGCCGGCCGAAATGAACACCGCCTCGGGACGGAATCGCTCCAGCGCAGGGAGCCACTCCTCGACCACCGCCCGCCGGAAGCCGGTCCCGTCGGTGTAAGCCGGCAGCGGAACGTTGACCATTCGCTCGGAGCGACCCTCCACTCCACTGTAGGGATAGAACGGATGCTGGAAGGTCGAGACCATCAACACGCGCTCGTCGCGGCGAAAGATCTCTTCGGTGCCGTTGCCATGGTGCACGTCGAAGTCGACGACCGCGACCCGCCCCCGCTCGTAGGCGTCCAGCGCGTGTGCGACGCCGACCGCCACGTTGTTGAACAGGCAGAAGCCCATCGCTCGCCGCGACTCGGCGTGGTGTCCGGGTGGACGCACGGCGCAGAACGCGTTGTGGGCCGTGCCGCCCAGGACGAGATCGGTGGCGAGCACCACTGCGCCTGCCGCTCTGCGCGCCGCGCGGTACGTGTCCGGGTTCATCGCTGTGTCGGGATCCAGATGGACCAGTCCGGTGCTAGGCGAGCTTGCCTCGACCGCATGGATGTAGCCGAGGTCATGCACACGCGCGAGCTGTTCGAGCTCCACGAGCGGCGCCTCGTGCTCAACCAGACAGCCGATGAGCCCGGAGGCGATGAGCTGATCTTCGATCGCCTGCAAGCGCTCGGGACATTCCGGGTGGTGGCGCCCCATGTCGTGCAACTGGCAGTCGCGGTGGGTGATGAAAGCGGTAGGCATCGAGATCGGTAGGGTGCGGTTGGTCAATCGGGCCCGATCATGCTAGGGTCTACGGCAACCGAAGTCCATCCGGTGCCGTCCAATGCCGCCAGACCGAAGAGTGCGGATCACGCCTCGAGAGCGGCGGACGTCCCGTGGCATGTTTCATGCATCGAGCGCCGGCATCTCGCGCTGAGCGCTGTTGGGCAGAACCGCCGGACACAACCTCTTGCACGCAGCGTCGAGCCAGTCACCCGAGTCATCGAGCCCGGGGGCGCCGTCGATCGCGATACTGTACCCGGTCCGCGCCCGATTGCGGGATGGCACGGAGATCGTGATCCGCCCCATCGGCCCGGAGGATGCAGAGCGCGAGCAAGCCTTCGTGCGTTCACTGTCTCCCGAATCACGCTACTTCCGGTTCATGAACACGCTGCGGGAGCTCTCGCCCGAGATGCTGCATCGCTTCACCCATCCCGATCTGCAGCACGAGGTAGCCCTGGTCGCGCTCGCCGGAGAGGGCGCAGGCATGCGCCAGATCGGTGTCGCCCGTTTCGTGGCCGACGCCGAAGGCGGCGGCGCGGAGTTTGCGATCGTCATTGGAGACGAATGGCATAACCGGGGCGTGGGCAGCCGCCTCATGCGGGAGCTCATGCGCTCCGCGCGCGCGCTGGGCATCCAACGTCTGTGGGGCGATATCCTTGCCACCAACCAGCGCATGCTCAGCCTGATGACCGCGCTGGGGTTCGAGCTGCACTCCGCGCCGGCGGATCCGCTCCTGAAACGCGCCAGCCTTAGCTTGAATTGACTCGTCCAGGACTCCGTTCGAACAGGAACTCCACCGATGCTTCGTGAATCTCTTGCGGCCAGATTGCTCGGCACCGACCCCGGTACCCGGCGCTACTTGCCAGATGCAGGCAGCGGTCTTGAGGCCGGCCAATCAGCGTACGCCGGCACGGAACAAGCGCTGCAAGAAGTCATCGCCCAAGTGGGCGCCGTCATCGTCGGCAAGGAGCTGCAGATCCGCCTCACGTTGGTGTGCCTTCTGGCGCGCGGCCATCTGCTCATCGAAGATCTGCCGGGCGTGGGAAAGACGACGCTCGCGCATGCCTTGGCACGCTCGCTCGGACTCCGCTTCCAGCGCATCCAGTTCACCAGCGACTTGTTGCCGGCCGATATCATCGGGGTGTCGGTGTTTGAAAATCAAACCGGAACCTTCAAGTTTCACGCCGGACCGATCTTCGCCCAGATGATCCTCGCGGACGAGATCAACCGGGCCACGCCGAAGGCGCAGAGCGCACTGCTGGAGGCGATGGAGGAGCATCAGGTCACGGCCGAGGGCGAAACGCGGCCGCTGCGCGACCCCTTCTTCGTCATTGCGACGCAAAACCCCTCCTATCAGGTCGGGACCTTCCCTCTGCCCGAGTCCCAGCTTGACCGGTTCCTCATGTGCCTGCGGCTTGGGTATCCCGACGCGCGTGCCGAACGCTTGCTGTTGGAGGGGCGCGACCGGCGCGAACTGGTTGGAGAATTGGCACCCCGGCTCGCCGCCGAGGAGCTGATCCTGCTGCAGCGCCGAGTGCGGGATCTCTTCGTATCCGATGCGCTTTACGACTATCTGCAGGCGTTGATCACGCACACACGCCAATCTCCTCGGTTCGCCTCGGGCCTGAGTCCGCGCTGCGGGCTGAACCTGCTGCAGGCCGCACGCGCCTGGGCCTTCCTTGAGGGGCGCCACTTCGTGCTGCCCGAGGACGTTCAGGCCGTGCTACCGGGCGTAGCCGCGCACCGCCTCCAGGCCGGTGTAGGACAACACCTGGAGGACGGCGAAGAAGCGGTCCGCCGGCTTCTCGACGAGGTGGCGATCCCTTGATCGCCGCGCCTGCGCGTCCCGGTACGCGATGAGCCTCGCGTTGCGCTCCCGCTTCGGCCCACGGGATCTCCCTGCGACTGCGGCACCGCCCGGCGAGGTGGTACTGACCCAACGGGTGATCTACATCCTCCCCACCCGGGCCGGGGTGGTGTTCGCGGGCACTGCGGTGCTGATGCTCACCGGCTGCATCAACTACGACCTCGGGCTGGGGTTCGTCCTCACCTTCCTCGTGAGCGCGATTGGGATCGTCTCGATCCTGCATACCTTCGGCAACCTTGCTCGCCTGCGAATCGCACCTGGGCGCCCGCGGGCGGTGTTCGCGGGAGATGACGCCGTATTTCCCGTGTTGCTCAGTGGCCAAGGCTCTTTGCAACGCTATGCGATCGGCCTGCGCGCGGCGGCTCAGCTCCTGGCCTTCGTGGATGTCCCGCCCCTGCGTACGACGCGGGCCGAGGTGCGACTGCCGGCCACGCGGCGCGGCTCGCTGCCGCTTGGCCGCATCGAGGTGCTGACCACTTTTCCGCTCGGTCTATTCCGAGCCTGGTCCAGCTTCGAGCTGGACTCTCATTGCCTGGTGTACCCGAAGCCCGAGTCTGGACAAGTGCCGTTTCCGCCGGCACAAGCTGGCGACAGCGGGAGGCTGGAAGCCGGCCAAGGCCAAGACGATTTCTCTGGGCTACGCAAATACCACGCGGGCGATTCGCTGCGCCATGTGGCATGGAAGGCGGCCGCGCGCGGGCAGCCGATGATGACCAAGCAGTTTACCGGGCCCGCTGCCGGAGAGATCTGGCTGGACTGGAGCGATCTACCGCCAGGCATGGGGACCGAGCAACGCCTGTCTCGTCTGACGCGCTGGGTGTTGGATGCCGGCCGCGCCGGAGAGACGTTCGGGCTGCGCATCCCATCCATCGCGATCGCGCCAGCATCTGGCCTGTTGCATGAGGAACAGTGCCTCGCGGCGCTGGCGCTGTTCGGGACATGACCGAGCGGCTCGACGCCGATCGCTTGCGGCCCGGCACGGTCTACTCGCTGTTAGGCGCGTTGGGCGCCCTGCTCGCGCCGCACGCGCCCCACCTTCCGCTCTGGATTTCGATCACGGTCCCGGCTCTGCTGTTCTGGCGCGCCTGGTCGGTCCACCGCGATGCGCTGCTGCCTCGGAAGTGGATGCTCGTCGCGCTGGCGGTGCTGTGTACGGGCGCGGTGGTGGTGAGCTATAGCGCGACTTTTGGACGCGACGCGTCGGTGGCGCTGCTCGCCGTGATGCTGGGCCTCAAGGTGTTGGAGCTGCGCACGATCCGCGATGCGACGGTCGCGAGCTGCCTCGGCCTGTTCCTGATCGTCACCAACTTCCTCTACCTCCAGAGCATGGGCGCCGCGGTATACATGCTGGTGATCGTGGCGTGGTTGACCGCGACACTGATCAGCACCCAGGATCGCACCGGCTCCCAGTCGCTGCCACGCATCTTGCGCCGCTCCGCGACGCTGATGCTCCAGGCGGCTCCTCTGATGGTGGCGCTGTTCCTGCTGTTTCCGCGTGTCCCGGGGCCCATCTTCGGCTTCGCTGAGGCCACGCCGACCGCGGTCACAGGGCTGTCGGAAACCATGTCCCCAGGCAGTCTCACCAAGCTAGGACGCTCCGGCGAGGTCGCCTTCCGCGTCGAATTCCGCTCTCCGGCACCGGAGCGGCAGCGTTTGTACTGGCGGGGCCCGGTGCTATGGGACTTCGACGGCCGCACGTGGTCCACCGGCAATGCCGTCGGCATCGCTGCAGGGGGGGCGCGCCAAGTCGCGACGGGGCATCCGGTCGCATACACGGTGACCCTGGAGCCGCACAACAGGCGCTGGGTGTTCGCAATCGACCTGCCGTTGATCGTGCCGCCCGACACCGTCCTGACCGATGACTATGAGCTGCTGTCGATGCGGCCGGTCCGCAGCCGCCTGCGTTACGACGTCGTTTCGGAACCCGATTACCGCTATGGGAGCGACGAGAAGCCCTGGCTGCTGCAGCGCGCGACCCGCCTGCCCTCGGGGTACAACCCAAAGTCGATGGACCTGGCGCGGCAGCTGCGAGCACAGTCAGCAACCGACCGCGACTTGATCGAGAATACGCTCAGCTTCTTCCGCACCCAACCGTTCTTCTACACGTTGCAACCACCGCTGCTCGGACGCAACTCGGTCGACGAGTTCCTGTTCGTCACACGCCGTGGCTTTTGCGAGCACTTTGCTTCCGCGTTTGCGGTCCTGATGCGGGCCGCCGGCGTGCCGGCCCGTGTTGTCACGGGCTACCAGGGTGGGGAAGAGAACCCTTTCGCGGATTACCTGATCGTGCGTCAAGCGGAAGCGCACGCGTGGACGGAGGTGTGGCTCAAGGACGCCGGTTGGGTGCGGGTTGATCCAACGGCCGCCGTCGCCCCGTCACGGATTCAGGCCGGGATCGGCGCAGCAGTGCCGGCCAGCGACCCGCTGGCCCTCTCGGTGCGCGGCGACGGCCAGTTCATGCGGCAGCTTCGCTTCAGCTGGGATGCCGTGGCCAATGCCTGGAACCAGTGGGTGCTGGGCTACACCCCCGAGCGCCAGACGCGGTTTCTCGAGAGCGCAGGGCTCCGACAGGTGTCGTGGCAAGCGTTGACGGCGCTGCTGATCGGGATCGGCGGCCTGATCATGGCAGCGGTGGCGCTGAGCATGCTGCGTCGGCTGCGCGTCACGACGGTCGATCCTGTAGTGCGGGCTTGGCGTAGCTTCTGCCGGAAGCTCGCGCGCAGGGGGACCGAACGCCGACCTGCCGAAGGTCCGCTGGAATTTGCGCGGCGGGCTTCGGCCGAACACCCGGCGCTGAAGCCGCGGATCGATGCCATCGCGGGGCTGTACCTCGAGCTGCGCTACGCGCGCCGTCCGCGCGAGGCTCGCGGCGATCTGTACCGGCTGCGGCAGCTCGTGCGTTCGTTCTAGTCGGTCACGGCGCCGGCCGGGGCGCGCTCAAAGCAGCATCTCGCGGGCTACCCCGCCACGGCGCAGGAGGCGGCGGAGCGTCGTCAGCGCTTCGATCTGGATCTGGCGTACCCGCTCGCGAGTAAGGTTGAGGTCCTGGGCAAGTTGTTCGAGCGTGTAGATCTCGTTGCCGTTCAGGCCGTATCTGCGCTCGATGACGTTGCGCTGGCGATCAGACAGCTCGCCCAGCCAGCGGCGCACCTGCGCCACCATCTCCGACACTTCCAGACGTGCCTCGGGCGTCATACCGTTCTCGTCGGGCAGCGATTCGCCGACCGAGAGGCCAGGGTCGATGTCGAGCGGCGCATCGAGCGAAGCCATGCGCTCGTTGAGCACGAGCAAGCGGCGCACGTCACCGGTGTCCCAGTCAAGCAGGTGCGCCACATCTTCGGCGGTGGGCTCGGTCTCCGAATGGGTCTCGAGATGCCGCATCGCGCGTAACACCGTGTTCAGGTCCTTGATCACGTGCACGGGGAGCCGGATCGTGCGCGATTGGTACATGATCGCGCGCTCGATGCTCTGGCGGATCCACCACGTTGCATATGTGGAGAAGCGGAAACCCCGCTCGGGGTCGAACTTCTCGATCGCGTGGATCAGCCCGAGGTTGCCTTCTTCGATCAGATCCAACAGGGCGAGCCCGCGATTGGCATAGTGCTTGGCGATGTTGACCACCAGGCGCAGGTTGTGCTCGATCATCTTCTGGCGGGCGGCGAACTCGCCGGCCTTCGCCAGCCGCGCGTAGCACATCTCCTCGTCCACTGACAGCAGGTGGTTGTGTCCGATCTCGTTGAAATAGAGCTGCGTGACGTCCGACAGCAGGTCCGCGCTGGCGTATTCCTCTTCGGGCGGGGCCTCCGCCGCACCGAGGATGGCCTCCTCGGAGAGCTCGTCGCCTGCGGCGGGGTTCTCCTCGCTCATGACGGACCCTCCGGCGGCAGGAGCTTCAGAGGGTCGACCGGCTTGCCAAAGCGCCGGATCTCGAAGTGCAGCTCGGCCCGCTCCGAGCCGACGCCGGTGGTCGTCGCGCCCATCTCCGCGATCCGCTGTCCCCTGCTCACGCGCTCTCCCTCCTTCACCAGCAACTCACGATTGTGAGCGTACACGCTGAGGTACGTGTCATCGTGCTTGATGATGATTAGCTTACCGTATCCGCGCAGCCCGCTACCACTGTATACCACCTTGCCCGTTGCACTGGCGACGATTGCCTCGCCGGACGTGCCACCAATCGCAACGCCCTTGGGATTGGGGCCCTGGTTGAAGGCGTGGATCAATTTCCCCGATGCGGGCCACATCCACTGGATCGCGCCTTCGCGCACCGCGGGCTCTGGTTTGGACGCTGGCTTTGGCACCGGTGGTGAGCTGCTCTCCGCCTTCGTGACAGGTGCCGACGACGGAGCTGGCATCGAGGACGGCGTCGTTCCGTTCGGCTTGGCGTCGATCTGCGCGGCCTGGGGGCCAACCACAGGAGGCCGGTCCGGAAACCGAGTGAGCTGTGCGAACGCTGCCTCGGAGTAAGGCACCTTGATCCCTTTCGGCTCCGACACCGTTGGGACCGGCAGGTCCAGGGATTGGCTTGCTACCGGCGCCGTAGGCGCCAGCGGTTGCGTCACGACTTCGTCGGTGCCGCCTGAATCCGGCTTCCAGCTCGGAGGGGGACGAAGCCTCAGCGACTGGTCGACTTTGATGACGTTGGGATCGGAGATCTGGTTCCAGGCAGCGAGCTCCTTATAGTCCAGCCCGTTGTCCAGCGCGATGCTGTAGAGCGTGTCGCCGCGCTTGACCGTATATGCCGCCGGGCGGGCATCTTCGTCGGCGACTTCCTTTGCAGCCGCACGGGCCTTCGGGCCGGAAGCGGGCGCGGAGCTCGGGGCCGCGGAGATCGCCGCCGGCGTTTTCGCGGGCACAGGCTTGGATGCTGCGGAACCCCCGGCCGGTACCGCTGGTGGCTTGGCAGCGCGGCGGTAGTCGGCAACTCCGTGCTCTGCAACCGGCGCTCGCGTCCCGGTGCAGCCGCCTAGCATCGCGCTGCAGATCATGCATGCGAGCGCGACGCGCCGGGTCAAGACACGCGCTCCCCTCGGGCAGTGTCGAGAATGGTTGGCGCCGTCATACCCTGGCTCCCGGGACGAGCGGCACGAAGTGCACGGGCTCCAGCGTCTGCTGCGAGAATCCGTCCCCGGTGCGTGTGACCAACGTCAATCGCTGCTCGCGGTCACCCAGCGGCATCACGAGGCGCCCTCCCGGGGCCAGCTGCTCGAGCAGCGCCTCCGGAACATGCGTTGCCGCGGCAGCCATCACGATCGCATCGAACGGAGCGAACTCCCTCAAGCCCACATGGCCGTCCAGATGCTTGACGCGAACGTTGTGGATCCGCAGCTCGCGCAGGTGCGTTCGCGCTTTGGTGAGCAGGGGCAAGATGCGCTCGACGCTGTATACCTGCCGGGCCAGCCGGGATAGCAACGCAGCCTGGTAACCGCACCCCGTCCCGACCTCCAATGCCTTCTCCAATGCACCGCCAGCACGCGTGAGTTCCAGGATGCGTGCAACGATGAGCGGGTTGGAGATCGTCTGGCCGAACCCAATCGGGAGCGCGATATCCTCATACGCCCGATGCGCCAGCGCCTCGTCCACGAAGATGTGGCGCGGCAGCTCGCCCATCGCCGCCAGCACGATCTCGTCGCGGATGCCTTGCTCGCGCAGCCTCTGCACCATTCGCATGCGGGTCCGCGGAGAGGTCATCCCGACGCCGAGGTGGTTGCTGGTCATCGAGTCCTGGTGCCGTGCCCGTGGGGTCCCGCTTAGCTGCCGGCCGCCTCCGGCTGTCCCGTGGGCAGACCGAGGGCGTCCTCTGCAGCAAGCCAATCCGCGAGCTCGCCGAGCTGGGCGAAATGCGTCAAGTCGATTTGCAGCGGCGTGACGGAAACGAACCCGTTTGCGACGGCGTGGAAGTCGGTGCCCTCTCCCGCGTCCTGCGCATCTCCGGCCGCGCCGATCCAGTAGACAGTCTCACCTCGCGGATTGCTGGATCGGATCACACCCTCCGCCTTGTGGCGTCGTCCCAGCCGCGTGATCCGTGTCCCCTTCAGCTCGTGGTAGGGCAGATCGGGGACATTCACGTTCAGCAGCAGCGCCTGGGAGACAGGACGCTCGCGGAATTTGGTCACCAGGTCGACCGCAACCTGAGCCGCAGCCGGGTAGTTGCCGCCGGCCTTGCTCGCGAGGGACATCGCGATCGACGGGATCCCGAGCAGAAAGCCTTCCGTAGCTGCGGCGACGGTTCCGGAATAGATGGTGTCGTCGCCCATGTTGGCGCCGTGATTGATGCCGGAGACGACCATGTCCGGCAGGTGATCGAGCAGCCCCGTCACCGCCAGATGCACGCAGTCGGTCGGGGTGCCGTTCACATAACGGAATCCGAGATGCGATGTACGCACCGCGAGAGGCCGGTCCAGTGTGAGAGAGTTGCTCGCCCCGCTGCGGTCCCGCTCGGGCGCTACGACGACCACATCGCCCAGCGCAGCCAAAGCCTCGGCGAGCGTCGCAAGCCCTGGGGCGAAATAACCGTCGTCGTTACTGAGCAGGATGCGCATGGGATGCGGTCGGCTGCCGGCGTACTCTGCTAATGGGATGACGCGCTTGGGGCCAGGATGCCATCGATCGGGTCGCCAGCCGTGGTGCGGTGAGCATGAGTTCGCGGGACCGCGCAACAGCTTGGCTCACCGCGGATGACTGGGATCCTGATTTTGCCGACGCCTCATATAGCTGGA
This sequence comes from Burkholderiales bacterium, assembly GCA_035501875.1. Classification (GTDB taxonomy): domain Bacteria; phylum Pseudomonadota; class Gammaproteobacteria; order Burkholderiales; family SHXO01; genus SHXO01. Next base: position 33,004 of record DATJVI010000026.1, read on the forward strand.
TCGCATACGCTTCGATCGATTATAACGGAGATCGATCGCGCCCTCCGTCTGGGCGTGCGCATTCCGCCGATACGCCGCACGCCGGTAGCAACTGTCGTGGTGGGTTGCGACTTCACGGCGTCCGGACAGAACTCGATGACGCCAGAAACAACGAAGCCCAGAGGGACCCTCTGGGCTTTCGGGAATTCTGGTCGGGGCGACTGGATTCGAACCAGCGACCACTTGCACCCCATGCAAGTACGCTACCAGGCTGCGCTACGCCCCGACTCGGAATCGATTATAGCAAAACGCTATCACGCGCTAGACTCTGCTCTAGCGCAACGACTCGAGGATGCTCAACAGCTCTTTGCGCAGCGCCAACCCGTTGCTCTTGGGCACATCGGAAGCAGCGGGAGGCGTCTGTCCTGGGGGTTGGTCGAGCCGATGGCGGGCGCCGCTGATGGTGAACCCCTCGTCATACAGCAACTGCCGAATGCGGCGGATCAGCAGCACTTCGTGATGCTGGTAATAGCGACGGTTGCCGCGCCGCTTCACCGGTTTGAGCTGAGTGAACTCCTGCTCCCAGTAGCGCAGCACGTGCGGCTTGACTCCGCACAGCTCACTCACCTCACCGATGGTGAAGTAGCGCTTCGCCGGGATCGCCGGAAGGCTAGGCTTCTTGTTGCTGCTGGTGCTGTTCGGGCTCTCGTCCATGGTAGTTCTTGTCCACCGTCGCCTTCAACTTCTGGCTGGCGTGGAATGTGACGACCCTGCGGGCGGTGATCGGAATCTCTTCGCCGGTCTTCGGATTTCGGCCGGGACGCTGCGGTTTGTCCCGGAGTTGAAAATTGCCGAAACCCGATAGCTTGACCCCCTCGCCTGTTTCCAGGGCCTTGCGCACTTCCTCAAAGAAGCACTCGACCATGTCTTTGGCCTCGCGCTTGTTCAAACCCACTTTCTCGAAGAGGAGATCGGCCAAGTCTGCTTTGGTGAGCGTCATCTCAACCTCAATCGCGCAGTTTTCCGCCGAACCGCCGGGTCATCCGGTCTACGACCTCGGCCACAGCGGCTTCAACCTCAGGATCAGTCAGCGTTTTTTCAGTATCTTGCAATAACATGCGGAAAGCAAGACTTTTTTTCCCCGGCTCGACCCCCGCTCCGCGGTATAAATCGAAGACCCGGATGCTCTCCAGGTAACGCGGTTTGTGCGACGCAATATGCTCCAGGATGGCTTGCGCCGGAACCTCTTCCGGGAAGATCATCGCCAGGTCCCGGCTCACGCCGGGGTACTTGGACACCGGGCGATAGCCGGGCAACGCCACTTCCTGGAGCGCCGACGCGTCTAACTCGAACAGCACCACCGGCCCCGGGATCTCGTATTTCTGCTGCCATCGTGGATGTAGCTCCCCCAACCAACCCGCTCGGCTGCCAGCAAGCAGCACCTGTGCCGAGCGCCCCGGATGCAGAGCTGGATGCGGCGACGGCTCGAACCGGGCCTGCGCCGGCGCAAGAAGCGCCTGGAGGTCCGCTTTCACGTCGAAGTAGTCGACGCCACGCGCGGCGACGCCCCACTGGTCCTCCATCGCGGGCCCGTACGCGGCCGCTGCGACGCGCATCGGCTGACGGATCCCGGCGACCTCCAGCGGCGCCTCCGGCGCCGAGGGTTGACGCAGGAATACCCTCCCCACCTCGAACACGCGCACGCGCCTGGCACGTCGATGGAGGTTGTAGCGCACGTTGGCGATCAGACTCCCGATGAGGCTGGTGCGCATCACCGACAGCTGGCTCGCAATGGGGTTCACCAGGCGGATGGGGTGGTCGTTGCCGCAGAAGTCGGCCTCCCATTCGCGCTCCACGAAGCTGAAGTTGATCGTCTCCTGGTAGTCCGCCGCCACCAGACGCTCGCGCAGTGCGTGCAGCGAGCGCCGGGTCTCGGGTTCGGCGCGCATCACCACACCGGCTCGCGGCGTATGCGCCGGGATCCTCTCGAACCCATGGACTCGCGCCACCTCCTCGATCAGATCCTCCTCGATCTGGATGTCGAAACGATAAGAGGGGGGGTGGACGACGAACACGTCCTCGTCGCCCGTGCTCTCGCGCTCGGGCTTGAAGCCGAGGCGCAAGAACACCTCACCCATCGCCGCGGCCGGCAGCGGCAGTCCGAGGACGCGCCGCGCTCGGTTCACGCGCATGCGCACCGCTCTGCGCTCGGGGAGCCGTGCGATGTTGTCCACGACAGGCCCGGGCTGCCCCCCACAGATCTGTACGATCAGCTCGGTGGCGCGCTCGATCCCCGCGATGTTGTTCTCGAAATCCACGCCGCGCTCGAAGCGGTGCGAGGCGTCGCTCGCGAAGTTGTAGCGACGTGCTCGGCCGGCGATGGCGTCTGGAAAGAAGAAGGCGGCCTCCAGGACCACATTGCAGGTTTCGAGGCCGGCCTTGGTGCTGTCACCGCCCATGATGCCGGCCAAGCCGATCGGACCCGAAGCGTCGGCGATTACCAGCACTCCTGGATCCAGGTCCACGGTCTCCTCGTTCAGGAGCTTGAGCCGCTCCCCGTCGCGGGCGAAGCGCACGTCGATGGCTCCTGAGAGTTTGTCGAGGTCATACACATGCAACGGCCGCCCCTGCTCCAGCATCACGTAGTTGGTGACGTCGACCAACGGAGAGATGCAACGCTGCCCTGCGCGCTCCAGACGCAGACGCATCCATTTCGGCGTTGCCGCCCTCGCGTTGACGTCCCGGATCACTCGCCCCGTAAAGCGACCACATCCCGCCGAGTCGGAGATGCGCACCGGAAACGTGGCATCGCAGGTCTTCGGCACGGCGTGAATGCGCGGAGGGCTGAGACGCGCGCCGGTGAGTGCCGCGACCTCGCGCGCCATGCCGAGCAGCGAGAGGCAATCGGCGCGGTTGGGCGTGAGCTTCACCGTAATGACGTGATCATCGAGCTCGAGAACCTTGCGGATGTCCTGCCCCACCGGAGCGTCGGGGTCCAACGCCAGCAGCCCGGTGTGATCGTCGGACAGCCCCAATTCACGTGCGGAGCACAGCATGCCCTCGCTTTGCACCCCACGCACTGTGCTGGCCTTGATCTCGACCGGACGCTCCGGCGATTCTCCCGGCAATCGCGCCCCGACCAACGCGCAGGGCGCCTTCATGCCCGCCGTCACGTTGGGGGCGCCGCATACGATGCGAAGTAGCGAGCCCGTGCCGACGTCGACGCGGCACACCGTCAGGCGGTCGGCACTGGGATGCTTTTCCGCCGAGCGGACCTCCCCTACCACTACGCGGGCGAACGGCGGTGCGACCGGGCTGCAGGCTTCCACCTCCAGCCCGGACATCGTGAGCAGATGCGTGAGTTCCGCCGTGGTGAGCGGCGGATCCACCATCGAGCGCAACCAGAATTCGGAGAACTGCATTCGCGTCTCGTAGCCCGAGCAATCGTGACCGCCCTCAGGCGAATTGTTCTAGGAAGCGCAGATCGCCGTCGAAGAACAGCCGCAGGTCATCGATTCCATACCGCAACATGGTGAGCCGCTCCAGGCCGCTCCCGAACGCGAACCCGATCCACCGCTCGGGATCGAGCCCGAAGTTGCGTACCACCGCCGGATGCACTTGCCCGCAACCGGAGATCTCCAGCCAGCGTCCCTTGTGTGGCCCGCTCTGGAACGCCATGTCGATCTCGGCCGAGGGCTCGGTGAACGGAAAGAACGAGGGGCGGAATCGCACTTCCAGGTCGTCCGTTTCGAAGAAACGGCGCAGGAAATCGGTGTACACGCCCTTCAGGTCGGCGAAGCTGATGTCTTCGTCGATCCACAGCCCCTCGACCTGATGGAACATCGGCGAGTGCGTTGCGTCGCTGTCGATGCGGTAGGTACGACCCGGTGCGATGGCTCTCAAGGGAGGCTCATGCTGCTGCGCGTAGCGCACTTGGATCGGGCTGGTATGGGTGCGCAACAACAAGCCGCCTTCGACGTAGAACGTGTCGTGCATGGAGCGCGCTGGATGGTTCTCGGGTTGGTTCAGCGCGGTGAAGTTGTACCAATCGGTTTCAATCTCGGGTCCGTCCGCAACCTCGAACCCGATCGAGGCGAAGATCGCCTCGACGCGTTGCCAGGTACGGATGATGGGATGCACGCTGCCGCGCCCGCGCCCACGTGCCGGCATCGTGACGTCGAGCGCCTCCTCGGCCAGGCGGGCATCGAGCTCGGACTGTGCGAGCGCCTGACGACAGGCCGTCAGCGCAGCTTCAACGCGCATCTTGGCCTCGTTGATGCGGCTTCCCGCGCCGGGTCGTTGCTCCGGCGGCAGCTTTCCGAGGCCCTTGAGCAGCTCGTTCAGCGCGCCCGACTTCCCGAGATAGCGCGCCTTGACCTGCTCCAGCTCGGCGGCGGACGAGGCACGCTCGAAGGCCTGGGTGGCTTCCGTGACCAGCCTCTCTAGCTCGTTCATGTGGTTGGCTCGTGCTTGACTGGGAGTTGTCGAGAAACAAAAAAGGAGGCTAGGCCAGCCTCCTTCTTGCCGTTGCTACCGAGCTCAGGCGCCGAGGCCGGCCTTCGCCTGGCTCGCGATCTTGGCGAACGCTGCCTTGTCGAAGACCGCCAGGTCGGCGAGCACCTTGCGATCCAGGTCGATGGAGGCCTTCTTCAGTCCGTTCATGAACGCCGAATAGGTCATTCCGCACTCTCGAGCCGCGGCGTTGATGCGCGCGATCCACAGCGCGCGGAACTCACGCTTGCGTACGCGCCGATCGCGGTACGCGTACTGTCCCGCTTTCATCACCGCCTGAGTGGCGACACGGAAGACGTTCCGGCGGCGGCCGCGGAACCCTTTCGACTGTTCGAGGACCTGCTTGTGGCTGGCGCGTGCGGTCACCCCACGCTTGACTCGCGGCATGGTCGGTCTCCTTATGCGTACGGGAGCATGGTCTTGACGGCACGCGCATCGGAGCCATTCAGCCCCGTCGTCCCGCGCAGGTGCCGCTTGCGCTTGGTGCTCTTCTTGGTGAGGATGTGGCGCAGGTTGGCTTGGGTGCGCTTGATGCCACCGCTACCCTGCACGCGAAACCGCTTGGCCGCACCGCTCTTGGTCTTGAGCTTGGGCATAGGTACAACTCCTTCCTCTAGATTGACGCCGGGTGACCGCACTGAGGCGGCGCTTGCGACCTCGGCATCACTTGTTTTCAACACCCGGCACGCGCCGGGCAAGGCTCAATGCACCGGCTTCTTCTTCGGTGACAGCACCATCACCATCTGCCGGCCTTCCAGCTTGGGAAACTGCTCCACGACCCCGTACGGATCCAGGTCCGCCCGGACGCGCTCGAGCAGCTTCACGCCGAACTCTTGATGGGCCATCTCCCGGCCCCTGAACCGCAAAGTGACTTTCGTCTTATCACCTTCCTCGAGGAAACGGATCAGATTCCGGAGCTTGATCTGGTAATCGCCCTCGTCAGTGCCAGGGCGAAACTTGATCTCCTTGACCTGGATTTGCCTCTGCTTGAGCTTGGCCTCGTGCCGCTTCTTCGCCTCATGGTACTTGTACTTGCCGAAGTCCATGAGGCGGCAGACGGGAGGTTTTGCCGTCGGTGCAATCTCCACCAGATCCACGCCCGCTTCTTCCGCCATCTTGTTGGCGGTGGCCAAACTCACGATCCCGACCTGCTCGCCTGCAGCCCCGATCAGACGGACCTCGGGCGCCGTGATCTCTTCGTTGATCCGCGTGTCTCTGTCCTGAGCGATAAGCCGTACCTCCGAAAAATTAAGCCGTCGCTGCGGGAGTCGCTTCCGCCTGGAGGCGGGCGATGAAGGCATCGAGGGCCATCTGACCCAGGTCGACGCCACCCCGTGTGCGCACGGCAACGGTTCTAGAAGCTACCTCTTTGTCCCCGACGATCGCCTGGTAGGGCAGCTTCTGAAGACTATGTTCACGAATTTTATAAGTTATTTTCTCGTTCCTCAAGTCCGCCTCGGCGCGGATGCGGCTGCGCACAAGGATTTCGGCAACCTCGGCGGCATAGGCGGACTGGTGCTCGGAGATGTTCATGACCACGACCTGGACCGGCGCCAGCCAAAGCGGAAACGCGCCGGCGTAGTGCTCGATCAGGATGCCCATGAAGCGCTCCATCGAGCCGAGGATGGCCCGATGCAGCATCACCGGGACCTTCCGCGTATTGTCCTCTGCCGCATACTCGGCACCCAGCAGGCCCGGGAGGGAAAAATCGAGCTGCAGCGTACCGCACTGCCAGACGCGCCCGATGCTGTCCTTGAGCGAGAACTCGATCTTGGGTCCGTAGAAGGCGCCGTCTCCGGGCGAGAGGTCGAACTTCAGTCCCTTGGACTCCAACGCCTGGGCGAGCGCCGACTCGGCTTGGTCCCAGGCCTGGTCGACGCCGATACGCTTCGCCGGCCGAGTGGCGAGCTTGATCAGGACCTCTTCGAATCCGAAGTCGCGGTAAACCCGTCGCAGCAGATCGATAAAGGCTGCGGCCTCGGACTGGATCTGCTGGTTGGTGCAGAAGATATGCGCATCGTCCTGGACGAACGCGCGCACGCGCATGATCCCGTGCAGCGCGCCGGAGGGCTCGTTGCGGTGGCAGGATCCGAACTCCGCGATCCGCAGCGGCAGGTCGCGATAGCTGCGGACACCCTGGTTGAAGATCTGGATGTGGCCGGGGCAGTTCATGGGTTTCACCGCGTAGTCCCGGTTCTCCGAACTCGTGACGAACATGTGCTCGCGGTAGTTTTCCCAGTGCCCGGAGCGCTCCCAGAGCGAGCGATCCATGACGAGCGGTGTGCGCACTTCCTGGTAGCCGGCGGCGTTGAGCACCGCGCGTAGGTACTGCTCCACCTGCTGCCACACCGTCCACCCTTTCGCGTGCCAGAACACCATGCCGGGGGCTTCTTCCTGGAGATGGAACAAGTCGAGCTGACGGCCGAGCTTGCGGTGGTCACGCTTCTCGGCCTCCTCGAGGCGGTGCAGGTAGGCGTCCAGATCCTCCTTGCGGCCCCAGGCCGTCCCGTAGATCCGCTGCAGCATCTCGTTGCGCGAATCACCGCGCCAGTAGGCTCCCGCCACTTTGGTGAGCTTGAATGCTTTCAGCTTCCCGGTGGAGGGCACGTGCGGGCCGCGGCACAAGTCAGTGAAGTTGTCTTGGCGATACAGGGTGATCGGCTCGCTTTCCGGGATGGCTTCGATGATCTGGGCCTTGTAATGCTCGCCCTGTTGCTTGAAGAAGTTGATTGCCGCCGAGCGGTCCCAGACCTCGCGCTGCACCTTGATGTCGCGCTTGGCGATCTCGCCCATGCGCTTCTCGATGGCGGCGAGATCTTCGGGCGTGAAAGGCCGACCGAAGGAGAAGTCGTAGTAGAAACCGTCCTCGATGACCGGGCCGATCGTCACTTGCGCCTCGGGATACAGCTCCTTGACGGCATGGGCAAGCAGATGCGCGGTGGAGTGGCGCAGGATCTCGAGCCCCTCGGGATCCTTGTCGGTGACGATGGCAACCCGGCCGTCGCGGTCCAGGACCGCGCTTGTGTCGACGAGATGTCCATCCACCTTGCCTGCCAAGGCCGCGCGTGCCAACCCCGGGCCGATGGCGGCTGCCACGTCGGCCACGGTGACGGGCGCGTCGAAGCGCATCTGCGCCCCGTCGGGCAAACTGACTACGGGCATGGGTCAACCAAGCAAAGTGACGAGTCCCCAGAAACGACAAGAGTCAGGGCTTGGAAGTCTCCCTGACCCCGGTCCCCTGACTCCTGATGCCTGAAGTGGTAGGCGCGATTGGACTCGAACCAACGACCCCCACCATGTCAAGGTGATGCTCTAACCAGCTGAGCTACGCGCCTGTGGCGGCTGATTCTAGCCGAAACGGCTGGACGGCTCAAATTCGCCGGCCCGAGCGGATACGATCAGCGAATGGGGAAGAGTCGGCCGAAGTTGGCCACGTCCAGGATCTGCTTCACTGCGCCGCTGCAGTTGGTCAATGCGACCAGCTTGTTTGCTGCGTGGGCCTTCTCGCGCAGCATCAGCAGCATGCCCAGTGCGGAGCTGTCGACGTAGTCCACCAGGGCGAGGTCGATCTCGAGCTCGCGGACGTCGTGAGCGGTCAATCCGGCCGCATAGGACTCACGAAAGATGCGATGTGCGTTGAAATCGAAGCGGCCATCCAAGCGGATGCTGAGTTTGCCGTCGCGCTGCTCGACCGTGGTACGCATGCTTCAGCTCCTCACGGATTCCACCCTGGATGCCAGTGCCATGGACGGTGCATTCCGCTCGTGGCCGCGGCTCACGCCGCCGCGTTGCTCGGCGGAGCCAACCGCGCCAGGATCTGGTCGAGCTCCAACGAGCGGCTGCGCGCTTGTCCCACGACCCGTTCGGCGATCTCCTGCAGGCGCAGGGCCCGGTCCGCGTCGCCGGGTGTGTCGTTGACCAGCTCGCTTGCCAGCCCCGCCACATCGCCGGCGAGTTCCGCAATCCCTCGGCTGACGCTGCGCAGATCCAATAGCTGGGCTGCGTCCGCGCCTTCCGCTTGCGCCGTGAGGCGGGAACGCAGGTGGTAGCTGAGCTGCGTGGCACGGATCGACAGGTCCCCGACTACCCCGGCGACCCGAGCCGCGCTACGCGCTTGGCCGCCGGAGAAGCTGGCCTCCAACGCAACGTTGAGCGCCAGCAGACCGGTGTCCCGGGAGGCCGATTCGATCTCTCTGGCAAGCTGGTACAGCTCTTCCGTGCAGCAGGCGTGCGACCCGGCACTGTGGCTCACTGACATGGACCCCTCCGCTTCCGGACTGGCATGGGCGCCTTCCCGGGCGACCGGTGCGCCCCACCGGTTGCTTATCGACGGCGCGAGCGAGGGCTTTAGCTCTTGGTACGATCAGCGGCGCCACGCCGATGCGACGCCCGGCAACGCGCCGATCGCGGTGAGCAGGGCTCGAATTTGAGGTAAGCCGTTGACTTCGACGGTGAAGCACATCCGCGTCTCGAGATTCCGGGCGTGCGAAGTCGCGGCAGCCACGTGCACTTTCTCGCGGGAAAAAATATCCAGGATGTCGCGCATGAGAGCGGCATCACCGGCGCCTTCCACCTCCAGCTCGACCGGGAAGCGGCCTTGGTCCGCATGGCTGCTCCACTGTGCCGGCATCACGCGCTCGGCCGGCAAGCGGGCCACGTTCGGGCACCGCCGGCGGTGCACCGTGACTCCGCGGCCACGAGTGACGAAGCCAAGAATAGGGTCGGGCGGCGCCGGCTTGCAGCACTTCGCAAGCACCGTCAGCAGCTTGTCCACGCCGACCACCAGGACATCCCCGGACCGGCGTAGCTGCTCGGTCTGCGCCAATTCCCTAGCGCCCGGTTGGAGCGCAATCGGCTCGTCGCCGTTCGCCACCGGCGGTTCCCCGCGTACAGCGCTTTCCAACTGGCGCAGGTTGAACTCTCCGCGGCCGACGTTGACCAGAAGCTCGTCGGCCTTCTTGTAGCCCATGCGCTCGGCCAGGACATCCAGGCGCAACGCAGTTCGTCCTTCACGCTGCAGTAGCCTCTCGACCAGCTCGCGCCCCTGTCCGATTGCGGACTCGAGATTCTGGCTGTTGAACCACTGGCGCACCTTGGCCCGGGCCCGGGAGCTGTGGATAAAGCCCAGGTCGGGATTGAGCCAGTCGCGGCTCGGTCCGCCGCTCTTGGCCGCGACGATCTCTACCGTCTGCCCGTTGGCCAGGCTGGAGTTGAGAGGAACCATCTCGCCGTCCACGCGCGCTCCCCGGCAGCGGTGCCCCAGCTCGGAGTGCACGTGATAGGCGAAATCCACCGGCGTGGAGCCTTTGGGCAGGGCCACCACGCGGCCCTGGGGCGTCAACACATAGATGCTTTCCTCGGCCGATCCAGCGCGGAAATACTCGGCCAGGTCCGCGACGTCGGCCAGGTCATCCTTCCATTCGAGGATCTGGCGCAGCCATGCAATCCTCTCGTCGGAGGCCTGGTCTGCGCGTGCGCCCTCCTTGTAGCGCCAGTGAGCCGCGACGCCGTGCTCGCAGAGCCGGTGCATTTCGTGCGTCCGAATCTGGACTTCCAGCACCTTCTGATCCGGGCCCACCACTGCAGTGTGCAGTGAGCGATAGCCGTTGGGCTTGGGCTTGGCGATATAGTCGTCGAATTCCTTTGGCAGCGGCGTCCACAGGTTGTGAACCAAGCCCAGCGCCGCGTAGCAATCCTTGACGTCGTCAACCAAAACCCGCACGGCTCGCACATCGGACAACTCCTTGAGCGGGCGGTGCTTGCGTGCGAGCTTGGTGTAAATGCTGTAGATGTGCTTTGGCCGCCCGCTGACCTCGGCCGCGATCCCCGCCCGGGTGAGCTCGCCGCGCAGAACGCGGATGATCTCCGCGATGAAGCGCTCGCGATCCGCGCGCTTTTCGTCCAGCTCGCGCGCGATGCCCCTGTAGGCCTCAGGGTTGCTGGACCGGAATGCTAGATCCTCCAGCTCCCATTTGAGCTGCCACACCCCGAGGCGATTCGCGAGCGGGGCGAACAGGTCGAACGTGTCGCGCGCGGCCCTCTCACGGTCCCGCTCATCACCGCGGCCTGCGATGTAACGCAGCGTCTGCGTCTGGTCCGCAAGCTTCAGCAGGACCACCCGCACGTCCTGCACCATTGCCAGCAGCATCTTGCGCAGCGCTTCGAGCTGTGCCGTGCGCTCCGCGGCTTTCTTCACTTCCTGCGCCTGCGCCCGCAGCGCCTGCATCTGTCCCATCCCGATGAAGCCGTCCACCAGTGCGGCCACCGGCATTCCGATGTCGGCCTGCAGCTTCTGCTGCCAACCCGGCTCGACCGAGGGCCAGCCGGACAGCAGGGCCGCGGCAAGCGATTCACCGTCCAGCCTCAGTCCGGACAGGATGCTGGCCACCTCCCGGCAATGCGTAAGCAGCGGCTCTCCGAGCGGAGTGAATTTTCCCCCATAGGCCGCGATCGCCAAGCCCAGGGCGCGCGAGACCAGACCCTGGTCCACCGCGCTCAGGCGCGGGCTCAGAGTCGATAGCCACTGGGCGGGGTCGGTTTCGGCGACGGCTGCTCTGACCTGAACTGTCATTCCGATGCTGCTTTCATGCGCGGCGCTAGCGCCTCTGCCAATAGCGGGTCTCGATGCCTCTGTGTCCGGCGGCAGCGAGCCCTTGCGCGCTGAACCGCAGCGCGATGGCCCCGTCCAGGTCCGTACGCAGCACGCGGCTGGCCAATTCCTGGTAGCGCTCCAGCACCTCGGCCTTGGGGTGGCCGAAGCGGTTGCGATAGCCGACCGGGATGACGACCACGCGCGGAGCCACTGCGGCAAGGAATGCGCTGGACGACGACGTCGCGCTGCCATGATGGGGCGCGAGCAGGACCTCGGCCCGCAGCGCGCCGGGGTAAACCTCCACCAGCTCCTGCTCCGAGTCCCGCTCGATATCGGCGGGAAGCAGCACGCTGCCGAAGGCCGCCTCGACCTTCAGAACACAACCACGGGCGTTGTCACTCAACCCGACGGAATTATAGCTCTCCCACCCCGGATGCAGGACCGTGAAACGCACCTGATCCCACTGCCAAGTACGGCCGGCGTAGCACCGCTCGGCGCGGCGGGCGGCGGACAGCGCCGGCGACTGCGCGGGCAGCGAGCTTTGCACCCAGGACACGGGCATAGCCTCGAGGACGGAGCGCGCGCCGCCGCTATGATCGCTGTCGTCGTGGGTGATGACCATCCCGTCCAGGCGGCGCACCCCCTGTGCGCGCAAGAACGGCACCACCACTTGGCTCCCGGCGTCGGCATCGCGGGAAAACGCCGGCCCCGCGTCGTATAAGAGCGTATGGTGTTGGGTGCGCACCACCGCACTCAATCCCTGCCCCACGTCCAGGACATCCACCCACAATTCTCCAGGGCCCGGCGCCTCGCCCTGCACCAGGACCAGGGGCAAGAAGGCTGCGAGCCCCAACCACCGGGCCGGCAACCCGCGCGGCGCGAGGAGCCACGCGACCCCGGCCGATGCCAGGGCCACCGACCAGGCGGGAGGCGCATGCTGCTGCCATACCGCCGCCGGCAGCGCGCTGAGCCACGCCAACCCCTGAGTGCACAACGACATCAGTCCGGCGGCCAACTGCAGCCCCCAATCGACCGGCAGCACGACTCCGATCAGGGTTGCCGGCACCACCGCCAAGCTCACCACAGGAATCGCGATGGCATTGGCGAGCGGCGACACCACCGACACCTGCTGGAACAGAGCCACGAGCACAGGCGTCAGCCCGACCGTCACGGCCCACTGCACGCGCACCCAGCTCACCAGCCAGCCTGGCTGCGCGATACGACCCAACGTGACATACATGATGACCGCGACGGCGCCGAACGAGAGCCAGAAACCGGGGGCGAGCACGCACAGCGGATCGAGCGCCACGGCCACGAACAGCGCGAACGCCAGCACCACCGCCGGTTGCGCCTCCAACCCCAACAGGAGCCCCGCGGCCACGGCGGCCAGCATGTACACGGTTCGCTGTGCCGGTACGGCGAACCCGGTCAGCAATGCGTAACCGCACGCCACCGCGAACCCGGCCACAGCCGCCGACTTGACCGCCGCCACGCGCACACTCAGACGCGCGCTCCGGCGCCAGAGCCACAGCACGGCCGCGAAGGCGATGCCGGAGAGCATCGTGATATGCAAACCGGAGATGCTCATCAGGTGGTTGACGCCGGTACGAGTGAACACCACCCACTGATCGCGTGAGATCGCCTGTTGATCGCCGATCGCCAGCGCGACCAGTACACCTGCAGACGGGGCTTCGGGCAACGCGGCCAGGATGCGCGCTCGGATCCGCTCTCGCGCGCGCTCGATCGCATAGCTCGGCCGCCAGACCATCTCCGAAATCAGATGGTCGCCAGCGGCGGGACGGACGTACCCGCTCGCGCGAATCCCCCGCTCCAGCAGCCAGGCCTCATAGTCGAAACCGTTCGGGTTGGACAGGCCGCGCGGACGGCGCAGCCGCACGGTAAAGCTCCAGCGTTGGCCCGCGTGCACCTCGGGCAGCGTCGCGTCGCCACCGCGCTTCGACTCCTGGTACCAATTGAGGCTGATCCGCTTGGGCACATGGGCGAGCGGAGTCTGCACCTGCTCAACGTCGAAGCCGAAGCGCAGGCCGCGCTCGGACGACTGCGGCAGTTCCGCGACCACCCCGCTCACACGCACGTCGCGTCCCTCCCACTGCTCCGGCAGCGAATCGGCGAGCTGGACATGACCGTAGAGGGCAGCCCAGAGAAAGCCGGCCGCGATACAAGCCAGCCCACTCCAGCAACGCTGCGCGAGAACCTGCAGGCGGCCCGTAGCGGGTGGTAGCAGCACCCAGGTGAGAAACACGGGGACGAGTGCGTACGTCCACAGGACGCTGGGCAGCGTCGCTTGCCGTTGCAGCAGGCTGACGCCGAGTACAAACAGCACGACGTTCAAAATCATGTTCTTGTGCTCTCGCCGGCCCCCGACGCTTCCATCTCCCCTCGAGCCTTCGCGGGCACGGGCCTCCAGTCATCTGCAAACGCACGACCCGGTCACGCGTTAACAACGAAGGAGGTGAAGAGGTGAAAAAGTGAAGAGGTGAAGTGGGGGAACTTGGCGATGACGAGCTCGGTCGGCTCGGTCTCCAGCCTTTATCGGTGGCGCTGTCCGGTCATGCTCCGCTCACCGGCCGCGCCCGCGGGTTCGCCGTGTCAGTCGTCGCGGTGGAGCAGCCCGTCATCGAGTCGCATGACCCGGTGCATGCGCCGTGCGATGCCCAGGTCATGGGTGACGATCACCAGGCTGGTGCCGAGGCTGGCGTTGAGTTCGAGCATCAGGTCCAACACACCTTCGGCCGTGTGCCGGTCCAGATTGCCCGTGGGTTCATCCGCCAGCAAGCATGCCGGACGGGTGACCAGCGCCCGGGCGAGTGCGGCTCGCTGCCGCTCGCCGCCGGACAGCTCTCCGGGCGTGTGCGTCAACCGGTGGGAAAGCCCGACGCGTCCCAGCATCTCCGCCGCCTCCGAACGCGCCTGCGCAGGCGGCAACCGGCGGATGAGCAGCGGCATCGCCACGTTCTCCTCTGCGGTGAACTCGGGCAGCAGATGATGGAATTGGTAGACGAACCCGAGCGCCTCGTTGCGCACGCGGCTCTTGTCGATCTCTCCCAAGATCGCGATGTCCTGGTCCAGGATCAGGACCTCGCCGCGCGTCGGTGCGTCCAGTCCGCCGAGAAGATGCAACAGCGTGCTCTTGCCCGAGCCGGATGCACCGACCACGGCCACGCTCTCGCCTCGGAGCACTTGCAGGTCCACCCCGAGGAGCACCCGCACCTCGTGCGGCCCTTGGCGGAAGCTCTTGTAGAGGCGGCGCGCGGCGATCACGCGGTCATTCATAGCGCAGAGCCTCCGCGGGGTTGACACGAGACGCCCGCCAGCTCGGATAGATCGTGGCCAGCAAGCTGAGGATCAACGAGACCGCTGCCACCGTGGCCACATCGCGCCACTGCAGGTCGGATGGCAGCTCGCTGATGTAATAGACGTCCTTGGCTAGGAACTGAACGTGGAAGATGCGCTCGATGAACGGGACCACCACGTCCACGTTCAAGGCCGTGAGCACTCCCAGAACGACCCCGATCAGCGTCCCGGCCACTCCGATCAGGGCCCCCTGCACCACGAAGATCTTCATGATGGAGAGCGGCGTGGCGCCGAGCGTACGCAGGATCGCGATATCGGCCTGCTTGTCGGTGACCGCCATCACCAGCGTGGAGACGAGGTTGAACGCAGCCACGCCGACGATGAGCGTGAGGATGATGAACATCACGTTCTTCTCGATCTGCACCGCGCGGAAGAAATTCGCGTGGCTGCGGGTCCAGTCGGTGATGTAGAGGTCGCCGGGCAGCGTCCGCGTCAGTTCGCGCCCGACCTCTGGCGCATAAAACAGGTCCTGTAGCCGGAGCCGGACTCCCGACACGTCGTCCCCGAGGCGATACAGTTTCTGGGCATCTTGCAGGTCGACCAGGGCCAATCCGGCGTCGTACTCATACATTCCCACTTCGAAGATCCCGACCACCGTGAACTGCTTGATGCGCGGAAGGATCCCGGCGGGAGTCACCTGTCCCTGCGGCGTGATCAGCACGACCTTTTCGCCCACACGGGCCCCTACCCCGTGGGCGAGCTCGCTCCCGAGTATCATGCCGAACTCGCCGGGCCGCAGATCCGAGAGCTTGCCTCGCTTCATGTGCTTGCCGATGTCGGCGACCTCGTCTTCGAGCTGCGGAACGATGCCGCGGACCATCGCCCCCTGCACGCTCTGATCCTTGGCGAGCAACCCCTGCGCAACCACGTAGGGCGCCGCGGCGACGACATTGGGATTGTCGCGAGCCTGCCGTGCGACCTGCTCCCACCCGCTGAGCCGCCCGTCGAATCCGGTGATCTGCACGTGGGCCGCAACGCCGAGGATGCGTGCGCGCAGCTCCTTCTGGAAGCCATTCATGACGGAGAGGACCACGATCAACGCCATCACGCCAATGGTGATGCCCGCCATCGACGCGATGGAGATGAACGAGATGAAATGGTTGCGTCGCTGCGCTCGCGTATAGCGCAAACCGACCAGTAGCTCGTAAGGCTGCACGAGAGTCGTAGAAAAAGTCCTGGGCCGGCTTGCCGGCAGGAGGTCCAGCGGCGACCTCACGATGTAGCAGGCGCTCGAGCGAGCCGTTGCACTCAGCGCCGCGTCACGGTTCGAGCGCTTGCGGTACGCAGTGCCTCCGGCCCCGTCGGACGCAAAAATGGCGCAGAGTTTGCCACACCCGCGCACGGCGCGCGAGTTCGGCGTGGAAGCTCGTGTTAGACTCGCCTGCGATGTGACAGCACATGTCCTGCGCTCGATCCTGCTGGTGTTGCCCCGGCCGCTGCGGATCCAGGCCAACGCGGGGGAACCGGCCGGCCTACCTCCTGCACTCCGCCGATTGATATCCCGGGCCCGGTCCGCGCGCCTAGCGCAAGGCGGCCTGCACGCACAGCTGCTGCAAGCTTTCCACGTTGCACGCCAGCGCGACTGGGCCGTTGCCGCCTACTCCTGGCTTGGAGATGGCGGAGCGCCAGACGCGGTGTACCGGCTGCGCGCCGACCCAGTGCATCTGCGCGCCGACCGGGACGCCCTCGTGCTGACTCAACTGAACGATGTGGCGCTCACCGCCGAAGAGGCCCGGCAGCTCATCGAAGCTCTCAACGGGCACTTCGAAGCCGATGGGCTTCGCTTCGCTGCGCCAGTCCCCTGTCGTTGGTACGTGAGCGCGGCCCGCGCGCCTGAGCTCGAAACGCGGCCGCTCGAATCGGCCTGCGGGCGCAACATCGATCGGCTGCTGCCCAGCGGGCCCGATGCACTGGTATGGCATCGCTACTTCAACGAGACTCAGATGCTGCTGCACACGCATCCGGTCAATGCCGCTCGCGAGGCGGCCGGGCAGTTGCCCGTGAACAGCGTTTGGTTCTGGGGCGGCGGTGTGCTTCCCGCCCCACCGCGCGCTGATCTCGCCGCCGTATGGGCCGATGACCCGGTCGCTCGGGGCCTCGCGTGCGCAGCTGGTGCGCAGTTGCATCCGCAGCCCCGGACCTGCTCGGAGTGGCTCGCTCACGCCGGCGCAGGGCGGCACCTCGTGCTCATCGACGCCGGACTCGAGGCGCTCGAGCGCGACTGGTTCGTGCCGCTGCTGGAGGCGTTGCGCCAGCACGTCCTCCGGCTCGTGTGCCTTCTCGTCGGATCTGACGCTGAGATGCTGCGCTACGAATTGACAGCTGCCGACCTCTGGAAGTTCTGGCGGCGCGCGCCCGCCCTGGCGCAGCCATGATCGCGTGTTGTCGCCGTGGCAGCATCCATGACTTGAGATCGCTTCCCCCGTGCCGGAGATCCTCGACCGTTCCTACTCCGCCGAGACCTGCGCAACTCTGACCGCGGCAGGCGTGAATCCCGTGCTGGCGCGAGTGCTGGCCGCGCGTGGAGTCGCCTCTACTGCACAGTTAGACAGCTCGCTCGCGCATCTCGCCGCTCCGTCGCGCATGCGCAATCTGGAACGCATGGCGGCGATCCTCGCGGATGCGATCGCGGCAAGACAGCGCCTGCTCATCGTGGCGGACTACGACTCGGACGGAGCGACTGCCTGCGCCGTGGGGATGCTGGCGCTGCGCGAGATGGGAGCGCAGGTCGACTACATCGTGCCGAACCGGTTCGAGTTCGGCTACGGTCTCACCCCCGAGATCGTGCGGCTGGCCGCGGCACGGCGGCCCGATTTCCTGATCACGGTGGACAACGGCATCGCCTCCGTCGACGGCGTCGAGGAGGCGCGCCGGCTCGGCTTGCAGGTGCTCGTCACCGATCATCATCTCCCGGGAGAGCGTCTGCCCGATGCCGCTTGCATTGTCGACCCGAACCAGCCGGGCTGCTCCTTCCCGAGCAAGCACCTGGCCGGTGTAGGCGTGATGTTTTACGTCATGCTCCAGCTGAGGGCTGAGCTGCGCTCGCGCGGCGCGTTCCGTGCCCGAGCCGAGCCCAATCTCGCGCAGCTCTTGGACTTGGTAGCCTTGGGCACGGTGGCGGACGTCGTGCGCCTGGACGAGAACAACCGGCGGCTGGTAGCGCAGGGTTTAGCGCGCATCCGGGCTGGACGCTCGCGCCCCGGGATCGAGGCGCTGTTGCATGCCGCCGGCCGCGATGCCACCCGCGCGTCGACTTATGACCTCGCTTTCGTGCTAGGCCCGCGCCTCAACGCCGCCGGCCGCCTGGAAGACATGGCGATCGGGATCGAGTGCCTGATCAGTGCGGACCCGACGCGCGCCGACGCGCTCGCGCTCCGGCTCGACGAGCTGAACCGCGAGAGAAGAAGTATCGAGACGCACATGCATGACGCTGCGCTGGCTCACCTCGAAGCCGTTGACCCGGGCGAGCCCTATGGCCTCGCGCTCTACGACCCGAGCTGGCATCAAGGGGTGATCGGCATCCTCGCCGCCCGCATCCGCGAGCGTTTTCATCGTCCTGTCATCGCTTTCGCCCCCGGACAGGCGGGCGAGCTGAAAGGCTCGGGTCGGTCGATCCCCGCGCTGCATCTGCGCGATGCGCTGGACCTCGTGGACAAGCGCTACCCAGGGCTCATCCAGCGCTTCGGCGGGCACGCCGCAGCGGCTGGACTCTCCATCCGCGAAACAGACTTCGAACGCTTCCGTGCCGCCTTCGATGCGGTCTTGCGCGGTCTGCTCTCGCCCGCGGACCTGGAGCTGCGCATCGAGACGGACGGTCCGCTGGCTGCCTCTGAGATAAGCCTGCAGTTGGCTGAGACGCTCGACGGCCTGGTGTGGGGCCAAGGGTTCCCGCCACCGCGCTTTCGCGGCGATTTCCTCGTCGCCGCGCAGCGCGTGGCGGGCGGGCGCCATCTGCGCCTGCGGCTGACCGCAGCCGACGGCGGGGCGGGCGCTGTCGACGCCGTTCTGTTCGGCCACGCCGAGCCGCTGCCGGATCGGATCCGTGCGGCGTTCCGACTCGACGTCAACCTCTTCAACGGCTCACGGTCGGTCCAGCTGGTGCTAGAGCACTGGGAGCCGTCGGCGGTTGTGGTGGCGTAGGTGGACGCGCTGACTGACCTCCACTGGACCGCCGGCGAGGGGTTGGAGCGGCTGCCAGACCTGCTGACGAGCCTCGCGATAGGGTTGCTCATCGGGCTGGAGCGCGAGCGCAAGGCAAGCGCTCGCGCGGGACTGCGGACTTTTGCGCTGGTCGGCTTGCTCGGCTGCGTGTGCTCGGTGCTGGCGCAGGCCCAGGGCAGCCCGTGGTTGGTGGTGGCCGGGCTGGTTCTGGTGGGTACGATGATCATCACCTCGTACCTCGACGTCACGCGATCCCCGCCGGGCCCGGCGCAGGAGGATCCGGGAACGACCACCAGCGCAGCACTGATTCTGTGCTTCGCGCTGGGTGCAATGGTGGCATACGGTTTCGACCGCGTGGCCGTGATGCTCGCGATTGCGACCACCACGTTGCTGTACTTCAAACCCGAGCTGAAAGGTCTCGCGCAGCACCTGGAACGACGGGACCTCGTGTCGATCCTGCAGTTCGCGGTGGTCTCCTTCATCATCCTGCCGGTGCTTCCGGACCGCAGCTTCGGACCCTACGATGCACTGAACCTGCGGCAGGTCTGGTTCATGGTCGTGCTGATCTCGGGTGTGAGTCTCGCCGGGTATCTCGCCTTGCGTCTGGTCGGCCGACGCCACGGTGCCGCGCTTCTCGGGCTCTTTGGCGGGCTCGTCTCCAGCACCGCCACGACCCTGGTGTATGCCCGGCATGGACGCGCGCAGGGGGCGTTCGGCGACATCGCAGCGGCGGTGGTCGTGCTCGCCAACCTGGTGGTGCTGATCCGGCTGGCGGTGCTGGCGGTCGTGGTCGCGCCGGCGGTGCTGCCGAGCCTGTTACCGATGTTGGGTTGCGCGCTGCTGCCAGGTATGGCCTTGGTCCTGTACCGACTACGGCGATTGCACGCCAGCGAGGAGCCGCCGATGCCGTCGATCACGAACCCAACGGAGCTACGCACTGCCATCGTCTTCGCAGTGATGTACGGGCTCGTGCTTCTGCTGTCCGCTTGGTTGCACGATCGGGCCGGTGCAGCCGGCCTCTACGGCGTGGCGCTGCTGTCCGGGTTGACCGACGTGGACGCGATTACTCTGTCGTCCCTGCGGTTGTTCGGCATCGGAAGCCTGGCAGCGCATCCTGCGGTGCTGGCGATCGGGCTCGCCTTTCTCGCCAATATCGCTTTCAAGCTGGGGCTGACTGCAGCCGCCGGCGGGAAGGACATGCTGCGCCGCTGTGCCTCGGGGCTTCTGGTGACGGCTGCCGGCGCGATCGTTGGGCTTGCCGTATTTGCATGATGCAGGCGGTCCACTCACCCAACGCCGGCTCGTGCCTGCTAGAATTTCTGCCTTTTTTCACCGGCAAGTGTCGGGAAGGGAATCGGTCATGGAAGCGGAACGCCTCAACGCGGTGACTTATAAGCTGAACGACCTCGATCAACGGGCCGCCGATCTACGGAGGTATCTTTGACTTCGAGGGCAAGCGCAAGCGCCTCGACGAGCTGAACAAGCTCGCCGAGGATCCCGCGCTGTGGGCGGACAGCAAGCGAGCACAGGAGGTCGGGAAGGAGCGCAAGGCGCTCGAGTCGGTGGTCGGGACTTTGGGCAAAGTCGCTCAAGGGCTGCAGGACAGCCGCGACCTGCTCCAGATGGCGCGCGAGGAGGAGGACGAGGCCGGAGTGGAGTCGGTGGGCCGGGACGTCGATGCGCTGGACAAGGCGGTGGCGGAGATGGAATTCCGCCGCATGTTCTCCAACCCGATGGACCCGAACAATTGCTTTCTCGACATTCAAGCCGGACAAGGAGGAACCGAGGCCCAGGACTGGGCCGCCATGCTGGAGCGCATGTACGCTCGCTTCGCCGAGCGCCGGGGCTTTCAGGTCGAAATGCTCGAAGAATCGCCCGGCGAGGTGGCGGGCATCAAGAGCGCGACGCTCAAGATCAGCGGGGACTATGCCTACGGGACGCTGCGGACCGAGACCGGCATCCACCGGTTGGTACGCAAGTCGCCCTTCGACGCCAACGCGCGGCGCCACACCTCCTTTGCGAGCGTGTTCGTCTATCCCGAAGTGGATGAAACGATCGAGATCGAGGTCAACCCGGCGGATCTGCGCGTCGACACGTTCCGCTCGAGCGGCGCGGGCGGTCAGCATGTCAACAAGACCGACTCGGCCATCCGGATCACACACCTGCCGACCGGCATCGTGGTCCAATGCCAGAACGATCGCTCCCAGCATCGCAACCGGGCGGAGGCCATGGCGATGCTGAAGTCGCGGCTGTACGAAGCCGAGCTGCGCAAGCGCGAGGCCGAAAGGCAGAGGATCGAGGAGTCCAAGACCGAGATCGCATGGGGCCACCAGATCCGCAACTACATCCTCGACCAGTCCATCATCAAGGACCTGCGCACCAACGTCGAGGTGGGAAACACCCGCGGCGTTTTGGATGGCGACCTCGACCCGTTCATCGCCGCGAGCTTGAAGCAGGGCGTGTAAGTGCGAGGGCCCGTTGCGCCGGTCGCGGTCAGAACCAAGCGGGGGACTCCTGAGGTGCGGGTTGCGGCCGGCGACCCCTGCGAGAAACCCGGCCCGTGCCGAATCGTGCGGGCGCAACTCGCACCGATGCGTAGGGATGCGGACTGAGGACATGGCCGACGACACCAGCCTACCCGCTGACGAGAACCAGATCGTCGCGGAGCGACGCGCGAAGCTCAGGGCGCTGCGCGAGCGGGGGAATGCGTTTCCCAACGACTTCCGCCGGGCCGACTTCGCGGGCGAGCTGCACCAGAGGTACGACGGCCAGCCGAACGAGGCGCTGGAAGCGGCGCCAGTCGGGGTCAGCGTGGCCGGGCGCATGATGCTCAAGCGCGTCATGGGCAAGGCGAGCTTCGCCACCATCCAGGACCTGTCGGGCCGTGTCCAACTCTACGTCACCCGCGACGACGTCGGTGAGGCGGTCTACGAGGAGTTCAAGCACTGGGACTTGGGCGACATCGTCGGCGCCGAGGGCAAGCTATTTCGTACCCGTACGGGCGAGCTGTCGGTGAAAGTCGAACGGCTGCGCCTGTTGACCAAGTCGCTGCGCCCGTTGCCGGAGAAATTCCATGGCCTCGCTGACCAGGAGCAGCGGTACCGACAACGCTATCTGGACCTCATCGCCAACCCCGAATCCAGGCGCGTGTTCATGGTGCGCTCGCGCACGATCCAGGTCCTGCGGGAGTTCTTCGCTGCGCGCGGCTATCTGGAGGTGGAAACCCCGATGATGCAGCCGATTCCGGGCGGCGCCGTGGCCCGGCCGTTCATCACGCATCACAACGCGCTGGACATCGATCTGTACCTGCGCATCGCTCCTGAGTTGTACCTCAAGCGGCTGGTGGTGGGCGGACTGGAGAAGGTATTCGAGGTCAACCGCAGCTTCCGCAACGAGGGGATCTCCACCCGCCACAACCCCGAGTTCACCATGCTGGAGTTCTACGAGGCGTATCAGGACTACGTCTACCTGATGGACCTCACGGAAGCCTTGTTGCGCGAGGTGGCCGTCAAGACGATCGGAAGCACCACGCTCGTCTATCAAGGCGAGAGCGTCGATCTGGCGCAACCGTTCGACCGGCTGACGATGACCGAGGCGATCGCCAAGTACAACCCCCGCTATGCCCTGCACGAACTGGAAAAGCCCGAATACCTGCGCGTCGCGCTCGCCCCATTCGACGTGGAGGTCTTTCCCACCGACGGCGTCGGCGTGCTGCAACTCAAGCTGTTCGAGCAGACCACCGAAGCGAAGCTCGCGCGGCCGACTTTCGTCGTCGCCCATCCCACCGACGCCTCTCCACTGGCTCGGCGAAGCGATGTCAATCCTGCGGTGACGGACCGGTTCGAGCTGTTCCTGTTCGGCCGGGAGATCGCCAATGGATTTTCCGAGCTGAACGATCCGGAGGACCAGGCGGAGCGCTTCCGCTCGCAGGCCGAGGCCAAGGCGGCGGGCGATGAGGAGGCGATGTTCTACGACGCCGACTACATCCGCGCGCTGGAATACGGGCTCCCGCCTACCGCCGGCGAGGGCATCGGCATCGACCGGCTGGTGATGCTGCTCACCGACAGCGCGAGCATCCGCGATGTGATCCTGTTCCCTCAAATGCGTCCGGAGTGACCGACGCACCAGCGAAGTCTCGCCTCGGAACGCGCTGGGACTCGCTTGTCTACGCTGCCACACCATGACCCAAGACACGCCCACCCTGCTCTGGGAGCCTTCCGCCGAGCGTAAGGCGCAGGCCAACCTCACCGCGTTCATCTCGGAGGTGAACGCGCGTTGGAGCGCCGGGGTCGCCGATCACGCGTCCCTGTACGAATGGTCGATCCGGGAACCCGAGCGCTTCTGGCAATCGGTGTGGAAGTTCACCCGCGTAGTGGGAGAGATGGGGGACGGCCCCTACCTGCAGAACGCGGACAGGATGCCCGGCGCCAGTTGGTTTTCGAACGCCAAGCTCAACTTCGCCGAGAACCTCCTGCGCCGCCGCGACCATGACACGGCGCTCGTGTTCTGGGGCGAGAGCCAGGTGCGGCGCAAGCTGACGTTCGCCGAACTGTACGACCTAGTCTGTGTGACCGCCCAGGCCCTGCGCGCGATGGGTGTGAAGGCGGGCGACCGCGTTGCCGGCGTGATGCCCAACATGCCGGAAGCCATCGTCGCGATGCTGGCCAGCACCAGCATCGGCGCGATCTGGTCTTCCTGCTCCCCGGACTTCGGAGTCCAAGGAGTGCTCGACCGCTTCGGACAGATCCGGCCCAAGGTCCTGTTCTGCGTCGACGGCTACTATTACAACGGCAAGACGCACGACACGCTAGCCCGCATGGCCGAGATCGTGCGCCAGTTGCCGACGCTGGAGAAGGTCGTCGTCGTGCCGTATCTGATCGCCCGCCCGCTACTCGGCGAGCTTCCCAAGGCGGTTCACTTCGGCCACTTCGTGAGCGGCTTCACGGCCACGGAGATCGCCTTCGAGCGGCTGCCCTTCGATCACCCGGTCTACATCCTGTATTCCTCCGGCACCACCGGCGTACCCAAGTGCATCGTCCACGGTGCCGGTGGCACGCTGCTGCAGCATCTCAAAGAGCATCAGCTGCATACCGATCTCAAACGCGGCGACCGGTTGTTCTACTTCACCACTTGCGGCTGGATGATGTGGAACTGGCTCGCCTCGGGGCTCGCCACCGGCGCCACCTTGCTGCTGTATGACGGCTCGCCCTCGTATCCGAACGCGACCGCGCTGTTCGACCTCGCCGACACCGAGGACATGACCGTGTTCGGGACCTCGGCGAAATACATCGACGCGCTGAACAAAGCCGGCGCCAGACCCAAGGACACGCATCGGCTGGCGAGCATCAAGACGATGACATCCACCGGCTCCCCGCTCGCGCCGGAGGGCTTCGACTACGTCTACAACAGCATCAAGCGCGATCTGTTGTTGTCCTCGATCTCCGGCGGCACCGACATCGTCTCCTGCTTCGTGCTGGGCAGCCCGCTGTTGCCGGTGTGGCGTGGCGAGATCCAGTGCCGCGGGCTGGGCATGAAGGTCGAGGTCTATGACGATTCGGGCCGGCCGGTGGCCGGGCAGAAGGGCGAGCTGGTCTGCTGCGCGCCTTTCCCGTCGATGCCGGTGGGATTCTGGAACGATCCCGAGGGGAAGAAGTACCGCGATGCCTATTTCGCCCGCTTCCCGAACGTGTGGTGCCACGGCGATTATATGGAGTTGACCGCTCGCGGCACTGCCGTGATCTACGGACGCTCGGACGCGGTGCTCAATCCCGGCGGTGTGCGCATCGGCACCGCCGAGATCTACCGTCAAGTAGAGCAGCTCGATGAGGTGGTGGAAAGCCTGGTCATCGGACAGGACTGGGACAACGATGTGCGCGTGGTGCTCTTCGTGCGCCTGCGGGACGAGGTCACGCTCGATGACCCGCTGGTCCGCAAGATCAAGACCCAGATCCGCAACAATGCGAGCCCGCGCCACGTACCGGCCAAAATCATCCAGGTCAGCGACATCCCGCGCACCAAGAGCGGGAAGATCGTCGAACTCGCGGTGCGCAACGTGGTGCACGGCCAGCCGGTCAAAAACCAGGAAGCGCTGGCCAATCCCGAGGCGCTGGACTTGTTCCGGGACTTACCGGAGCTTCGCGCATGACAGATGGCGCGGGCGCGGCATCGCGCGCTCAGGCCTGGCCTCATGCGTTCGAGGTTCTCCCGCGGGATTGCGCGGCGTCACGGGGCGATTCCTCTCACCCGTCACGGGCCGCTCGCTTGTTTCTCGAGGCGCCGGCCCGCAACTACGGCAAATGAACCCAGGCGGGCTCCCCACAGAGGCCTTGGATCTCCGGATCTCGGGCATGACTTGCGCCGCATGCGCGACGCGGGTGGAGAAGGCCTTGAACCGCCTTCCCGGCGTCACCGCCAACGTCAATCTGGCCACGGAGCGCGCTCGCGTGCGTGTTCAGCGCGGCACCACCGGGCAGCAGCAGTTGCTCGAGGCCGTCGAGCGCGCCGGTTACGGCGCCGAGGTCGTCACCGAATCCGATCTGGCGGCAGAGCGGGCGCGGCGTGAGGCGCATTGGCGCAGCGAGTTGCGCGTATTTTGGATCTCCGCCGCACTCACGCTGCCACTGGTGCTGCAGATGGTCTGGATGTTCGGTGGCGATCGCCACGATATGCTGCCGCGGTGGCTGCAGTTGCTGCTCGCCGCGCCGGTGCAGATCTGGATCGGCCGGCGCTTCTACGTTGGGGCCTGGCATGCCTTGCGCGGCGGCGGCGCGAATATGGACGTGCTGGTCGCACTGGGAACGGGCGCGGCGTTCCTGTTCAGCCTCGCGGTCACCGTGCTCGGCATGCACGACAAGCATGTGTACTTCGAAGCGAGCGCTGCCATCATCACGCTCGTGCTGCTCGGCAAGCTGCTCGAGGCGCGCGCGAAAATGCGGACCTCGGGTGCGATCGAGCAGTTGATCGGATTGCAACCCAAGCAGGCCCGCATCGAGCGCGACGGTCGACTCATCGACATCGACATCTCAGCGCTCGCCGTGGGGGATGTGTTCCTCGTGCGCCCCGGCGAGCGGGTACCCGCAGATGCGGAGGTGTTGGAGGGCAGGTCGAGCGTCGACGAGAGCATGCTCACCGGCGAGAGCATTCCCGTCTCCAAGGCTCCCGGAGCTCGCGTGTTCGCGGCGTCACAAAACGGCGTGGGCACGCTCAGATGCCGCGCCACGCGCGTCGGTGCGGACACCCAGTTGGCCGAGATCATTCGCCTGGTGGGGGCCGCGCAGGGCAGCAAGGCCCCGATTCAGCGCCTCGCGGACCGGATCGCCGGGATCTTCGTCCCCGTAGTGCTGTCTGTAGCGGTGTTCACACTCGCAGCATGGTGGCTGGCGACAGGCACGTTTACGCCCGCGCTGATCAACGCCGTGGCCGTGCTGGTCATCGCCTGCCCGTGCGCCTTGGGGCTCGCGACGCCCACCGCCATCATGGTAGGCACGGGCCGCGGCGCGCAGTCGGGCATTTTGGTGCGCGACGCGGCGGCGCTCGAGCGCGCCGAGAAGATTCAGGTTCTCGTGGTGGACAAGACCGGAACCCTCACGGAAGGGAAGCCGGCCGTCACGGATATCCTTCCCACGGCTGGCACGGATGAGCGCGAGTTGATTGCCCTGGCGGCTGCGCTCGAGCAGGGCTCGGAGCACCCGCTCGCTGCTGCGGTGACGACGCATGCAAGCGAGCTAAAGCTCGCGGTGCCTGTCGCGGTTGACCGGCAGGCTCATCCCGGTCTGGGCATCGAAGGCGAAGTCCGCGGGTGCCGACTCTGGCTCGGCCAGCCGGGATGGATTGCGCAACGTGCAGGAGCACCAGACTCCGAACTGCTGCAACGCCTGGCGGGCGAAGGCAAGACGGTCGTAGCGCTAGCGGACACCACCGGCATCCGCGGCTATCTCGCTATCGCCGATCGCCTCCGTGCAAATGCCTCGGATGCAGTAGCTCGGCTGCGGGCACAGCGCGTAGAACTGGTCATGTTGACGGGTGATAACGCCGCCACCGCGCGCGCCATCGCTGCGCAGGCCGGTATACAACGCTGGCTGGCGGGCGTGCTGCCGGAGGCGAAGGCCGCAGAGGTAGAAAAGCTCAGAGCCAGCGGGAAGGTGGTCGCGATGGCCGGTGATGGGATCAACGATGCCCCGGCGCTGGCGGCTGCAGACGTGAGTTTCGCGTTCGCCAGCGGGTCGGATATCGCCATCGAGTCCGCCGACGTGACGCTGATGCGAAACGACCTGATGAGCGTGGTCGACGCGATCTCGCTGTCGCGCGCGACGCTGGCGAAGATCCGCGAAAATCTGTTCTTCGCCTTCGTCTACAACGCGCTCGGGATCCCGCTCGCGGCTTTAGGGTTGCTGAGCCCGGTGATCGCAGGCGCGGCGATGGCGATGAGCTCGGTGTCCGTGGTCACCAACTCGCTGCTGCTTCGCCGCTGGAAATCGGGGGGCGGGGGTGGCGTAACTGCAATGGCCGCGGAGAGGACCCGATCCGAGGAAGCGGAGAGCACGGCGATGCCCACTGGCGATCGGGTGAAAACATGAGCGCGGCGGCGCAAGCCGGCGCACGCGGACGCGAGACCCAACTCCTGGAGCTGCCCGCCTCCGCTATGATTGGACCAGTGCCTGCTCTCGTTTTGGGGAGCAGGCGCATAGGGGGATCGAGTCGATGGAACAGGTGGCGCTCAAGGTAGAGGGGATGACCTGCCAGGGCTGCGCGCGAAGCGTGAAAAAAGTCCTCGAGAGCGTCGAGGGCGTGCAGAGTGCCGAGGTCTCGCTGGACAGAGGCGAAGCGCGGGTGTCGTACGACCCCGTGCGTGCGAGCCTCGAGCGTCTAAAGGCTGCGGTGGTTGCAGCCGGCTACCAGGCGCCCTGAGGCACGCACCGGCCGATCAAAAGATTTCGAACCAGGCCTTGCGATGCAGATTGGCCAGCGAGAAGGCGGTCGCCGGGAAGTTGAGCTTGAGCAGCCGCGCGCTGTCGTCGCGCAATTCCGGCAGGTTCATCGCGTCGTAGGACTTGACCAACACGATGAGTGCCTGTTCTACCGCTGGTGACTGTTGGTAGTTCGTGACCACGAACACGGCACGATTGGCCGCCGCCACATAGGCGTTCTTGCGCAGGTAGTACTCCGCGACGCGCACTTCGTTGCGCGCCATCGCGTTGACGAGATAACGCATGCGCACCATGGAATCCGATGCGTAACGACTATCGGGGAATCTCGTGACCAGCTCCTTGAACGCCTCGAACGACTCGCGCGCCGCCTTGGGGTCGCGCTCGCTCATGTCTTGGTTCGCGATGCCGCTCAAGAGCCCGAGGTCCTCGTTGAAGTTGACCAGCCCCTTGAGGTAATAGGCGTAGTCGACATTGGGGTGGTTGGGATGGAGCTTGATGAAGCGGTCGGCGGTGGCCAGCGCGTTCACCGGGTCTTTGTTTTTGTAGTAGGCATACCCGAGCTCGAGCTGCGCCTGCTGGGCCGCCTTGCCGTATGGGAAGCGCGCCTCGAGCTTCTCATAGTAGTTGATGGCCTTCTTGTAGTCGCCGCTGACCAGGTTGTCCTTGGCCTCGGCGTAGAGCTTTTCGGCCGACCAGTCGCGCGTCTCGTCGTATTTGTTGTCGTCTGTGCTGCACCCAGGGAGGGTCAAGCTGCACGCCAGCAGCACGCCGATAACCGTTACACTAAGTCGCATGGGAACTTTCGCAGTGAGCGCGCGGGATTATAGCGAAAAGCAGACGCAACGGAGCGTTTCCGGCGGCCCTGCGAGCCTGCGCGTGCCCGACGAGCTCGCCGGCCTTCGCCTGGACCAGGCCCTCGCCCGCATGCTTCCAGAGCATTCGCGCAGTCGCCTGCAAGAGTGGGTCAAGTCCGCCTTCATCACAGTCGACGGGGAGCCGGCTGCCCCCAAGGACAAGGTCTGGGGCGGGGAGCGCATCGAGGTTCGGGCACCGCCAGACCCGGACACGTGCGCGCCGCAGGCGATCCCGCTGCGCGTGATGCATGAGGACGCTCAGATCCTGGTGGTCGACAAGCCCGCGGGACTCGTCGTGCATCCCGGCAGCGGCAACCGGAACGGGACGCTGCTCAACGCGCTGCTGTATCACGCTCCCGCTGTCGCGGCCCTGCCGCGCGCCGGCATCGTGCACCGTCTGGACAAGGACACCAGCGGCTTGCTCGTGGTGGCGAAAACGCTCCCGGCACATACTCACCTGACTCGCCAATTGCAACGCCGCAGCATCCATCGGGAATATCTCGCCGTGGTCGCCGGGGTCCCGTCCGCGGAAGGCGTGGTCGAAGCGCCGATCGGACGCCATCCCGTTGCGCGTACCAAGATGGCCGTGGTGCCGGGCGGAAAGAGCGCACGCACCTTCTACCGTGTGGCACGCGCGGGGCGCGGTTGGTCTCTCCTGGAGTGTCGATTGGACACCGGGCGCACGCACCAGATCCGCGTGCACATGCACTCCATCGGCCACCCGGTCGTGGGCGATCCGGTCTACGGCATAGGCGGGAGCGCGCGGCAGCTTCCCCTACCGGCACGACGCTTCCCGAGGCAAGCGCTGCACGCCGTGCGACTTGAACTCGTGCATCCCGCCGGCGGGCAGCCCATGCATTTCCGCTCGCCGCTGCCCGACGACATGGTGCAGCTGCTGGAGCAACTGGCGCAGCATGAGTCTTCCGGCTGACTGGATCGCAGCGGAGTGGCCGGCACCTTCCAGAGTGCACGCATTCGTGACGACCCGCAACGGGGGAGTCAGCACAGGGCCCTTCACGAGCTTGAACCTTGGACTGCGCGTCGGGGACGAACCCGACAACGTTGCGCGCAACCGCCAACGCGTACACGTCCTGCTCCCGTCGGAGCCCAAGTGGCTACGGCAGGTCCACGGCACAACGGCGCTGGACGCAGCGGAAATCGACGGGGAGCCGACCGCCGACGCGGCATTCACGCGTGCGCCGCGAGTCGTCTGCACCGTGCAGATCGCCGACTGTCTCCCAATACTGCTGTGTGATCTCGCAGGGACCGCCGTAGCCGCGGTGCACGCCGGTTGGCGCGGTCTCGCTGCGGGCGTCATCGAGCGCACCGTGGCAGCGATGCCCTGTCCGGCGTCGGCGCTGTTGGCCTGGCTGGGGCCCGCGATCGGACCGAGCGCCTTCGAAGTCGGCCCCGACGTGCTGCAAGCGTTCGTACGCACGGACTCGCAGGCGGACTGTGCCTTCCTCCCGCTACGCGAGGGCAAGTGGCTGGCCGATCTGTTCGCCCTCGCGCGTCGCCGGCTGGCTGCGCTCGGCGTGAGCCGGGTATTCGGTGGCGGCCTTTGCACCTACAGCGATGCGCGCCGCTTCTTCTCTCATCGGCGCGACCGCGTCACGGGCCGCCAGGCGGCGTTCATCTGGCTCGACGGCTGAACGCGGCTGCACCCAGCGGGAGCCGGGTCCGCGACACGTGATGCGGCTCCGCTGACACTCGCCTTGACCGGCGTTGCCCGCGTGCTGAGAATCGTGGCTATGTCTACTCCACAGGACGGCTCCCGCATCGCACAGGAACCGGGCGTCGATCCCCAGAGTGAGATCCAGGCGCTTCTCGAGCGACTGCGGCGCGACTTCGTCTCGCGGCTGCCCGAGAACAACCGCGTTCCTCTCGAGGAACTTCTCGCCGCCCTGGCCGGTGAGCCCGCGCGCGTGGCGGAAATCCACGATCACTACTATCGCGCGTATCTCGCGCTGGCCTCGAGCCTTCTCTCGGCGCCGGCCGGTTGCCCGCCCGGCCTACCCGAGCCGGTGCCGAGCGACCACCGCTTCGAGAGCCCCGAGTGGAGCGAGTTGTCCTGGTTTCGCTACCTCAAGCACGCCTATCTGCTCCACTCGGCCTGGCTCAAGGACCTGCTGGAGGCGGCGCCCCTGGCGGAGGAGCGCAAGCGCCGCCTGCGGTTCGTGGTGCGCCAATACGTCGATGCGCTCGCGCCAACCAACTTCCCCGCCAGCAATCCAGAGGTGATTCGACTCGCCGCAGAGAGCCGAGGTGAGAGCCTCGCCGCGGGACTGCAGCACCTGCGGCGCGATCTCGCACGGGGGCGCATCGAGATGAGCGCGGAAAGCGCGTTCGAGGTGGGCCGCAACGTTGCGATCACCCCCGGCGCCGTGGTCTACCAGAACCCCATCGCACAACTGATCCAGTACACACCGCGTGCCGCGCGGATGCGGCACCGGCCGCTGATCATCATCCCTCCGTTCATCAACAAGTACTACATCCTGGATCTCCAACCGGAGAACTCTTTCGTGCGCTACGCGCTGGAACAGGGTCTGCAGGTGTTCCTGGTGTCGTGGCGCAACGTGCCGCCCGAGCTCGGTGCCTCCACCTGGGAGGACTATGTGCGCCACGGCGTCTTGACGCCTTTCGATGTGGCGCTGGACATCGCGGGAGCGGACAAAGCCAATGTGCTCGGCTTCTGCGTCGGCGGCACGCTGCTCACTTCCGCACTCAGCGTGATGGAGCGCCCAGCGCGGGTGGCCGGGTTGACACTGCTCGCAACGATGCTGGACTTCAGCGACGTAGGCGACATCGCCGCGTACGTGGACGAGGATTTCGTGCGCCAATGCGAGGTCAGCTACCGCGAAGGCGGCCTGATGCCTGGCTCCGTAGTGGCCTCTGCCTTCGCGAGCTTGCGCGCGAACGAGCTCGTCTGGCACTTCGTGATCAACAACTACCTGAAGGGTCGCGCGCCCCGCGCTTTCGACCTGTTGCACTGGAACAGCGACAGCGCCAACCTCCCGGGGCGCCTGTTCGCGTGGTACTTGCGGAACATGTATCTGGAGAACAATCTGCGCGTGTCGGACAGGCTGGAGCTGTGTGGCCGGCGCGTGAATCTCGGTGCAATCCGCTGTCCGACTTTCGCGCTTGCCGCTCGCGAGGACCATATCGTTCCATGGCGCAGTGCTTACGCCAGCATGCAGCTGCTTGGCGGCAATACCGAGTTCGTGTTGGCGTCGAGCGGACACATCGCGGGGGTCATCAACCCGCCGGCAGGCCAGCGGCGAAACTATTGGATCGCCCCCGGGAAGAGCGCGAGTCCCGACGACTGGATAGCGCAGGCGCAAGCGGTCGCCGGAAGCTGGTGGCCCCGGTGGGCGAGCTGGATCGGGCGGCGCTCGGGCCCTGCGGTGCCGGCTGTGCACACGCTGGGTTCCGCGACCTACGCGCCGTTGGAGCCGGCTCCCGGCAGCTACGTAAGGGAACCTGCCAGTTGAGTCAGGTGCGCGAAATGGCTATAGATAGAGCGGGACGAGCAAGATCGGATCAGCAACTGAGGAGGGCGGTATGGCGCAGCGCAACGTACTCATCACTGGAGGCATGGGCGGCCTGGGCGAATCCATCAGCATCAAGATGGCGGATGCCGGCTATCAAGTGATCGTCACGTATTCACCCGGAAACACCAAGTCGGCGGATTGGCTCGCCAGCATGAAGGCGCACGGCTACAGCTTCAAGGCGTTTCAGTGCGACGTGGCCGACTTCGGCTCCTGCGCCGAAGCGGTAGCCAAGATCCACTCTGACGTGGGTCAGGTCGACGTGCTGGTCAACAACGCCGGCATCACGCGGGACATGACCTTCAAGAAGATGACCAAGGCAGACTGGGACATCGTGATGAAGACCAACCTCGACAGCGTCTTCAACATGACAAAGCAAGTGCTGGACGGAATGGTCGAACGCGGCTGGGGTCGCGTGATCAACGTCGCGTCGGTCAACGGCCAGAAGGGAGCGTTCGGGCAGACCAACTACTCGGCCGCGAAGGCCGGCATGCACGGGTTCACCAAGGCGCTCGCCCTGGAAGTCGCGAAGAAGGGGGTGACGGTGAACACCATTTCCCCCGGCTACATCGGTACCCGCATGGTGACCGCAATCCCGGAGAACATCCTGAACGAAAAGATCCTGCCTCAGATCCCGGTCGGCCGGCTGGGTAAGCCCGAGGAGGTGGCCGGCCTGATCATCTATCTCGCCTCGGACGAGGCGGCTTTCGTCACCGGCGCCAACATCTCGATCAACGGCGGCCAGCACATGTTCTAGGACAACCGGAGCCGAAGTCGGCAGCCAACCAGACGCCCAAAAAAAAGCCCCGGTGGGAGAACCCACCGGGGCGAACCTTTGATATAAGGACGAACCTTATATAAAGGGGGAGGAGCCTGGCTAATCCTTGCTCGTCGTCGGCGCTCTTGCGACCCCCGACGTGACACCGGCGGTGGCCTTCATCGCCGCCTCCGCCAATTCGATCGACTGCCTCGCAGTCTTCGTCAATCCATCCAGCATCGTCTCGGAAGCGGTCATCATGGACTTGAGCGCTGCATTGGTCGCACCATCGGTGCCCATCGCCATCGACTCGCTCATCCCTTCCGCCACGCCCGTCCACGCCTTGCGCAGGTCGGCAGTGCTGGCATTCATCAGTTCCAATAACTGAACCCCGGTTCTCGACGCGATGTCATAGGCGTTGCGCGAGTACCCTACGACGCGCCCGACGCTCGCGGCCGCCGCGTTGCTCGCGGCTGGTGTCAGGTCGGCCAGCGACCGGCTCGCAGCCAGCGATCGGCTCGCGTCCGCCGACTCGCGGAACAACGACTTCGCGGCCTGAACCTGAAGCCGACCGAACCTTTCCATCCCGTCGGCCACCACCAAGGCTGCATCCAGCACTGCGTCGATGCTCTTCTTGTTCAGCGCCGCAATGCTTGTGATCTGCCGTTGCACGAATATCCCCCTAATCGGGTTCGCTAAAGTGCTTCGTTCCAAGCTAAACCGTGCTCTTCCTGCTGCAATGCACAAGAGAAATCTTATCTGCCGGATAACGCCCTGTCAAGGGTTTGTGTTCGGCGACGCAACAAAAACCATTTGCGATGATTCTTCAATAGGTTAAACTAAGCCCCCAGAGTCGAGATGGCGCGAGGTCCGAGGATTTTTTTGCGCAACCGAACTGACGGGACAGCGATACATACAATCCAGCGGCGGCGAAACGAGAAGGAGCCCGGCACATGAGCGAAGAAATCCGATTGATCAAGAAATATCCCAACCGCCGGCTCTACGACACCGCCACGAGCAGCTACATCACGCTGGCAGACGTGAAAAAACTGGTCCTGGACCAGATCCCCTTCAAGGTAGTGGATGCCAAGAGCAACGAGGACCTCACTCGCAACATCCTGCTCCAGATCATTCTCGAGGAGGAAAGCACGGGCGCTCCGATGTTCTCCTCCGACATGATGTCCCAGATCATCCGGTTTTACGGCAACGCTATGCAGGGCATGATGGGCACCTACCTCGAGAAGAACATTCAGACGTTCATGGAGATCCAGCGCCGCCTGCAGGAGCAGTCGCTCGGCAAGCTGGGCGAGAACCCCATGCTCGGCGGTGAGGCCTGGAGCCAATTCGTGAAGATGCAGGGGCCCGCGATCCAGGGCCTGATGACCAGCTACCTGGAGCAGAGCGCGCAGACGTTCCTCGAGATGCAGCAGCAGCTGCAGAAGCAGGCGCGCAACCTCTTCGGCAACTTCCCGTTCCCCAATTTCGCCAATCCCTACTCGCCGTTCTCCGGCGAGGCGAAGCCCACTTCCGAGCCGGGCAAGACCTCGGAGACCGAGGGTAAGTCCTGAGCGTACAGCTTCGACGATGACGGGGGCCACGCCCAAAGTCGGGTTCGTCTCTCTAGGCTGCCCGAAGGCCCTGGTCGATTCCGAGCGGATTCTGACGCGGCTGCGTGCCGAGGGCTACGCGGTCGCGCCCACTTATCAGGACGCCGATCTCGTCGTCGTCAACACCTGCGGCTTCATCGACGCAGCCGTGGAAGAGTCATTGGAGGCAATCGGAGAAGCGCTCGCCGAGAATGGCCGCGTCATCGTGACCGGCTGCCTGGGCGCCAAGGGCGACATCGTCAAGCGAGCGCACCCAGAGGTGCTCGCGGTCACCGGGCCGCAAGCGTTCGACGCCGTCATGTCCGCGGTGCATGAACATCTGCCCAAGCTCCATGACCCATTCGTCGATCTGGTGCCGCCGCAGGGGATCAAGCTCACACCGCGTCACTACGCCTATCTCAAGATCGCTGAGGGATGCAACCATCGCTGTACCTTCTGTGTCATCCCGTCGATGCGTGGAGATCTGGTGAGCCGCCCCGTGAGCGAAGTGATGCAGGAAGCCCGCGACTTGGTCGCCGCCGGCGTCAAGGAGCTGCTCGTGATCTCCCAGGACACGAGCGCGTATGGGGTGGACATCAAATACCGGACAGGCTTCTGGAACGGGAGGCCACTCAAGACGCGCCTGCCCGAGCTCGCGGGCGCCCTGGCGGATTTGGGTGCGTGGGTTCGCCTGCATTACGTCTACCCCTATCCGCACGTGGACGACGTGATTCCGCTGATGGCAGAGGGCAAGCTGCTGCCGTACCTGGACGTCCCGTTCCAGCATGCCAGCCCGCGCATCCTAAAGCTGATGAAGCGCCCGGCAAACGCCGAGGATAACCTCTCGCGCATCCGCTGCTGGCGCGAGACCTGCCCGGAGCTCATCATCCGCAGTACTTTCATCGTCGGCTTTCCCGGGGAGACGGAGGCAGAGTTCGAGGCATTGCTGGAATTTCTCCGGGAAGCGCAGCTCGACCGGGTGGGGTGCTTCGCCTACTCTCCGGTGGATGGCGCCGCAGCCAACGCCCTGCCTGACCCCGTGCCGGAACCGATCAAGGAGCGGCGGAGGGCGCAGCTCATGGCCCTGCAGGAGAGCATCAGCGCGGCCCGCTTGCAGCGGAAGATCGGCAAGGAGCTCACCGTACTTGTCGACGAAGTCGACCGCGATGTCGCTACCGCGCGTAGCGCCGCGGACGCCCCGGAGGTCGATGGCCTGGTGTACGTGGAGCGCGCGGCACGCCTGAAGGCAGGCGAGTTCGCGAAGGTGCGCGTCACCCGCGCGGATGCGCACGACATGTGGGCCGTCCCGGCGTAGCCATCCGCTTGTCGGCGCGCATGCAGCTCGGGCGTCGCATGCGCGAACGCATACGAGCCTGGGCCTGCGATGTGCGCGACGACGTGCTCGCCCTCTACTTCTGTGCACGACACCCGGACACGCCTTGGGCGCCGAAGCTGGTTGCGCTGCTCATCGCGGCGTATGCGCTGAGTCCGATCGATCTCATCCCGGATTTCATCCCCGTGCTCGGCCTTCTCGACGAGGCGGTTCTGCTGCCGGGCGCCATCTGGGTGTGCTTGCGCCTGATACCGGCACCGGTGCTGGCGGAGTGCCGGACACAGGCTCAGGCGTGGATGGCGCAGCAGGCGCGGAAACCTCGCAGCCTTGTGGGCGCAGCATTCGTCGTGCTCCTCTGGGTCCTGCTCCTCTGGGTGGGCTGGGTTACGATCCGAAAAGCGTGATCGAAGGCTGACGATCATGGGCTCGCCCGCATCTTTGCCATGACAGTGGGCGAAGCCGACGTCGCGACGGCATGCGGCATGAACGCGGTGGCATGCGCGATCCCGAGCGAGCCGGTGCGCGAGACAGCGACAAATCCCGCGTCCGCACCGATGCCGGCACGCATCCACTCCAGCACCGCAACCACCGCGTCCTGCATCGTGCGCCCGGACTCCACCAGATCGCAGATGCGCTTGCCGGCCAGCACGCGCAGGATTAGCTCGCCCCGCCCCGTCGCCGACACCGCGGCCAGCTCGGTGGCATAAGTACCGGCGCCGGGCAGAGGCGAGTCGCCGATGCGACCGGGAAGCTTGTTGACAGTGCCCCCCGTGGAGGTGGCCGCTGCTAGGTGGCCCCGACTGTCCAGCGCGACTGCGCCTACCGTCCCCTGCGCGGCCTCTCGCGTGCGTTCCCATTCGGCGTGCGCCCGCGCCGTTACCGGATCGTAATCGGCGAACCCTTGTCCGCGCGCGAAGCGCAGCGCGCCTTCCCCCGCGAGCAGGGCGTGACCGCTGCGCTCCAGGACGCAGCGCGCCACCAGCACAGGATTGCGAACGCGGCGGATCGCCGCCACGGCCCCGAACCCGAGATCCTCGCCGTTCATCACGGCCGCGTCCATCTCGGCCTCTCCGTCACGGTTCAGGACGGAGCCGGTGCCGGCATTGAAGACAGAGTCATCCTCCAGCGCTGCGACCGCCGCACATACGGCATCCATAGCCGGAGCTCCGGAGCCAAGCAGCTCGCGACCAACATCCGCCGCGGCGCGGACTCCGGCCCTTGCATCATCGTGCAGCGCCGGATCCCAGTTCCCTGCCCCGCCGTGGACGACGATGGTCCAGCTCACGCCACCCGCCCCGTACACGCTATGGCGCTCGGCCTATAATCGCAGCCGCGCTCATCGCCATCGCTATGCGCAAGCTCCGCATCCGCCGCCTCAGCCGCCAGGATCTCGCGATCGCCAGCATACCGGTGATCGTGCTCACCATCGTCGCCTTCGCCGTCGCACTATACTTCGTCCAGCCGGCCCCGCCGAGCAGCATCGTCATGGCGTCCGGGCAACACGAAGGGCGCTACAACTACTACGCCAAGCGCTACCAGCAGTTCCTGGCAAGAAACGGCGTGACGCTCAAGCTGCACCCGTCCAGCGGCGCCGTGGAGAACATGCAGCTGCTCATGGCGGAGGACTCCGACGTTGACGTCGGCTTCGTGCAGGGCGGCACTGGGTTCGGCGCCAATGCCCCCGACCTGGTGTCGTTGGGCAGCCTCTATTATGAGCCGCTCTGGGTGTTCTACCGAGGCAAGGCGATCACCGACCTGGATGGCTTGCGTGGGCGCAGGATCGCGATCGGTGCCGAGGAGAGCGGCACACGCGCGCTCGCCCTGCAGCTGCTCGCGATGAACAACGCCGTGGTCCCGCCCACCCAGTTGCTGCCGTTGGGCGGCAAGGAAGCCGAGGAGCAGCTCACCCAGGGCAAGATCGACGCGATCATGATGGTGACCTCGGCCGATTCCAAATTGGTAGAGACGCTGGCCGCGACTCCCGGGGTCACTCTGCTCAGCTTCGAGCGGGCGGAGGCCTACACTCGGCTGTTTCCGTATCTGACCAAGCTCGTGCTGCCGCGCGGCGTGTTCGACCTCGCCAAGGACGTCCCTGCCCACGACGTCGTGCTCATCTCTCCGACGGCCAACCTGATCGCGAAGGACACGTTGCACCCTGCCTTGGCTTACCTGCTCATGCGCGCAGCGACCGAGATCCACCGCTCCCCCGGTCTGCTCGACCGCGAAGGGGAATTTCCAGCACCGCGCGACGCGGGCTTCCCGCTCAGCGACGAGGCGAGACGCTATTACCGCTCGGGTGCACCGATCCTGCAGCGTTATCTCCCCTTCTGGGCTGCCAATCTGGTCGATCGGCTGTGGGTGATGCTGGTGCCCGTGATCGCCGTGCTCGTGCCGTTGGTCAAGCTCGTCCCGCCCGCCTATCGCTGGAGGGTACGCTCTCGCATCTATCGCTGGTACGCGCGCTTGAAGGAAATCGAGCTGCAGCTGGAGGACCAGCCCAGCATGGCGCGGCTCGAAGAGATGCTGCAGAGGCTGGAGAACATCGACAGCGCCGTCAATCGCATCCCCACGCCGCTCGCCTATGCCGAGAACCTGTACAGCTTCCGTAGCCACATCGATCTTGTCCGCCAGAGGGTCATCGGCAAGCTCGCGCGCGCTGAGCAGCTCAAACAGTCCGGCAGCAGCGTGCAGATGGCCTCGAACGCGTAGCCACGCGGGCACGGCCCCATCCCGTCCTCGACCTCATCCCCTCGTCACTCCTCAGCCTCCACCTCGATCCCCTCGAAGAACCGCCTCACCTCCTCCAGGTCTCGGGTCCTTCTCATCGGGGGCAGGCTTTGCCACATGCGTCGTCCGTACGGCCTCTCCACGATGCGTGTGTCGCAGATCATCAGCACCCCGCGGTCACTCTGGTCCCGGATGAGGCGCCCCGCTCCCTGCTTGAGCGTGATCACCGCCTGCGGGAGCTGATACTCGAGGAACGCGTTCCGGCCCTCCGCGTTGATCCTTTCTACACGCGCCGCCAGCACCGGGTCGTCCGGCGGTTGGAACGGCAGCCGATCGATCATGACCAAAGACAGCGCATCCCCGCGTACATCCACCCCTTCCCAGAAAGATTGACTCGCCACCAGCACTGCGTTTCCCAGGCGCCGAAATCGCTCCAATAGCTCGCTGCGCGGCCCCTCGCCCTGCAGCAGCATGGGATAGTGGTAGCCGTGGCGCGCGCAGCCCGCCCGGAGCAACTCGTGCGCCTCCCGCATCGCACGCAAGCTCGTGAAGAGCAGAAACGCCCGGCCTCCACTCGCTCCTAACACCGGCAGCACGGCCTCCACGACCGCTTTCGTATAGCCCTCGCTGTTCGCTTGAGGCATCTTCTCGGGCACATACAGCAGCGCCTGCCTGTCGTAGTCGAACGGGCTGTCCCAGGATGCGGTACGCGCGGACTCGAGACCCATCTCGGCTTGATAGTGGGAAAAATCCCCCTTCACCGAGAGCGTAGCCGAGGTGAAGATCCACGCCCGCCCACTGTCGGTCAGCTGCCTGCGCACGATCTGCGCGACGGACAGCGGCGTGGAATTCAGCTGCAGCGAAGCGTGAAAGATCTCGACCCAGCGCACTTTGTCCTGTTCCAAGCTGTTGCGCCACTCCGCGATGCGCGACGCGAGCTCCTGGCTGCGGCGCAAGCAATTGGCCAGACCCTCGCTGCGATCGGCTTGAAGCTCGAGCAGCGTGTGCAGCGCGCTCAGCGTCTGCGTCACCTTGTCCAATGCCATCCGGAACGTTTCGCGCGACTCGACGGCCTTCGCCGGCTGGCGGCCACCCTCTTCCGGCAACGACAAGCGCAGATCGCGCGCGGCACGGTCCACCGCTATGGCCGCCTCGGGGAGCGCCGTAAAGTCTTTGGCCGCGGCCGCCGACTCCATCCGAGTATCGCGGGCAAGCTCGACCAGTTGCGCCGTGGACACGCTCTCCCCGAAGAACACGCTGGCGGTGTCGGGAAGCTGATGCGCCTCGTCGAAGATCACGGTGTTGCATGCCGGCAGCAACTCGGTCACCCCTTCATCCCGCAGCATCAGGTCGGCGAAGAACAGGTGATGATTCACCACCACCACGTCCGCCGCCAGCGCCTGCTTGCGTGCCTCGATCACGAAGCAGTCCTTATAGCGCGGACATTCGCTGCCCAGGCAGTTGTCCCGGGTGGAGGTGACGAGCGGCCAGATGGCCGCGTCTTCGGGAACATCTAGCAGCCCGCTGCGGTCACCGTTTTTCGACGTGCGCGCGTATCTCGCCACCGCGCGCAGGTGCGCGACCGAGTCGCGGCTCACGAAGCGCCCGTCTGCAAGCTGGCGCTCCAGGTGATAGTGGCACACGTAATTTGCGCGGCCCTTGAGCAGGGCTACGGTCACGGGCAGACGCAGCGCGCCGCGCAGCGCCGGGATGTCGCGATGGAAGAGCTGATCCTGCAGAGTCTTCGTGCCGGTCGAGATGATCACCTTGCCACCGGACATCAGCGCCGGGGCGAGGTAGGCGAACGTCTTGCCTGTCCCCGTGCCGGCCTCGGCGATCAGGATCCCGCGCCCGGCGATGACCTCCGCGACCGCGTGTGCCATCTCGAGCTGCTGCGGGCGCAGCCTGTACCCGGGAATTGCACGGGCCACCGGCCCGCTCTCGGCGAACAGGGCTTCGAGGTCGGTCATGCAGACGATTCTACCGAGGCACGATCCCGATCACTCGCAGCGCGAGCCCTGGGGCTTGCGCTCCAGGGGAAGGCGCGGCCGATCCGTTCCCGACATGCGTTGCTGTGTTATCCGGCGCACCAAGTTCCGATGTCCGTCCTCCGTGTTGTTGGGACACACGCATGACGAACGCAGCACGCCGCGCGCCCGCTATAATAGCGAGCACTAGGGGAAGCGATTCGGCATGAGGCCATCGGGCTATGGATCGAGCAAAAATGATGACCGCGCAGG
The DNA here is from genome assembly GCA_035501875.1 of Burkholderiales bacterium. GTDB lineage: Bacteria > Pseudomonadota > Gammaproteobacteria > Burkholderiales > SHXO01 > SHXO01. The sequence continues at coordinate 73,595 of DATJVI010000026.1, forward strand.
AGCGGGAACTCGCAGAGCTGATCATCACAGCCCTCAACCTGGATCTCTCCGCCGATGAGATCGATCCGGACGCGGCGTTGTATCGCGAAGGGTTAGGCCTGGACTCGATCGACATCCTGGAGATCGCGCTCGCCGTGTCCAAGACCTACGGTTTTCAGCTGCGCTCCGACGACAGCGACAATCTCAAGATCTTCAGCTCCCTGCGCAGCCTCAACGAGCATGTCCAGCGCAACCGGAAGAGGTGACGCGGGCGAGTGGCGCCGATGCGCGCTGGCGCTCGTCACCGCGGTTCCTTGAACAGCGCGATCCGAGCCGTCCGAGTAGCCCGGTCGCTCGCCGTGGCCTGCGCATCGGGCGGAAACTAATTCCCTCCGCCGCGGTTCGCGTCGCCCACGAGCGTATGTCAGCCGTTCCCTTCCTGGGCCATCGCGACCGGTCCGCGGTGGTCGCGTGGCGCGGCGCGCAACCTTTGACCGTGGCGGACTTCCTGACGGACGTCGCTGGCGTGGCACGCGCACTCCCCGACCGCCGCTTCCTGGTGAATCTGTGCGGGGACCGTTGCCGCTTCGCTGTCGGTCTGGCAGCCGCGCTGCTGCGCAGCCAGGTGAGCCTGCTGCCACCCAGTCACGCACCCGAGATGCTCCGGGCGCTCAAACAGAGGTACGCGGGACTCTACGCGCTGTCGGACGGCGGCGCCAGAACTGAAGTTCTCGAGACCATCGATTATCCGGCAGTCGCTCAGTGCGGAGAGGAGCTCGAGGCGCCGGCATTCGCCTCGTCGCAGGAGGCGGCGATCGCCTTCACCTCGGGCTCGACCGGCGAGCCGGCGCCGCACCCGAAGAGCTGGGGCAGACTGGCGCTCGGCGCGACCGGTGAAGCGCAGTGCCTGGGGCTCCACGGCGCCGGATCGGTAGCGCTGGTAGCCACAGTGCCCCCACAGCATATGTATGGCCTGGAGTCGAGCGTGCTGCTCGCCCTGCGCAACGGCCTCTCGCTGCATGCCGCGCGCCCGTTCTATCCCGCCGACATACGCACCGCGCTCGAGCAGATCGCCGGCGAGCGCGTGCTGGTCACCACACCGGTGCACCTGCGTGCGCTTCTCGCCGAGGAGATCAGTCTGCCGCGGCTGCGCCTCATTCTCTGTGCTACCGCACCGCTGCCGGCCGACATGGCGGCCGAGGCCGAGGCACGCTATGGTGCCCCGCTCCATGAGATCTATGGCTTCACAGAAGCCGGGATGGTGGCCACGCGGCGCACGACCTCGGGTGAGCGGTGGCATGCTCTGCCCGGAGTCCGCCTGTGGCGTGACGACCGCGGTGTACGAGTCGCGGGCGGCCACGTCGAGCGCGAGGTTGGCTTTACCGATGTGGTAGAGCTGGAGGACGAACACACCTTCCTCCTCCACGGCCGCAGCGCCGACCTCGTCAACATCGCCGGCAAACGCAGCTCGCTCGCGTACCTCAACCAGCAGTTGACGTCCATCGAAGGCGTTGAGGACGGCGTCTTCTTCATGCCCGACGACACGAAAGGAGTGACCACTCGGCTGATTGCCTTCGTCGTCGCGCCATGCCTGCCGCGCGAGGTCCTGATGTCGGCGCTGCGCGGCCGGATCGACCCGGCGTTTCTCCCGCGCCCGCTGTACTACGTCGACCGCTTGCCCCGAAACGCCACGGGGAAGCTCCCGCGCGAAGCGCTGTGCCTGCTGGCGGAAACCGCGGCAGCGCGCGGACCGGACGCCTGACTCGCCGCACGCTTGCATTTGGGGTTGGGCATCCGCGCGGCTGTCGCTTGATCGCGCCGACACGTCGTCGCCGGTCCCTCCCGCGTTAGAGGCACGATCAGGCGGCGTCGGGGTGGGGTGAGCTGGCAGGATGCAACAGGGGAGCCGGATAGCCCGCCTGCGGGCTGCCGAGCTCCTGCCGGTAGTATTCCTCGAGCTGGCCCACGAACGCCTTCACATCGCCCTCGACGCGGAATCGCTTGCCGAGTCGGGCGCGGTAGACCAAAGGGAACGCCGGCTTCTTGAAGGGGGGCCAACCTTTGCTCAGGAACGGGCTGTCCGTCTCGATGAACACGGTCTGGATCGGCGCTCCCGCCATCTTGGCGATCAGCGCGAACCCGCCCATGAACCGGTTGACCGGCCTGCGTCTAGTGCGCGTGCCCTCGGGAAACACCAGCAACGGCCGCCCTTCCCGCAGCTCCTGCGCGGAAGTACGGATCAGGTTGAAAGCCGAGTCGTTGCGGATATAGCCCGCCAGGCGCGCGCCACCGCCCAGCACGGGGTTGTCCCAGATCTCCGCTTTCATGATGCAGCCTACGTCCGGCACGTGTGCAATCACGAACACCGCGTCCAGCAGGCAAGGGTGGTTGGGTGCGATCAGGACACCGGGCTCGCCCCGCAGCGCATCGAGCGCCGACATCTCCAGCTTGAGCACCCCGCCGGTCCTCAGTGTCGCGAGAAACCCGCGGAACAGCCACCCGATCACCCGTCTCCCGACGCGAGCGCGCAGCGCGGGCGGCAGCAGCGGATGGACCAGCGAGCTGACAAGAGTGAACAGCAAGCCGCCGACGCCGAAGTGGAGGAAACCGAGGTAGAACCAGAAATACTCGTAGGCTGCGCGCCCGACGCGCTTGATGGTCACGGCGTCCCCCCGATTGTGCAGCAGCCGAGCCTGCCCTCGCCTTCGCGGCCGGCCCAAGCGCATCGCACCCTCAACACGCTCGCTGCCCGCCCGCTGGGTCTATTCGCGCTCATTGTAGGAAGCAGGAACGCGGGAGGCAAATGCGCCGCGGCAGCGGGGGGTCCAGTGGCACCGGGGACTCGCCAATCTGGAAGCGCGGGTGACGCCCCTCCTCCACGATCACCACGTCCCGGCCTCGCTCGGCTACGGCAGCGAGGCGGTCTGCACGGTGCGTGCGCCGCACGGCGCTAGATCTGAGATGCGAGCCGCGCAGGGTAATGAGTTCGCTTGATGGCCCGCGTTCGCGCCTCCAGGCGGGCACGCGGAGGGCAAGTCGCAGTGGGTGGATGGCAACGCGTCGCTCACGCGCGACGCGCGACGAGCACTGCGTTCGAACCACCGAAAGCGAAGGAGTTCGACAGGGCGTATTCGAGTCCCGGAGCTTCTCTGCCCGTGCACGGCACACAGTCCAGATCGCATTCCGGATCGGGCGTGGTGAGATTGGCGGTGGGTGGTAGCCGACGCTTGTCCAGGGCCAGGACCGTGATCGCAAACTCGAGTGCGCCCGCGGCGCCGACCAGGTGTCCGTGCATCGACTTCGTCGCACTCACCGCCAAGCGGCGTGCATGCGCTCCGAACGTCTCCTTGATGGCATCGATCTCGACCTTGTCCCCGGCCGGGGTTGCGGTGGCGTGCGCGTTGATGTACCCAATCGCCTCCGGGGACAGCTTCGCGTCCGCAAGCGCCGTGCGCATCGCCTGAACCTGTCCGCCCATGGCCGGCTGCGTGAGATTGTGCGCGTCGCTCGCGGCCCCATAGCCGACGACCTCGGCGAGCGGCCGAACGCCACGAGAGCGCATCGCGTCCTCGGGCTCGAGCACGAGCACGGCCGCGCCCTCCCCGAGCACGAACCCGGTCCGATCCGCGGCGAACGGGCGGCTCGAAGCGGCAGGCCCGTCTCGGTGCTCCTTGGCCAGCACGCTCAACGCTTCCCATGCAGTGATCGAGCCATCGTTCAACATCGATTCGGCACCGCCCGCAACGGCGCAGGATAGATAGCCGTCGCGAATCGCGCGGAACGCCTCGCCGATCGCCGCCGCCGAGGACGCGCAGGCCATCGAGTACGTGAGCGTCGGTCCGCGGATACGGTAGCGCATGGAGACTTGCGCGGCCGGTGCATTGGCCATGACCAGCGCAACCGTCGTGGGCTTGACCTTGCGGCTGCGCCGTTCGTAGTAGACGCGGTAGGCATCCTGGATCGTCTGCGAGCCGCCTAACCCGCAGCCCAGATACACCCCCGCTGCTTCGGGGCCGCGGTTGTCGGCCAGCAGCCCTGACGCGGCCAGCGCGCCGTGAGCGGCGACCACGGCCATCTGAGCGACCCGATCCATGAACAGCAGCTGCAGCTTCGGAATCGCGACTTCCGGATCGAATGCCACCGCCGCCAGCAGCGCATCCGTGCCAAACTCGGCCGTGCCGCTGCGCACTTTACGGATCGCAGACTCGCCCGCGTACAGCCGCTCGAACACCGCGTCCGGTTCGGCGCCATGCGGGGAGACCAGGCCGATGCCGGTGACGAAAACGCGGCGCCGGCCAGCGGGGGTTTCAGCCACCTTTGGCCTGAATGAGCTCGTCCACGAGCGCTACCGCCTCGCCCAACGTAGTGATGTTGGCGCGATCGTCGGGGATGTCGATGTGGTATTTGTCCGATACGTCGAAAAGCAGCTCGGCGATCGACAGCGAGTCGAGACCCAGGTCGGCCAACGTCGCCTCCGGTACGATCGCCTCCGGCTTCACGTCAAACTTCTTCTTGAGCACTTCCTGGATGTACTCGTAAGAGCTCACAGATCCTCCCGACACACGCACTCCCCCCTTGGCCTGTGCAACGTACAGATATACTAGCTCTATTCTGCCGGGCCGGTGGCATCAGCATGTTGGAGCCAGCATGTCCCCTTGGCCGCACGCCTCGTCCGGCGCACCCCGGAATGACGACCGCCGCCGCCACCGCACCCCGCTCGGTGCGATTCCTCTTCAGGTTCGTCGCCCTGCTCCCGCTCGGCGCGGTGCACGCACTCGGAGCAGCGCTGGCGCGCGTGGCGTTTGCGCTCTCCGCCAGAGAGCGCCGCCGCCTCGACGAGAACCTGAAGCGCGCAGGCTACCATGACCTCGGAATTCGACGCGCGGCGATCGCCGAGGCCGGTAAGACGCTCCTGGAGATGCCCTGGCTCTGGGCGCGGCGCCCGGAGGAGGTCGTCGCGCTCGTGCGCCGCGTCGAGGGCGAGGCATGCGTGCTCCAAGCACAGGCCGAAGGCAAGGGGATCATCTACCTCACTCCGCACCTGGGATCGTTCGAGGTGGCGGCCCAGTTCGCCGCAGCGCATGCGACCATCACCGCCATGTACCGGCCGCCCAGGCAAGGCATGCTCGAGCCCCTTCTTCGAGCGGGCCGCGCCCGCGGCGGCCTGCAGCTCGCCACGGCGGACATGGCCGGTGTGATGAAGCTGCTCAAGGCGTTGCGCAGCGGTCAATGGGTCGGCATCCTCCCCGATCAGGTGCCCAGCAAAGGCGAAGGGGAATGGGTAGAGTTCTTCGGCCATCCTGCGTACACGATGACTCTGGCTCCCCGCCTCGAGAAGAGCACGGGCGCCACGGTCGTGCTCGCGTTCTGCGAGAGACTCCCCCGCGGCGAAGGCTATGCAATCCACCTCGAGCCGTTGCCGCCGCCGGTGCCGGGCGAATCGGCGGCACGCCGCATCAACCGCGCGCTCGAGGCGTTGATCCGGCGCTGTCCCGAGCAATACCTCTGGTCCTACAACCGATACAAGGTTCCTCGCGGCGTCGCGCCGCCTCAAGAGGCAACTCCTGGGTGAGGCGGGTGGGGATCGCTCGCGGTCGCCTACTCATCGGGAGGAGAGGTCACCACGATGAACCGCAGATCCGTGAGCCCGGTGTTGTAGATCGCGTGCTCGACGCCAGGCGGGATGAAGATCACGTCGTCCTTGCGCACCACCGTGCGCTCGCCCTCGATCTCCATCAACCCCTCGCCGTCGAGGATGTGGTAGATCTGCTCCTGGATCCGGTGGCGATGGGGCGCAACGTACGCCTTCGGCTGGTACACCGAGATGCGGTAGTCGAGAATCTTCGACCCGCACGCCTCCGGGCGCACTAGCATCTTCGAGTACGCCCCGCCATAGTGGGCAGGCGGCTCCTCCCACATCACCGACGCCGCTGGGCGGATGATCGCTTTGCCGTTCGGCCGATCGCTCGTAGCCATGCCGCTCTCCTAGGGTTCCCTGGTGAAGATGGTGGATTGGTTTCGCGTCCGGTTCGAGTCGAGGCGAAAGCGTCGGCCGTCATCTCACCCGCTCACCGTGGCGCGCATCGCATCCGGTCCGCAGCAGCGCGCGCCCACGACGACGCCTCAGAGATTGAACACGACGAGACGTTGTTCGGTCATCTCTTCGATGGCGTAGCGCGGCCCTTCGCGCCCGATGCCGCTCGCTTTCACGCCGCCGTACGCGAGCTGGTCGGTGCGCCAAGTCGAGGTGCCGTTGACGATCACGCCTCCGACCCGCAGGGCTCGAATCGCCCGAAACGTGACTTCGTTGGAGCGTGTGAAGATCCCCGCCTGCAGTCCGTAAGGGCCCGCATTCACGGCGGCGAATACCTCCTCGATCGCGCCGTACGGAATGACGTTGACGACCGGCCCGAATACCTCTTCGCATACGACTTTCATCTTCGGGTTGACGCCGGTCAGGACCGTCGGCTCGAAGGCGGCGCCGTGCCGATGCCCACCGGTCACCACACGCGCGCCCTCCGCGGCGGCTTCGCGCACCCAGCTCTCGACGCGCTGCGCCGCGCGCTCGTCGATGAGCGTGCCTACATCGGTCATGGCCTCCAGTGGATCGCCGAGCTTCAGCTTGCGCACCTGCGCCTCGATCAGACTCAGGAACGTCTCGTACACGCGCTGCTGGACGTAGACGCTCTGAACCGAGATGCAGCTCTGGCCGGCCAGGCGCATCGAATTGCGCGCACAAGCCGCCGCTGCGGATGCGAGGTTGGCATCGTCGTGCACGATGGTGGCATTGTTGCCCCCCAGCTCGAGCGCCACGCGGCGCAATCCGCTCGACGCCTTGATGGCGGCGCCGGCCCGACTCGAGCCCGTGAAGCTGATGAAGTCGACGCGCGGGTCCGCGACTAGCGCAGCCCCGATGTCTGCGCCGCCGTACACGACATTGAGCGTACCCGGAGGCAGCCCCGCCTCGACGAAGAGCTCGACCAGGCGATGCACGATGAGCGGCGCCTGCGGCGGCGGTTTCAGCACGATGCTGTTCCCGGCCGCGATCGCAGGTGCGATCTTGTGTGCAGCGAGATTGAATGGCGCGTTGAACGGTGTGATGCCGGCAATCACTCCGACGGGGAAACGCAGAAGGACCGCAACCTTCCCCGCCCCCATTTCGCTGCCGTCCAGCGGCACATGCCTCCCCTCGATGCGGATCGCCTCCTCCGCGGCGAGCGCCACGGTGTCGACGGAGCGACGGATCTCCGCGTCGGAGTCCGTGATCGCCTTCCCAGTTTCGCGTGTCAGCACCTCGGCGAGGTTCGCCTTCTCGCGCTCGATGAGGGCAGCCGCTCGGCGCAGCAGCGCCGCTCGCTCGTAGCCCGGCATCGCGGCAATGGACGCGCGCGCCTCCACTGCGGCGTTCAGCGCCGCGTCGAGATCAGCGAGCGATGAGATCGGCGCAACGCCGACGACCGCGCCGTGATAGGGATCGCGGATCTCGACCGTCCGCTCGGGGTGCAGCCAGTTGCCGCCAGCGAGCGCTTTGGCCGCGACGGGACGGAAGCCACCTGCTGGGTCCATCTTTGCGCTGACGTGGCTCAGGCAGGAGTAAGTGGGCCGCGCTTCACGGGCTTGCCGAATACAGGTTCCTTGAACGGCGTGGGCGGGAGCTGCCATGTGCCGGTGCCCGGCGGCTTCACTTTGTCGTCCACGTGGACGTCGAGCAGACAAGGCTTGCCCGAAGCCAAGGCATGCCGTAGCGCGTCGCCGAGCTGATCGGAATGCTTCACCGCGATGCCTTCGACGCCGAAGCTGCGAGCCATCGCGGCGAAATCCGGGTTGTACGGCTCTTTCGTCGCCCCGGCATAGAAGCCGGTGCCAATCTCCCGGCCGCCGAACATCCCGTACTGAATGTCACGGATCGCCGCCCAGGCGAAGTTGTTCCACACCAGCCACACGACGGGGATGTCGTATTCGACCGCGGTCGCGAGCACGTGCGGCGTCATGACGAAGCCGCCGTCGCCGCAGATCGAGAGGCAGGCCCGATCGGGTGCAGCGAGCTTGGCGCCGAGAATGCCGCTCACGCCGAAGCCCATCGCGGAGAAGCCCCAGGAATTGAGCATGGATTGCGGGCGCCGGGCCTCCCAAAACTGCATGAACCAGTTGTGGTGCACGCCACTGTCGAGCGAGATGATCCCGTCGTCTGGCATTGCCCGCCGCACTTCCTTCACCACCCGCTCGGGGCGCAGCGGCGATCCGCTCGCGTCGAAGTGGGGCTGCGTGTAGGCGTCCCATTCGCGCCGCCAGCCGTCGATCGCTTCACGCCATGGCGCGTAGCGTTCCGCCGCGACGCCGCGGCGGGTTGCTTCCTGCGCCAGCTGAGCGAGGAACACCTTGGCGTCGGCGAGGATGCCGAGCGTCACTGGATAGTTGCGGCCGATCTCGGCTGCGTCGATGTCGACGTGGACCAGCTTGGTCGGGGGGATGTTCCACGAGTACCCGGGAATCCACGACGAAGAGGAGCGGTCGTCGAAGCGCGCCCCCACCGCAATCAGCAGGTCACAGTGGCGTCCGGCCTGGTTCGCCGGGTAGGTGCCGTTACGTCCGATGAACCCGAGCGCCAGGCGGTGCGGCATCGGGACCGCACCCATCCCGTTGGGCGAGCTGATGACGGGGATGCCGAGCGACTCCGCCAGACGGGTCAGCTCGGGGCCGGCCTCCGCGAGCGTCACGCCGTGGCTGACGAAGAACGCCGGGCGCTCGGCCGCCAGGAGCAGATCCACTACGCGCCTCACGTCGTCGGGAGAAGCGCCCGGCCGCACGAAGCCTGCGGCGCGATCGGATTGCAGCATCTCGATGTCGTCCTGCTCCTGAAACAGGTTGAACGGGACGTCGAGATTGACTGGGCCGGGCCGGCCGCTCAGCATGAGGTTGAAGCTCTGCCGCAGCGCCAGCGGGAGCATGTCCACCCGAGTGGGCTGGAAGGTTCGCTTGACGTAGGGCCGCAGGGCCATGGGAAACTCCGCCGCCTGGTTGCGGTAGCTCTCCTGGAATGGGCCCCGGTTGAACTGCGAGGTTGGAACGTTCGCCGTGATGGCGTAGAAGGCTGAGGAATCCGCCGACGCGCACGCGGTGGCCATCACGAGATTGCACGAGCCCGGACCGCAGGAGGTGAGCGTGGCGACCGGCCGGTGCGCGACTCGAAAGTATGCGTCCGCCATGTGCCCGGCAGTCTGCTCGTGGCGCGGCGAGATGAGCTTGATCTTGTCCTGGCGCTCCCACAGCGCATCGAGCAGCCCGACGTTGCCGTGACCGCAGATGCCGAAGACGTACGGCACCTGTTCCTGAATCAGAAAATCGGAGATCAGGTCTCCGCCTTTCATGCGCGGCATTCGGCGCTCCTCCATATCGCGTTGTCGCATGATATCAAACATGTCGCAAACCACGCTCTGCGGCTCGGCGCCAGCGGGCCGCGGTTGCGCGCCGTTCGCGAGCCGCGCTCGGCACCTGGTTCACGATCCCGGTATGGATGCTGACGGAGCAGGCCCGTTCCTGAATCGACATCAATGACCGGATCCGGCTACTTTGCGACACTCGGCCTCAAGATGCTCGCCACACTGATTCGCTCTCACGCCGGGGACAGGCGCGTACGGTCAGTGCTGCGGGCGCGCACGCTGCAGCCGGAAGACGCGCGACGGGCGCACCGGGAGCTTGAGCGGCTGGCGCAAGAGCGCACCGCCCACATCAATCGGGTTCGTGCGCTGCTGGTTGTGCACAACGAGCCGGTGAAGTACGTCGGGGGCGCTTGGCGCAGCGCTGGTGAGCCGCTCATGCGGGGGAGCTTCTGCCCGGGGCGCGTGCCGAGATCGCGCGCGACAGCGAGCGGCTGTCGGTGGTGCGAGCACAGATGCGCGCAATCGAGGCGCAGCCGCACCAGGCGGCGGCCAGCAGCTAACCGCAGGTCGCGCGGCTTGCGCAGCTAAGCGCGATCGGGGTGGGCAGCGGCTGGGTGTTGGTGAAGAAGCTATTTGAATGGTGGCGCTTTCGTAACCGACGCGAAGTGGCCCGCTGCCTTGCACCCTAGCCGAGCGGGGACAGCCAAACCGAGCAGGGCATTTCCAAGGCCGGCAACGGGCGGGGGCGCACGCTGCTGGTAGAGCGCGCCTGGTGCTGGCCGCACCATCAGGCCCAGAGCGCCTTGAGCAAGTGGTTTGCCAAACGCTTCGCTGGCGTGGGCAAGCGCATCCGGCGCATCGGCATTGTGGCGCGCGCCCAACACCTACTGCTGGACTCGAGCGAAGTCTCCGGGTGTCAGCGCACCGACTTCGGCGAACCGAACTTGCCCGGCCTCTCCGCGGGCGAACACCACGCCGATCACGCGCCAGTGGAAGCGCACACACTACGACGTGGATCTGATCCCTGTCGATGACTACGAGCTGGCGCAGAAGCGCTACGAGTATGTCAACGCCGCGTTCCGCCGCGAAATCGACTCGGCCGCGGAAGAGCTGAAGCGCAAGGACTCAGCTCAGTCCCCGGCGCGTGCCACCTCCAACTCGCGCCTTAGCTCCTCCTCGCGCCCCTCGTAGCGCGGCGAAAAATGAAACGGCGTCACCTGCTTCGCTCCGGCCGCGCGCGCGATGCGCCCGGCCTGCGCCGCGGTCAGATGGAACTTGCGCGAGGCGTGGTCGGCGTCCTTCTGTAGGAACACGCACTCGATGAAGAGCTGGTTCGCGTCCGCCCCGAGCGCGGCGATGCGCCGCTCATTCTCGGCGTGATACACCGCATCGGTGACGTAGCACAGCCTCTCGCCGGGCACGAACTGGAGCGCCTTCGCCTTCAATTCCCCGAGAGGGAGTGTGCGCACGTGTTCGCCGTCGCGGTCGCGCCAGGCGGCGCGCACCGGCGTGTCGTCGGGCAGGCCATCGGCCGCCGCGCGTTTCAGGTCCCTCAGCCACGGGCCCACCGGCAGCCCCATTTCCGCGAGCCGGTTCTTCCACACGTTGACGTGAGTGTTCTCCTCGAAGCAGAACGCGAGGCAGGGCGTGGCGTGATCGAGGAAGGCCGCACGCACGCGGAACGCCGCCTCCCACCGCAGTACGCCGCCTTCGGCGCGGCGCCCCGGCAGCGGCTCCTTCGCGAAGCGCGCACGGCAGCGGAAGCGCGCCGTTGCCATCTCCCAGTCCTGCGCGACCTCGTGCACGTGCAGCGTGAAATCGCCCGGATAGTTGTCGACTAGGTTCCAGGTATAGGCGCCGAGCTTGTGCTCGACCCGCTCGATGAAGCCGGGCGGACCGTAGAGACGGATGCCGGCGTGGCGGCCGAGGCACACGCGCAACAGCCGGTCGAAGCCCGCGAAGTGGTCCATATGTGCGTGCGTGACGAACGCGTCGGTGAGCCGCAGGAGCTTGCGGGGCGGCAGCGCGGCGAGATCGCCGAGGTCGAAGAGCAGCGCGCGCCGCTCGAAGCGGAAGTCGAGATACAGCGCCGGGTCGCCGAAGGGACCGTTGACGAGTTCCGGCGTGAGGATCGGTCGCATCGCGGCGGCGCACCTAGCGCGGTGGCGTCAATCTCGCCCGCGCTTAGGAAACGCCGCTCCACGGCGACGCGCTCGTCGGCGCGCAGGCCGTTCTGCAGCACCCCGATCGCAACGCCTTGCAGCATCGCGGCATTCTCACGCAGGGCGCACAACAAGCACCACTTCCTCGCCCACGCGGCAGAGCACGCTGCCGACCGCGCCGCGCCGATGACCACGGTCCGCATGCGCCGGGGATTACACCCGCGGCACCTCGTCCGGATCCACGCTGTCCGCTTTCGGCTCTACGCGTCGTGGCTGCCACTTGACGAGGTCCTTCAGGCGCTGCTCGCGCGAGGGCTGCGGCCGCCTGCGCCATCCTGCACTTCCAGCGGCGCCTCCGGTTTGCCTTTCCTCGCCATGCGGACCTCGGTCCGTTCAGTGCAGTGTTTCCGTTCCGGCGCTCGGGCCGGGTTCCTGGCCAACCAGCGCCGCCAGCTTCCATTCGCCCGACGCCACATCGTGCCGCAGCACCAGCGCGCGCCCGTCGCTCGCCCTGACCTTGAAGTAGCGGTGCTCCGGGGCGATCCAGCGATCGAGGATTTCCATCACCGTGAACCGCGTCTCCCCTAGCGTGAAGGCGCGTGGCTCTTCCTCGCCGCGGTAACCGGCATAGCATTCGACGCGGATGCGCATCGTGTCTCCCTCCTTACGATCGGGTATGAGCCTCAGTGGCGCACGCGGAACCGTTCCGAATTGGCTGCGTCGGACCCGCGCACAGGCCGACCTCCCAACCTACGCCCATCAAACCAGTTCCACCGAGGCATCGGTTGACGAGGGTCAAGGCGGGGCAATATAGGAAGAAGAGGCCTACGAGTTGCGCCAAGTCAAAACCGGATGGGCGCAACCGGCGTACTTTGTATCTGGTTGAGTTCGCGGACGCCAAGGCAATGATCGACGAGTATATCCTCCGAATCCTCGAAGCCGTCCCGGTGCTGCGAGCAGCGGACGGCGTTCGCTACGTACGCACGAGCGACATTCCGAGCACTGCCCGCCCGGCGTTCGAGAGATGGGCAGCGGGCATCCACACGCTGGATGTGCCGGGCGAGCAGCCCGGAGACGCTTTCCCCGAGGAAGAGTATCGGGAATGGCTGCGCGTTCTCAAGCCGATGCACCCTCAGCACCCGCCGACGCCATTGGAGAAGGAAGAGTGAGCGCAGCGATGGGGGTCCGACCCAGCGCATCGTGTCGAGCGGGAGCGCACACGGAGCGGATACGCCCCTTCAGTGGAATCGCGTGCAGCCCGATGCCGGGATGAACACCGTGCTAGCGGCACATGGACTGGGCTGGATTGAGGGCAAGCCTCGCAGACGCAGGAGGGGCCGCAGCGGCCCGCAATCTGGGGCGCTGAACGACCGCTCGGCGGCTGCTCGAACGTGTCCAACGCGTCAGATGCGCCAGTTGGCGGACCGGCTCCATCCGGCCACTTCTTGACGTTCACGCGCTCTGAAGTCGGCGTTGCCTACGACCGGATTCAAGGCGGAGCAGACACTGCTCCGCATTGCGCAGACCGGACCGAAGTCCCCAAGCAGACGTTCAGGAGACGGCGGCGCCGACGGACCCGGGGAGCGGCGCCAGCGTCAGCTTGTCATGGTGACGAACAGGCGGAACCGACCC
>DATJVI010000027.1:0-57840 GCA_035501875.1 Burkholderiales bacterium
GGCAAGCTCGCGAAGCACATGCTGCTCACCGACCCGGAACAGGCCGCGGATTTCGTGCGCAAGACCAAGGTCGATGCGCTGGCCATCGCCATCGGCACCTCGCACGGCGCGTACAAGTTCTCGCGCAAGCCCACCGGAGACATCCTGGCGATCGATCGCATCCAGGCGATCCACGCGCGCCTGCCGAACACGCACCTGGTGATGCACGGCTCGAGCTCGGTGCCGCAGGAATGGCTGGAGGTGATCCGGCAATACGGCGGCGAGATCAAGGAGACCTACGGTGTGCCGGTGGAGGAGATCCAACGCGGCATCCGCAACGGTGTGCGCAAAGTCAACATCGACACCGACATCCGCCTGGCGATGACCGCGGCGATGCGCCGCAGCCTCGCGCAGAACAAGAGCGAGATCGACCCACGCAAGTTCCTGAAGGAAGCCACCGCGGCCGCGCGCGCTGTCTGCAAGCAGCGCTTCGAGGCGTTCGGCTGCGCGGGTCAGGCGGCCCGGATTCAGCCTGAGCCGCTCGAGCACATGGCGCAACGGTACAACCGCGTCGATACGCTGTCGCCAGCGTAAGCTTCGCAGCCGCGCGTGGACACGGAACCGCTCCGCCTCACGGCTCGGAGCCGGTTCCGGACTGCGACGGACGGCTCGATTCCGGCGGCAAGCCCAGGTCCGCATAGGTGACCGATCGCTGTTCGGTCCCGTGCCTGCGCGCGTCGTGCGACGTCGAGCGTGGCGACCCGCCGAGCTGCGCCAGCAGCACAAACTGCACCAGCCGGCCGGTTGCGTAATACCGCTGCATCATCGAGGCGCGCAGGTATGCGTCCACCACGGGTGCGCCCACCGTAACCTCGAGCGTATGCGGCCGCGCCCCGTTGCCACGCGAGGCGTGGGACTCGAATCGAGTCGTGATCACCAGTCCTCCGTGCCGCAACTGCCAATCGCTGTGCGTGAGGTTCGGGCAGCAGGAGCGCATCACCCGCACCCAGCTATCACCGAGTTCCCCGGGGTTGGTCGCTTGGCTCATATCGATTTCCCTCCGCGTTGTCGCGGCTGAGCTACGGTCCTCGTGAGGACGCCCTCGAGCCCAGCCGTGTCGAATGGATCGCTGCTCTATGCGGTGACTGCTCGAGCAGCCCAAGAGTTCCCACGCAGTGCGCGCAACCGCGTTGGTCGTCGTCCCTCGCCGTCGGTGATCGACTCGATTACAGCCGCTGCAAGGTCGCCGAAGAGCTACGCGCCGACTACTGCGTGATTGGCCAACGAGCGCACATTGTGCGCGTCGCACGTTGCAGGCACGTTGACGGCGACGTAAGCATGTCGGGCGTGGACACGGTTCGAGCCCGACTGGTCCGTCGCGTCGCATCGACCCTATGCGGAGACACCGGAGCGCACTTTGAGCCGGTCGCGTGCACATGGCACAATGCGGGTAGACTGGCGCCGAACAACAACGGGCCGAAGCGGCAACCGACTCTGACAGTTTCCGCTCGCCTCGATGCCAGCTGTCGCACATGCAAGCCGGCGATGGGAGGAGACGATGCTCGACTGGTTCCGCGAGCTGTCTGCACAGGAACGCAAGACCTTGTTTGCCGCTCTAGGCGGCTGGTCGGTCGATGCGTTCGACGTCATGGTCTATACGTTCGTGATCCCCACGTTGCTCACGGCGTGGAGCATGAGCAAAGGACAGGCGGGGTGGATCGCGACGGCTGCTCTGATCACCTCCGCGATCGGCGGCTGGGTGGCTGGGATCCTCGCCGATCGTCTGGGCCGCGTGCAGGTGCTGCAGATCACGATCCTGTGGTTTGCGCTGTTCACCTTCCTTTCCGGGTTCACCCGCTCTTTCGAGCAGTTGTTCGTGACCCGCGCCCTCCAGGGCCTAGGCTTCGGCGGCGAGTGGGCCGTGGGATCGGTGCTGATCGGCGAGATGATCCGGGCGCAGCACCGTGGCAAGGCCGTGGGTACGGTGCAGAGCGGCTGGGCAATCGGCTGGGGCGGGGCCGCGGTGGTGTTCGCGATCGCGTTTTCCGTGCTGCCTGAGCACCTGGCATGGCGCACCATGTTCTGGATCGGAGTCCTGCCTGCGCTTCTCGTGGTCTACATCCGCCGCAACTTGAGCGAGCCGGAGATCTTCCTTGCAACCCGCGCGCGCGCCGATCAGAGCGGTAGCCACTTCCTGGAGATCTTCTCCCCCGAGCTGCTGCGCACCACCGTCGTGGCCAGCCTGCTCAGCAGCGGGATGATGGCGGCCTACTACGCGGTGACCACCTGGCTGCCGACCTACCTCAAGACCGTACGCCACCTGTCGGTGCTCGGGACCGGCTGGTACACGCTGGTGATCATCATCGGGTCGTTCGTCGGGTTTCTTGTCGCCGCGTACCTGCACGACCTGATGGGTCGCCGCAAGACGTTCATCCTGTTCGCAGCATGCACCGCTGTCGTCGCGGTCTTCTACACGTTGCTCCCGATCAGCGACGACGTGATGTTGTTTCTCGGGTTTCCACTGGGGTTCTTCCTGCACGGCAACTTCAGCGGCTTCGGCCCGTTGCTGACCGAGCTGTTCCCGAGCCGGGTGCGCGGGTCGGGCCAGGGCTTCGCTTACAACTTCGGCCGCGGCATTGGAGCCTTTTCGCCGCCGCTGGTAGGATCTCTGAGCGAGAGGATCCCGCTCAGCGACGCGATCGGGATCGTCACCGGCACGGTTCTCGTCGTGGCCGTGGCCGCGATCGCGCTGCTGCCCGAGACGCGCGGGAAGCCGCTTGCCGTGTACGACTGAGGCTTGGACCGAACGTGCCATTCGTCGAAACACAAACGGGGCGTTTGCATTACGAGGTCTGCGACGTCGTCGCGCCCTGGGTCTCGAGCCCGCAGACCATCCTGTTTCACCACGGCATCGCCGCCAACGTGCACATCTGGTCCGCATGGCTTCCCGTGCTGATCTCGCGCTTCCGCCTCGTGCGCTTCGACATGCGCGGGTTCGGAGAATCGGTGCAGCCGGCGCGGGACTTCCATTGGTCGTTCGATGTCTTGTGCGACGATCTGCGTGCGGTGGCGAATGCGAGCGGCGCCGATCGCTTCCATCTCGTCGGGGAGTCCATCGGCGGGACGGTGGCTATCGCCTTCGCGTCGCGACACCCCGAGCGCGTGCTGAGCCTCGCGCTGTCGAATGCGGCGGCGCGCGGCGGGCTGGTGAGCAACGTCACCGGCTGGCGCGAGCTGATGGCGCGGGACGGTCAAGCAGCATGGGCCGCGGAGCTGATGCGATCGCGCTTCTACCCCGACTCCCTCGCTCCGCACGTCGATGCCTGGTACCGCCGGCTGCACGAGACCTGCTCCATGGACGCGACCCTCGCACTGGCAGACCTGCTGCTCGCGTCCGACCTCACACCCGCGCTCGCGCACATCCGCGTCCCGACGTTGCTCATGTCCCCGGACGCGAGCCCGTTCATCCCGCTCGACGTCATGGTCGCGATGCGCGCGACGATTCCGGAGGCGGAGCTGCAGGTGTTCGCGCACGCCAAACACGGGCTGCCGCTGTCGCACGGGTCGCGCTGCGCGCGCGTGTTGAGGGATTTCCTCGAGCGACGCTGCGCGTGATCGGCACATGACATCGGGAATCCTTCCCACCTGCGGACGCACCGCCCATGCAAGCACTTCAGTTCCACGCCCCTGAGCTTCCGCCCGAAGCGGTGGCAGCACGCCGGCGAGTCCGCGAGTTTCTCGCCGCCGAGCGCGAGGCCGGCCGCTACGTGCCGCACCGCTCTTCCTGGAGCACGTTCGACCCCGAGTTCAGCCGCCGGGCCGGCGCGCAGGGATTCATCGGCATCACCTGGCCGAAGGAGTATGGCGGCCAAGGCCTGTCCAGCCGCGTGCGCTACGTGGTCACGGAAGAGATGCTTGCCGGCGGCGCGCCCTGCTTCGCGCATTGGATCGCCGACCGGCAATCGGGCCCGCAGATCCTGCGCAACGGCAGCGAGCGAGCGAAGCGCCTGCTGCTGCCGCGCATCTGCCGCGGTGAGTGCTACTTCGCCATCGGCATGAGCGAGCCGGATTCCGGTTCCGATCTCGCCGCGGTGCGCACTCGGGCAGTCAGGCGCGACGGCGGCTGGGTGATCAATGGAAGCAAGATCTGGACGTCGAACGCGCATCGCGCGCATTACTTGATCGCACTGGTGCGCACCGGTGAAGCGGGCGAAGATCGCCATGGCGGGCTGACGCAGTTCATCGTCGATCTCGCTCAACCGGGTGCGACCGTGCGCCCGATCCACAACCTGTCCGGCGCGCACGAGTTCAACGAAGTGTTCTTTCGCGACTACTTCGTGCCGGACGACATGATGGTCGGCACGGAAGGCCAGGGCTGGTCCATGGTCACCGAAGAGCTGGCGTTCGAGCGGTCCGGCCCGGATCGCTTCTTGTCCGACTACCGCCTGCTGGTCGAGTTGATCAACCGTGTCGGCCGGCAGCCCGACGCAAGGCAGGCGGCGGAAGTCGGCCGGTTCGTCGCGCATCTCGCAGCGCTGCGGCGCATGTCGGCTTCCATCGCCGGCCTTCTCGACCAGGGCCGCAGCCCGAATGTGGAAGCCGCGCTGGTCAAGGATGTAGGCACCGCGTTCGAGCGCGAGCTGCCGGAGGTCGCACGCCGGCTGTTCCCGGTGGAGCCGAGCCTGGACGATCCTGCGGACCCGTTCTCCGAGACGCTGGCGCACGTGGTCCTGTATGCGCCTTCGTTCACGCTGCGCGGAGGCACGCGCGAGATCCTGCGCGGCATCATCGCGCGCGGGCTCGGGCTACGATGATGAGCCCCACCTCGATCGAACAGGCAGTCCAGCCAGACGACTTGTCGTCCATCGTGCTCGACCAGGCGGAGCGCCTGTTCCGCGGCGAGGTGACGAAGGAGCGCTTGGCGGCGGCGGATCGCGGGGAGTGGCCGGCGGCGATCTGGACGGCGGTGGAGCAGGCGGGGCTGCCGCTCGCGCTCGTGCCGGAAGCGCGGGGCGGCGTCGGATTGCCGGCGGCGGATGCGCTGCGCCTGATTCGCCTGTCGGGCTATCACACGCTTCCAGTGCCGCTCGCCGAGACGATGATCGCCAACGCGTTGTGGGCGGAGGCCTCTGGCGCGCCGGTGGAGGGCCCGGTATCGCTGGCGCCTGTCGCGCCGGCGCAGACCATTGGCATGGAGCACGCCGGCGGCGGCTGCACCCTGTCCGGGGAGCTGCGCCGCGTCCCCTGGGCTTCGCAAGTCGATCGCCTATTGTTGCACGCATGCGACCGCGCCGGAACCGCGTGGCTCGCCCTGCTGCCCCGTCCGATCTCGGTCGTGGAGTCGCGCAAGAACCTCGCGTACGAGCCGCGCGACACGATCGTTCTGGACGGCACGGTGCTGCCGCAAGAAGTCGTGGTGGCAGCGCCGGAGCGCTGCCGCGACGGCCTGCTGGCGTTCGGAGCGCTCGCACGGGCCCAGCAGATGGTCGGTGCGATGGAGCGTTGCCTCGACTACGCTCTCGCCTATGCGATGGAACGCCGCCAGTTCGGCCGCCCGATCGGCAAGTTCCAGGCAGTGCAGCAGATGCTCGCGGATGCAGCCGGGCAGTATGCCGCTGCCGCCGCTGGAGCCGATCTCGCCGCGCAGGCCTACGGCACTGCCGACTTCGACTTCGCGGTGGCGGTGGCGAAGGCCCGGGTCGGCGAGGCGGCCGGCAAAGTCGCGGAAATCTGCCACCAGACGCACGGGGCGATGGGCTTCACGCAGGAGCATCCTCTGCACTTCGCCACCCGCCGGCTGTGGTCGTGGCGCGACGAGTTCGGGAACGAAACCTTCTGGCAGGAACGCATCGGCCGGCTGGTGTGCAGCCGCGGCGGCGAAGCGCTCTGGACGACGCTCGTCGGCGCTTGAGGGGCCTGCGGCGATGGACAAGGCACTCGCAGACGGGCCGCTCGGCGGGATCCGCGTGCTGGACTTGACCAGCGTGATCATGGGTCCGTTCGCGACCCACATCCTGGCCGACCTGGGCGCGGACGTGATCAAGGTGGAAAGCCCCGAGGGCGACTCGCTGCGCAGCTACGAGCCGCGGCGCAATCCCGGCATGCCCGGCAGCATCCTCAACCTGCACCGGAACAAGCGCAGCATCGTGCTGGATCTCAAGCGCGAGGAATGCCGTGCGGCGCTCGACCGGTTGATCGAGACGGCCGACGTCTTCGTGCACACGCTGCGGCCGGCGGCGATCGCGCGTCTCGGCTATGCCTACGAACAGGTGCGCGCGCGCAAACCCGACATCGTCTACTGCGGGGCGTACGGGTTCGGTGCCAATGGCCCTTACAGCGACAAGCCCGCCTATGACGACCTCATCCAGGCCGGCTCGGGCGTGGCCGCGTTGTATGGCGAGGTCCATGGCGAGCCTGCGTATGTGCCGACGGTGATCTGCGACAAGCTGGCGGGCCAGGCGATCGCGTACTCCATTCTGGCCGCACTGCTGCAGCGCGCTCGGGGCGGCCCGGGGCAAGCGATCGAAGTGCCGATGCTGGAGACCACGATCGAGTTCAATCTGATCGAGCACATGCACGGCTTCGCGTTCGACCCGCCGCTTTCCGACCCCGGCTTTCAGCGGCTGCTCACGCGGTCGCGCAAACCGTACCGCACGCGGGACGGCTACGCCTGCATCCTGCCCTACTCGGATCAGAACTGGCAGGACTTCTACGACTTCACCGGACGCACGGAGTTCAAGCACGATCCCCGCTTCGAGCGCCTGGCGACCAGGGTTCAGAACATCGGCATCTTGTACGAGATGCTGGAGCAGGAGGCGGCCAAGCGCACCACCCGGGAGTGGGTGAGCTTCTGCGATCGCGTGAGCATCCCGTGCATGCCGGTGATGGCTCTTCGCGATCTGGCCGACGATCCACATGTGCGCGCCGTTGGGCTGTTCGGGACCGCGGAGCACCCGAGCGAAGGCCGCTACCGCACGGTGCGCAGCCCGGTCAACTTCAGCGCCGCGCCGTTTCGCATCCGCCGTCATGCGCCGCGGTTGGGCGAGCACACCGCGGAGGTGCTCGCTGAGGCAGGATTCTCGGCCGAGGACGTACGCCGCATCCGCGGCACGGACGAGCCCTGAGCGCAGCGTAGAATCGACACAGGAGACGAGGCACCATGTCCGGACACTTGAAGTTCTCGATCGCGGACGGCATTGCGAAGATCGTGCTCGATCGCCCCGAACGCAAGAACGCGTTCACCTTCGAGATGATCGACGCGTGGATCGACGCATTGCAGCGCTGCCGCACCGACGACGCGGTCAAGGTGGTCCTCGTCACCGGCACCGGAGATGCGTTCTGCAGCGGCGGCGACATCGTGGAGATGGGCGAGCGCCTCGACCACACTCCCGAGCAGCGCAAGAGCGAGCTGTTCCAGCGCATCGAGCGCATCCCGCTCGCGCTCGAGGATCTCGACAAGCCGGTGATCGCGGTGGTCAACGGGGTGGCCACCGGCGCCGGCATGGACATGGCGCTGATGTGCGACATCCGCTATGCGGCGCAGAGCGCCCGCTTCGCCGAGACCTACGTGAAGGTCGGCTTGGTGCCGGGCGCCGGCGGCGCGCACTATCTGCCGCGCCTGGTCGGCGTGTCCAAAGCCCTGGAGCTGTTCCTGACCGGAGATTTCGTCGACGCCCAGGAGGCGCTGCGCCTGGGCCTGGTCAACAAGGTGTTCCCGGACGGCACTTTGATGCAGCAGGCGGAGAGCATCGCCCGCAGGATGGCGCAGGCGCCGCCGCTCACCCTGCGCATGACCAAGCGCGCGATCTACCAGGGGATGCGCAACGACCTGCGCACCAACCTGGACCTGATCTCTTCGCACTACGCTGTCATCACCTCGACACAGCAGCACCAGGACCTGGTTCGAGCGTTCATCGCCGCCCGCGACAAGAAGCCCACCGGCTGAAGCGGCCGCGCCGCGAAATTCGCTCCGCTCTCGTGGCGCTCCTCTCGCGCCGCTGAGGTACAGGACTGCTGCACGCCCGACTCCCGCGGGCGTGGTTT
The DNA here is from genome assembly GCA_035501875.1 of Burkholderiales bacterium. GTDB lineage: Bacteria > Pseudomonadota > Gammaproteobacteria > Burkholderiales > SHXO01 > SHXO01. Next base: position 8,023 of record DATJVI010000027.1, read on the forward strand.
GAACCTTCCCGATCGCCGCAGGCACACACCGCTGTGAAGTAGCAACGCAGCTGCGCGCAGCGTCTGCGTAGCCTCGCTTCGCGCACGACCATTGGACGTGGCACGAACCCGCCCGGGAGGGTCACAGATGGTCGGCGGAAGCGGGCCTGCCGCTTCAACCGGTTCGGCTGAGTCGATGCGCGTGGCCGCGTCGGTCCGGACACGGCATCGGCACGCCGTGCATGCGCTATCGATCGGAAATCACTTCGTGAGCCGTCCCTTCCGCGGACGATTGACTACAGGACATCACCATGACCACCCCTTTGCACTTCGCTGTACGCACTGCACCGACTCTTCTTTTCGCGCTCGCGTTGGCGGCTGCTCCCGCGGCGCAAGCGGACAGTATCTACGTCCAACAGAACCTGGTGTCCGACGGCTTCGTGACCGCGGACCACACCGACGCCAACCTGGTGAACGCATGGGGCATCGCGTTCAACCCCACGGGCGTGGTCTGGATCGCGGACAACGGCACCGGCGTCTCGACCCTCTATGACGGAACGGGTACGGCCGTGGAACTTACCGTGGTAATCCCCAAGGCGGCCAACAACACGGAGGGCGGTAATCCGACCGGGATCGTCTTCAACAACACCACGAACGCGTTCGCCACGTCCAGCGGACCCAGCAAGTTCATCTTTGCGAGCGAGGACGGCTCCATCTCGGCGTGGACGCCGGGAGACCCCTTGCAACACGTGCAGAATGCAACCCTGGAAGTGGACAACTCGAAAACCACCGGAGCGGTATACAAAGGCCTCGCGCTGGGCGCGGACGGCACTCAGACCCTGCTTTACGCGGCGGATTTCCACAATAACCGGATCGATGTCTTCGACAGCATGTTCCATCCGGTGAGCCTGCCCGGCGCGTTCAAGGATCCGCGTCTTCCCGCGGGTTTTGCGCCCTTTGGGATCCGCAACCTGGACGGCAACATCTACGTCACCTATGCCAAGCAGGATAAAGACAAGCACGACGACGTTGCGGGCAGGGGTGACGGCTTCGTGAACGTCTTCGATCCGAAGGGAGTTCTGATCCAGCGCATCGCCACCCGCGGTCCGCTCAACTCGCCGTGGGGACTCGCGATCGCGCCCGCCGGGTTCGGAAGGTTCAGCCACCATCTGCTGGTCGGCAACTTCGGTGACGGGCACATCAACGCCTACGATCTGGAGAGCGGCGAGTTCGCCGGCCAGCTCAGGGACTCGCACGGGAAGGCATTGCACATCGACGGATTGTGGGGCCTGGCATTCGGCGACGGGTACGCGATGCAGTCGGTGAACACGCTGTTCTTCACCGCCGGCCCCGGCGACGAACAACACGGGCTGTATGGGAAGATCGATGTCAAGCAAGGATCGACGCACTTCGACAGTCAGGGCCGGGACGATGACGATTGACCTCCGCTCGTCCGCCGGTGTGTGGCTGCAGCGGTGACCGCCGCGGATGGATACGCTTAGGGAGCACCGTGTGCCGGGCGCAGCGCCCTTGCCCGGCCCGGTGCCTTCCCCCAGGCAGGCTTGCCGCTTGCGCACCTGCGCAATGCAAGCAGCACCGCATCGGGCGCGATTGACAAACTCGGCTCGCGCTCGAACAATCCATGCGCATGAGATGCACCCCTCATCTGCGCGCGTTGCTAGCCGGATTGCTTGCGGCAGAGATGATCAGTGGGTCGCTCGCGAGCGAGCCGGCCGCTTGGCCGCTCTGGACTGATACGTCTGCGATCGCGCCCGCACAATGGTCGTTCTCGATCTTCCAGCCGGCGCACGAAGCGAGATCGCCACCTGCGCATGCACCGCGATCCGAGCCGCCTTCGCTCTATTGGACCGAGACGGCGATCGGGTTGATCCGCAAGTACCAGCAGAACCCGCTGCGCGCTGCGCGCGCGTTCGCGCTGTTGCACGCGGGGATGCACGACGCTTACGTGCTCGCGCGGCGCGAGAGCATGGATGAGCCCGCCGCCGAGGCCGCGGTCGAGCGCACCGCCGGGCTCATGCTGCAATTCCTCTATCCGTCGGAGACGACGGGCCGTTACGAGGCGGTGAGCCTCACGCGGATCGGCCTGCAGGTCGATGAATCCGAGCCGGCGTTCTCTTCCGCCCTGGCTGCGGGAGAGCGCGCAGCGCGAGCCACCATGGGGCGGGCACTGGCCGATGGGGCCGCGCGCACCTGGCCGATCCGAGACCGCCCGCCTCCCGCGCCTGGACGCTGGCGCCCGACCCCGCCGCTGAACGCCTACAACCCGCTGGAACCGCTGGCCGGCGAGTGGCGCACGTTCGCGTTGCGCGATGGCCAGGAGCTCGAGCCGCCGCCTCCCGTCCCGTTCGGTTCCGAGGCGTACTGGGCGGAAGTGAGCGAGGTCAAGCACGTCAACGCGGGGCTCACCGACGAGCAGAAGGCCAGCGCGGACGGCTGGAATCTGGAACAGGGATCCATCACTCCCGTGGGAGTGTGGAATTTGGAGGCGCTGCGTTTGGCACGCGAACGCAGACTCGATTCGCCGACAACGGTCGCGTTGTTCACCGCACTCAACGTGGCCATCTACGACTCGATGGTTGCGTCCTGGCATGCGAAGTACAAGTGGTGGACGCAGCGCCCGGTCACCGCGATCCGCGACCGCATGGATCCCGACTTCTTGCCTTATCTGATCACCCCCTCCTTCCCGAGCTACGTGTCGGGGCACGCTAGCGTGTCGGGTGCGGCGGCGGCCGTGCTGTCCGCCTTCTTCCCGGGCGAGCGCGAGGCTCTGTGGGCAGAAGCGGTCGAGGCGGCCGAGTCCCGCCTCTACGGCGGGATCCACTTCCGCCACGACGACGATCAGGGCCTGGCGCTGGGCCGGCGCATCGGCGAGAAAGTGGCTGCGCGCTTGAACAGCAATCCGTAGAGGCGAGCGCTTCAGCGCGCCGGAGTCATCCGCCGAAACAGGGGCCGGCCCCTGCCGCCGTCGCAGACCGGTTGCACGCGCACCACGACTGGCTTGGCGGCCGCCACGGACACGGAGGGCACCGTCGTCTGCTGTTGCGCGAGCAGGGTGCCATCGGCCGCCGCGAAGATGCTCACGTCATAGCGACGCGCGCTCGGCTGCGCCGGCCAGGCAATGCGCCCGGCTCCGGCCCAGCGCAACTCGCTCACTGCGGGACAGGTCGGGCTCACGTCGATATAGAACAGCGGCTGCAGCTCGCCCACCGTCGGTTCGTCGGCATCCGCGCATGACAGGGAGACGCGCAGCTTGACCGCAGCCTGGTAATCCGTCAGCGCGCTCGGCGGCACGAAGCTGGTGCCCGTCACCAGCGTGTCGAGGCTGGCGAGCACCCGACCCTCCGGGATCCTGCTCTCGAGCTGCAGGCGATAAGATGCAGCGCCCTCGATCGGCCGCCATTCGATTCTCGGTCGAGCCTCGGAAATCGTGGATCCGGGCCCAGGTTGGACCACGTCGGCCACGCTGCAGACTGCGCTTGCTGACGGCGCCGCCGCGGCCGACATCCAGGCCAACATCAACGCCCCTGCGCATCGGGCTCGCATGCTGCGCCGCCGCGTGAAACGCGATTGTCGCCTCCGGTATTGCGACTGTAACAGGCATGTAGTCGGCGACGTTGGGCCGTCGGCGTCGCTCGCGTGCTGGAGTGGTTCCATTGAATCAATCCGGTATCGGTTCTCCCTCGGCGTCACAGGGGCAATCGCTTCGGCTCCGCTCGATGTCATCTTCGGTTCCGCGGCTGCGCACAAGATTCGGCCGGGCCTTGAAGTCTATCCCAAGCCCATTTAACCTTAAGCGAAGCTGACAAGCTCAGAAAGCACAGTAACAGAGTCGAGAAGGGCGCCGCAGCCATAGCGCCACGGTCTTGTCGGTCGTTGCGAGCCTAAGGGAGGGCGGGCCGGATGCCCCGCGGTGCTGTGCGCCTCGTCGCACTGGCGATGGTGGCGCTTGCGAGTTCGATCGGCTGCGGTCTGCTGCAGGCCGGCCAAGAGCGCTACGACTACGATGCTCTCGGCCGGCTGGTGCGCGTCATCGACGAGCAAGGGCGCGTCACCGAATACGTCTACGACGCCGCGGGCAATCTGCTGCAGGTGGTCACCTCGACGCAGTCCGCGCCACCTGCCATCTCCAGCATCCAGCCCTTCAATCTGCGCCGGGGCGAAGCGAAGCAGTTCCAGATCGCCGGCACCGGTCTCACCAACGCGCGCGTCGGCACGTCGGACCCTGGGCTGGAAATCTCCGGCCTGAGCATTTCCGCCGTCGAGCTCAGCTTCACCCTTACCGCTGGCCTCGCCGCGGCGCTCGGCCCGCAGTCCCTGACCGTCTCCAACGCAGCCGGTAGCGCAGCCACCAGCGTTACCGTCAACCCTGCGTTGCCCAAGTTCGCAGTCGAGCCGGTGCCGCTCGCGATCCCGCCCGACAACCAGCCGCATACGTTCACCGTCCGGCTGAGCAATGCCGACACCGTAGACCATGTGATCGCGCTATCGCTGTCCAATCAGAACGCGAGCGTAACTCCGGCTCAGCTTACCTTCCCGGCCGGGCAGACCACGGCGCAGGCGACGATCGCGGGGGTAACGGCCGGTCAGGCGACGCTCACGCTGACCTCGCCGACGCTGGGCAGCTCGCTGGTGCCCATCTACATCACCGGCGAGTTCCGCGGTCTGGACACCAGCTACGCCCCGCTCGTCGGCGTGGTCGTCCAATCCTCCACCCACACATCGCGGGATGTCGGGCCGATCGTCGGCCGCTCTTTTGGCGTGGTGGTGGGAGGGGCGGTGACCGCCGTCACCCCCAACCGGCTGGTGATCGGCAGCGGGCCGGCGACTCTCACCATCTCTGGAGTCGGCTTGGGCGGAGCCGCCAACCTCGTCGTGAGCCCGGCCGACGGCGTGTCGCTCGGCGCCATGACAATAGCATCGGACGGCACGTTCGTGACCGTACCGATCACGGTATCGACCTCGGCCCCGCTGGGCGTGCGACGCGCGATCCTCAGCTCGTCCACTGGGGTGGCGTTCCAGGCCACCGCGCCCGACGCGGACCGCTTCAGCATCGTGCGCCCCGCACCCACCGTGGAGTCGGTCGACCCGCTGTTCGGCGTGCCCGGGAACACGCTCACACTGACCGTACGCGGGCAGAACCTGCAACAGGCGCAGTCCGTCTCCATGGCGCCGGTTACGGGGCTGACCGTCGACGCCACGCCCTCGGTCAGCGCCGACGGCCGCACGCTGACGGTCGGCGTAGGGCTTGCCCTCAATGCGCCGGTAGGCCAACGCACGGTCGTCGTGACCACGCCGGGCGGCAGCTCCAGTGCGACGCCGAGTCCCAACAACACCTTCACGGTCGCGAACCAGATCACCGGCAACGTCACACCCGTGACAGCACCCGCGGTCGGTGTCGTGCTGCAACAGAACCAATCGACCTCCGTTACGCGCGATGCGTACTCGACGCTGCTCGGCGTGAGCATGGGCAGCGTCGTATCCAGCATGACGCCGGCAAGCGGAGTCGTCGGCCAGAGCCTCACCCTCACGCTGCAAGGCGATGAGCTTCAGGGCGTCACATCGGTACAGCTATCTCCCGCGACCGGCCTTACGGTGGGCAGCCCGAGTGTCTCCACCGATGGCCGCACGGTGAGCGTGCCGGTCACCATCGCGCCGGATGCGCCGCAGACTTACCGCGCCGTGCAGGTGTCGGCCGGCACGACCGCCATCCCCTTCGCGTCGCCCGCCGCGAGCCGTTTCCTGGTGACGCTGCCGGTGCCGGTGGTCGACTCGATCTCACCCAACGTCCTCGCGCTCGGACAATCCGCCGTGGCGTTGACGCTGCGCGGACGCAACTTCCAGAACGCCTCCCAGGTGCAGATGCTGGCTCCCGACGGGCTGAGCGTGAGTGTCCCGCCGAGCGTGAGCGCGGACGGCACGCAGGCAGTCGTCAACGTCACCGTGTCGCCAACGGCCGCCACAGGGCAGCGTGCGGTGGTCATCGCCACAGCCGCGGGCCAGTCGCCTTCGGCGCTCTCGCCCTTCAACACCCTCACGCTCACCGCGCAGCCTGCCCCGATCGTGACCCCGATCACGGCACGCGCACTCGGTGTGCTCCTGCAAAACGGCACAGCGCCGCCGCCGACGAGCGTTGGTCCCATCGTTGCGTCTCCGCTCGGGGTGCTGCTCCAGGGCGCGCCCGGGCCGGCAACGCGCGACGTGCTGACGCTGGCGCCGCAGCTCGGCGTAGCCGTGGGTCCAGTGGTCACGTCCATCGCGCCAAGCGCACTGGCGCCGGGAGCGAATGTGACGCTCGTGATCCGCGGCAACCTGCTGAGCGCCGCGGTGGGAGTCAGCGCCGTGCCCGGCACGGGACTCAGCTTCGGCACGCTCCAGGTCAGCCTCGACGGCACGCAAGTGAGCGTGCCCGTCTCGGTGGCCGCCAATGCGCCGGCGATCGCGCAGACCCTGGTGCTCACCACCGCAAGCGGTGCCGCTCCCGCCGCCAGCCCGTCCGCCGCGCTGCTGCAGATCGGTCCCGGCGTACCGACCCTCGATTCGATCAGCCCGATTCTGGCCGCTCAGGGACAGACCATCACGCTCACCATCCGCGGGCAGCGCTTCAACGGAGCGACGGCCGTGATTGCGACGCCCGGCACGGGGCTCACGTTCGCCAGCACCCCGTCGGTGAGCGCCGACGGCACTGTGCTCACCATCGGAGTCGCGATCGCGCCGAACGCGCCGCTCGGCTCGAGCATGATCCAAGTGCTTGTGGCCGGCGCCGCCAGCAGCTCCACCGCGACACCGGCCAACACGTTCACCGTGACCTCGCCATAGGAGGCCCAGCATGCGTAACACGTCATGCCTGCGTCATTCAAGCTCTCGCGACCGCACCCGCTGCGATGCGGCGCGTGGAGCCGATCAATCCAATTCTCGATCCAGCAAGAGGAGCACGACCATGCGTTCGATCCAATCTCACCTGATGCAGTCCCTGGCCGCATTGTTCGCGGCCGCGCCGATCGCCGCGCTGGCTTTCAGCAGCGGCAGCACCGGCGCGGACGGGGCGTTCAACCCCACCGTCAACACGCAGGTCACGTTGCCCGACAGCGGGGTGTTGAACTACACCAGCGTGAGCATTCCCCAAGGCGTGACCGTCACCTTCAAGCGGAACACGGCCAACACACCGGTGGTGATCCTCACCTCCGGAGATGTGACGATCGCCGGCATCATCGACGTGAGCGGGAGTGCGGGTGCGGCCACCGGCGCCGCCGGCGACGGAAATCAGGGCGACGATGGGCTTCCGGGCAAAGGCGGTCCAGGAGGGTTCGACGGCGGTCGCGGCGGGACCGCCAGCTCGGACAATCCCGGCACAAGCAGCAACCCGACGCTGAAAAATCCAGGTGGCAGCGGCTTGGGTCCGGGCGGGGGCACCGCAGGGCTCTCCTATATCATCAGCTCCAGTTGTTTCGGTGCCATCGCGGTCGGTGGGGCGGGAGGCGGCTTCGGCGCGTCCGCGTCGAACGGTGGCCCCGGGAGCTGCACGATCGGAGGCTTCAGCTATACACAACCTGCCGGTGGAGCCGCGTACGGCTCGGCGCTGCTGCTGCCGCTCATCGGAGGCTCCGGCGGAGGCGGCGGTGGAGGCGGGACGGCGTTCGCAGGCGCGGGCGGGGGCGGCGGCGGAGGCGCGCTTCTCATCGCGGCGAGCGGGACCGTGAACGTCACCAGCACCGGCTCCATCCTCGCGAACGGCGGTGCCGGTGGTGCCGTGGCGGGCGCAAATGTCGGTGCCCCCGGGGGCGGCGGCGCCGGAGGCGGCATTCGCATCGTCGCCACGACCATAGCCGGGAACGGCACCATCAGCGCGACCAGCGGAGCGGCGGGCGCTTCGAGCTCGACGTCCGGTCTGTTCGTGTCGGCGGGTGGCGCTGGCGCAGTGGGCCGAGTGCGGCTGGAAGCGGAAACGATGACGCGCACCGCGGCCACCAACCCCGTCTTCAGCTTCGACGCACCCGGCACGGTCTTCGTCGCCGGCTTCCCGGCGTTGACCATCACCAGTGTGGCCGGGGTGGCTGCACCAGCCAACCCAACGGGCAACGCTGACATCACGCTCCCGGCCACCACGACCAACCCGGTCACGGTGGTGTTCACCACCACCAACGTGCCGGTAGGCAACATCGTCAAGCTCACCGTCACCCCGGCCACCGGTGCACCCGTGATCGCGTTCAGTCCCGCGCTCACCGGCACTACCGCGAGCGCCACGGCGAGCGCACAGGTGAACCTGCCGGCGGGCCCGAGCGTGCTGCAGGCACAGACCACGTACACGATCGTGTCGTCTCTCGGCGATGCGCTCTCACGCTATGCCATGGGCGAGCGGGTCGAGCGCGTCCAGCTGACCGCCACCGTGGGCTCGCCGTCTACGGCCACTCTCATCACCGTGTCCGGCAAGACGTTTGAGGTCCCGGCTGGGTTGCTCGCGACAACGCTCCAGTGACCGGACGCATCGCAGGGAAAGATCGAGGGTAGTGAAGTGTCGCGAGTCATCGTGGAGCCGCGGGGGACGGAGGCAGGCATGAGCAGCAGGGGGTGGCGGATGGCACTGGCATGTTGGTGCGCGCTGCTGTGCTGCGCCGTGCTTACCCCGGCGCGTGCGCAGTGGGTTGCACTGCAATCGCCGGGCGCGGAAGCGGCCGCCTTCAACCCCGGGGGGCGCCCCGGTCTGCTCGCGCTCGCCTCCAGCGCGCGCATCCTGGTAGCGAGCGAAGAGGAGCCGAACGCGCTGCGCGTGGTCCATCCGGATACCGGCCGCTCGCTGGGCTATATGAGCCTGTCATCGAGAGTGGTGGCGCTTGCCGTGAACGCCAGCGGGCAGCGCGCCTACCTGCTCACCAGCGATGAGTGGCTGCTCGTGGTTGATCTGAGCCAGCCGGCACGCCCCGCGCTGGCGGCCACCTATCGGCTGGATGGCGACCCCGACGCGCTGGCGCTCAATCCTGCGGGCGGGGAATTGATCGTGGCCGAGCGAGAGCGACGCCAGATTCAGGCGCTGGATCCGGCGACCGGTAAGCTGCTGCGCTCGAAGAGCTTCGACACTGCCCCGGTGAAGCTCAGCTATGGTGCCGGCGGACAGCGGCTGCTGGTAGGCGCCGACCAGGGCAAGCTCTACACTCTGGATGCGCGCACCTGGGCTGCGGTGAGCACAGTCGTGCTGGGCGATGAGATCCGTGATCTCATCTACTGGGAAGCCGGCGATCGCGCGGTCGTGGTGCACAAGCGCCAGGACGGCGCGAGCCTGGTCGACGTGGTGGCTGGGAGAGTGTCCCGCTTCGTGCCTCTGGACGGCGACCCCGACCGCTTGAGCCTGGACGCGGGACTCGAGCGCGCCTATATCACCACGCGCGACGACTTTAGTGTCAATCGGCTGGACGTACGCGCCGCGCGCCTCGATGGCCGGTATGTGCTTCCGGGCCGTGCCGGAGGCATTGCGTTCGACGCAGCCAACAACCACGTGCTCGTCAGTCAGCCCTCGGATCGGGTGCTGTTGCGGCTCGATCCCGACCAGGCCCCGCTCATCGCCGTTCTGCAGCTCGCGAAACGGCTGAAGGACATCGTGGTCAACAACACCACCGACGAGGCGGTGGCGGTGGCCGATCGGTCTAACGAACTGACTCGCATCCGCCTCTCCGACCGCTCGACGCAGACGCTCTTGCTCCCAGGACGACCGCTGCGCTTAGCGCTGGACAGCACGGCCAATGTGGCCCTCGTGGGGATGGCCGATCAGACGTTGCGCGCAGTTGCGCTGAGCGGCACCAGCCCCGTCCTGCTCGCCGCCAGCGCGCAGCTCGCCGGGCGCCCCGAGGCACTGGCTGCCGATCCCTCGCGCCATCTTGCGGTGGTGCTCACCGACGCCAGGGATCGCGTGCAACTCATCGACACCCAGTCCATGGCGCTGCGCGCCACGCTGCGTCCCAGCGACGATTACGACGCGCTGGCCGTTCACAGCGGCCGCGGCCTGGCCTATCTGGTCTCCGAGGAGCGCGGCCTCGCGCTGCTCTCGCTCGATGCACGCAGCATCGTGCAGACGATCCAGCTGCCCTTCCGCGCCACTGCGGTCGCCGTAGACGAGACGCTGGATCTCGCTGTGTTCGGCAGCAACGATGCGAAGGTCTATGTGCTCGATCTCACGCGCTTGACCTCGCAGACCACGCGCCTGTCGGATTCGGACTTCATCGGCTTCGCGCTGCCACGCCATCCGGGCAACCTCGGCCTGCAGCCCGATACTTCGCTGGTGGTCACCACGAGCGAGGCGTCGGATGCGGTGAGCCTGCTGGATCTCGCTGCCGGGATTGCCACCCCTGGCTACACGAGCCTGCCGCGCCCCTCGCACTTGGCGGTGGCTGCGCGCGGCAATCAAGCGCTGGTGCTCTCCGCCGAGCGCGACGAAGTCGCCTTCATCGCGCTGCCTAATCCGGTGCCGCAACTCGATGCGATCACACCAGATCACGCGTCGCTCAACAGCGCCGCACTCACCCTGAAAGTCACAGGCAAGCACTTCGTGGGGGCAAGCGCCGCGTGGTTCGGCGCCACCGCGCTCACGACCACGTACGTTTCGACCAATGAGCTGAGCGCCACTCTGCCGGCGAGCCTGCTCACGGTCGGCGGCAGCTTCTCGGTGACGGTGCGCAATCCTGCCCCAGCAGGAGGCAGCTCGCAGCCGGTTGCGTTCCGTGTGCTCGCGCCCGCGCCGCTGCTGCAACAGTTGGTCCCAAGCTCTCTGCCCGCGGACTCGCAGGCACACCCGCTGACGGTCAAGGGCCAGGCTTTCCAATCCGGCGCCAAGCTGAGCGTCTCCGGCCAATGGCTATCTAGCACCTTCGTCTCCGCCGGGGAGCTGTCGGTGCAGCTGCCTGCCGCATTGTTCTCCGCTGCAGCAGACTTGCCGCTGTTCGTGCTCAACCCCGATGGCCAGACCAGCACTCTGATGACGCTCTCGGTCGTGCCGGCCAGCCCGACGATCGACTCCATCAGTCCCACCAGCGGTCCCATCGGGACGTTGGTGACGCTCACCGGGCGCAACTTCGATCCAACACCCGCCAACAACCAGGTGAGCTTCAGCGGGCCAGCAGCAGCCACGGTGCTCACGGCCAGCAGCACGCAAATGACATTGCGCGTGCCGCCGCTTTCGGAAACCGGACCGATCACGCTCACGAACTCACGCGGCAGCACGCAGAGCCCCACCTTCACCGTGGTGCGCGATCAGGATGCGCAGCTCGTGCCCAGTCCCGCCACCGTCACGTTGCTGCAAGGGGCAAGCACCACGGTCGGGCTGAGCCTATCGAGCACCGGCACCAACGCCTTCACGGGCTTGGCCAGCCTCAGCGCTGCGGGGTTGCCCGCGGGGGTGAGCGCGAAGTTCACGCCGGCGACGTTGTCCGCCTACCAAAATGGCACGTTGACTTTGAGCGCCGGCGCGCAAGTAACGCCGGGAACCTACACACTCACGTTGAACGCGGGGTTAGCCGAGGCGGGCCAAACCCGCACCAAGCGCGCCAATGTCAATGTCACAGTCGCCGCGGCCAGTGGCGTCACCGGCGTGGCCGGCCGCTTCGTCGATCCGCAGGGGCGCGGGATCGCCGGCATCATCGTGCGCGCCGACACCGGCACCAACGTCCAGCCGCAAACCACGACCGATGCGGCGGGGAATTTCCTGCTGAGGGGATTGCCCGCAGCAACGATCACGTTGCGCATGGATGCCACTCCCGCCAATCCGCTGTACCCAATCTGGCCCTTCAGCGTAACTTTGGTCTCCAATCAGGTGATGGTGATCCCAGACTGGACGATCAATCCACCGCCCACCGATGACAAGTTCACACCGATCAGCAACGCCACGGCCGATCAGCAGATCACCGACCCGCGCTATCCAGGACTGGCCATCACACTGCCGGCGGGTGTGACCATCACCGGATGGGATGGAGTGAGGAAGACAAGGATCGCGGTGCAGCGTATCGATGCGGACAAGCTGCCGGTAAGCGCACCGCCGTTCCCGATGAAGGAGGCATACCAGCTGTACTTCGGCACGCCCATGGGCGGCATTCCCTCGGCTCCAATTCCCGTGACGCTTCCGAACGTGGCGCAGCTCGAGCCAGGGGACCAGACCAACATCTGGTACTTCGACGGCAGCCCCATGGGCGGCTCGGGACAGTGGAAGATCGCCGGCACCGGGACGGTGTCGGCCGATGGGTTGAGCATCGTGTCCGATCCCGGCTCGGGGATCCCGCGCTTCTGCGGGGTGTGCGGGCTGATGTCGGCCAGCTGTCCGCCCCCGCCCAACCCGCCGCAGTCGCCGCCGACCTGCCCGAAGCCGCAAGCGGGGAATCCTGTGGATTTGTACACCGGGCAGGAGCAGCCCTCCGGCAGCGGGCTGCGCTGTGCCGGCCTCACCCCGATCAACACCGGGCTGAGCTACAACCCGGTGGATGCGTTCAACAACCGGGCCGGCACGGTGGGCAGCTTCGGTTACGGCTGGGTGTCCGACTATGACATCGCGTTCCTGCCGTTTGAAGGCCCGCAAAAGCGGCTGATCCTCCCTGGCGGGCAGTTCGTCAACTTCCTCGACGATGGGAGCGGCAACTACACAAACGTGGCCGACCCGCGCTTCGACGGTGCGGTCATCCGCGTTACGGATGTGCAGGCCGGGCTGTGGGACCTGCGCTTGAAGGATGGCCGACACTGGCGCTTCGCGCCCTTCCCGGGTATCCCGGGCAAGATCCGAGGCGGCCCGCCCACCTTCGTGGTAGAGATGGCGGACACGCAAGGCAATGTGTTGCCGATCACACGACAGACCAACGGACGCATTACCCGCGTTGGCGGCAGCGCCCGCGGGGTGAGCATGAGCTACGGGTCCAACGGATTCGTCTCCCAGATGACCGACAGCGCCGGTCGCACGATGCAGTTCACCTATACGGCCGACGATCGGCTGCAGTCGGTCACGGACGCCGAGGGAAAGGTGACCCAGTACAGCTACGTGGGCGACGACGAGATTGCGCCCGATCCCGCCTGCGCCGCGCAGCAGTTGACTATGGGACAGCGGCTCAAGACCATTCAGTATCCGGGGCGTCCGCAGTCTTCGCAGAACTTCTACGGCGCAGGCCGCCGAGTGTTGCGGCAGATCGGCTATGACGGTCGCGAGTTCCGCTTCGCCTACAAGTTGACCGGCGCTTGCATCACCAACGTGTCCAACCCGGGTGTGGTGTGCACGGGGCCAAGCTGCCCCAACATCGACTCTTGGGAGAACTTCCAGGCCGGCTGGCGCATCCACGGTGGGCAAGTAGTCGGGGCGACGGTCATTCAACCCGATGGAGCAAGCTACAATATCGCCTTTAATGCGCGCGGCATGCCGGTCACACAGACCAACACCCAGGGGCAGACCCTCCAGTCCACCTACGACAGTGGCCAGCGGCGCACCGAGCAGGTGGATTCGCTGGGGCGCCACTGGCGCTACAGCTACGACCTGCGCGGCAATCGCGTTCAAAGTGTCGATCCAATCGGCCGCATCGTCGACATCGCCTACGATGCCAATTGGAACCAGCCCACAAGCGTTACACGGTATCTGGATCAGAGCGCACCGCTCGACCAGAGGATTCCGGTGAGCTGGCACTACGCGTACGACGCGCAGGCGGGCTCGCTCACGCGCACCACCGATCCGCTCAACCAGACCATCCAGTACGGCTACACCGCCAAGGGCCAGCTCAGCAGCATCACCAGCGCACTGGGTCAGGTGAGCACCCTCGCCTACAACGACCAAGGCGACTTGCTCGCGGCCACCGATCCGGCGGGCAACGCTAGCGTCCTGGGTCCTGATGCCGTGGGGCGCACCGTTCAGGCGACCGATGCCCTAGGGTTCACAACCTATGTGCAGTACAACGGCGTAGATGCCCCGACCGCCTCAACGGATCCCCTCGGTCAGGTCACGCGCGTGCAATACGACAACGGGGGACGGCTTTCGGCGGTGATCGATCCGCTCAACCACACTGTCGCGTCGTATCAATACGACACGCTCGATCGGCTGAGCTCACGGACCGATGCGCTGAACCGTTCGCAGAGCTTTGCCTATGACAGCTCTAACCGGCCGACCCAGCTCACGGATCGCAACGGCCAAGTCACGCGCTTCAGCTACGACACTGAAAGCCGGCTCACTCGCGTCGACTATGCCGACGGCCGCGTTCACGCGCGCGCCTACGATGCCGCCGGACGCCTGAGCGAGATCACCGAAGGAGCCAGCCGTCACAGCCTTGTCTACGACGCAGCCAACCGGCTGGTGCGCGTGAGCGAGTCGGGCCCGGCCGGCTCGAGCGATCTGAGCTATGCCTACGACAACCTCGACCGACGCACGTCGCGGATGTTGAGCTTCAATGGCCAGCTTATCGAGCAGGTTAACTATAGTTACGATGCCAGCGGACGGCTGACCGCGATAAGCTATCGCAGCCCCGCGATGGGGATCAGCACCACAATAACCACCACTTACCAGTGGGACGCGGCCAACCGGTTGACCCAGAAAACCTTGCCTGACGGAATCCAGGTCCTTTACAGCTATGATCAAGCCGACCGTCTGTTGCAGATGCAATATCAGCGCTCCGACGCAACGATCATCGACACGATCGGCTATACCTACGATGCTAACGGGCAGCGGCTCAGCAAGTCCATGTCGACGGCGAGCCGGCCAGAGACGGCGTTCAACGCCCAGTACGATGCGGCCAACCGGCTTACCCAGATCACACTCGACCCGACCGGCGCCAACCCCAAGACCTATGTGCTGAGCTACGACGCCAACGGCAACCTGCTGCGCAAGGCCAACCAGAGCGATAGCACAGACGTCACGCTCTACACGTGGGATGCCTCCAACCGCCTCATCGCGCTGCAGGGCCCAGGACTTACCGCCAGCTTCGCCTACGATGCGCTGGGACGTCGGATCGGCAAAACCATCAACGGCGTGACCACGCAATACGTCTACGACGGGGTTCAGGTGATCGCTGAGATCGCCAGCGGAGCCGTCTCGGCCACGCAACTCTCCGGGCTCGCCATCGACGAGGCGATTGCGCGCTACGCCGCGCAGTCGCATTCCACCTACCTGACTGATGAGCTAGGCAGCGTCATCGGTCAGGCCGCAGACGATCAGTCAGTGCAGAGCCGCTACGCGTACAGCCCTTACGGCGAGCTGAGCTCAGGTGGCAACGACTTAGGCAACCCGATCCAGTACACCGCGAGAGAGAACGACGGCACGGGGCTGTATTATTACCGGGCCAGATACTATGATCCTGTGCTAAAGCGGTTCGTGGCAGAAGATCCGATCAACCTGCTAGGCGGTCTGAATCTCTACGCCTATGTCGAAGGAAACCCTGTAACGCGGATTGATCCCAGAGGGACTCACTGGTTCGAGGTATTGGTCGAGATCTACAAGTGGGTCAGATGGCTTCCAGAGGCTGAAAAGGGGGCTGAGAAGATCGCCAACTGGGATCCTAATGCCGAGCCAGAGGAGTCGTGTACGGGTACGTTCTGTGGGGGTGGGGGAAGGGGTGGCGGCGGCGGCGCATCAAGTGCGTGGGGATGCAAGGCTGAATGCGAAGACCGGAAGACCGTCATCTTCCAGGAATGTGTAAAGGAGCACAACTACGATGTTGTTGAAACACAGGTGTGCATGATCAAGGTGCGGGACTATTGTCAGGATGCTTGTCGCGATGAATGCAGCCCGGCGGACTCGGGGGGAAGCGGTGGGAATGGCCCATCTTCTGGCGCCGGACCGAGGGGGCGGGGTGGTCACGGCGGCGCGAGCGGCACCTGGTAACAATGAGAGGGACATGAATCACAAATCCGCCTTATGTCAGGCGGACCGGGCCACGGGCGAACGGGGTCAAGTCTTGAATCGCACGAGCGGGGTCAAGCCTCACGAGCGGGGTCACACGAGCGGGGTCAAGTCTTGAATCGTGACTGCACGAGCGGGGTCAAGTCTTGACGAGCGGGGTCAAGTCTTGAATCGTGAATGCGCACGCACGAGCGGGGTCAAGCCTGGAATCGTGAATCCGCACGCACCACACGTTGCCAAGCGGCGGCTTCGGCGGCGTCAGCTCATCAGTGAATCGCCTGGCTCTCCCGCGGCTCAGGCGCACCGGCCGGCATCTGCGGAGGCGTCCCCAGCGGCAGCGTGAAGGAGAACTTCGCTCCGCCCGTGGGGTTGTTCTCCGCCCAGATCTTGCCACGGTGCGCCTCGATGATGGCGCGGCAGATGGCCAGCCCGAGGCCCACACCGGCAGTCGCGGATTCGCGTTCTCCGCGAGTGAACTTCTCGAAGATCTGCTCTTCCTGACCCGGCGGCAAGCCGGGGCCGTTGTCGCTCACCGAAACGAGGAGCGTCTCGCCTGAGGGCGCCGCCGAGATCCGCACGGTGCTTCCCGCGGGCGTGTACTTGGCGGCGTTCTCCAGGAGATTGCACAGGACGCGCTCGATCAACACCGCATCGAACTCGACGAGCGCCAGCTGCGGATCGATGTCGATCTCCACACGATGGTGCGTGAGCAGCGCCTGCGTGGCCCGCAGCGCACTGCCCACCACTTCCTCGAACGGCTGCCACTGCCGGTTGAGCTTCACCTCGCCGCTCTGAATGCGGGCCATGTCGAGCAGGTTATTGACGAGCCCGCTCATGTTCCGCGCCGCCTCGCGCATCGCTTCCGCGATCTGCAGCTGCTGCTCGCTGAGCGACGGCTTGGTCAACGCGAGCGAGTCCGCCAGGCCAAACAGCGCCGCAAGCGGCGTTCGCAGATCGTGCGACAGGGCGGACAGTAACGAGTTACGCAACCGCTCTGATTCGATCTTGACCAGGGCCTGTTGGGCAACCTCGACGTAGTGGACACGCTCCAGTGCGATCGCCACCAGCGCGGCGAACGTGTCGAGCTGACGCCGCTGCTCGGGAATCATGAGGAGCCGCTTGCTCTTGGGGCGGATCGCGAGCACCCCACGCGTGCGCATCGGCGCGCGCAACGGCAGGTAGAGATATTCGCTGCCGGGAAGCGTGTCGGTACCGGCACCCGCGGGTTGCGAGTTCCCGAACGCCCATTGCGCGGTAGCGAGATCGATGGGAAGCGGCGGGCCGTGGGGCGTGTAGATGAGCCTGTCATCGAGGTCGGGCACGAGCAGCGCAACCTTTGCGCTGAAGGTCCTGCCGATAAACTCCGCTGTCCTCTCGACTACGTCCTCGGTGCGAAGCGGGCTTGAGAGATCGCGTGCAAACTCGTACAGCGCTCGCGAGCGCTCTTCCCGGTGCGAGGCCACCCGTGCCTGGTAACGCAACCCCGCCGTGAGCTGGCCCGTGATGAGACCGACCACGAGCATCACGGCGAAGGTCAGCAAATACTGGACGTCGCTCACCGCAAACGACATCCGGGGCGCGACGAAGAAGAAGTCAAAGGACGCCACCGAGAGAAATGCAGCCAGCACCGCCGGGCCTCGCCCGAATGCGACAGCGACGAGCACCACCGTGAGCAGATACAACATCACGATGTTGGCGAGATCGACGTAATGAAACAGCAGCGACGCGATCAGCGTCGGCGCCACGCACGCGGCAGCTGCCAGGGGATACCGGAACCGTCGGATCGGACTCTTCGGCTCGGGGGGAACGGCTTCCTCGGGGAGTTCCTCTTGGACCGGTGCGGCACCTTCGGTGCGGCCGATCACCAAAAAGTCGATGTCCGGGGCAGCCGAGGCCAGGCGCTTGTCGAAGGGCGTGCTCCAGAAGTACAGCGGAGGGGTCCTAGACCGCCCCACGATGATCTTCGAGACGTTGTGACTGCGCGCATACTCGACGACGGTTTCGGGCGCGTCGCTCCCCGACAGGACAGCGGTATTCGCCCCCAGCTCCTGGGCGAGCTTTAGCGTCTTCAGGATCCGCTGGCGCCGTGGTGAAGACAGCCGCTGCAGGGCCGGCGTCTCGACGTACGCGGCGGTCCAGTCGACGTTGAGCTGCGTCGCGAGCCGCGCCGTGCTGCGTACGACCTGCTCTCCGCCCGGGTGAGGTCCGATGCAGCAGAGCAGCGACGCCTCGGTCTTCCACACACGCTCGATCGCTTGCCTCTGGCGGTAGGTCTGCACGTCCTCTTCGAGGCGGTCGGCCGTGCGCCGCAGCGCGATCTCGCGCAGCGCGATGAGGTTGCCTTTGCGGAAGAAGTGTTTCGCGGCGCGCTCGGCCTGTTCGGATATATAGACTTTGCCGGCCTTGAGCCGGCCGAGCAGCTCGTCGGCGGAGAGGTCGACCAGCACGACCTCGTCGGCGCGGTCGAAGAAC
This sequence comes from Burkholderiales bacterium, assembly GCA_035501875.1. Classification (GTDB taxonomy): domain Bacteria; phylum Pseudomonadota; class Gammaproteobacteria; order Burkholderiales; family SHXO01; genus SHXO01. The sequence goes on from DATJVI010000027.1 coordinate 26,333, forward strand.
GTGTCGGGCAGCGTTTCCCAGACGCGGATGCCCGTGATGCCGCCTACGACGTCGTTCAGACTCTCGAGATGCTGGACATTCAGCGTGGTGAACACGTCGATGCCGCTGGCGAGCAGTTCCTCCACGTCCTGCCATCGCTTGGGATGGCGCGAGCCGGGGACATTCGTGTGCGCCAGCTCGTCGACCAGAATGAGCTCCGGACGCCGGGCAATCGCTGCGTCCAGATCGAACTCCTTGAGGCGGTTGCCCTTGTATTCCAGCTCCTTGAGCGGCAGCACCGGGAGCCCTTCGAGCAACGCCGCTGTCTCGGCCCGACCGTGCGTCTCGACGATCCCCACGACGACCTCGCGGCCTTCCTCCTTGAGCTTGCGCGCTGCCGCGAGCATCGCATAGGTCTTGCCTACGCCGGCTGACGCACCGAAGTAGATGCGCAGCGTCCCGCGCTTCGCTTTCTCTTCTTCCTCTTGGAGCTGCGCAAGCAGTGCGTCGGGGCTGGGCCGCTCGCGTTCGGGTGTGGGCACGGGCTCTCTTATCCGGTCAGACAGGCTGCCATGACTCGTGATTATAGGCCGCTGGCGCTGCAGCGCCGTGCAGTCTATCGCGCCCTGTGGGCGTGAGCCCCGACACCCCCTTAGGCTTGCGGCGCATCGCTCTTAGAGGCGGGTTACTCAGCGCGGCAGGCCGGTCCACCGCTCCCAGGCCGCCGGCAAATGCCGCGCGGCCTCAGCACGCGGCTCGGCGGCGTGCTGCCGCGAGGCATTCGTCTCGCTAACGGCGGTCCTCCGCCCTTGCAGCCTAGAACGTGCGTCCGACCGTGACGTAGAAGTTGTTGCCCCCGAGGTTCTTGGTGCTGGAGTTGACGAGCGATGCGGTAGGGTTGTAATAGGCGGTGTTATCCGTGCCGACGTAGTACGCGCCCACGGTCCAGCCGTCCTTCCAGACATAGCTCACGCCCAACTTCCAGTCGGTATAGCTCGGATTTGTCTGCCCGCCGTTGATCCCGGGAGGATTGAGGTCAGCCGAGTAATGCGTGTAGCCCACGTGTCCGATCAGTGACAACCCCTCGACGGAAGGCAGCGGGTAGGCTCCGTCGAGCTGCACGTAAGACGTACCGTTTGTATTGTCCGTGAATCCCGTGGCAGGGCTGGCGCCGAAGTATGCGGTGAAGGAGTAGTTGTACTTCAGGGTGAGCCATTTCCAGTTCGCGAGAAGATTGCCTTCCAGCGTGTTGTACGTGCTGCCCGCTAGCCCCGGGGTGGCGGCGTTGTCGTTGTTCGCACCCGGATAGTAGTAGTAGTACAGGCCTGCCCCGACGGTCCAGTCGTCGTTGATCTTGTAGTTGTAGCCGCCGTAGAAGTCCCACTCCATGGAGCCTCCGGCATACTGGTTGCCGCTCACGTTGGAGGCCCAGGTCCCCAGATACGCGCCCGAGTCGTGGACGAAGTCGGCGCCGCCTTGGATCGCAGGTTTGCCCCAGGTCTGCGAGAGGCCGCGGAAGAAGTAGTCCGAGACCAAGAACACGTTGGCGGTCAAGGTGTAGGGAGGCTTCGGTGGTTCGGGCGCCTTAGCGGGCTCGGCTGCATTAGCGGGGGCCGTTGGAGCGGGAGCCTCCGCCGGCTTCGATACGTCCTGGGCCAGTGCGAAGCTCGGGAGCATAGCGCACGCAAGCAGGCTGCCGATGATGAGATGGCGCTTGTGGAGCATAGATCTCTCCTTCTCTTCCGTAAGTCGGTGTTGAGGTTCTAACCAGCGAGATCCCGGTTGAGCAGCGGGCGGACCAACACGCAGGGTCAGTGCGCGCTCGTAGTGGATTGGGCGGATGAGTTGCGGTGCCGGATCGCGACCACCGGACCAAATTCAGCGGCGTTGAGCGAGCGCATGATTCGGCGCATCGTGTCGTCGAGAGCGTGCGATTCGAGTCCGATGTGGAGCCGTAGCTGCGCTGTCCCCGCGACGGGCGCGACCCTGAGGAGCTCCACGTCAGCACCTGCAGCGCGCATGACCGTCGTTCGGGCACGTGTCCACTCCGATTCGTCGACAGTCAGCGTCAGCATCACGCGACGGGCTATTGAGCGCGCGACGTACCGGCCGTCGAGCCGGCGCACCGAACTGCCCTGGTGGCGCTTTTGCCCAATGTCGGAGCGCCTTTCCGACCCAGGCTGATTGACTGTCAGTCCATCCGTGCTTCTGGTCACGATCTGCACAGTGGTACCCATGCGCACACCTCCTCGGATTGCCAAGGCGACCGGTTAGTGGGAGGCGTCCAGCGCAAGATTCAGCTCGAGCACGTTCACTCGCGGCTCACCGAGAAAACCAAGCTGCCGTCCTTGCGTGGACTGTGCTACGAGCGCCCGAACCTTCGACGGATCCAGGCTGCGGGCGCGTGCGACCCGGTTGACCTGATACTCCGCCGCAGCGGGGCTGATGTGCGGATCGAGCCCGCTCCCCGAGGAGGTCACCAGATCTACCGGGACAGGTGCCTTATTGTCCGGGTCCGCATCTCGCAGCGCCTTCACGCGCGCCGCCACGGCGTCCGTCAGCGCCGGGTTGGTCGGACCCAGGTTCGATCCCGACGAGGAGGCCGCGTTGTACGGATAGGGCGAGGTCGCCGACGGCCGAGACCAGAAGTACTTCGGACTCGAGAAAGGCTGACCGATCAGCTCCGAACCGACCGCTTTGCCGTCGCGCTCGATGAGGCTGCCGTTGGCTTGGCGCGGGAAGAGCACTTGCCCTATACCGGTGACGACGGACGGGTACACAAGACCGGTCAGCACGGTAAAGACGATGAGCATGAGAAATGCGGGTTTGAGTTCTCTCAACACAGTACCTCTCCTCTATGCCAGATGCAGTGCCACCAGCAGCAGATCGATCAGCTTGATCCCGACGAACGGCACGATGATCCCGCCCACGCCGTAGATCCACAGATTGCGGCGCAGGAGCGGCCCTGCCCCCAGCGGCCGGTACTTGACGCCTTTCAACGCGAGCGGGATGAGCGCGATGATGATCAGCGCATTGAAGATCACCGCCGAGAGAATCGCGCTCGCCGGCGTCGCGAGCCCCATGATGTTGAGCGCATTGAGTTGCGGATAGGTCGACGCGAATGCCGCCGGGATGATGGCGAAATATTTCGCCACGTCGTTCGCGATGGAGAATGTCGTCAACGCGCCGCGCGTGATCAGCAGTTGCTTGCCGATCTCGACGATCTCGAGCAGCTTGGTCGGATTGGAGTCCAGATCCACCATGTTGCCCGCTTCTTTGGCCGCCTGCGTCCCGGTATTCATCGCGACCGCGACGTCGGCCTGGGCCAGGGCCGGTGCATCGTTGGTCCCATCGCCGGTCATGGCAACGAGCCGACCGCCTGCCTGGTTCTCGCGAATGAGCTTGAGCTTCGCCTCGGGCGTGGCCTCCGCAAGAAAGTCATCTACACCCGCTTCCGCGGCAATCGCGGCCGCGGTAAGACGATTGTCCCCGGTGATCATCACGGTCCGGATGCCCACGCGCCGCAACTGAGCGAAGCGCTCCTTGATGCCGCCCTTGACGATGTCCTTCAACTCGATGACACCGAGCACTTTTGCGCCGTCGGCGACCACTAGCGGCGTGGAGCCTTGTCGTGCGATCGTATCGACAAAGCCCGTGCACTCGGTGGGATAGCTCCCGCCTTTGGACGCGACCCAGTCGCGGATCGTGTCGGCAGCCCCTTTGCGGATCTGACGCCCGGCCAAATCCACGCCGCTCATCCGGGTATGCGCCGAGAACGGGACGAACGTGGCCCCGAGCGCTGCGACATCACGCTCGCGCAGCGCGAACTTCTGCTTGGCCAGCACGACGATGCTGCGGCCCTCGGGGGTCTCATCGGCGAGCGACGCGAGCTGGGCTGCATCGGCAAGCTCCTGCTCGCTCACGCCCGTCGCAGGCCGGAAGCTCGCGGCTTGCCGGTTGCCGAGCGTGATCGTGCCGGTCTTGTCGAGCAGCAGGACATCGACATCACCGGCGGCCTCCACCGCTCGCCCGGAGGTGGCGATGACATTGGCTCGGAGCATCCTGCCAATACCGGCGAGACCGATCGCGGAGAGTAGACCGCCGATCGTCGTCGGGATCAGGCAGACCAGCAGAGCCACGAGCACGGTGATCGTGATGGGGCTGCCAAGCTTGGCGACCTCCACGCTGTACAGCGAGAACGGGAGCAGGGTCACCGTCGCCAGCAAAAACACCAGCGTCAACTTGACGAGCAGGATCCACAGCGCGATCTCATTGGGCGTCTTTTGCCGGCGGGCGGTTTCCACCATCGAGATCATGCGGTCGAGGAAAGACTCTCCCGGGTCGACCGTCACCCGGACGACGAGCCAATCCGACAGCACCCGCGTGCCGCCGGTGACCGAAGAGAAGTCTCCGCCCGACTCGCGGATGACCGGTGCCGACTCTCCCGTGATGGCGCTTTCATCGACCGACGCCACCCCTTCGAGGACCTCCCCGTCGGCCGGGATCACTTCGCCGGCCTCCACGAGGAACAGGTCTCCTTTGCGCAGCTCGGTGGACGGCACCCAGCTGAACGAGGCATCCCGCTTGGCCGCAGCGAGCTTCTTCGCGCCGACTTCCCGCTTGACGGCGCGCAGCGCGGCAGCCTGGGCTTTACTGCGGCCTTCGGCCACCGCCTCGGCGAAGTTGGCGAACAGCACCGTGAACCACAGCCACACGCTGACCGCTAGGATGAACCCGGCTGGCGCCTCGCCTTTGCCGGCCAGCGCTTGTATGAAAAGGATCGTGGTCAGGATGCTGCCGATGTAGACCACGAACATGACCGGGTTGCGCCACTGATGCTGTGGCAGCAGCTTGACTACCGAATCCACCAGCGCCTGCTGGAAGATGCTCTTGGTCACCAGGGTGCGCGGCAGCACCGGCACCGGAGGCATGGCAGGCGCGCTGACTTGGGTGCTCATGTGAGAGGACTCCGTAAAGTGTCGTGATGTCTCGAGGCGCTCATCCGCCGTACATGACCAGGTGCTCGACGATCGGCCCCAGCGCCAGCGCCGGGAAGAAAGTGAGCGCCCCGATGATGATGACCACACCGACCAGCATCGCGATGAAGAGCGGTGTATGCGTCGGCAGCGTGCCGAGGCTTACGGGGACCTTCTTCTTGGCGACCAGCGCCCCGCCGATTGCGAGCACGGGGATTGCCAGCCAGTAGCGCGAGAACAGCATCGCGAAGCCGAGGGCGGTGTTGTAGAACGGCGTGTTGGCGCTCAAGCCCGCGAACGCGCTGCCGTTGTTGTTGCTCGCCGAGGAGAACGCGTACAGGATCTCGGAGAAGCCGTGCGCGCCCGGGTTGGCCACACCGGCCTTGCCGGCATCCATGACAACGGCAACCGCCGTCCAGCCGAGCGCCATGATGAGCGGCATCAGCACGGCGATCGCAGCCATCTTCATCTCGAACGCCTCGATCTTCTTGCCCAGGTACTCGGGCGTGCGGCCGATCATTAGCCCGGCGACAAACACCGCCACAATGGCGAAGATCAGCATGCCATACAACCCCGAGCCCACCCCGCCGAAGATCACCTCCCCGAGCTGCATCAGCCACATGGGCACCAGCCCTCCGAGCGGCGTGAACGAGTCATGCATGGCGTTCACCGAGCCGTTCGAAGCCGATGTGGTCGCCGTGGCCCAGAGCGCCGAGTTGACGATCCCGAACCGCGCTTCCTTGCCTTCCATGTTCGCGCCGGGCTGCATCGCGGTTGTGGTCTGATCCACGCCGAGTTTGGCGAGCGCGGGATTTCCCGCCTGCTCGGATCCGACACACAGAGCAAGCAACACCACGAACACGAGTGTCATCGCCGCTAGGATCGCCCAGCCCTGGCGTGTGTCGCCCACCATCTTGCCGAAGCTGTAGCACAGCCCACCCGAGATCAGCAGGATGGCCAGTACCTCCAGGAAATTGGAGAACGGCGTGGGATTCTCGAACGGATGCGCCGAGTTCACGTTGAAGAAGCCGCCGCCGTTCGTGCCCAGCTGCTTGATCGCGATCTGGGAAGCCGCCGGCCCCACCGCGATGCTCTGCTCCTTCTGGGTCGCTTTCTCGGTCACCGGGTTACCCTTCTCGTCTTTGACCGGCTGTCCCGCGGCGTCGAGCTTGGGATTGTCGTACTCGACCGGCTCGGCGAGCGACGTAGTCGGATAGGAGGAGAAGGTCTGCACCACCCCCTGCGAGACCAACGCTACAGCCAGCAGCAGCGATAACGGCAGCAGGATATAGAGCGTGATCCGGGTGAGGTCGACCCAGAAGTTGCCCACCGTCTCTGCCTTCTGGCGTGCGAAGCCGCGGATCAACGGCAGCAACACGGCGATACCCGTGGCCGCAGACAGGAAGTTCTGGACACTGAGCGCCGCCATCTGCGTGAGATAGCTCATCGTGCTCTCGCCGCCGTATCCTTGCCAGTTGGTGTTGGTGGCGAAACTGGCGGCTGTATTGAACGACGAGTCCGGCGAGACCGCAGGAAAGCTCTGGGGGTTGAACGGCAAGTGCGCTTGCAGCCTCTGCAGGCCGTAGACGACCAGAGCACCCAGCAGGTTGAACGCCAACATGGCAAGCGCATACTGCGTCCAGCGCATCTCCTTCGCCGGATCCAGGCCGCAGACGCGATAGAGCAGCCGCTCGAACGGCCCGACGAGCGTGTTCACGCCGGCCGGCTGGCCCTCGAAGATGCGCGCCATGTACGTGCCGAGCGGCTTGGCCAGGGCCAGCAGCACCACCACGTACACGATCAGTTGCAGATATCCGTTCGCGATCATTAGAACTTCTCCGGAAAGAGCAGCGCGATGACAAGGTAGATCGTGATAACGAGCGCCACCACCCCGCTCAGCGCATAGAGCCAGGTCATGACGGCCTCCTCAGACGCTCGCAGCCGTACACGACGGCCGCCGACAGTGCGAAGAAACCGATCAGCACCAAGAGGTAAACCACGTCCATCATCGTTGCCTCCTCTGTGTGAGAGGGTGAATGTTAGGGCCTTTCGTATAAAAACGGTGCAAAAATGATGGGGCGTCGCCTAAAGACCCCACAAAGACGTCGCTGCGGAACTGGACACGGGCGCGGCCGCGCCAGGCTAACGGCACGACCTGGTCTTCGCCCAGCCGTAAAAGATGCTCTGCTGCAAGTGCAGCGGCAGACTGCCGATTGCCCGCTGCACCAACGCGTCGTAGGCTGCGTGATCGAGTGCCTTGAACGAGCCCCGTCCATATGCCCTGACCAGGCCTTCGCCGATGGGGCCCGTCCTGCTGCCCGCATGGTCGTCCATGACATTCAGAACGCGAAGGCTCTCGAGCACCAGTTCGCGCATCGTATCGTTGCGCTTCAACCAGTCCCGCGCAAGCTCCTGCTCCCGGGCGACCGGAAGCGTCTCTAGAGCGTCCGGATCCGGTTCCCGGCTGAACAGGTAGTCGGCTGCCATCTTGGCTCGCAGATCGCAGCGTTTCCGATCTTTCGCCGAGTGTGCGTCGTCCGAGCCGTATGCCAGTTTCAATGCATCGAAAACCGTGGTGTAGGCGAGTTCGGTCAGCTCGTGCATCTGCGAGCGCTCTCGCCGCGTTCCTTTTGCACCGATCAATCCTGCTGTTAGCTCCATGATGATCTCCGCTGCGGCTCCGGTAGCGTCTCGCACCTGCGATCCGCTGCACTCACACCGCTAAGTACGGCCAATCTATTCCGATGCGCATAAAAAAGGTGCAAAAAGTCAGGGCGCAGATGCAAAGGATCCCTAAACGGGCCGGCGCAGATAGCAGCGGTGGACGGCCGCGGACAGCCAGCCCCGATCCTGCGGATCGGGGCCGGCACGTGTGGAGCGTGGACAGCTTCAGCGAGTGCGGAGGATTGAGCGGGACGCGCCGCTCAGTTCAATCCGAACCGTCGAATGAGCCAGGTCTTGACGAGCTGAGTGAGCGCGAGATAGCCGGCCAGAATGGCGAGCAGCGCCAGCAGGTATTCACGCGGCAGCGGCACGAGGTTCAACGCGGGCGCGAAATGCGACACCGGCAGCCACAGTCCGAGCAGGCAGATCGCGATGGTGGTGCCCGTCAGCGCGGCGCTCGCCTGGCTCTGCACGAACGGAAGCTTGCCGGTGCGGATGATGTGCACGATGAGCGTCTGGGACAGCAGCGACTCGATGAACCAACCGGTCTGGAAGAGGCCCTGATTGTCCCAGGCGTGGAAGAAGTACAGCAAGACAAAGAACGTCACATAGTCGAACACCGAACTGATCGGGCCGATGAACAGCATGAAGCGGCCGATGTTGCCGATATCCCATTTGCGTGGCTTGTCCAGATACTCCTTGTCGACGTTGTCGGTGGCCACCGCCGTCTGCGAGAAGTCATACAGCAGGTTGTTGAACAGGATCTGCACCGGCGCCATCGGCAGGAACGGCAGGAACGCGCTCGCTCCAATCACGCTGAACATGTTGCCGAAGTTCGAGCTCGCGCCCATCTTGAGGTACTTGATGATGTTCCCGAACACCTTGCGCCCCTCGACCACCCCCTCCTCCAGCACGAGCAGGCTCTTCTCCAGGAGAATGATGTCGGCCGATTCTTTGGCGATGTCCACCGCGGTGTCCACGGAAACACCGACATCGGCGGCCTTGAGCGCCGGTCCGTCGTTGATCCCGTCGCCCAGGAACCCCACCACGTGGCCTTTCAGATGCAGTGCCTTGACCACCCGGGCCTTCTGATCCGGCGACAGTTTCGCGAACACGTCGCTCGCTTCGGCCAGCGTCGACAGCTGCGCGTCGGACAGCCCTTCGAGCTCCGACCCGAGCACGACGCGCTCCACGTCCAGGCCGACCTCGCGACACACCTTGCGCGTCACGACCTCGTTGTCTCCGGTCAGGATCTTCACGGCGACCCCGTGCTCGCGCAGGACCTTGAGCGCATCGGCGGCGGATTCCTTCGGGGGATCCAGGAACGCGATATACCCGACCAGGATGAGGTCGGACTCGTCCTTGATGCTGTAGACCGACTGCCCGGCCGGCACCTCCTTGTACGCGACCGCGATGACGCGGAAGCCATCCTCGTTCAGGCCATGGATGACCGCGCGCAGCTCGTCGGGAGGCTCACCGGCAAGCGGGACGACTTCGCCCTGGCGCTCGGCCCGGCTGCACACGCTCAACACCTCCTCGACGGCGCCCTTGCAGATGAGAATGTGAGTCGCGTGGTCCTTCTCCACGACGACCGACATGCGCCGGCGCTGGAAGTCGAACGGGATCTCGTCCACCTTGGCGTAGCGCGTTCCCGCCTGCAGCTGCTTGTGGACCTCCGCGTGCTCGAGCACCGCCACGTCCAGCAGGTTCTTGAGCCCGGACTGGTAGTAGCTGTTCAGGTAGGCGTACTCGATGACTCTCTCGTTCTCCTCGCCGAGGATATCGACGTAGCGCTCGAGGATGACCTTGTCCTGGGTGAGCGTGCCGGTCTTGTCGGTGCACAGCACGTCCATCGCGCCGAAGTTCTGGATCGAATTGAGGCGCTTGACGATCACCTTCTTGCGCGACATCGCGATCGCGCCTTTGGCCAGGTTGATCGTCACGATCATCGGCAACATCTCGGGGGTGAGCCCGACGGCCACCGCGACGGCGAACAGGAAGGCCTGCATCCAGTCGCCCTTGAGGAAGCCGTTGATCAGAAACACCAGCGGGACCATCACCACGATGAAGCGGATCATCAGCCAGATGAAGGCGTGCACCCCGCGGTCGAAGCTCGTGAGCACGCGCTGCCCCGCGATGCTCGAGGCGACCGAGCCGAAATAGGTCCGCCCGCCGGTGGCCACCACCACAGCGCTGGCGCTGCCGCTCACCACGTTGGTCCCCATGAAGCAGATGTTGCGAAGCTCGAGCGGCGACTTGGGCAGCTGGCCGCCGAGGTTGGGAAACTTCTCCACCGGCATGGCTTCGCCGGTCAGCGCCGACTCGTTGACGAACAGGTCCTTCGCGTTGAGCAGTCGCACGTCGGCGGGGACCATGTCGCCCGCGGACAACTGCACGACCTCTCCCGGAACGAGCCGCTCGATGGACACCTCTTCGCGGGTCGGGCCGTGCGGGTGCAGCCTCACCTCGAAGTACCGAGTCACCTCCTCGGGCACGCCCTTGCGCGGGTCCATCCGCAGCACGGTGGCGGTGGTGCTCACCATCGCGCGCAGCCGTTGGGCCGCCCGGCTGGAGCGATGCTCCTGGATGAACGAGAGCAGAGTCGCGAGCGCGACCATGATGGCGATCACCACCGCGCCCTTGATCTCCCCGGTGAGGTAGGACACTGCCGCCAGCCCCAGCAGCAGCAGCGACAGCGGCGTCCAGAACAGCTCCAATAGCCGGCGCGCGGCGCTCTTCTGAGCTTCGTGGACGACGATGTTCGGGCCGTAGGCGAGCTGGCGGTCGATCGCCTCCCGCGACAGCAGACCCTCGGCGGAGCTGCCGAGCTTCTCGAGCGCTTGGTCGGGCGTGAGGCGCGCGTACAGGTACAGCTCGGCTGCGGACTGGGCGCGACGGGGCGCCGGCTGCGCAGGGGTTTGCGGAGCCAGCGGGCGAAACACGCTGCGCAGAATGGCTGTCAGTTCCATGGCTTCTCCTTCGAGTCGGCGAAAGACTCGAACGCGCGCCGCGCCATGCGGCCGCAGCACATCTAGGTCTAGAAGCAAGGACTGAGCGGGAGCCCGCTGCTTTGTGCAACGGGCTGCTGCTCGGGCCTCCCCTGGGTGTCTAGCTCCAGTGGGACGGCCGGCGAGCAGTCTGGGAGGACTGTGTTACTGGACGGCGATCCGACTAGCGGGAGACGGTACTGCTACAACTGTCGCATTCCAAAGGACTTCTCCGAGTACCAGGCGGCGAAAACCTTACTCCCCGCGGCAGCGATAGTCAACCCGCGCATCGGATACGGGCGGAAAAGCGCGTCTGGGCCACCGCGGCGGTCGCCGATGCGGGACGGGCAGGCGGCCTAGCGGCGGCGCGAACCCATGCGGTCGCGCGCTTCGTTGACCTTCAGGGGCTGCCCGTGCAGCTCCTTACCGTTGAGCCCGGCGATGGCAGCCAGCGAGTGTGCCTTGCCGGGCATCTCCACGAACCCGAAGCCCCGCGATTTGCCGGTGAACAGCTCGCGCTTCACTTCACACGACTTCACTTGCCCGAATGCGCCGAAGAGCTCGGCGAGTTCCGCTTCCGTGGTCTGCGGTGCCAGGTTGCCGACAAAGATGTTCATGCTGTGTCCTCTTCTCTCGGTTCTCAGTCGAAAAGCTCTGCTCTGCGCTCACTGCGTCGGCCGCGTGCTGCTTCCGAGCAGTGCAGCCACCTGCTTGCGATTGCCGCGGCGATGGTTGCGTGGGGCAGGCTGGCGATGATCCTGCCGCTTTGCGGACTGCGAGCGGCGCCCGGTCCTGTCCTGCGCCGTCGAAGTGCGTCGATCGCGAGTTCGTTGCGCCGCGCCTTTGCGCTCGCCCGCACTCCTTGCACGCGCAGCCGCTGGAGAGGCTGGGAGCGCCTTCCCGGGCTCGAACCCGGGCACGCTATGCCGCTCCAGTCTGCGGCCGAGCAGCTTCTCGATCGATGCGAGCAACGGTTGGTCCTCGGTGGAGACGAGCGAGATCGCCTCGCCGGAGATGCCGGCGCGGCCGGTGCGCCCAATGCGATGCACGTAGTCCTCGGGCACATGCGGCAAATCGAAGTTCACCACATGCGGGAGCTCTTCGATGTCGAGCCCGCGCGAGGCAACATCGGTGGCGACGAGCACGCGCACGAGGCCCTCCTTGAAGCCTTTGAGCGCGCGCACTCGCTGCGGCTGGCTCCTGTTGCCATGGATGGCGTCGGCCTCCAGCCCTTCGCGGCTGAGCTGCTGGGCCAGCCGGTTCGCGCCGTGCTTGGTGCGGCAGAACACCAGCACCTGTTGCCAGTTGCCGGCAGCGACGAGATGCGCGAGCAACTCCCGCTTGCGTGCCTGGTCCACCGGGTGGACGCGCTGAGTCACGAGCTCGGAGTCCGCGTTGCGGCGTGCTACTTCTACATGCACGGGATCGTGCAGCACAGAATCGGCGAGCTTTCGGATGTCCTCGGAGAAGGTTGCCGAGAACAGCAAGTTCTGCCGCTTCGCCGGCAGCAGCGCGAGGATGCGCCGGATGTCGCGAATGAAGCCCATGTCCAGCATGCGGTCTGCCTCGTCCAGCACGAGGATCTGCACCTGACCGAGGTGCACCGATTTTTGCTGCACGTGGTCGAGCAGCCGCCCGGGTGTGGCCACCAAGACGTCCACTCCACGCTGCAGAGCCTGGACCTGCGGGTTGATGTTGACGCCGCCGTAGATCACAGCGGAGCGCAGCGGCAAATATCTGCCATAAGTGCGCACGCTTTCCCCGACCTGCGCGGCGAGCTCGCGCGTGGGTGTGAGGATCAGCGCGCGGATCGGATGCCGGGCAGGCGAAGCCGAGGCGCTGCCGTGGGCTGCGAGGCGCTGCAGCAGCGGAAGCGCGAAGCCGGCGGTCTTGCCGGTGCCCGTCTGGGCGCCGGCGAGCACGTCGCGGCCGCTGAGGATGACCGGGATGGCCTGTGCCTGCACCGGTGTGGGATGCGCGTAGCCCTGCTCGGATACGGCGCGGGTCAGCTCGGCGCTCAGGCCGAGCCCTGCAAAGGAATGAGACAAACGATTCTCCTGAGATCGGCCTGCTGCGGCGCCAAGCCGTCAGAACCGGTTCAGGCAGACAACTACTGTGGGACAGATCGAGGGAGTTCGAGGAACAACCGCGAGGGAAACGCGCCGCAAACCGGGTCATGCGACGAGGAATTCTTAGCGCGATTATACGCACGATCGGCTCCGGCAGCTACAAGCCGTCTACATCGGCCTCGCTCGCGGGCCCGCCCGAGCCGGAATCGGCGGCCTACTTGAGCCCGATCGAGAACACGCCTTCCAGGTCGAGCCGGGAGTAGGCGCGGAAGGCGATCAGGGTCTCGGTGCTCTCGATGCCGTCGATCTTCTGCATGCGCGCGGTCACGATATCGGCCAGATCCTCGTTGGTCTTCACGCGCACCATGGCGACCAGGTCGAAGCGCCCGGCCACCGAGTACACCTCGGAGATGCCCTCCAGGGATGCGAGCTTTTCGGCCACTTCCGCCACCCGGGCGCGCGCGACATTCAACAGAACGATTGCGGTAACCATGTACGAATGACCCTCCGTGCCGTGAGCGAGCGCCCCAAGTTAACACCGCCGCGGCACTCCCCGCAAGGCGCGCCCTGGCCCGGATCCTGCACTGCCCCTTGTCGGCATGCAAAACCACTTGACAGCTAAATGATTGATGTCTTATAAGGCGGCACCTGAATCCCCGAGGACCGGCGCATGAATATCGTGTGCATCGGCGGCGGGCCGGCCGGCCTGTATTTCTCGATCCTGATGAAGCGAGCCGATGCGCGGCACGAAATCACGGTGATCGAGCGCAACCGAGCCGACGACACCTTCGGCTGGGGCGTGGTGTTCTCGGATGCCACGCTCGGGAACTTCGCTCAGGCGGACCCCGAGACCCACGCGCAGATCCTGCGCAGCTTCCACCACTGGGACGACATCGACGTCTTCTTCAAGGGCACGAAGATCACGTCGGGCGGCCATGGCTTCTGCGGCATCGGGCGCAAGAGGCTGCTCAACATCCTGCAGGCACGCGCGCAAGCCTTGGGGGTGGAGCTTCGCTTCGAAACCGAAATCGCCGACGATGCACCGTTCGCCAGCGCGGATCTGGTCGTCGCCGCGGACGGTGTCAACAGCACGATCCGGCGCAAGTACGCCGAGCACTTCTCCCCCGACATCGACGTGCGCAAGTGCCGCTACATCTGGCTCGGCTCGCACCGGCGGCTGGAGGCGTTCACCTTCGCATTCGAGGAGACGCCCTGGGGGTGGTTTCAGCTCCACGCCTACCGCTTCGACCCCGATACCAGCACCTTCATCGTCGAGACGCGCGAAGAGACCTGGCTCAAAGCCGGCCTGGACCAGCTCGACCAGCCCGGTTCCATCGACTTCTGCGAGCGCGTGTTCGGCCGCTACCTCGACGGCCAGCGCCTGATGAGCAACGCGCGCCACTTGCGCGGGTCCGCCTGGCTCAACTTCCAGCGCGTGCTGTGCCGCAAGTGGCACCACCGCAACGTCGTGCTGATCGGGGACGCCGCCCACACCGCGCACTTCTCGATCGGCTCGGGCACCAAGCTCGCCATGGAAGACGCCATCTCGCTGGCGCATACGCTCTCGCAGCAGACCGATGTCACGCGCGCGCTCGAGCTCTACCAAGCGGAGCGCAGCACGGAGGCCCTGCGTCTGCAGAGCGCCGCGCGCAACCGCATGGAGTGGTTCGAGAACGTCGCGCGCTACGTGCACCTGGATCCCGTCCAGTTCTCCTACACGCTGCTCACCGGAAGCCAGCGCATCGGGCACGAGAACCTGCGGCTGCGAGACAGCTGTTACGTGGCCCGCGTGGAGAGCTGGGTGGCCCAGGCGAGCGGGCTTCCTGCGCAGCCCATCCCTCCGATGTTCACGCCTTTCCGGCTGCGCGAGCTCACGCTCGCCAATCGCGTCGTCATGTCGCCGATGGCGATGTACTCGTGCCGCGACGGCGTGCCCGACGATTTCTATCTGGTGCATCTGGGTTCAAGGGCGCTGGGCGGCCCGGGCCTCGTGTTCACGGAGATGACCTGCGTGGCGCCGGATGCGCGCATCTCCCCCGGCTGCGCGGGGATGTGGAACGCGCAGCAGGCAAGCGCCTGGAAGCGCATCGTGGACTTCGTGCATGCGCACAGCAGGGCCGCGATCGGACTGCAGCTCGGGCACGCCGGGCCAAAGGGCTCCACGCAACTCGGCTGGGAGCAGATCGACGAGCCGCTGGAGAGTGGCAACTGGCCGCTGATTGCGCCCTCGCCCATCGCCTATGGGCCGCACAACCAGACGCCTCGGGAGATGACGCGCGCGGACATGGACCGGGTGCGCGATCAGTTCGTGCACGCCGCACAGCTCGGCGTGGGCTGCGGGTTCGACATGCTGGAGCTGCACTGCGCGCATGGGTACCTGCTGTCGAGCTTCATCTGCCCGCTCACCAATCGGCGCGAGGACGAGTACGGCGGCTCGCTGGAGAACCGGCTGCGCTATCCGCTCGAAGTGTTCCGCGCGTTGCGTGCGGTGTGGCCGGCAGACAAACCGATGTCGGTGCGTATCTCGGCGCACGACTGGGCTCCCGGCGGCAACACTCCGGACGACGCGGTGGAAATCGCGCGCCAGTTCCAGGCCGCCGGCGCCGATCTCATCGACGTATCTTCCGGCCAGACCACACGCATGGCGAGACCCGTGTACGGGCGCATGTACCAGACGCCGTTCTCGGACCGGATCCGCAACGAGCTAGGGATCGCGACGATGGCGGTAGGCAACATCTTCGAAGCCGACCACGTCAACAGCATCATCGCGGCCGGCCGCGCCGACCTGTGTGCGCTGGCACGCCCGCATCTGGCCGATCCCTTCTGGACCCTGCATGCCGCGGCGGAGCTGGGTTACGCCGATGCGCGCTGGCCCAAGCAGTACCTCACGGGGAAAGAGCAGCTCCAGCGCAACCTGGCGCGGGCTGCGCAGATGCCGATCCATGTCTAGCCCGCTCGCCGGAAAGCACGCAGTGGTGACCGGCGGGGGGCGCGGCATCGGCGCCGCCGTCGCTCGCGCGCTCGCCGAGCAAGGGGCCACGCTCACGCTGATGGGCCGCGACCACGGGCGCCTGGATGCCCAGGCACAGGCGCTCGCAAGCGCCCCCGAGATACACACGCTGCGCGTCGACGTGG
Source organism: Burkholderiales bacterium (assembly GCA_035501875.1). Classification (GTDB taxonomy): domain Bacteria; phylum Pseudomonadota; class Gammaproteobacteria; order Burkholderiales; family SHXO01; genus SHXO01. Next base: position 42,143 of record DATJVI010000027.1, read on the forward strand.
CGAATGCGGATTCGGTCCAAGACGCATTCGCGCGCGCGCAGGCGAACGCGGGACCGGTGCAGATCCTGATCAACAACGCCGGCGCAGCGGAGAGCGCGCCCTTCGCCCGCACCGATCTCGCGCTGTGGATGCGGATGCTCGACGTCAATCTCACCGGCACGTATCTGTGCTGCCGGCAGGTGGTGCCGGGCATGCTGGAGCGCGGGTTCGGGCGCGTGGTGAACATCGCCAGCACGGCGGGCCTGACCGGCTATGCGTATGTCACCGCCTACTGCGCTGCCAAGCACGGTGTGGTGGGGCTCACGCGCGCGCTCGCGCTCGAGACCGCGCGCAGCAACGTCACCGTGAACGCCGTCTGCCCCGGGTACACGGACACGGACATGCTGAGCGAGGCGGTCGCGAACATCGTGCGCAAGACCGGCAAGACCGAAGCCGAGGCACGGGCCGCGCTGACCGCGCACAACCCGCAGCAGCGAGTGATGCGGCCGGAGGAGGTGGCGAACACCGTGCTCTGGCTGTGCCTGCCAGGGGCCGAGGCGATCACGGGCCAGGCGATCGCAGTGGCGGGAGGCGAGGTCCTGTGAGGCCGCAGAAGCGCAACGCCGCTGCGGCAAAGAGCACCAGGGCCGTCGACCTGGAGACGCGCCTCACCGACGAGCATCATCAGGCGCTCAAGCTCTGGTTGCGACTGCTCTCCTGCACCAACCTGGTGGAAGCCCAGATCCGCGGCCGGCTGCGCACCGCGTTCGGAATCACGCTCCCGCGCTTCGATCTGATGGCGCAGCTCGAGCGCAACCCGGCCGGGCTGAAGATGAACGAGCTGTCGCAGCGCTTGATGGTGAGTGGCGGCAACGTGACCGGCCTCACCGATCAGCTGGAAAAAGAAGGGCTGGTCGCACGCGCCGACGATCCGGGCGATCGGCGCGCCTATACGGTCAGGCTCACCCCCGCGGGCCGCGCACTCTTCGCGCGCATGGCGGCGGTGCACGAGCAGTGGGTCATCGAGCTGTTCTCCGGGTTGACGGGGAGCGAGAAGACCCAGATCCATCGCCTGCTGGCGAAGCTCAAGCTGCATCTGGCCGGCACGGGGAAGCGAAGGGCCGCCGCCAAGGACAGGACCTGAGCCCAAAGGAGAAAGGCACATGAGCAACGCCATGCAGCCGGCGCTCGCGGCCGGCAACACCGAAACTCTCGCGGGCTATCGCGCGCAGCATTTCTTGTGGTCGGTCAGCGGGCGCGTCGCCACCGTCACGCTCAACCGCCCGGAGAAGAAGAACCCACTCACCTTCGAGTCGTACGCGGAGCTGCGCGACCTCTTTCGCCGCCTGCAGTATGCGAACGACGTGAAGGCCGTGGTGCTCAGCGGCGCGGGCGAGAACTTCTGCTCCGGCGGCGACGTGCACGAGATCATCGGCCCGCTCACGCAGCTCGACATGCCGGGGCTGCTCGCCTTCACCCGCATGACCGGGGATGTCGTCAAGGCCATGCGCACGTGCCCGCAACCGATCGTCGCGGCCGTGGACGGCGTGTGCGCCGGCGCCGGAGCGATCCTCGCCCTGGCTTCCGATCTGCGTCTGGGAACTGCGCGCAGCAAGACCGCATTCCTTTTCGTGCGCGTGGGCCTGGCGGGCGCCGACATGGGCGCCTGCGCGCTGCTGCCGCGCGTGATCGGCCAGGGGCGCGCGGCAGAGCTTCTGTACACCGGCCGCTCGATGAGCGGAGAGGAGGCGCTGCGCTGGGGCTTCTTCAACCGCGAGTGCGCGCCCGAAACGGTGTTGTCCGAAGCGCAGGCACTGGCGGCGGAGCTGGCCGCCGGGCCTACCTTTGCTCACGCAATGACCAAGCGCTGTCTGCACCAGGAGTGGAACATGGGCGTCGACGAAGCCATCGAGGCCGAAGCGCAGGCACAGGCCATCTGCATGCAGACCGAAGACTTCAAGCGTGCCTACCGCGCCTTCACGGCAAAGCGCAAGCCAGTCTTCGAAGGAGATTGAGCCATGGCACGGGCCGCGTCCCGCCGCACCGCGCTCACCTACAACAGCTATCTGGAGCTGGGCACCCTGCTCGACTGCCAGCGGCTGGAAAGCGCGAAGGCCGGGAAGCCCGCGCACGACGAGATGCTGTTCATCGTCACGCACCAGACCTACGAGCTGTGGTTCAAGCAGATCCTGCACGAGCTCGATGCGGTGCTCACGATCATGGGCCAGCCGGTGGTGCCGGAGCGGGAGCTGAGCCAGGTCCTGCGCTACCTGGAGCGCACCGGCGCGATCCAGAAGGTGCTTCTCGAGCAGATCGGCGTGCTGGAGACGATGACGCCGCTCGACTTCCTCGACTTCCGCGACCTGCTTGCACCCTCCTCCGGATTTCAGAGCGTCCAATTCCGGCACATCGAGAACAAACTGGGGTTGAAGCGCACGCAGCGGCTGACCTACAACGCGATGCCATACGAATCGGCGCTGCCTTCCGCTTCGCAGCGCCAGGTTCGCGCGACCGAGAGCGACAGCAACCTGTTCGCGCTCCTGGAACAATGGCTGGCGCGCATGCCGTTCCTGCGCTTCCGCGAGTACGACTTCTGGCATGCCTATAGCCAGAATGTGCAGGCGATGCTCGCCAAGGACCGCGCCGCCATCGAGCACAACGCGCTGCTGTCGGCGGAGGCGAAGGCGATCCAGTTGCGCGAGCTGGACAAGACCGCCGAGAGCTTCGGCACGGTGTTCGACGCCGAGCGCTACCAGGCTCTCGTCGACGCCGGGCAGCGCCGACTTTCGTATGCGGCCTTCGTCTCCGCGCTCATGATTCACCTGTACCGCGACGAGCCGATCTTCCACACGCCGTTCCGCATCCTGACCGAGATCGTCGCCATCGACGAGAGCCTGACGCTATGGCGCTATCGCCACGCGCTGATGGTCAACCGCATGATTGGCAGCAAGATCGGCACGGGCGGTTCCGCCGGACAGGATTACTTGAAGCGCACCGTGGAAGCGCACCGCATCTTCACCGACTACTTCGACCTGTCCACCTATCTCGTGCCGCGCTCGATGCTCCCGCCGCTGCCCGAGGAGCTGCAGCGCCAACTGGGGTTCCACTGGCGTGGAGCTTAAGGCGCACTTCGGCGAGTTCTTCCGGTCCGCGGGCGACTGGTTGCACTGCACCGCGCACAGCCATCATCCGTGGCCGGATGTCACGCGGGCCGCGCATCTCGCCTACTGGGAAGACTCGGCACGCCTCACCGACGCCAAGTGGGAGAAGGTGTTCGGCGAAGTGATCCCGGAAGCGCAAGGGCATCTCGCCCGCCACCTGCGACTGCCCCAGGCGGATGCGATCACGTTCGCACCCAACACGCACGAGTTCGTCGTGCGGCTGTACTCCTGCCTCGATTGGACCCGCTCCCAGCGCGTGCTCACCACCGGGCACGAGTTCCACAGCTTCGAGCGGCAGACGCGCCGGGTGGAGGAAACGGGACGGCTTCACGCGACCCGGGTGCCGGCGGAGCCCTACGAGAGTTTCCTCGACCGGTTCTGTGCGCAGCTCGCTCGATCCTATGACTTGGTCTGGCTCTCGCACGTGTTCTTCGACTCCGGCTTCCGGGTGACCGATCTCGAGCGCATCGTGCAGACGTGTCCTGCGAATGCGCTGGTCGTCATCGACGGCTATCACGCGTTCGCCGCCTTGCCGGTGGACCTCTCCAAAATTGCCGGCCGTGCGTTCTACCTCGCCGGCGGCTACAAGTACGCGATGGCCGGAGAGGGCGCCTGTTTCCTCGCGGTTCCGCCCGGCACCGAGCTGCGCCCGCTCGCGACGGGGTGGTTCGCAGACTTTGCCGGGCTGGGCGGCGCACAGGCCGGCCCGGTCGGTTACGGCGAGGGGGGGATGCGCTTCTTCGGCGCGACTTTCGACCCCTCCGGCCTGTACCGCTTCAACGCCGTCATGCACTGGCTCGCGGAGCTGGGCATAGACTTTGCGGCCGTGCAGGCGCATGTGCAGCGACTGCAGCAGCGCTTTCTCGATGCGCTCGCACGAGCGCCGTTGCCCGCGTTGCCGCTGGAGCGGCTCGTTCCGCCGTCCGGCATGCCGCGCGGAAACTTCCTGACCTTCGCCCTGCCTTGGGCGACGCAAGCCGAGGCCGCGCTCACTGCGCATCGCGTGCGCGTCGACCGGCGGCGCGATCGGTTACGGATCGGCTTCGGCGTGTACCACGACGACGCGTTCATCGGACAATTGATCGATCGGCTGCGAGTCGCGCTCGCTCCGCTCCCCTCCCCTGGCCCCGTGGCCTGAGCGACGCGCCGGCGAAGCGGAACATGCGAGACAAAGCCCATCTGGATTGGCCGTTTTTCGAGCCGGCGCACCGCGATCTCGCGGAGCGGCTGAACCAATGGGCCGCGAGCAATTTGAGCGACATCGACACGGAGTCCGATGTCGATGCCGCATGCCGCGAGCTGGTCGAGCGGCTCGGCGCAGCAGGCTGGCTGCGCTACGCCGTGCCGGGCGCCTACGGCGGCGCGCTCGAGCGGCTGGACTCGCGTGCGCTGTGCCTCATCCGCGAGACGCTGGCATGGCATGCGGGGCTCGCCGACTTCGCTTTCGCCATGCAAGGCTTGGGCAGCGGCGCAATCGGCCTGCACGGCGGCGAAGAGCTGAAGCGGCGCTATCTGCCGCGCGTCGCAGCCGGTGAGTGGATCGCAGCCTTCGCCCTGTCCGAGCCCGAGGCGGGATCCGACGTGGCGGCCATCGCCACCAGCGCAACGCTGGACGGCGACCGGTACGCGCTCAACGGCACCAAGACCTGGATCTCGAACGGCGGCATCGCCCGCTTCTACACGGTCGTCGCGCGCACCGGCGAGGCGCCCGGCGCGAAGGGACTGAGCGCCTTCGTGGTCGATGCCGACGCACCGGGCCTGGAGATTGCGGAGCGAATCGATGTCACTGCGCCGCATCCGCTCGCCACGTTGCGCTTTCGCGACTGCCGCGTACCCAAGCACAACCTGCTGGGAGAGCGGGGCGCCGGGTTCAAAGTCGCGATGGAGACGCTGGACATCTTCCGCGCCTCGGTCGCCGCGGCGGCGCTGGGCTTCGCGCGCCGCGCGCTCGACGAGGCACTGGGGCACGCGCGCGGACGCAAGCTGTTCGGACAGGCGTTGGGCGACTTCCAGCTCACGCAGGCCGCGATCGCCGACATGGCCACGACCATCGACGCGTCGGCATTGCTCACCTACCGTGCGGCCTGGCTCCGGGACGTAAAAGGCGCGCGCACCACGCGCGAGGCCGCGATGGCGAAGCTCGCCGCCACCGAGGGAGCGCAGCAGGTGATCGACCGGGCCGTGCAGATGTTCGGCGGGCTCGGCGTGCGCAGCGGCCAGATCGCCGAGCGGCTGTATCGCGAGATCCGCCCGCTGCGCATTTACGAAGGCGCGAGCGAAGTGCAGAAGCTGATCATCGCGCGCGAAGTGCTGAGGAAGTAGCGGATGAACGCGAGAAACCAAGCCTACTCGGGGCACGTCGACAGCTTCGCGCGCGACAATCTGCCGCCGCGCGCGCTTTGGCCCGAATTCCTCTTCGATATTCCCGAGGTGAACTATCCGGCGCGGCTCAATTGCGTGGTCGAGCTGCTGGACAAGATGGTCGCATCGGGGCATGGCGGGCGTGTGGCGATCCGCTCCGCGAGCGGTACGTTGACCTACCAGGCACTGCTGGCGCTCACGAACCGCTATTCCCGCGTCCTGCGCGAGGACCTGGGGTTGGTGCCCGGCAATCGGGTGCTGCTGCGCGGGCCGAACAATCCGGCGATGGCCGCATGCTGGCTCGCGGTGGTGCGATCGGGGTGCATCGCAGTGGCCACCATGCCGCTGCTGCGCGCCCGGGAGCTCAAGCCGATCATCGACAAGGCCCGCTGCAACGCCGCGCTGTGCGATTTCGCGCTGCGCGAAGAGATGGAGCTCGCGCGCGCCCAGTGCCCGGATCTCGGGCCCACACTCTACTTCAACACCGATGCGCCCGATGCGCTCGATGCGCTGGCGCGAAGCAAGCCCGCGGAGCTGCTGGCCGCCGACACCGCGGCCGACGACGTGTGCATCATCGCCTTCACCTCCGGCACGACCGGCGTCCCGAAGGGCACCATGCACTTCCATCGCGACGTGATGGCGATCTGCGACTGCTTCCCGCGCTCCTGTCTGCACCCGCGACCCGAAGACATCTTCTGCGGCACGCCGCCGCTCGCGTTCACCTTCGGACTCGGTGGGCTGCTGCTGTTTCCACTGCGCTTCGGCGCCTCGACCGTGCTCCTGGAAAAGCTCACGCCGACCGGCTTGCTGAGCGCGATCGAGCACCACCGGGCGACGATCTGCTTCACCGCGCCGACCTTCTACCGGCAGATGGCGGGGGTGGCGTTCGACTACGACATCTCCACCCTCGCCCGATGCGTGTCGGCCGGCGAAGCGCTGCCGCTCGCATCGCGCGAGCTATGGGAGAAGGAGACCGGGGTGCGGCTGATCGACGGCATCGGCGCCACCGAGATGCTGCACATCTTCATCTCCGCCGCCGGCGACGACATCCGCCCCGGTGCTACAGGCAAGCCGATCCCGGGCTATCGCGCCTGTGTGCTCGACGATCAGGGTCAGCCGCTGGCCCCGGGCGCAGTGGGTCGGCTGGCCGTGAAGGGCCCGACCGGATGCCGGTATCTCGCGGACGAGCGGCAGAGCAACTACGTGCAAGACGGCTGGAACTTGACTGGAGACGCGTACCTGATGGACGCGGACGGCTACTTCTGGTACCAGGCGCGCACCGACGACATGATCATCTCGGCCGGTTACAACATCGCCGGCCCCGAGGTGGAGTCCACCCTGCTCATGCATCCTGCGGTGGCCGAGTGCGGCGTGGTGGGCGCCCCGGACGAGGAGCGCGGCCAGATCGTCAAGGCGTACGTGGTGCTGAAGGAAGGCATGGCACCGGGTGCCGAAATGGCCAAGACGCTGCAGGAGTTCGTGAAGCAAACGATCGCGCCCTACAAGTATCCACGCGCCATCGAGTTTCGCCCGGCGCTCCCGCGCACCGAGACCGGCAAGCTGCAGCGATTCAAGCTGCGGGAAGAGGCCTCGCACCCCAACCCAGTGGAGACACACACCGATGCAGATCCTTCAACCTCCAGGATGGCCTAGACCGCGCGGCTATGCCAACGGCGTTGCCGCCCAAGGGCGGCTCGTATTCGTCGCCGGCCAGATCGGCTGGGACGAGCAATACCGCTTCCAAACCGACGATCTCGCAGGACAGGTGCGCCAGGCGCTGCGCAACGTGGTAGCCGTTCTCGCGCAAGCCGGTGCCCGAGCGGAGCACATCGCGCGCATGACGTGGTATGTGACGGACAAGCGCGAGTACCTCTCCGCCGCCAGGGCGATCGGCGAAGCGTATCGCGAGATCGTCGGCAACCACTATCCCGCGATGAGCGTCGTTGAGGTCGCGGCGCTGCTCGAGGATCGCGCCAAGGTGGAGATCGAAGTCACCGCCGTGGTGCCGGAGTAGCTGTGCGCCCGCACGGCGCGAGCCCCGCGAATGGGGTCCGAATGGGGTCAGGCCTGCATAATTGTATAACCGCGCAGCGGGCTCCGTAGTGATCCGCGCAGCCGCATTCCGGTCGATTCATGCAAGTCGACCACGAGGCCCTTCCCTTTCGCTTCGCGCATCGCCGGCGTCAGGTGGGGCGAGTTCCCCTCGACCTGAGCGCCGGCGGCGACGGGCATCTCGGGTGATCCTGGCCAAGAGCTGACGATCCCCTCTCCCGAACCCCGGCAGCGATCGCCTCTCATCCGCACGAGACCCCAGCGCGCATAGCTATCCGTAGACCGTGGCGCGTGATGCCCAAGCCGATGCGACGGCGGGAGATCCGCCACACAGCGCGAGCTGGCGAGACGTCGACTATCCTCCCGGGACCCGACCGCTGGCGCCGGTGCTGGGATGTGAGTACGATACCGCCAGCCGGGGCGAGCATGCCGCCCGGGGGCGCAGGGAGGAGCGGACGATGTTCTACGACCTGGTGATCAAGAACGGGACCGTGATCGACGGATCCGGCCTGCCTCGCTACCGCGCCGACGTGGGCGTGCGCCACGGACGCATCGCCGCCATCGGACGCATTCGCGAGCGCTCGCGCGAGATGGTCGACGCCGAGGGCCAGGTTGTGGCGCCCGGCTTCGTGGACGCCCACACGCACATGGGCGCCCAGGTGTTCTGGGACCCGCTCGGGACCTCTTCCTGCTTCCACGGGATCACCACCGCGGTGATGGGGAATTGCGGCTTCACGCTGGCGCCCTGCCCCGCGTCGAGCAAGCAGCTCGTCATCCGCAACCTGCAGCGGGCCGAGGACATCCCGCCCGAGGCGATGGAAGCGGGCATCGAGTGGCGCTGGACGACCTTCCCCGAGTTCCTGGATCGCGTGGAGTCGCTGCCCAAGGGCATCAACTATGCTGCCTACATCGGTCACTCGGCGCTGCGCACTTACGTGATGGGCGAGCGTGCGTTCGACCAGTGCGCGAACGAGGCGGACCTCCTGGCAATGGAGCGCGAGCTACGCGACGCGATCCGCGCCGGCGCCATCGGCTTCAGCACATCGCGCTCGCCGAGTCACGAGACCCCGGACGGACGGCCGGTGGCAAGCCGGGTGGCGAAGTGGGACGAAGTGCGCCGCCTTGCCGGCGTCATGGGCGATCTCGATGCAGGCATTCTGGAGCTGGCTGGAGAAGGCGTGGACCGCGCTCCCGGCGACCCGGGGCTGGAGGGCTACCATGCGCGTCTGCGCCAGCTCGCGGTCGAGAGCGGACGGCCGATCACGTTCGGCGTGTTCAGCCGGCGCGACGTGCCCAACGTGTGGCGCAAATACCTCGCGCTGCTCGACGAGACGGCGTCCGCTGGAGGCCGCATGTTCGCGCAGGTCCATAGCCGCTCGCTCAGCGCGCTGCTTTCGTTCCGCACTCAGCTCCCGTTCGACCGCCTGCCGGTCTGGAAGGAGCTGCGCGCGCTGCCGCTCGCAGAGCAGCGCCGCCGCCTGCGCGACCCCGAGCTGCGCCGCCGGCTGGTGCAGGCCTCAGAACAGCCCGACACGCGGAAGGCGGTGGGCACGGAGGCGCGCCCCGCCGATTACGACTGGCTGCTGCTCTTCGACGCCGTGGAGGGGCCCCACGCGACTGTGGCGAAGGTCGCGAAAGAGCGCGGTCAACACCCCTGCGAGACGCTGATCGATCTCGCGCTCGAGAAGGACCTGGATCGCTTTTTCTTGCAGCCGCTCGCGAACGAAGACCAGAACTACGCGCTGGAGCTGATGCGACACCCGCGCACCGTCACCACCTTCTCGGATTCCGGTGCGCATGTTTCGCAGCTCATGGATTCCTCGCTCCAGACCCATCTGCTCTCGCACTGGGTCCGCGCCAAGCAGGCCTTCACGCTGGAACAGGCGGTGCGGATGATCACGTTCGTGCCCGCCACGCTGTGGGGCTTCGCGGACCGCGGCCTGATCCGCGAGGGGATGGCGGCCGACCTTGTCGTGTTCGATCCGGAGACGATCGGCGCCGAGATGCCCGAAATCGTCGATGACCTCCCCGCGGGCGCGCGACGCCTGGTGCAGCACTCGCGTGGCATCGCAGCCACCGTCGTCAACGGCGAGGTTCTGTTGCGCGACGGCAAGCACACCGGCGCGTTCCCCGGTCAACTGCTGCGCGGTCCCTTAGCGCGGGAGCCCGTTGCAGCCTCGTAGCTGCAAACGCGCCTCACGCTCCACGATGGATAGCGCTCCGCGGTCACGCCTCGACCGCCTTGTCCGCAGTGGGCTCGGCGGAGCGCAGGACCGCACAGTTGCGGCCTCGATCCTTGGCCTGGTACAACGCGCGGTCCGCGGCCAGCACCAGCTCTCGCGCGGTCGCGAGTCCGCTCAGCTCCGCAACGCCGGCGCTGAATGTCACCGGGAACGACTCTCCCTTGTCGCTCTCGTGAGTGAGGGTCGCGAACTGGTTGCGCAGCCGGTCCATGACCATCAGCGCGTTCGCGCCCTCGGTGTTCGACATGACGACAGCGAATTCTTCGCCGCCGTAGCGCGCGACCACATCCGCCTGGCGCAGCCGCTGACGCAGGAACCGAGCGAGCTCTTGCAGGATACGGTCTCCCGTAGGATGGCCGTGCCGGTCGTTGACCTGCTTGAAATGGTCGACGTCGATCATCGCTAGCGACAGCGGCCGATTCTGGCGCAGCGCACGCGCTACCTCCGTCTCCAGGAGCTGGTGCAGCCGCGAGTGATTCGCGAGGCCGGTCAGGCTGTCCTGGATCATGAGCGCACGCAGGGTGCGGTAGCGCTTCACCCGGCTCGCAACCACGGAGACGAGCTGCGCGGGAAGGATGGGTTTGGTGAGGAACTCGTCGCCGCCCAGCTCCATCGCGGAGAGCTGGCGGTCGAAGTCGGTTTCCACCGATAGGAACACGATGGGCAGACTGACAAACGCGTCCATCTGCCGGATCACCCGCGCCAGGTCGTCTCCCGAGCACTGGGGAAGATACATGTCCATCAGCACGAACTCGGGGTGGAACTCCTCGAGCTGCTCCAACAACCGGCGCGGATCGCTCACCACGCAAGTGAGCATGCCCGCCTGGGTGAGCACGGCAGAGTAGAACGCCGACTGCTCCTCCGCGTCCTCGACGATCATGACGCGGTACGGCTCCGTCTCCTTGCGCACGCAGAGCTGGTCGAGCCGGTCCACCAGGCTGCTCACCTTGACGGGAAGAGTGAAGTAGGCCACACCTCCGGCCTGCGCCGCCTGCAGACGGGAATCCAGATCGTCGCGGTCCGAGATGAAGATCACCGGAGGGGGCGCCGGCGAGCTTTCGCGCGACCGGGACGCAGCCTGGCCGCTCACCCTGTACAGCCGCTGCGACTCCAGTTGGGTCATGACCGCCGCGGGGACTCGCCGCGCGCACGCTTGCGCCAGCTCTTCCGGGCTGTGCAAGCTGCGCACCTCGAAGCCATAGTTCTCGAGCTGGTCGGACAGGCCATCGGCCCATTCCGCTTGGTCGGCGAACAAGTAGATCGCCTTGTTCTCGTCGGCGCTGTCGGCGGGCCCGGAGATCGACGGTGGCAGGGCCGGCGCCGGGCTTGCCGAGGGACGCGACTGTCCTGCGGAGCACACGAGCTCATGCACCAGGCCGGCCAGTTGCGATGAATCGCCGAGGTTCGGCGAAGGCCTCGTGCCGGACGTGCGCTTGAGTTCCCGTTCCAGCGCGCGTGCCGCTTCGGCTACGCGCCCCAAGCCGAACGTGCCGGCCGAGCCGACCAAGCTGTGCACCTTCCGATGCAGCGTATCGAGCAGGTCGGGCGGCGCGCCCTCCTCGTTCACGGAACGCCAGAGCGAGGCGATCTCCTCGAGCTTCCCCGGCAGCGATCGCACGAACTCCTCGGTGATCTGCTCGAGCGCGTTGGCGTTTCCTGCCGGGGGCGGCCTCGGGGAGGCGTCGTTGCGCGGGACGACTTGCGCCGTGCCGGCCGACCAGAGCTTGCGCACGGTCTGCGCCAAAGTCATCGGGTCGAAGGGCTTCGCGATGACCCCCAGCACGCCGTCATGCTCGAGGCCGGCGATCTCCTGGGGCTGCACCTTGGCCGTCATGAACATCGCCGGTATCCCGCTCGCTTCCGGCAGCTCGCGCAGCTTGGCGAGCGTGGTAGGGCCGTCCATGCCGGGCATCATCACATCCAACAGGATCAGGTCCGGGCGGAACTGCGGCAGTGCGCGCAGCGCCTCCTCCGCGCAACTACAGCACTCCAGCGTGAAGCCACCGACGACGCCCAGAGCCAGCTTCGCCACCTGGCGGATATCGGGATCGTCATCCACATACAGGATCCGAGTCAGCGCCGCTGCGGTCATCTGCGCCATCTCCGCTCGGCTCCGCGCGGGAGCCGCCTCAAGCGTTCTCCGCGCATGTCGGCGACGCCCGGTGTACGACCACAGGCGGAACACCGGCAACTGCGTGTCGGGACATCTCGGGGAAAGTGACGTGGAACGTGGTCCCATGGCCGATCTCGGTGTCGAAGCCGACTTCGCCGCCGTGCTTCTCCATGATCGCTTTCACGATGCTCAAGCCCAGCCCGGTCCCCCCTTTTTGGCGGCTGTCGCTGGCGTCGGCTTGGCAGAACTTGCCGAAGATCTTGTCGCGAAAATGCTCCGGAATGCCCGGACCTTGGTCGATGACATTGATCCGCACGCCGCCGGTCCGGAGCTCGCCGGTGATCGCGACGGTGCCCCCGCGCGGCGAGAACTTGGCCGCGTTGGAAAGCAGGTTCGCCATCACCTGCATGAAGCGGTCGCTATCCAGTGCGACCACTCGATCCGGGAGGTCGCCGCGAAGCTCGAATTCGACCCCGAGGTTGTCGCCGTACGCGCGGTTGGCCTCGACGGCCTGCTCCAGCAGCGGCCGGATGCGGTGCGGCTGGAAGTCGAAGCGCATCTTGCCGGACTCGATCTTGTCCATGTCCAGGATGTCGTTGATCAGGCGCACCAGACGCTCCCCGTTGTTGCGGGCGATCTCGATGAGCTTCCTCGCTTGCTCGGACAGCTCGCCGGCCACGCCGCCTGCGATCAGTCCCAAGGAACCGAGGATCGCGGTGAGCGGAGTGCGCAGCTCGTGGCTGACGGTGGACACGAACTCGTTCTTCATGCGCTCGATCTTCTTGCGCTCGGTCGCATCCCGGGTCACCGAGAGGAACATGCCGGTCTCGCCGGGGCGGCGGATGATCTGCATGCTCACGTCCACCGGGATCACCTCGCCGTCGGCGCGCCGGTGCACCGTCTCGAATTGGCGCGACTGGATCTCGCCGCGCAGGAACGGCTCGATCGTCTTGCGATATTCGGCTTCCGTGATGTTGCCGCGCAGCTCCCAGGGCGCCATGCCGAGCAGCTTCTCTCTGGGATAGCCCAGCGTGTCGGCCGCCCCTCGGTTGACGTAGCTGTAGCGCAGCGTCTCGGTATCGAACATGAAGATCATGTCGATCGTGTTGTCCAGGATCTGCTTGAAGCGATTGAGGGCCTCGGCCGCCTGCATGCGCTCGTCCACGTTGCGCGACACGGCGATGACCTGCGCCGTGCGACCGGTGTCCGGGTCCAGGATCGCGCGGAACGAGGTCTCCACCCAGACCCAGCCGCCGCTGTGGTTGCGCAGCCGGCAGGTGAAGACGTGGAAGGTCTTCAAGCGCACAACCTCGCCATAGAGCCGAGCGGCCTCCTCGCGATCTTGCGGGTGGACGAAATCGGGCACGTGCCGCCCCACGACTTCATCGGGCCGATAGCCCAGCATGCTCAGGCTCGCTGGCGACACGTACGTGAGTAAGCCCGAGGGATCGATACGCAAGATCATGTCGATCGAATGTTCGGACAGAAGCCGATGGCTCTCTTCGCTGTGCGCGAGCGCGGTCTGCACCTGCTTGAGGCTGGTGATGTCGGTCGAGATGCCGACGATGTGGGCTCCGTCTCCGAGCTCGACGCGCTGCTTGCTCTTCAGCAGCCAGCGAGTGCTGCCGTCGGGGCGCGTGACCGCGCTCTCGACATACAGCGGCTCGTTCCTGCGCAGGGCCTCCTCGTCCTCGGCCCAGAAGCGCTCCACCACATCGGCCGGATAGATGTCGGGGTCGCTGTGTCCCAGCAGCGCCGACCGGTCGTGACCCATCATTTCGCAGAAGCGCTGGTTGAACAGCACCCAGCGATGCTTCGCGTCCTTGACGAACAGGGGCTGAGGAATGCCCTCGATCACCGCATCCAGGAAGCTCTGGCTGCGTTCAGCCGCCAACTCGGCCTGCTTGCGTTGCGTGATGTCGCGCAGTGCTCCCGCGAAGCGGACCGGGCGTCCGTCGGGGTCCCACGACGCTTGCCCTCTCGCCTGGAACCACAGATATTCGCCCGACTTGCTCTGCAGCCGGTATTCCACCTCGTAGGGTATCCGGTGTCCGAGGTGAGCGCGCAGCGCCGCGTAGGTGTGCTCGCGGTCGGCCGGATGGAGGCGCGCCTCGAACGAGGCCCGAGTCGGCTCGAATTCCTCGTCGGTGTACCCGAGCAGCTGCCTGTAGCGCGCGGAGTAGTAGCAGTAACCGGTGGCGATATCCCAGTCCCACACCCCGTCGTGAGTGCCCTCCACGACCAGCTTGAAGCGCTCCTCGCTCTTGCGCGCAGCCTGCTCTGCGGCCTTGCGCGCGCTGATGTCCTGGATCTGCGAGATGAAGTGCAGCGGCGCCCCGTCTTCCGTGCGCACCAGCGACACGCTCAGCAGCACCCACACGACGCGCCCCTGCTTGTGCAGGTATCGCTTCTCCATCTGATAGCTGTCGATCTCGCCGCTCAAGACCTGGCGGACATACTCCAGATCGCTGCCCAGGTCGTCCGGGTGGGTCGCGTCCTGGAAAGACAGCGCCAGCAGCTCTTGCTCCCTGTAGCCCAGGATGTCGCAGACGGCGCGGTTGACCTGCAGCCACCGTCCCTCGGGCGAGACCAGCGCCATTCCGATGGCAGCGTAGTCGAACGCGCTGTGGAAACGGCGCTCGCTCTCCCGCAATGCGCTGGTACGCTCGGCGATGGTCTGCTCGAGTCCGGCGTTGGCCGTCTCGAGCTCCCGCAGCAGCGCGTTGCGAGCCGACTCGGCGGCCGCGCGGCGGTTGTCAACACGGTGCAGCAGATACCCGGCGCACCAGATCACCACCGCGAGCGTCGTCAGCTGCGAGAGGGCGAAGATCGCGAGCCCGAACTCCGTGCCGTACCACCCGAGCTCCTGGCCGCGGAGGCGCAAGAACGCGAGGATCGGCGTGATGGTGAACACCGTCGCGAGCAGAATCCGCACCGCCCGGCCGCTCACCTGCGCATTCGTGACGACGGGCATGAGCCCGCGGTTGGGCCACACGCACAGCGTTCCCAGGGCGAGGATGAGGAACGCGATGGCGGTGTTGAGCGCCATGTGCGCGTACAGGGTGATCCCCTGTGAGACCGGGACGCGGAGGAGATAGTTGAACAGGGTGATGAGCGTGACCAAGCACGCCAAGAGGCTCGCCAGCTGGGCGGCGAGTGCTCTCCCTTGCCAGCGGGCATCGCCCACGGCGTGGGCGAACCCGAGCAGCGCGAAGCATGCGGCGGTATTCACGCCCATGCGGCCGGGATACAGCGCATGGTCGGTGGCGTCCAGGTAGAGGAGCTGATCGATCCCGAGCTGGACGGACCAGGAATACTCGACGAGCGTTGCCAGACCGATCAGCGCGGCCACGAGGCCGAGCGTGCGCACGATCCGGTCCGCCGTCGGTGGCGGTTTCGGCCAACCGCGCAGGATCAGGGCGGGTCCCAACAGGGCGAGCCCCAGCGCGGTGTTCGGCTTCATCTCCACCCATCCCGGGAACACCGACTTGAGCGCTCCGAGATTGAACTGCCAACCGAGGAGGGCACACACGCCCAGCGTGGCGCCCAGCGTTCCGGAGACGACGACCAGGGACGCCAGCCAGGCGACTCGACCGTTGGCTCCAGGCGCAGACGGGTCCGGTGGCAAATTTCGGCTCATCTAGGCGGACAGGATCGGGTTCGCAGTGCGCGCGGGCGTTGCCCCGCAGCCCGCACCCTCAGCGGTTAACGGCCGAAGCGGCGGCGCAGTTGAGCCGAATTTGCCTGCTCCAGCTGGGATGCGGCCAGACCTTGCCCTGCCCCATGCCC